>DASPRQ010000016.1:0-62312 GCA_035624355.1 Usitatibacter sp. | reverse complement strand
CGACAGCCGCGACACGGCGGTGAACGAGCGCCTCGACAACCTGGAGGATCCGTACCGGCTCTTCCGTTGCCATACGATCATGAACTGCGTCGACGTGTGCCCCAAGGGGCTCAACCCCTCGCTCGCGATCGGCAGGATCCGGACGCTGCTCGCGAAGAGGGCGGTGTAGCGCGGGGCGCGCGGCCGCATGGATTCGAAGGTCCTGCAGCGCCTCCGCTGGAGAAGCCGCAGGGGATTGCTGGAGCTGGACCTGGTCTTCGACCGCTTCTGGGCGGGGCCGGGCGCGAGGATGACGGAGGAGGAGGCGGCCGCGCTGGAGGCCCTGCTTCGGCTGCCCGACAACGACCTGCTGGACCTCGTGATGGGAAGGGCCGGGGCCCCGGAGCCGGCGCTGCGGGGTGTGCTGGAGAAGCTGCGCGCCGCCTGAAGGGCGCGCGCGAACGACGGAGCTTGCGACGATGGATGCGAAAGGCAAGGCGACACTGAGCTACGACGGCGGCGGCAAGAGCCTGGATTTCCCGGTCTACGGCGGCTCGATCGGGCCGGACGTGGTCGACATCCGCGCGCTCTACGGCAAGACCGGCATGTTCACCTACGACCCGGGGTTCCTGTCGACGGCGAGCTGCGCCTCGAAGATCACCTACATCGACGGTGACCAGGGCGTGCTCCTCTACCGCGGCTACCCGATCGAGCAGCTCGCGGTGCACTGCGACTTCCTCGAGGTGTGCTACCTGCTGCTCTACGGCGAGCTGCCCACGCAGGGCGAGAAGGACAGGTTCCACCACACCGTCTCGCACCACACGATGGTGCACGAGCAGCTCGCGCGCTTCTACTCCGGCTTCCGGCGCGACTCGCATCCCATGGCGGTGATGGTGGGCGTGGTGGGGGCGCTGTCGGCCTTCTACCACGATTCCCTCGACATCACCGACCCGTCGCACCGCGAGGTGTCGGCCTTCCGCCTGATCGCGAAGCTGCCCACGATCGTCGCGATGGCCTACAAGTACAACGTCGGCCAGCCGTTCATGTACCCGAGGAACGACCTCTCGTACACCGCCAACTTCATGCGCATGATGTTCGGGGTGCCGGCCGAGGAGTACGAGGTGAACGACGTGCTCGTGCGCGCGCTCGACCGCATCTTCATCCTGCACGCCGACCACGAGCAGAACGCCTCGACCTCGACGGTGCGCCTCGCCGGCTCCTCGGGGGCCAACCCGTTCGCCTGCATCGCCGCGGGCATCGCCTGCCTCTGGGGCCCGGCCCACGGCGGCGCCAACGAGGCGGCGCTGCAGATGCTGATCGACCTGGAGCGCGAGGGGGGCGTGGCGAAATTGGGCGAGTTCATCAAGAAGGTGAAGGACAAGAACTCGGGCGTGAAGCTCATGGGCTTCGGCCACCGCGTCTACAAGAACTACGACCCGCGCGCGAAGCTCATGCAGGAGACCACCCGCGAGGTGCTCGACGCGCTCGACATGCACGACGCGCCGCTGCTCAAGCTCGCGATGGCCCTCGAGAAGATCGCGCTCGAGGACGAGTACTTCGTGTCGCGCAAGCTCTACCCGAACGTCGACTTCTACTCCGGGATCGTGCAGAGCGCCCTCGGGATCCCGACCTCGATGTTCACCTGCATCTTCTCGCTCGCCCGCACCGTGGGATGGATCGCGCAATGGAACGAGATGATCTCCGACCCGGAGCAGAAGATCGGCCGGCCGCGGCAGCTCTACAACGGGCCCACGAAGCGCGACGTGGTGCCCATCGCGAAGCGGGGATAGCGAGAGCCGTGCCCGCGCCGCGCGACCGTGTGATCGAGGAAACGACATGCCCAGCCCGATGAAGGAATTCGAAGCCTCCTCCGCCCTGTACGGCGCCAACGCGCCCTTCGTCGAGGAGCTCTACGAGCGCTACCTCGCCGATCCGGCCTCCGTCCCCCCGGAGTGGCGCGCGCAGTTCGACGCGTGGCAGGCGGGCGGCGGCGCCCGGGACGTGCCGCACGCGCCGGTGGTCGCGGCCTTCGAGGGGCTCGCGCGCCGCGCAGCCGCGCCGGCGGCGCCGGCCGCCGCGGGCGACGACAAGTCGCTCAAGGTGCTGCAGTTCATCCGCGCGCACCGCGTCATGGGCTCGCGCTACTCCCAGCTCGACCCCCTCAAGCGCCTCGAGCTCACGCCGGTCCCCGAGCTCGAGCTCGCCTACTACGGGTTCACCGAGGCCGACATGGACCGCGAGTTCTCGCCGGGGTCATGGCAGGGCGCGAAGGGCCCGATGAAGCTCGCCGACATCGTCGCGGCGGTGAAGAAGACCTACTGCGGCACCGTGGGCATCGAGTACATGTACATCTCCTCCACCGAGGAGAAGCGCTGGATCCAGCAGCGCTTCGAGGGGACGCTTTCCACGCCGAGCTTCTCGGCCGGGGAGAAGCGCGCCATCCTCGAGCGCCTCACCGCCTCGGAGACGCTCGAGCGGTACCTCCACACGCGCTACGTGGGCCAGAAGCGCTTCTCCGGCGAGGGCGGCGAGAGCATGATCCCGATGCTCGACACGATCATCGAGAACGCGGGCGCGGGCGGCGCCAAGGAAGTCGTGATCGGCATGGCGCACCGCGGGCGCCTGAACGTGCTCGTGAACAACCTCGGCAAGATCCCCGCGGACCTCTTCTCCGAGTTCGAGGGCAAGCACGCCTTGGAGCTGCAGTCGGGCGACGTGAAGTACCACCAGGGCTTCTCGTCGGACATCCGGACCGCGGGCGGCACCGTGCACCTCACGCTCGCCTTCAACCCGTCGCACCTGGAGATCGTCGACCCCGTGGTCGAGGGCTCGGTGCGCGCGCGCCAGCACCGCCGGGGCGACCACACGGGCGACCAGGTGCTGCCGCTGCTCATCCACGGCGACGCGGCCTTCGCGGGCCAGGGCGTGATCATGGAGACGCTGGAGCTGTCGCAGACGCGCGGCTACAAGACCGGCGGCACCGTGCACCTCGTGGTGAACAACCAGATCGGCTTCACCACCTCGGACACCCGCGACGCGCGCTCGTCCCTGTACGCGACCGACATCGCCAAGATGGTCGAGGCGCCCGTCTTCCACGTGAACGGCGACGACCCCGAGGCGTGCGTCATGGTGGCCGCCGTCGCGCTCGACTACCGGCAGCGCTACCACAAGGACGTCGTGGTCGACCTCGTCTGCTTCCGCCGCCTCGGCCACAACGAGCAGGACGAGCCCTTCGTGACCCAGCCGCTCATGTACAAGAAGATCGCGCAGCACCCGGGCACCCGCAAGCTCTACGCGGACCTCCTCGAGCGCGAAGGCGTCGTCGCGCCCGGGTACGGCGACGAGCTGGTGACGAGCGTGCGCGGGGCCCTGGACGCGGGCAAGGGCACGAACCCGAAGATCCTCTACGGGCTCAAGTCGGCGCTCGCGATCGACTGGGCGCCGTACGTGGGCGTGGACTGGCGCCATCCCGCGCAGACGGCCGTGCCGCTCGCGAAGCTCAAGCACTACGCCTCGCGCCTCACCGACGTGCCGCCGGACTTCAAGCTGCACCCGTCGGTCGAGCGCCTGCTCGCCGCGCGCCGCGAGATGGGCGAAGGCAAGGCCCCGCTCGACTGGGGCATGGCGGAGAACCTCGCCTACGCCTCGCTCGTCGACGAGGGGCATCCGGTGCGCCTCTCGGGGCAGGACTCCGGACGGGGCACCTTCGCGCACCGCCACGCGGTCCTGCACGACCAGAACCGCGAACGCTGGGACTCGGGCGTGTACGTGCCGCTGCAGAACATCCGCACCGGCCAGGCGAACTTCCTCGTGATCGACTCGGTGCTCTCGGAAGAGGCGGTGCTCGGCTTCGAGTACGGCTACGCGACCGCGCAGCCCTTCGAGCTCGTGATCTGGGAGGCGCAGTTCGGCGACTTCGCGAACGGCGCGCAGGTGGTGATCGACCAGTTCATCGCCTCGGGCGAGGCGAAGTGGGGGCGGCTGTGCGGCCTCACGATGTTCCTGCCCCACGGCTACGAGGGGCAGGGGCCCGAGCACTCCTCGGCGCGCCTCGAGCGCTACCTGCAGCTGTGCGCCGAGCACAACATCCAGGTGTGCGTCCCCTCGACGGCGGCGCAGTTCTTCCACATGATCCGCCGCCAGGTCGAGCGGCCCCTGAGGAAGCCCCTCATCGTGATGACGCCGAAGAGCCTGCTGCGCAAGAAGGAGGCGACCTCGCCGCTCGCGGACCTGGCGGGCGGCGGCTTCCAGGTCGTGATTCCCGAGGTGGAGAAGCTCACGCCGAAGAAGGTGAAGCGCCTCGTCGCCTGCTCGGGCAAGGCGTACTACGACATCGCCGCCGAGCGCGCGAAGCGCGGGGTGGAGGACGTCGCGATCGTGCGCATCGAGCAGCTCTATCCCTTCCCCCACGAGGAGTTCGCCGCGCAGCTCGAGCTCTACCCGAACGCGAAGCACGTCGTGTGGGCGCAGGAGGAGCCGCGCAACCAGGGCGCCTGGCACCGCATCCAGCACTACCTGCTGCGGCACATGAGGCCCGACCAGGAGCTCGCCTACGCGGGGCGCCCGTCGTCGGCCGCACCCGCCGTGGGCTACATGCAGCTGCACACCGAGCAGCAGAAGGCGCTCGTCGAGGAGGCCCTCGGCCTCGAGGCGGGCTCGCGCAAGCAGGCCGCCTGAGGCCGGGCGGCGAGGAGGTTCCCATGCAAGTCGACGTGAAGGTCCCGCAGCTGTCGGAGTCGGTCTCGGAGGCGACTCTCGTCGCCTGGCGCAAGAAGCCCGGCGAGGCGGTCAAGCGCGACGAGAACCTGATCGACATCGAGACCGACAAGGTCGTGCTCGAGCTTCCCGCGCCCGCCGACGGCGTGCTCGCGAGGATCGTCAAGAACGACGGCGAGAGCGTCACGAGCGGCGAGCTGATCGCCGTGATCGACACCGAGGCGGCGGCGACCGTCGCCCCGGCGGGCGTCGAGAAGCCGGCCGCGGCCCCCGCGCCGGCGGCCGCCGCGGCCGCAGCGAAGGCGGCCCCGGCACCGGCCGCGGCGCGCGCCGCCTCGCCCTCCGCCGCGAAGCTCGCCGCCGAGAAGGGCGTCAACACCGCGTGGCTGCAGGGCAGCGGCCGCGACGGCCGCGTGACCAAGGGCGACGTGCTCGCCGCGCCCGCCGCGCCGGCCCCGGCCGCACCGTCGCCTGCGGCGCCCCCACCCCCGCCCGCGGCGCGCCCGGCGCCCGCCATCCAGATTCCCACGGGCAGCCGGACCGAGCAGCGCGTGCCGATGTCGCGCCTGCGCCAGCGGGTGGCCGAGCGGCTCGTGCAGTCGCAGGCGACCGCGGCCATCCTCACGACCTTCAACGAGGTCAACATGGCCCCGGTGATGGAGCTGCGCGCGCGCTACCGCGAGCGCTTCGAGAAGGAGCACGGCGTGAAGCTCGGCTTCATGTCGTTCTTCGTGAAGGCCGCGGTGCACGCGCTGCGCAAGTACCCGATCGTGAACGCCTCCATCGACGGGTCCGACATCGTCTACCACGGCTACTACGACATCGGCATCGCGGTGGGCAGCGAGCGGGGCCTCGTGGTCCCCATCCTGCGCAACGCCGACCTCCTGTCGATCGCCGAGATCGAGCAGGCGGTCGCCGACTTCGGGCGGCGCGCGAAGGACGGCAAGATCACGCTCGAGGAGCTCACCGGGGGCACGTTCTCGATCTCCAACGGGGGCGTCTTCGGCTCGATGCTGTCCACGCCGATCATCAACCCGCCGCAGAGCGCGATCCTCGGCATCCACGCGACCAAGGACCGCCCGGTCGTCGAGAACGGGCAGATCGTGATCCGCCCCATGAACTACCTGGCGCTGTCCTACGACCACCGCATCATCGACGGGCGCGAGGCGGTGCTCTCGCTCGTCGCGATGAAGGAGGCGCTCGAGGACCCCGCGCGCCTCCTGCTGGACCTCTGAGGCGTGGGACGCAGGAAGCGGCGCCTCACGGCGGCCTCGCTCGCGTGGCGGGCCGTCCTCTTCGTCGCCGGCTCGCTCCTCGTGGGCTTCCTCACCGTGTTCCTCGACGCGGAGCTGGGCATCTACCTGCCGCGCCACTTCGCGGTGTCGCTCGCCGTGGGGATCGCGGTGGCGGTGACCTTCTGGCTGCTGCGGCTGCTCAAGCACCCGCCGCTCCTCCTGCGCGACGTGCCGCCGTGGGCGGCCGGGATCTGCGCGGGCCTCGGCGTGCACATCGCGCGCTTCTGGCTGAGATGACGGACACCCCATGGCCCAGACATTCGACGTCGTCGTGATCGGCGCGGGCCCCGGCGGCTACATCGCCGCGATCCGCGCCGCGCAGCTCGGGTTGAAGACCGCGTGCGTGGAGGGCTGGCGCAACGCGAAGGGCGAGCTCGCCCTCGGCGGCACGTGCCTGAACGTGGGCTGCATCCCCTCGAAGGCGCTGCTCGCCTCCTCGGAGGCCTACGAGAACGCGCGCGGGCACCTCGAGGCCCACGGGATCACCGCGACCGGCGTGAAGATCGACGTGGCGAAGATGCAGGCGCGCAAGGAGGCGGTCGTCTCGAAGATGACGAAGGGGATCGAGTTCCTCTTCAGGAAGAACAAGGTCGCGTGGCTGCAGGGCTTCGGGCGCTTCGTCGCGCGCGGCGACGAGGGCTATGCGATCGAGGTGGCGGGCGTGGGCCCGCCCGAGACCGTGCAGGCGAAGAGCGTGATCGTGGCGACGGGCTCGAAGCCCCGCCCGCTCCCCGGCGTCGCCGTGGACAACGAGACGATCTGCGACAACGAGGGCGCGCTCGCGTTCGGCGCGCCGCCGAAGCGCCTGGGCGTCATCGGCGCAGGCGTGATCGGGCTGGAGCTCGGCAGCGTCTGGCGGCGGCTCGGCTCCGAGGTGACGATCCTGGAAGCGCTGCCGGCGTTCCTCGGGGCGTGCGACGAGGCCGTGGCGAAGGAGGCGTGGAAGCAGCTCACGCAGGCGCAGGGGCTCGACATCCGCCTGGGGGTGAAGATCGGCAAGGTCGCCGCGCGCAAGCCCGGCGTCTCGGTCGAGTACGCCGACGCCTCGGGCGCCGCGCAGAAGCTCGAGTGCGACAAGCTCGTCGTGAGCGTGGGGCGCGTGCCGAACACCGAGGGCCTCGGCGCCGACGCCGTCGGCCTCAAGGTGGACGAGCGCGGGTTCGTGGAGGTCGACGGGCGCTGCCGCACGAACCTGCCGGGCGTGTACGCCATCGGCGACGTCGTGCGCGGCCCCATGCTCGCCCACAAGGCGGAGGACGAAGGCGTGATGGCCGCCGAGCTCGTCGCCGGCCAGGAGCCGTTCATCGATTACGCGTCGATCCCGTGGATCATCTACACGAACCCGGAGATCGCCTGGGTGGGCCTGGGCGAGCGGCAGGCGACGGCCGAGGGCCGTACGGTGAAGGCCGGGCAGTTCCCGTTCTCGATCAACGGTCGCGCCCTGGGCACGGGCGAGACGGTCGGATTCGCGAAGGTGGTGGCCGACGCCGAGACCGACCGGGTGCTCGGCGTGCACGTGATCCACGCCCGGGCCTCCGACATCATCCAGGAGGCCGTGACCACCATGGAGTTCCACGGAGCCGCCGAGGACATCGCGCGCATCGTCCACGCCCATCCGACGCTCTCCGAGGCGATCCGCGAGGCGGCGCTCAACGTCGACAAGCGCTCGCTCAACATGTAGACGGATGCAGCCGGCCGAAGAGTTCGCGATTCCGGAGGAGCGCGACGAGGAGCTCGACGCGGGGGATTTCTCGGGCCCGCTCGAGTGGTACTGGCACTTCAGCCAGCGCGCCGACTTCGAGACCGACGCGGAGCAGCTGCGCGTGCTCGAGAAGCTGCAGCGCCTCTTCGAGCAGCTCGAGGACTACCGCCAGTACCGGCAGGGCAAGCTCAACCGCCTGGTGACCAACCTCGGCGCGGGGCGCCGCCCGCCGCGCGGGATGTACATCTGGGGCGGGGTGGGGCGCGGCAAGTCGCTCATGATGGACGCGTTCTTCAAGGTTTCGCGCCACCGCCGCAAGCGCCGCGTGCACTTCCACGAGTTCATGCGCGAGATCCACGCGCGCCTGCGGGCGCTGCCCGGCAGGGAGGATCCGCTCGACGCCATCTCCACGGAGATCGCCCGGGAGCTCAGGCTCCTCGCCTTCGACGAGTTCCACGTGAGCGACATCGCCGACGCGATGATCCTGGGGCGCCTCCTGGAGCTGCTCATCGCCAAGGGCGTCGTGCTGGTGCTGACGTCCAACTACAGTCCCGCCGACCTCTACCCGAACGGCCTGCAGCGCGCGCGGTTCCTGCCGGCGATCGCGATCCTCGAGCGGGAGCTCGACGTGGTGCACCTCGGGGGCTCGGTCGACCACCGCCGCCGGCTGCTCGATGCGCTGTCGGTGTACTACTCGCCCCTCGACGGGGAGTCCGACGCGCACCTCGCCCGTTTCTTCGAGGCGATGACCAAGGCGAGCTACGCCGAGGACGGGACGATCGAGGCCGGCGGCCGCCCGCTCGCCTTCCGGCGCCGCGCGAAGGGCGTGATCTGGATCGATTTCGCGGAAGCCTGCGTGAAGCCCCGCTCCCAGACCGACTACCTCGAGATCGCGAGCGCCTACCACACCGTGCTCGTCTCGAACGTGCCGCGGCTGGGAGCCGCGGCGATGGACGCCGCGCGGCGCTTCACGTGGCTCGTGGACGTCTTCTACGACCAGCGCGTGAAGCTCGTCGTGACGGCCGAGGCGCCGCCCGAGGCGCTGCTCGCGGAGGCCGCGGAGGGCTCCTCGGGGGCCGAACGGACGCTGCGCTCGGAGTTCGCCCGAACGGCGAGCCGCCTCCTCGAGATGCAGTCGCGCGGCTACTTTGCGCGCAAGCACGCCTCGGCCGAAAATCCCGCGCTCCTCTCCCAATGAGGCGCTGACCCCGTTTCCGAATAGGCGAATAATAGGAGCCATGAAAGCGATCCTGCTCACCCGGGAAGCGGACCGGTTCGAGGCGCGCGTGGCCGAGATCGGCGACGACGACCTGCCCGAGGGCAACGTGACGGTGCGCGTCGAATACTCAACGGTCAACTACAAGGACGCGCTCGCCATCACCGACAAGTCGCCCATCGTGCGCAAGTGGCCGATGGTGGCGGGCATCGATTGCGCGGGCGTCGTCGAGGCGAGCGCGCACCCGTCGTGGCGGCCCGGCGACCGCGTGGTGCTCAACGGCTGGGGCCTCGGCGAGACGCACTGGGGCGGCCTCGCGCAGAAGGTGCGGCTCAGGGGCGACTGGCCGGTGCGCGTGCCCGACGGGATGACCACGCGCGAGGCGATGGCGATCGGCACCGCGGGCTACACCGCGATGCTCTGCGTGATGGCGCTCGAGCGGCTGGGGCTCGCGAAGGGGCGCGGCGACGTGCTCGTGACCGGGGCCACCGGGGGCGTGGGAAGCGTGGCGGTGGCGATCCTCGCGGGGCTCGGCTACCGCGTGGTCGCCTCGACGGGCAAGGCGGCCGAGAAGGCTTACCTCGAATCCCTGGGCGCGGCCGAGGTCGTGGACCGCGCGGCCCTCTCGCAGCCCGGCAAGCCCCTGCAGAAGGAGCGCTGGGCGGGTGTGGTCGATTCCGTGGGAAGCCACACGCTCGCCAACGCCTGCGCGCAGACGATGTCCGAGGGGGCGGTGGCCGCGTGCGGGCTCGCGCAGGGGATGGACTTCCCGGCGACCGTGGCGCCCTTCATCCTGCGCGGGGTGACGCTCGCGGGCGTGAACAGCGTGACCGCGCCGATGGAGCGCCGGCTCGAGGCGTGGCGGCGGCTCGCGACCCAGCTCGACCGGCGCAAGCTCGGTTCCATGGTCACCGACATCGGGCTCGCCGAGGCGATCGCGAGGTCGCCGGAGGTGATCGCCGGCAAGGTGCGCGGCCGGCTGGTGGTGCAGGTCGACCGCTAGGAGGAGGAGCAGCGATGACGACGATCGACGACACGAAGGTGGCCTTCGGCGACTTTTACGAGCGCTCGATCCGCGATCCCGAGGCCTTCTGGGCAGAGCAGGCGAAGCGGATCGACTGGCACAAGCCCTTCCGCAAGGTGCTCGACTACTCGAAGCCGCCGTTCCGCTCGTGGTTCGTGGGCGGGGAGACCAACCTCTGCCACAACGCCGTGGACCGCCACCTCGCGAAGCGCGCCTCGCAGCCGGCCCTCGTGTGGGTGTCGACGGAAGTCGACCAGGGGCGCACCTATACCTTCGCGCAGCTGCACGACGAGGTGAACCGCTGCGCGGGGCTGCTGCGCTCGATGGGCGTGGGCCGCGGCGACCGCGTGCTGATCTACATGCCGATGATTCCCGAGGCGGTGTTCGCGATGCTCGCCACGGTGCGGCTGGGCGCGATCCACTCGGTCGTCTTCGGCGGGTTCGCCGCGGCGAGCCTTGCGGCGCGCATCGACGACGCCCGGCCCAAGGTGATGGTCACGGCCGACGCGGGCATGCGCATGGGCAGGATGATCCCGCTCAAGCCCCTCGTGGACGAGTCGATCCGGCTCGCGAAGTCGCCGCCCGCGAAGGTGCTCATCGTGGATCGCGGCCTCGACAAGTCGTTCGCGCGCGTCGCGGGGCGCGACGTGGACTACGCCGAGGCGCGCGAGAAGCAGGGGCCGGTGAGCGTTCCCGTCGCCTGGCTCGAGTCGAACGAGCCCTCGTACATCCTCTACACGAGCGGCACGACCGGGAGGCCCAAGGGAGTGCAGCGCGACACCGGCGGCCATGCGGTCGCGCTCGCCGCCTCGATGAAGCACATCTTCTGCTGCAACCCGGGCGAGGCCTACTTCTCCACCTCGGACATCGGCTGGGTGGTGGGCCACTCGTACATCGTGTACGGGCCGCTCCTCAACGGCTCCACCACGATCATGTACGAGGGCGTGCCCGTGCGTCCCGACCCGGGCGTGTGGTGGCGCATCGTCCAGGAGCACCGCGTCACCTCGATGTTCACCTCGCCCACCGCGATCCGGGTGCTCAAGAAGCAGGACCCGGCGTGGATGAGGAAGTACGACACGTCGAGCCTGCGCTACCTCTTCCTCGCCGGCGAGCCGCTCGACGAGCCCACCGCGCGCTGGGTCGCCGAGTCCCTGGGCTGCGAGGTCGTGGACAACTACTGGCAGACCGAATCGGGCTGGCCGATCCTCACCGCGTGCCCGGGCGTCGAGGACACGCCGCGCAAGTTCGGCTCGCCGTCGTTCGCCGCGTACGGCTACCGGGTGAAGCTCAAGCACGAGGAGACGGGACGCGAGGTGGGCACGGACGAGAAGGGCGTGCTGTGCATCGTGCCGCCGCTGCCCCCGGGGGCGATGACCACGGTGTGGGGCGACGACGAGCGCTACGTGCAGACGTACTACAAGTCCTTCGCCGACGAGATGGTCTACACGACGTTCGACTGGGCGACGCGCGACAAGGACGGCTACTACTTCGTGCTGGGCCGCACCGACGACGTCATCAACGTGGCCGGCCACCGCCTCGGCACGCGCGAGATCGAGGAGGCGGTCCAGTCGCACCCGAACGTCGCCGAGGTGGCCGTGGTCGGGGTGGCCGATTCCGTGAAGGGCCAGGTGCCGGTCGCGTTCGCGGTGCTGAAGGACGCCTCCCGCGCCGCCTCGAAGGAGCTCGCGGCGGCCGAGGAGAAGGAGGTCATGGCGGCCGTCGACCACGAGCTCGGGGCGATCGCGCGCCCCGCGAAGGTGTGCTTCGTGTCGACGCTGCCGAAGACGCGCTCGGGGAAGCTCCTGCGCCGCTCGATCCAGGCGATCTGCGAGGGGCGCGACCCCGGGGACCTCACCACCATCGAGGATCCCGGGGCGCTGGAGCAGATCCGCTCGGCGCTGCGCTGAGGACGCCCGCTACTTGCTGCAGGCTCCGAGGTAGCGGGCCTGCATGTGCTGCGTCATGTTCATGGGGTGGCCGCCCTCGTTGAGCGACATCTTCATGTCCATGTCGTAGCCGCTGCCCATGAACGTGATGCGGTTCTCCGAGCTCATGGGGTGCTGGCCGTTGCACACCATCTTGTAGGTCGCGGTGTTGCCCGACATGTGGAAGTCCTTCACTTCGCAGTCGCGCGGCGCGCTGCGCTGGTCCTTGTTCACCTCGCCCTTGTGGATGTCCTCGTCGGTGACGCAGTGCTGGAAGCTGTGGCTCTGGCGCCCCATGCCGGGCGGCATGCCGGGCACCGCGCCCATGTCGACGTCCATGTGGTACTCGTAAAGGCCGGCCTTCATCTTCCCCTTGAACGCGGAGAAGGGATTGTCGGCGGCGGACGCGGCGAGGGCGAATGCGGCCGTGCATCCGAGGGCGAGCAGGGTGGCGATCTTCATCGGGGGCGTGTCCTCCACGGGAAAGCCGCAAGGATAGCGGATTCCGGCCGGAGGCGGCGACACACTAGAATAGCGCCATGGACTCCACTCCCATCCCCTCCCTGAAGGCGGGCCTGCGGCGCGAGATGATCGCCCGCCGGGACGCATACCCCGACGCCGAGCGCGGCCGGATGGCCGCGGCGTTCGCGGAGCGCATCGCGGGGCTCGCGCGCTACGCCTCGGCGCGCTCGGTGCTCGCCACCCTGGCGATCGGCAGCGAATGGAGCACCCGAGGGCTCCTCGAGCGCGCGCGGGCCGGGGGCAAGGCGATCGTGCTCCCGCGGGTGACGCCGCCTCCGCGCCACCTGGAGCTGCACCTCGTGGGCGACCTCGACCGCGACCTCGTGCCGGGCGTGTGGAACATCCCCGAGCCCGACCCGGAGCGCTGCGAGCGGGTCTCGATCGGAGAGGTGGACTTCGCCCTCGTCCCGGCCCTGTCGATCGACCTGGACGGCTACCGGATCGGATACGGCGCGGGCTACTTCGACCGGCTGCTCGCAGGCCGCACGGCCTCGACCTACTGCGTGACGGCGCTGCCCGCGAGCTTCGTGGTGGAGAGCCTGCCCCACGAGGCGCACGACCAGCCGGTCGACCTCATCGTGGACGAG
This sequence comes from Usitatibacter sp., assembly GCA_035624355.1. Classification (GTDB taxonomy): domain Bacteria; phylum Pseudomonadota; class Gammaproteobacteria; order Burkholderiales; family Usitatibacteraceae; genus Usitatibacter. The sequence goes on along the minus strand of DASPRQ010000016.1, from coordinate 49,346 downwards.
ACGGGCGCGCGGCGCACCCGGGGAGCGAAGTCGTGAGCGCGCGCCCGATCGACGGCAAGGCGATCGCGCAGGAGCTGCGCGCGGAGCTCGCGGTGCGGGTCGAGCGCCTGCGGGAGGCGGGCGTCGTCCCGGGGCTCGCGGTCGTGATCGTGGGCGAGGACCCGGCGAGCAGGGTCTACGTGCGCAACAAGGCCCTCGCGTGCGAATCGATCGGCATGCGCTCCGAGGTCCACGCGCTGCCCGCGGACAGCTCGCAGGAGCGGGTGCTTTCCTTCGTGCGCCGGCTGAACGACGATCCCGCCGTGCACGGCATCCTCGTGCAGATGCCGCTGCCGAAGCCGCTCGACAAGCGCGCGGTGATCGAGGCCATCGCCCCGGACAAGGACGTCGACGGGTTCCACTACCACAACGTGGGGGCGCTCGTCGCGGGAGATGCGAACTTCTACCCCTGCACGCCCTGGGGCGTGATGAAGATCCTCGAGCACGAGGCAATCCCCGTGGAAGGGGCGCACGCGGTCGTCGTGGGGCGCTCCGACATCGTCGGCAAGCCCATGGCGATGCTGCTCGTCAACGCGGGCGCGACCGTCACCGTCTGCCACTCGAAGACGCGCGACCTCGGGGCGATGACGCGGCAGGGCGACATCCTGGTGGTCGCCACGGGGCGGGCGGGGCTCGTCACGGGCTCGATGGTGAAGCCGGGCGCGGTCGTGATCGACGTGGGCGTGAACCGGCTGCCCGACGGAAAGCTCGCGGGCGACGTGGACTACGCCTCGGCTTCCGCCGTGGCTTCGCGGATCACGCCGGTGCCGGGCGGCGTGGGGCCCATGACCATCGCGATGCTGCTCGCCAACACGGTGAAGGCGGCCGAGCGCGTCGCGGGGCTGGCGGCGAAGATGGAGACGCGCATCGCCTGAGAGCGCTGCGCGCCGGGGGAGGAGAGCGATGGGAACGGATGCCTACTCGCGCGGTCTGGAGCGGAACGCCGCGAACTACACGGCCCTCACGCCGGTGTCCTTCCTCGCGAAGGCGGCGGCGGTCTATCCGGAGCGCCTCTCCGCGATCCACGGCGCCACGCGCCGCACCTGGCGCGAGACCTACGAGCGCTGCCGGCGGCTCGCCTCGGCGCTGGAGCGCCGCGGCATCGGGCGCGGCGATACGGTCGCCGCCATGCTGCCCAACGTCCCGGCGATGATCGAGCTGCACTTCGGGCCGGCCATGCTCGGCGCGATCGTCAACACGCTCAACACGCGGCTCGACGCCGAGGCGATCGCCTTCATGCTCGACCACGGCGGGGCGAAGGCGCTCTTCACCGACCGGGAATTCTCCGCCACCGTGGCCGCGGCGCTCGCGCGCTGCCGCGCGAAGCCGCTCGTGGTGGACGTGGACGACGCGCTCTTCGAGGAGGGCGAGCGGCTGGGCGCGATCGAGTACGAGGCGCTGCTCGCAGAGGGCGATCCGGCGTTCGAATGGCGCCACCCGCCCGACGAGTGGGACGCGATCGCCCTCAACTACACGTCGGGCACGACCGGCAACCCCAAGGGCGTCGTCTACCACTACCGGGGCGCGTACCTCAACGCGATCAACAACATCCTCGACTGGTCGATGCCGAAGCATGCCGTGTACCTGTGGACGCTGCCGATGTTCCACTGCAACGGCTGGTGCTTCAACTGGACGATGGCGGCGGCGGCGGGAACGAGCGTGTGCCTGCGGCGCGTCGAGGCGAAAGCGATCCTGGACCTCATCCGCGAGCACCGCGTCACGCACTACTGCGGCGCGCCGATCGTGCACTCGATGCTGCTCAACGCGCCGGCCGAATGGAAGAGGGGCATCGACCAGGAGGTCCACTGCCTCGTGGCGGCCGCCCCGCCGCCGGCGGCGGTAATCGAGGGGATGGCGCGCATGGGCTTCGACATCACGCACGTCTACGGCCTCACGGAGACCTACGGGCCGGCGGCCGTCTGCGCGAAGCACCCGGAGTGGGCCTCGCGGCCGCTCGAGGAGCAGGTGCGCCTCAACGGACGGCAGGGCGTGGCCTACCTGCTGGAGGAGGGGATGACGGTGCGCGACCCGGCGACGATGCGCGAGGTGCCCGCCGACGGCGAGACCATGGGCGAGATCATGTTCCGCGGCAACATCACGATGAAGGGCTACCTCGCCAATCCCGCGGCGACCGAGGAGGCCTTCCGCGGCGGCTGGTTCCATTCCGGCGACCTCGCGGTGCGGCAGTCCGACGGCTACGTGAAGATCCGCGACCGCTCGAAGGACGTGATCATCTCCGGCGGAGAGAACATCTCCTCCCAGGAGGTGGAGGACGTGCTGCACGGCCATCCGGCGGTGCTCCTCGCGGCGGTCGTCGCGCAGCCCGATCCCAAATGGGGCGAGACGCCCTGCGCGTTCGTCGAGCTCAAGGAGGGCGCGACGGCGACCGCCGACGAGCTGATCGAGTTCTGCCGCGCGCGCATGGCGCGCTTCAAGGCGCCGAAGGCGGTCGTCTTCGGGCCGCTCCCGCGCACATCCACCGGCAAGATCCAGAAATTCCTCCTCCGCGAGCGCGCGAAGAGCACCGCCGCGATCGAATGACGCTCTTGAAGAGCCCTGAATCCACCGATGGACGCCGATGAACGCCATGCGTGAAGGCAGCGTGCTGTGCCTGGATCCGCACGGGTTCCATCGCATGCGCTACGTCGAGTGGGGCGACCCGCGCAACCCGCGCGTGCTGCTGTGCGTGCACGGCCTCACGCGCAACGGCCGGGACTTCGACGACCTCGCCCGGGGCCTCGCCGACGCCTACCGCGTCGTGTGCCCCGACGTCGTGGGCAGGGGCCGCAGCGACTGGCTGCGCGACCCTCGCGACTACGCGCAGCCCGTCTATGCCGCCGACATGGTCACGCTCATGGCGAGCCTGGGGGCCGACACGGTGGACTGGGTCGGCACCTCGATGGGCGGGCTCATCGGCCTGCTGCTCGCCGCCTCGCCCGGCTCGCCGGTGCGCAGGCTCGTGCTGAACGACGTGGGCTGCACGATCCCGAAGGCGGCGCTCGCGCGCCTCGCGCAGTACGTGGGCCGCGAGCCGGCGTTCGATTCCCTCGAGGCCTACGAGGCGGCGATGCGCTCCGTCTCGCCCTTCGGCGAGCTCACCGCGGAGCAATGGCGCCATCTCTCCGTCCACGCGGCGAGGCGCGATCCGGACGGCAAGTGGCGCGTGCGCTACGACCCGGGCGTGGCGGTCAACTTCCGCCAGTCCGTCGACGTCGACGTGGACCTGCGGCCGTACTGGAACGCGATCGCCGGTCCCGTCCTCGTGATCCGCGGCGAAGACTCGGACCTGCTCCTGCCCCAGACGCTCGAGGAGATGCGCGCCCGACCGCGCACCGAGACCTTCGTCGTGCCGCGCTGCGGGCACGCGCCGATGCTGATGGACGAGCGGCAGGTCGCGGCCGTTCGCCACTTCCTGCTCACCTGAGGCCGATGACCTCGGCGCCGCGCCGCTACGACGCCGTGGTGGTCGGAGCCGGCCACAACGGCCTCGTGTGCGCGTGCTATCTCGCTGTGCGCGGGCTGAAGGTCTGCGTGCTGGAGCGGCGCGAGACGGTGGGCGGTGCGGCGGTCACCGAGGAGTTCCATCCCGGGTTCCGCAATTCGACCGCGAGCTACACGGTGAGCCTGCTCCACCCGAAGGTGATCCGCGACCTGCGGCTCGCCGAGCACGGCCTGCGCGTGGTCGAGCGGCCGATCGCGAACTTCCTGCCGCTGCCCGACGGCGGATTCCTCAAGGTGGGCGGAGGGCTCGAGGCGACGCAGCGCGAGGTGGCGCGCTTCTCGCGCCGCGACGCCGAGCGGCTGCCCGACTACTACCGGCGCCTCGAGGCCGTGGCCGGGGTGCTGCGCGAGCTGCTGCTCGCCACGCCGCCCAACGCCGGCGGCGGGGTGGGCGAGCTCGTGTCGGCCTGGAAGGCCTCGCGCGCATGGCGGCGGCTTTCCATGGCGGCGCGGCGCGACGTGCTGGACCTCTTTACGGTCCCGGCTGCCGACTGGCTCGAGCGCTGGTTCGAGTCCGAGCCCATCAAGGCGTGCTTCGGCTTCGACAGCGTGGTGGGCAACTTCGCGAGCCCCTACGATCCGGGCACGGCGTACGTACTGCTGCACCACGTCTTCGGCGAGGTGAACGGGAAGAAGGGCTCGTGGGGCCACGCGATCGGCGGCATGGGCGCGATCACCCAGGCCATGCGGCGCGAGGCCGAGGCGCGCGGCGTGGAGATCCGCACCGGCGTTTCCGCGGAGCGGGTCCTCGTGGAGCGCGGAAGGGCGGCGGGCGTGGCGCTCGCGGACGGCGCGCAGGTCGCCTCGCGCTGCGTCGTCTCGAACGCGCATCCGCAGTGGCTGTTGCGCGCGCTTCCCGACCTTCCCGGCGAGTGGCGCGAGGCGTTCTCCAGCTACCGGTCGGAATCGGCGACCTTCCGCATGAACGTGGCGCTCGCCGAGCTGCCCGATTTCGTCGCGCTGCCGGGCCGCGAGGCGGGCGACCACCATCGATCGGGCGTCATCATGGCGCCGTCGCTCGCGTACATGGACCGCGCGCACGCGACCGCGCGCGAGAACGGCTGGTCCGCCGAGCCGATCGTCGAGATGCTGATTCCCAGCACGGTGGACGATTCGCTCGCGCCCGCGGGAAAGCACGTGGCGAGCCTGTTCTGCCAGCATTTCCGCTATGCGCTTCCGGGGGGCCGCGGCTGGGAGGCGGAGCGGGAGCGGGCGGCCGACGCGATCGTCGAGCACGTGAGCCGCTTCGCGCCGAACTTCAGGGCCGCGATACTCGGGCGGCGCATCCTTTCGCCCCTGGACCTCGAGCGCGAGTTCGGCCTGGTGGGCGGCGACATCTTCCACGGAAAGCTCGCCCTCAACCAGCTCTTCAGCGCCCGTCCCGTCCTCGGATACGGCAACTATCGCATGCCGCTCGAGGGCCTCTACCTCTGCGGCTCCGGCGCCCATCCGGGCGGGGGCGTGACGGGCATCCCGGGGCACAACGCGGCGCGCGAAGCGCTGAGGGACCTGTAGGCGCGCGGGCCGCTTGCCGGTAGTAACGTTACAAGATAGTATCAGGCGTTACTAAACGCCCGCCGGCCCGCGCCGCGCCCGTGGCTCGACTGCGCAACTTCAGCTTCACCCTGAGCGACGTGAGTCGCCGCTACGTCCTGCGCTTCGAGCAGCGGGCGCGCTCTCTGTCGCTCACGCTCCCGCAGTGCCGGGCGCTGGTGCGCCTCGAGGACCACGAGGGCGCGAGCCAGGCGCGGCTCGCCGAGGTCGCCGCCATGGAGCCGATGACGATGGTGCGCACCGTCGACCGGCTGGAGGAGCGCGGCCTCGTCGAGCGGCGGCCGGACCCTGCGGACCGGCGCGCGCGCCGCCTGCACCTCACGGCGAAGGGCCGGCGCATGCTCGACGAGATCTGGCGCCTCGCGGAGCTCACGCGCGCCGAGGTGCTCGCCGGCATCGGCGCCCGGGAGCGGGAGGTCTTCTTCGACGTGCTCGAGCGCATCCACCGGAACGTCTGCGCGCTGAAGGACCCGCCGGACGACGGGCCGGCAACGGGCGCTGCGGCGCAGCGCGCGGCGCGCAGCGCCGGGAAGAAGGCGCGCCCGAGGCTCAAGGCATGAGCGCCGGCGAAGGCGCTCGCCCGGGCATCGCCTCGCAGATCCGCTCGCGGACGCTTCCCCGGGGCTCGCGGCGCGTCCTCATGATCCTGGGACCGGTCGTCGTCGTCGCGGCCGCTCTCTACTTCTACCTCACGGGCGGCCGCTACGAGACGACGGACGACGCCTACGTCGAAACCGCGCGCGTGGCGATCAGCTGCAACGTAGCCGGGCGCGTGGAGGAGGTCGCGGTCCGCGAGAACCAGCCGGTGCGCAAGGGCGACCTCCTCTTCCGCCTCGACGAGGCGCCGTTCCGGATCGCGGTCGAGGACGCGGCCGCGCAGCTCGCGGCGGCCCGCCTGCGGGTCGAGTCGCTGAAGGCGAGCTACCGCCAGCGGCTCTCGGAGCAGCGCGCGGCCGAGGACACGCTCGCCTACCAGCAGCGCGAGTACGAGCGCCAGAAGCGCCTGCTGCCCTCGGGGATCTCCTCGCAGCTGCAGGTGGACCGCGCGCTGCACGCCGTCCAGGACGCCGAGGCGCAGCTCGCGGGCGCGAAGCAGCGGATCGGGGAAGTGGTCGCGAGCCTGGGCGGCGACCCCCGCATCGCGCCGGAGCGCCATCCGGCCGTGCAGCAGGCGCAGGCCGCGCTCGACCGCGCGCGCCTCGAGCTGTCGTACACCGTCGTGCGCGCGCCCGCCGACGGCATCGTGGCGCGCGTCGACCGCCTCCAGCCCGGGACCTACATCGCCGCCGCGGCGCCCGTGTTCGCCCTCGTCTCCGCGACCGACGTGTGGGTCGAGGCGAACTTCAAGGAGGACCAGCTCGAGCACATGCGCGCGGGGCAGGCCGCGACGGTCGAGGTGGACGCGTATCCGGGGCACACCTTCCGCGCGACGGTCGCGAGCCTGAGCCCCGGCACGGGATCGCAGTTCTCGGCGCTGCCGGCGGAAAACGCGACGGGGAACTGGGTGAAGGTGGTGCAGCGCGTGCCGGTGCGCCTGCACCTCGATCGCCTCGATCCCGCCTACCCGCTGCACGCGGGCCTCAGCGCGAGCGCGACCGTCGATACGCGGCATCGCCGGCGCCTCCTCGGCTCCGCGGGGGCGGGCGAGGCGGGCCCGCAGGCCGCCCGCTCATGAGCGCAGCCGCCCGCGCGGCGCACGACGAGGCGCCGGCGCCGCACCGGGCCCTCATCACCGTCTCGGTGATGCTCGCCTCGATCATGCAGGCGCTGGACAACACGATCGCGAACGTGGCGCTGCCCCGCATCCAGGGCTCGGTCTCGGCCACGCAGGACCAGATCGCCTGGGTCCTCACCTCCTACATCATCGCCGCGGCGATCATGACGCCGCTCACCGGCTGGCTCGCGGGGCAGGTGGGGCGCAAGCGCGTGTTCATCGCCTCGGTGATCGGGTTCACGGTGTCCTCGGCGCTGTGCGGGCTCGCGGGCACGCTGCCGGAGATCGTCGCCGCGCGCCTCCTCCAGGGAGCGTTCGGCGCCGCGCTCATCCCGATGTCGCAGGCGGTGCTCCTCGACATCAACCCCCGCTCGGAGCACGCGCGCGCCATGGCGCTCTGGGTGATGGGGGTGACGATCGGCCCGATCATCGGGCCGGCGCTCGGCGGCTGGCTCACGGAGAACTACAACTGGCGCTGGGTCTTCTACATCAACCTGCCTTTCGGGATCCTGTCGCTCCTCGGCATCGCCGCCTTCATGCCGGAGACCGAGATCCGCAAGTCGCGCTTCGACTTCTTCGGCTTCGCGACCCTGAGCCTCGCGATCGGCGCGCTGCAGCTGATGCTCGACCGGGGGGAGCTGCGCGACTGGTTCAGCTCGCCGGAGATCCAGGCCGAGGCGATCGTCGCCGGGCTCGCGCTCTACCTCTTCGTCGTGCACATGCTCACGACGAAGGAGCGCCCGTTCGTGAGCCCGGCGCTCTTCGCGGACCGCAACTTCGTCACCGGCAACGCGTTCATCTTCATCGTGGGCGTGGTCCTGTTCGCGACCCTCGCGCTGCTGCCCACGATGCTGCAGGAGCTCCTCGGCTACCCCGTGGTCCTCACGGGCCTGGTGACCGCCCCGCGCGGGGTGGGCGCCGTGATCGCCATGGTGATCGTCGGAAGGATCGTGGGGCGTGTGGACGCGCGGCTCATCATCGGCACGGGCTTCGCGGTCACCGCGCTCTCGTCGTGGCAGATGACGGGCTTCTATCTGCAGATGGACACGACGCCCGTCGTCCTGTCGGGCCTCGTGCAGGGGATCGGCACGGGCTTCGTCTACGTGCCGCTCGCGGCGGCCACCTTCGCCACGCTCGCGCCGCAGTACCGCAACGAGGGGACGGCGTTCTTCAGCCTGGTGCGCAACCTCGGCAGCAGCATCGGGATCTCGGCCGTCGAGATGCTGCTCGCGCGCAATACGCAGGTGGCGCACTCGCGGCTCGCCGACCACGTGACCCCCTACGGGAACTTCCTGCGGCTCATCGATCCGGCGGCCCTCTCGACCCCGGCGGGGCTCGCCTCGGTCAACGCGGAGGTGACCCGGCAGGCGGCGATGATCGCCTACCTCGACGACTTCAAGCTGATGATGGTGCTCGCCCTGTGCGCCATCCCGCTCGTGGCGCTGCTGCGCACGCCGAAGGCGGCCGGCGCCGCCCGGCCCGTGGCGATCGAATGAGCGCGCGCCGCCCCGCCTCCGAATGTTCCCGGCGCGGCGCTCGCCTCGGCGCCGCAGTCGCCGCCCTCGTGCTCTCGGGCTGCACGGTCGGGCCCGACTTCGTGCGCCCGGCGCCGCCCGCGGACGTGCACCGCTACACGGCGGGCCGCCTCGCGCTCGAGGACGAGTCGGCGCCCGACGAGCTCGCGCAGCGCGTGCGCATGGGCGAGGGCCCCGGGCGGGAGTGGTGGCGCCTATTCGGCTCGAGCGAGCTCGACGCGCTCGTGGAGCGCGCCCTCGAGGCGAACCGCACCCTCGCGGCCGCGGAGGCGAACCTGGGCGAGGCCCGCGAGCTCGCCGCCGCCGAGGCGGGCGCCCTGTCTCCCCAGGTCGCGATGACCGCCGGCGCCGGGCGGCAGAAGTACGGCGTCGAGCTGCTCGGCACCTTCCCGAAGCCGCCCCCGTTCACCTATTTCGCCGTCGGGCCGACCGTGAGCTACGCACTCGACTACGTCGGCGGCACGAAACGCGCGGTGGAGCGCGAGGACGCGCTCGCGCGCTACCGGGAGCGCGAGGCCGAGGCCGCCTATCTCGCCGTCACGGGCAACGCGACCGTGCTCGCGCTGCGCATCGCCTCGCTGCGCGAGCAGATCGCGACCGTCGAGGCGCTGCTCGGGCAGGACCGCGAGAACGTGAAGCTCGTGCGGCTCGCCTTCGAGGCCGGCACGGTCTCACGCCTGGACGTCGTCGCCGCCGCGAGCCAGCTCGCGACCGACGCGACGCTCCTGCCGCCGCTGCGCCAGGATCTCGCCGTCGCGCGGCACGCGCTCGCGGTGGTGGCCGGGGTGGCGCCCGGGAACGCGGCCTTGCCCGTGCCGGAGCTCGATCGCGTGAGGCTGCCGGCCACGCTGCCGGTGAGCGTGCCATCCGAGCTGGTGCATCGCCGGCCCGACATCCTCGCGGCCGAGGAGCAGCTGCACGCGGCCACCGCCGCGGTCGGGGTGGCGGAGGCGAACCTCTATCCGCGCATCACGCTCACCGGATCCGTGGCGCAGGAATCGATCGACCTCGCGCACCTCTTCGACCGCGAGAGCACGGCGTGGGGCGCGACCGGGAGCCTCGTCGCGCCGCTCCTGGACGGCGGCACGCTGCGCGCGCAGAAGCGCGCCGCGGTGGAGGCGATGCGCTCGAAGCTGGCGAGCTACGAGCAGACCGTGCTCGCCGCGTTCGACCAGGTCGCCGACGCCCTCGAGGCGCTCGACCACGACGCCGAGGAGCTGCGCGCCCAGGCAAGCGCCCGGGAGACGGCGCGGACGAACGCCGATCTCACGCGCAAGAGCTACGCCGAGGGCAACGTGGGGGTGCTGCAGGTGCTCGACGCGCAGCGCACCTACCGGCGCGCGGAGCTCGGCTACGTGCGCGCGAAGGGCGAGCGCTATCTCGACACCGCCCGGCTCTTCCTCGCCCTCGGCGGGGGCGGGCCTCCCGGGGGAGCCCCCGCCCGCTAGAGCTTCCAGTCGGGCGGCCGCTTCTGCAGGAACGCGTCGACGCCTTCGCGGGCGAAATCGGTGTCCATGTTGCAGGAGATCGTGCGCGTCGCGTCTTCGTACGCCTGCGCGAGCCCCGCCTCGAGCTGCCGGTAGAAGAGCGCCTTGCCCATCGCGAGCGCCTCGCGGGGCTTCGCCTTGAGGCTCGCGACGAGCTCCTGCACCGCCTCCATCACCTTGTCCGGCGCGGCGATGTGGTTCACCAGCCCCCATTCGAGCGCCTTCTCCGCGTCGATGAAGGTGCCGGTGAGGAGCATCTCCGCGGCGCGCTTGCGGCCGAGGTTGCGCGAAAGGGCCACCGCGGGCGTGGAGCAGAAGAGGCCCAGGTTCACGCCGGAGACGGCGAACTTCGCCTGCGTCGAGGCCACCGCGAGGTCGCATTGCGCGACGAGCTGGCAGCCGGCGGCGGTGGCGAGCCCGTTCACGATCGCGATCACGGGCACGGGCAGGGCCACGAGCTTCTGCATCATCGCGCTGCACGAGGCGAAGAGCGCCTCGACCTCGGTCTGGGACGCGAGGCCGCGCATCTCCTTCAGGTCGTGCCCCGCGCAGAACGCGCCGCCCGCGCCGGTGATCGTCACCACGCGCACGGCCTCGTCGCGGGCGACGGCGTCGAGGGCCTCGTGCAGCGCCTCGAGCAGCGCCCGCGACAGGGCGTTGTACTGCCGGGGACGGTTGAGGACGAGGGCGGCGACCCCTTCGCGCACCTCGCGGCGCAGCACGGGCTCGGCCTGGGCGAGGGCCGCATCGGCCGGACGGTCGTTCATGGCGATCTCCCGATGGTGCGATTCCCGCGATTATCGCACCGGACGCGCTCCCTCGCCTTGCCCGCGCCCGCCGCGCTGCGGTAGCATGCACGGACCCTATCCCGCCCGGATCGGCCGCAGCGAAGCGGCCGCAAGAAGGCGGCCCGGCGACCCCGATGACCGGCGACACCATCCTCGAAACGCGCGGCCTCACGAAGGAGTTCAAGGGCTTCGTCGCGGTCGACGGCGTGAACCTCAAGGTCCGCCGCGGCGCCATCCACGCGCTCATCGGCCCCAACGGCGCGGGCAAGACCACGACGTTCAACCTGCTCACCAAGTTCCTCGCGCCGAGCGCCGGGACGATCCTGTTCGACGGACAGGACATCACGGGCGAACGGCCCGCGGACGTCGCGCGCCGCGGCATGATCCGCTCGTTCCAGATCTCGGCGGTGTTCCCGAACCTCACGGTGCTGGAGAACGTGCGCATCGCGCTGCAGCGCAGCCTCGGCACGAGCTTCCATTTCTGGAAGCGCGAGAAGACGCTCGAGGTCCTGAACGACCGCGCCATGGCCCTCCTCGAGCGCGTGCACCTCGTCCGCTTCGCGCGCGTGCACGCGGGCGAGCTCGCCTACGGCCGCAAGCGCACGCTCGAGATCGCGACGACGCTCGCGATGGAGCCCGAGCTGATGCTGCTCGACGAGCCGACTTCCGGCATGGGGCACGAGGACGTGGGCCACGTGCAGGCGCTCATCAAGGAGGCGGCGGTCGGCCGCACCGTGCTCATGGTCGAGCACAACATGAGCGTGGTCTCGGGCATCTGCGACACGATCACGGTCATGGCGCGCGGCACCGTCCTCGCCGAAGGGCCGTATTCCGAGATCTCGAGGAACCCGCAGGTGGTCGAGGCCTACATGGGCTCGACGGAAGGAGCCGCCCATGGCTGAGGAAGTCCTGGAGGTCGCGGATCTCCACGCCTGGTACGGCGAGTCGCACGTCCTGCACGGCATGGACTTCACCGTGCGGCGCGGCGAGGTCGTGACGCTCCTGGGCCGCAACGGCGCGGGGCGCACCTCCACGCTGCGGGCGATCCTGGGCCTCGTCGGGCGGCGCGAGGGCTCGATCCGCGTGAACGGCGCGGAGACGGTCCGCCTTCCCACCTACCGGATCGCGCACCTCGGCATCGGCTATTGCCCCGAGGAGCGCGGCATCTTCTCGAGCCTCTCGGTGGAGGAGAACCTCGCGCTTCCGCCGGCGATCGCGAAGGGCGGCATGTCGGTCGCCGAGATCTACGAGATGTTCCCGAACCTGTACGAGCGCCGCGCGACGGCGCAGGGGACCAAGCTCTCGGGCGGCGAGCAGCAGATGCTCGCCATGGCGCGGATCCTGCGCACGGGCGCGCACCTGCTGCTTCTCGACGAGATCACCGAGGGGCTCGCGCCCGTGATCGTGCAGGCGCTCGGGCGCGTCATCGTGAAGCTCAAGCAGCGCGGCTTCACCATCGTGCTGGTGGAGCAGAATTTCCGGTTCGCGGCCCCGCTCGCGGACCGGCATTACGTGGTGGAGCACGGCCGGGTCGCGGAATCGTTCACGGCCGCCGAGCTCCCGTCGAGGACCGGTATGCTGCACGAATACCTGGGGGTGTGATTCCATGCAGGCCAACAAGAGGAGAACGACAATGAGATTCAGGCTTCTGGCTGCCGCGGCGGCCATGGCGCTCGCGGCGGGCGCCGCGCAGGCGCAGATTTCCGGCAACGTGGTGAAGCTCGGCATCCTGAGCGACATGTCGAGCCTCTACGCCGACATCGGCGGCCCGGGCTCGGTCCTCGCCGCGAAGATGGCGGTCGAGGACTTCGAGAAGGCGCACCATCCGAAGTTCAAGATCGAGATCGTGAGCGGCGACCACCTCAACAAGCCCGACGTGGGCTCGCAGATCGCGCGCAAGTGGTACGACGAGGAGGGCGTGGACGCGATCTTCGACGTCCCGAACTCGGGCGTGGCGCTCGCGGTGAGCGAGGTGACGCGCGAGAAGAAGAAGGCGTTCATCGTCTCGGGCGCGGCGACCTCGGACCTCACCGGCTCCAAGTGCTCGCCCAACACCGTGCACATGACGTACGACACCTGGATGCTCGCCAACGGCACGGGCAAGGCCATCGTGAAAACGGGCGGCGACACCTGGTTCTTCATCACCGCCGACTACGCGTTCGGGCACGCGCTGGAGCGCGATACGACCAACGCCGTGAAGGCGGCCGGCGGCAAGGTGCTCGGCGCCGTGAACGTGCCGCTCAACACCCAGGACTTCTCGTCGTTCCTGCTCCAGGCGCAGGCGTCGAAGGCGAAGATCATCGGCCTCGCCAACGCGGGCGGCGACACGATCAACTCGATCAAGCAGGCCGCGGAGTTCGGCATCGTGAAGGGCGGCCAGAACCTGGCGGGCCTGCTCGTGTTCCTCACGGACATCCACGGCATCGGCCTCGAGAAGGCGCAGGGCCTCATCCTCACCAACACGTTCTACTGGGACCTCAACGACCAGACGCGCGCGTGGAGCAAGCGTTACGCGGCGCAGCTCCACGGCCAGTACCCGACGATGAGCCAGGCGGGCGTGTACGCGGGGGTGCTGCACTACCTGAAGGCGGTCCAGGCGATCGACAGCGACGACGGCACCCGCGTGGTCGCCGAGATGAAGAAGCTGCCCACCGACGACCCGATCTTCGGCAAGGGTTCCATCCGCGAGGACGGCCGCGCGATCCACCCGGCCTACCTGTGGGAAGTGAAGAAGCCCTCGGAGTCGAAGGGTCCCTGGGACTACTACAAGCTGCGGGCCACGATCCCCGCGGACGAGGCATTTCGCCCTCTCAAGGACGGCGGATGCCCGCTCGTGAAGTAGGAAGCGAATGAGAGTGAAATGAGATCGGGAACGGGGATGGAGCGGACGACTCCGGCGCCGCTCATCCCCGCCGAGCAAACGACCCAATGAGCATCTCCGTCCCGGCCCTCATGGGGCAGCTGCTGATCGGGCTGATCAACGGCTCGTTCTACGCGCTGCTTTCGCTCGGGCTCGCGGTGATCTTCGGGCTGCTCAACATCATCAACTTCGCGCACGGGGCGCAGTACATGCTGGGCGCCTTCGTCGCGTGGTTCCTGCTCAACCAGGCGGGCCTCGGCTACTGGTGGGCGCTGCTGCTCGTTCCGGTCGTGCTCGCGGTCGTGGGGATCGCCATCGAGAGGCTGATGCTCAAGCACCTCTACAAGCTCGACCACCTCTACGGCCTGCTCCTCACCTTCGGGCTCGCGCTGGTGCTGGAGGGGCTCTTCACCCACAAGTTCGGCTCGGCGGGCCTGCCGTACTCGATCCCCGAGGGTCTCTCCGGGGGCTACAACCTGGGCTTCATGTTCCTGCCGAAGTACCGCGCGTGGGTGATCCTCGCCTCGCTCGCGATCTGCCTCGGCACGTGGTTCATGATCGAGCGCACCAAGCTGGGCTCCTACCTGCGCGCGGCGACCGAGAACCCGTCGATGGTGCAGGCGTTCGGGGTCAACGTCCCGCGCATGGTGACGCTCACCTACGGCTTCGGCGTGGGGCTCGCGGGGCTCGCCGGCGCTTTCGCCGCGCCCATCTACCAGGTGAGCCCGCAGATGGGCTCCTCGCTCATCATCGTGGTGTTCGCGGTCGTGGTGATCGGGGGCATGGGCTCGATCATGGGCTCGATCGTGACCGGCTTCGGCCTGGGGATCATCGAGGGGCTCACGAAGTACTTCTATCCCGAGGCCTCGAGCACCGTGATCTTCGTGATCATGGCGATCGTCCTCATGGTCCGGCCGCAGGGCCTCTTCGGGCAGCGCTAGCGATGGCGGCGGACACGAAGCCCGGCTCCGACGAAGCGCTCCACCCGCTCGCCTCGCGCGACGAGCTCCGGGAGGCGCGCTACCACCGGAACGGCTTCGTCGTGCTCTTCGCGATCCTCGTCGTCGCGCCCGCGGTGCTCTACCCGGTGTTCCTGATGCAGGCGCTGTGCTTCGCGCTCTTCGCCTGCGCCTTCAACCTGCTGCTCGGCTTCGGCGGGCTCCTGTCGTTCGGCCACGCGATGTTCCTCGGCATGGCGGGCTACCTTTCGGCCCATGCCGCCAAGCATTGGGGGTTCACCCCGGAGCTCGCGATCCTCACGGGAACCGGAACGGCCGCCGCGCTCGGCTTCGTCACGGGACTCATCGCGATCCGCCGCCAGGGCATCTATTTCGCGATGATCACGCTCGCGCTCGCGCAGATGGTGTTCTTCTATTGCGTGCAGGCCCCGTTCACCGGAGGCGAGGACGGCATCCAGGCCGTGCCGCGCGGGAAGCTTCTGGGGCTGGTGCCGCTGCAGGGCCTCGCGATGTACTACACCGTGCTCGCGATCTTCGCGGCGGGCGTCCTCCTCATCCATCGCGTGATCCATTCCCCCTTCGGGCAGGTGCTCAAGGCGATCCGCGACAACGAGCCGCGCGCGATCTCGCTCGGCTACCGCACCGAGCGCTACAAGCTCGCCGCGTTCGTCATGTCCGCGGCGCTCTCGGGGCTCGCGGGGGCGACCAAGGCGATCGTCTTCCAGCTCGCTTCCCTCACCGACGTGCACTGGACCATGTCGGGCGAGGTGGTGCTGATGACGCTCGTGGGCGGGCTCGGGACGGTCTTCGGGCCGGTGGTGGGCGCGTTCGTCCTCGTCGCGATGCAAAGCTACCTCTCCCAGCTCGGGGCCTGGTTCACGGTCGCGGAGGGAGTGATCTTCGTCGCGTGCGTGCTCGCGTTCCGGCGCGGGATCGTGGGCGAGCTCGAGGCGTGGCTGCGGCGGCGGCGCCAAAAGCATTGACGGTGGGCGCGTTGCACCCGGAGCATCCGTTCGTCGCGGGCCTCGGCGAGAACCGCGCCAACCACGCGCCCCTCACGCCGCTCGACTTCCTGAGGCGCTCGGCCGAGACCTATCCCGGCAAGACCGCGGTGATCCATGGCGATCGCGCCTATGCCTACGGCGAATTCGCCGAGCGCTGCCGCCGCCTCGCCTCCGCGCTCGCGGCGAACGGCATCGGGCGCGGGGACACGGTCGCGATCATGGCGCCCAACGTTCCCGCGATGCTCGAGGCGCACTACGCGGTGCCCGGCCTGGGCGCGGTGCTCAATGCGCTGAACTACCGCCTCGACGCCTCCACGATCGCCTTCTGCCTCGAGCACGGGGAGGCGAAGGTGCTCCTCACCGACCGCGAGCTCTCGCCGGTGATCGCGAAGGCCCTCGAGCGCGTGAAGCGCCCGATCCTCGTCGTGGACATCGACGATCCGCTCGCTTCCGGCGGCGAGCTTCTCGGCGGGACCACCTACGAGGACTTCATCGCCGCGGGCGATCCGGCCTTCGAGATGCCGGGGCCCCTCGACGAATGGGATTCCTGCGCGCTCCTCTACACCTCGGGCACGACGGGCGACCCCAAGGGGGTGGTCTACCACCACCGCGGCGCCTACCTCAACGCGCTCGGCAACGCGCTCGCCTTCGGGCTGGGGCCCCGCTCGGTGTACCTGTGGACGCTGCCCATGTTCCACTGCAGCGGATGGACGTACACGTGGGCGGTCACCGCCGTGGGGGCGACCCACGTGTGCCTGCGCAAGGTCGACCCGGCGCTCGTGTTCCCCGCGATCGAGAAGCACCGCGTGACGCACCTGTGCGGCGCGCCCATCGTGCTCAACATGCTCGTGCACGCGCCCGCCGCGGTGAAGCGGCGCTTCGACCACACGGTCGAGGTGGCCACGGGAGGCGCGGCCCCGCCTTCGGCGGTCATCGAGGCGATGGAGTCGATGGGCTTCCGCGTGACGCACCTCTACGGCCTCACCGAGAGCTACGGGCCCGCGACGCTGTGCGCCTGGCAGGAGGAATGGGACGACCTGGACCTCGGGGCGCGCTCGCGCCTCATGGCGCGCCAGGGCGTGCGCTATCCGACGCTCGCGGGCCTGCAGGTGGCCGATCCGCAGACCCACGTCCCGGTTCCGCGCGACGGCGCGACCCTCGGCGAGGTGATGCTGCGCGGCAACACCCTCATGAAGGGCTACCTCAAGAACCCCCGCGCGACGGCGGAAGCGTTCCGCGAGGGCTGGTACCACACGGGCGACCTCGCGGTGTGGCATCCCGACGGCTACATCGAGGTGAAGGACCGCTCGAAGGACACCATCATCTCCGGCGGGGAGAACATCTCCTCGCTCGAGGTGGAGGAGTGCCTCTACCGCCACCCGCAGGTGATGGAGGCCGCGGTGGTCGCACGGCCCGACGAGAAATGGGGCGAGGCGCCGTGCGCGTTCGTGCTGCTCAAGCCCGGGGCGGCGGCGGTCTGCGCCGCGGACATCGTCGCCTGGTGCCGCGAGCACCTGGCGCACTTCAAGGTGCCGCGCACGGTGGTCTTCGGCGAGCTGCCGAAGACTTCCACGGGGAAGATCCAGAAATTCGTGCTGCGCGAGCGCGCGAGGGCGTTGGGGGAGCAAGATGCTGGATCCGCCGACAAACGCAGATGAGCGCGGTCGTGTCGTGCTCATGGCTACGGAGGCCGATCGGCATTTTTCGAACACGGTATAATTCAAACACCCGTTTGAAACTTCTCCCCCTGCCATGAAGATCCTGGTGGCCGTGAAGCGCGTGGTCGACTTCAACGTGAAGGTGCGCGTGAAGTCGGACGAGACCGGCGTCGAGCTCGCGAACGTGAAGATGTCGATGAACCCCTTCGACGAGATCGCGGTCGAGGAGGCGCTCAAGCTCAAGGAGGCGGGCAGGGCCGCCGAGGTGATCGTCGTTTCCGCGGGGACGTCCGCGTGCCAGGAGACGCTGCGCTCGGGGCTCGCGATGGGCGCCGACCGCGCGATCCTCGTCGAGACCGACGCGGAGCTGCAGCCGCTCGCGGTGGCGAAGCTCCTCGCGGCGCTGGCGAAGAGGGAATCGGCGGGGCTCGCCATCCTCGGCAAGCAGGCGATCGACGACGACGCGAACCAGACCGGCCAGATGCTCGCCGCGCTCCTCGACTGGCCGCAGGCCACCTTCGCGAGCAAGGTGGAGATCGACGGCGCCGCCGCGCGCGTGACGCGCGAGATCGACGGGGGGCTCGAGACGGTCGAGATGAATCTCCCGGCCGTCGTCACCACGGACCTGCGCCTCAACACGCCGCGCTATGCGACGCTGCCCAACATCATGAAGGCGAAGAAGAAGCCGCTCGACGTCGTGAAGCCCGCGGACCTGGGCGTGGACGTGGCGCCGCGGCTCGCGACCCTCAAGGTGTCCGAGCCGCCGAAGCGCAAGGCGGGCGCGATGGTGAAGGACGTGGACGAGCTCGTCGGCAAGCTCAAGAACGAAGCGAAGGTGGTCTGACATGACGGCCCTGGTCATCGCGGAGCACGACGGCTCGCACCTGAGGGGCGGCACCGCCAACGCGGTCGCGGCGGCCGCGAAGATGGCGGGCGAGGTGCACGTCCTCGTCGCCGGCTCGAATGCGCAGGGCGCGGCCGGGGAGGCCGCGAAGCTCGCCGGCGTGGCGAAGGTGCTGCACGTGCCGGGTGCCCACTACGACGGCGGCTCGCCCGAGAACCACGCGGCGCTCGTCGTCCCGATGGCGAGGGGCTACTCGCACGTGGTGGCCGGTGCCACGGCGTTCGGCAAGAGCGTCGCGCCGCGCGTCGCCGCGCTGCTCGACGTGGCGCAGGTCTCCGAGATCACGGCGGTCGAATCGTCCGACACCTTCGTGCGCCCGATCTACGCGGGCAACGCCTTCGCGACCGTGCGCTCGGCCGATGCCGTCAAGGTCGTGACCGTGCGCGCGACGGGCTTCGACGCGGCTCCCGCCACGGGGTCCGCCCCGGTCGAGGCCGCCCCGGCGGGCCCCGACCTGGGACGCTCGAAGGTGCTCTCGCGGGAGCTCACGAAATCGGCGCGTCCCGAGCTCGCCGGCGCGCGCCGCGTGGTCTCGGGCGGCCGCGGACTCGGCAGCGCCGAGAATTTCAAGATGCTGGAAGCGCTCGCCGACAAGCTCGGCGCGGCGATCGGCGCCTCGCGCGCGGCCGTCGATTCCGGCTTCGTGCCCAACGATTACCAGGTCGGGCAGACCGGCAAGATCGTCGCGCCCGAGCTCTACGTCGCGATCGGCATCTCGGGCGCGATCCAGCACCTGGCCGGCATGAAGGACAGCAAGGTGATCGTCGCCATCAACAAGGACCCCGAGGCGCCCATCTTCCAGGTCGCCGACTACGGGCTCGTGGGCGACCTCTTCCAGCTCGTTCCCGAGCTCACCGCGAAGATCTAGGAGGCCGCAGATGGCCGAGTACGTCGCACCGCTCAAGGACATGCAGTTCGTGCTGAAGCACGTGGTGGGCCTCGACCAGGTGAACACCCTTCCGGGCTGGGAGGAGCTCACCGACGACGTCGTCGACGCGATCCTCGAGGAAGCCGGCAAGGTCGCCGCCGAGGTGCTCTCGCCCCTCAACGCCGCGGGCGATCGGGCGGGCGCCGTCTTCAAGGACGGCAAGGTCACGATGCCGCCGGGCTTCAGGGACGCCTACTGGCAATGGGTGAGGGCGGGCTGGGGCAACGTGCTCTCGCCGGCCGAGTTCGGCGGGCAGGGGCTTCCGCACCTCGTCGCCACTCCCGTCGAGGAGATGTGGGGCGCGGCGAACCTCGCCTTCAAGCTCTGCCCGATGCTCACCCAGGGCGCCATCGAGGCGATCGACACCGTCGCCTCCGACGATCTCAAGCGCCGCTTCCTGCCGAAGATGGTGGCGGGCGAGTGGACGGGAACCATGAACCTCACCGAGCCTCAGGCCGGCAGCGACCTGTCGCTCGTGCGCACCCGCGCCGTGCCCCAGAAGGACGGCACCTTCCGGCTCCACGGCCAGAAGATCTTCATCACCTACGGCGAGCACGACTACACCGAGAACATCGTGCACATGGTGCTCGCGCGCATGGAAGGCGCGCCCGAAGGCGTGAAGGGCATCTCGCTCTTCGTGGTCCCGAAGGTGCTCGTGCGCGACGACGGAGCCCTCGGCGCGCCCAACGACGTGAAGTGCGCCTCGATCGAGCACAAGCTGGGCATCCATGCGAGCCCCACGGCCGTGATGATCTACGGCGAGAAGGAGGGCGCCGTCGGCTACCTCGTGGGAGAGGCGAACCGCGGCCTCGAGTACATGTTCATCATGATGAACGCGGCGCGCCTCTCGGTCGGGCTCGAAGGCGTCGCCATCGCCGAGCGCGCCTACCAGCGGGCGCTCGCCTGGTCGCGCGAGCGCCTGCAGGGCAAGCCCGTGGGCGTGGCGGGCGCGAGGACCGCGCCCATCGTCCAGCACCCCGACGTGAAGCGCATGCTCCTCACGATGAAGTCGGTCACCGAGGCGATGCGCGCGCTCGCCTACAAGACCTCGGCGCTCCTCGACCGCGCGCGCCGCCATCCGGACGACGAGGAGCGCCGCCGCTGCCAGGCGATGGTGGACCTGCTCGTGCCCGTGGTGAAGGGATGGTCGACGGAGAACGGCATCGAGATCGCCTCCCTCGGCATCCAGGTGCACGGCGGCATGGGCTTCATCGAGGAGACGGGCGCGGCGCAGCACCTGCGGGATGCGCGCATCACGACGATCTACGAAGGCACGACCGGCATCCAGGCGAACGACCTCGTCGGGCGCAAGGTGGGGCGCGAGGCGGGGCGCACGGCGCTCGCCGCGATCGCGGAGATGGAGAAGCTCGCCGCGGAGCTCTCGGCGACGCGCGACGCGCGCCTGAAGGAGATCGGGGAGCGCTTCGCGGCCGCGATCGCGCGCCTCAGGGAAGCCACCCAGTGGATCGCGGCGACCTACGGCGCGAGCCCGGCGGCGGTCGCCGCCGCGTCGGTCTATTACCTCAAGCTGCTGGGCATCGTGTGCGGCGGGTGGATGATGGCGCGCGCGGCGCTCATCGCGGCGCGCCAGCTCGATTCCGGCGGCGGCGACACGGCGTTCCTGCGCGGCAAGCTTTTCACCGCGCGCTTCTACGCCGACCACGTGCTTCCCCAGGCCGCGGCGCTCGCGGCGACCGTCGTGGGAGGGGCGGAGAGCGTGCTCGCGGTGGAGGAGGCGCTGCTTTAGGGAAGCTCTGAACAAGTACCGGGGATCTGCGTTGCGGCAGGTGCGGATGGCTGCTAGGCGGACGGCGCAGCGAATGTCGGCAACCTTCGCAAGGCGTCCAACGACGCAGACGCCGCACCTGCCGCAACCCACATGCACCGCGCATCGACGAGTACGGCGTCGAAGGGACGGGCGATTTCGGGCCGCTTCGTCGTTGCTCGTCCTAGCAAGGTACCTACCTTGCGTCGGACTCGACGCCTAGAATCGTCGCCGAAATCGACCCGTCGCAGACCCCGGCTCTTGTTCAGAGCTTCCCTAGGGGCGGGGCCGCGCTAGCCGCGCCCGCCCGCGGCGCTCGCCGTGGCGGCCGGCAAGTCCAGCTCGGTGCGATAGCAGACGTGGGAGCGCCCGTCGCGGCGGGAGAGCTCCTTCGCCGCGTACATCGCGTGGTCGGCGTCGGCGAGCAGCCCCGCGGAGCCGGAGCCGAAGCGGTAGACCGCCACGCCGCAGCTCATGTGCAGGTACACCTCCACCCCCACCGCGACCTCCACGGGCGTGGACCCGACGGCTTCCAGGAGCCGGTCGACGACCAGCTTCAGCGCCTGGCTGCGATGCAGCCCCACCACGAACTCGTCGCCGCCCCAGCGCGCCACCCAGTCGCCCCGGCGCGTGTTGGTCTCCAGCAGGGCGGACACGTGCGAGATGCACGCGTCGCCGGAGGCGTGCCCGTACTGGTCGTTGATGGCCTTCAGCTCGTTGATGTCGAAGAACGCGAGCTGGAAGCTCTCGAGGTCGCGCTCGGCCCGCGCCACTTCCTCGGCGAGGCGCTTCTCGCCCGCGCGGCGGTTGTACAGGCCCGTGAGCTCGTCGGTGTCGGAGGTGCGCTCGAGGCGGTCGATCGTCTCGTTGAGCTGCGTGAGCGTGTACTGCGTGCCCTCCATCAGGCGGCCCGCGTGGTCCGGGAAGCCGGTGGGCAGGTCGGGAAGCTGGCGTCGCTCGATGTAGTCGCGCAGCGCCTGGGCCGTGAGGTCCACCGGGACGAGCAGCTCGTTGAGCACCCACATCATCCCGAGGAACCCCGCGACGGAGGCGAGCACCAGCGCCGCGAGCATCGGATAGGTCGCCTCGAGGTCCGTGCGCGTGTAGAGGAGATACGCGATGAAGGTGCCGAGGGGGACGAACACGCCCACGAACGCCGCGAGGGCGAACTTGCCCGCGTAGCTCTCGCGCAACGGCCCGATCTCCCCGAGCAGCCGGTAGACCGACAGGCGCTCGAGGAGCGCGCGGCCCGGCTGGACCTTGCTCACCATTCCCCCCGTCCTCCGTGGCGCCATTCTACCCAAGCGGGGGCGGGCGCCGGAACTTTCCTCCCGGCCCGGGAAATCGCTAACGACGGTTAACGCGAGCCGCGCCCGCCGGGGCCCGCCGCGCCCTACGACTCGGCGCCGATCGGGTTGCGCATCGTGCCGATGCCCTCGATCTCGGTCTCGAGAAGGTCGCCCGGCTCGAGGAACTCCGGCGGCGTGCGCGCGAAGCCCACGCCTTGGGGAGTGCCGGTGGAGATGACGTCGCCCGCTTCGAGCGTCTGGCCGGACGAGAGGTCGGCGATCAGGCGCGGGAGCTTGAAATACAGGAACCTCGTGTTCGAGTCCTGCTTGGTCACGCCGTTCACGCGGCAGGCGACGCGCAGGCCGTTCGGGTCGAGCGCGTCGGCGGTGACGATCCAGGGGCCCATGGGGCAGGTGCCGTCGAGGCTCTTGCCCTTGTGCCACTGGCCGCCGTGGCGGCGCTGGATGTCGCGCCAGGACAGGTCGTTCACCACCGTGTAGCCGAAGACGTGACGCATCGCGTCGCCCTCGGCGATGTCCTTGCCGTCGGCGCCGAGGATCACGCCGAGCTCAACCTCCCAGTCGAGGGACGTGGAGATGCGCGCGTCGAAGGGGATCGCGTCGAAGGGGCCGGTCACGGCGGTCGCCGCCTTGCTGAAGAACACCGGCCACCGGGGCAGCTCGCGGTCGTCCTGCAGCTTCCTCGCGCCTTCCTCGAAGTGCTCGAGGTAGTTCCAGCCGACGCAGAAGACGTTCTTCGCCGGGCGGGGGATCGGCGCGCGGAGCTTCACGTCGGCGAGCGCCGCCGTCACGGCGGGCGGGGCCGCGGCCAGCGCGCGCAGCCGCGCCATCATCGGGGCGCCGGCGCGGATGATGCCGAGCATCGTGGAGGTGTCGGCATCGGTGCCGAGGGCGGCGGGGATGTCCACGATGCGCCGGCCTTCGAGGACGAGGCCCGGGCGCGGGTCGCCCGAGGGGAGCGGGGAGAAGGTGGCGAGCTTCATGGGGTCCTCCTCAGGGCATGAAGGCGAGGGGATGCTGCGACGGCGCCCAGCGCGGCGCGAAGAACCGCTCGACGCTTTCGGCCGTGACCTCCGCGAGGCGTTCGGGCCGCCAGCGGGGGCGGTCGTCCTTCTCGACGATGAGGGCCCGGATGCCCTCGAGGAAGTCGCCCTGCTCGAAGCAGCCGTGCACGAGGTTGAGCTCCATGCGCAGGCACTCGGCGAGGGTCAGGCTCGCCCCGCGCCGGAGCATCTCGAGGGTGACCGCGAGCATCGTGGGGGAATTGCGCCGCAGCGCTTCCAGGGTCCGGCCCGCCCACGCGCGCAGCTCCGGGCGCTCCTCGCTTTCGAGCGAGCCCATGATCGCGCCGATCGAGTCGTGGGCGAAGTGGCGGTCGATGGCGGGGCGCAGCGCCGCGAGCTCCGGCTCCCCGAGGATTCCCCCCACGTGCAGGTCCGCCAGCCCGCAATAGAGCGCGTCGGCCGCACCGATGGTCGCGCCGACGAGCCCGAGGTAGATCCCGACCTTCCCCGGCACGCGCGACAGGAAGTAGCTTCCGCCCACGTCGGGGAAGAGCCCGATGGCGGTCTCGGGCATCGCCATGCGCGTTCGGTCGCCCACGATGCGCAAGCTCGCGCCCTGGGCGATGCCCATGCCGCCGCCCATGACGATCCCGTCCATCACGGCGACGACGGGCTTCGGGTACGTGTGGATGCGGTAGTCGAGCGCGTACTCGAAGGCGTAGAACTCGCCCGCGGTCCCTTCGCCGGAGAGGAAGCCCTCGCGGAGCGCCCGCACGTCGCCGCCCGCGCAGAAGGCCTTGCCGCCCGCGCCGCGCAGCACGATGGTGCGCACCCGCCCGTCGCCTTCCCAGTCGTCCAGCCGGCGCGCGAGGCCGCGCAGCATCCCGAAGGAAAGCGCGTTCAGCACCGCCGGGCGATTCAGGGCAACGGTCGCCACCGAGCCGCGCACCTCGACCTGCAGCTCGCCGGAGGCCGCCTCCGGCGCCTCGGTCAATCGTTCTTCCATTCCGCCTTGCGCTTCTCGAGGAACGCACGCACGCCCTCGGCCTGGTCGCCGTGGTCGAAGAGGTCGACGAAACGCTCGCGCTCGAGCGCAAGGCCCGCGCGGCGGGGCACTCCGTCGCGCGCGTTGTGGATGAGCGACTTGCAGTAGCGCACCGCGCGGGGGGAGAGGGTCGCCACGCGCTCGGCCATCGCGGTCGCGGCGGCGAGCGCGAGGCCCTTCTCGACCACTTCCTGCACGAGGCCGATGCGGAGCGCCGTGGCGGCGTCGACGCGCTCGTTCGTGAGGATCATGCGCTTGGCCCAGCCCTCGCCCACGAGCCAGGGCAGGTTCTGGGTGCCGCATCCCGCGGGAAGGAGCCCCACGGCCGGCTCCGGCAGCGCCATCTGCGCGTGGGCCTCGGCGATGCGCACGTCGCAGGCGAGCGCGCATTCGAGCCCGCCGCCCATGGCGAAGCCGTTGATCGCCGCGATGGTGACGAAGCGCGCCTCCATGAGCGCGCCGAACGCCCGCCCGAAGGCGGAGATGAATTCGCGCGCGAGGGCCTTGTCGCCCTGGAAGCTCTTGAGGTCCGCGCCCGCCGAGAAGAACTTCTCCCCCGCGCCGGTGATCACGGCGGCGTACACGGAGCGGTCGGCCTCCAGCTCGGCGACGAGCGACTCGAGCGCGCGCAGGCTCTCGGGCGTCCAGGTGTTCGCCGGGGGATGGTCGATGGTGAGGAAGGCCGTGTGGCCCTCGATGCGGCGCCGGATCATGTCTTCATGTACTGGAGGATCACGCTCGAGAAGTCCTTGCCGCCGTAGCCGTCCGCCGAATGCTTCTGGTAGATCTGCTGCGCGAGCGCCCCGAGGAGGATCGGCTGCCGCGCCGCCTTCGCCGCCTCCGAGACGAGCGTGAGGTCCTTCAGCATGAGGTCGGCCCCGAACCCTCCGGCGTAGCCGCGCGAGGCGGGCGCGTTCTCGAGCACGCCCGGATAGGGATTGTAGGCGTCGGAGCTCCAGCACCGGCCGCTCGACGTGTTCACGATGGAGGCGAAGACCTTCGGGTCCATGCCGAGCTTCGCCGCGAGCGTCATGCCCTCGGCGGTCCCGATCATCTCGATGGCGAGCATGAGGTTGTTGCAGATCTTCGCGACCTGGCCGTTGCCCGACGCGCCGCAGTGCACGACGTTGCGGCCCATGCATTGCAGGACCGGGCGCGCGGCCTCGAAGTCGGCGGCATCGCCGCCGATCATGAACGTGAGGGTCGCCGCCTCGGCGCCGGAGACGCCGCCCGAGACGGGCGCGTCGATCATCGGGCAGCCGCGGCCCTTCGCGTCCATCGCCACCTCGCGCGCGGTGAGGGGATCGATGGTCGAGCAATCGACGAGCCGCGTGCCGGGCGCCACCTCCGCGAGCACGCCGCGGGCTCCGGCGTACACCGCGCGCACGTGGGGCGAGGAGGGCAGCATCGTGACGAGCATCTCGACCCCGCGCGCGCAGTCGGACGCCGAGGACGCGGCCTCGGCACCGTGCTCGGCCACCTTGCGCACGAGCTCGGGGACCACGTCGTACACCTTGAGCGCGTGGCCGTGCGCGAGGAGGTTGCGGGCCATGGGGTTGCCCATGTGCCCGAGGCCCACGAATCCGATCTTCATTACTTGAGCGAGATCGTGGTGTGGATGCCCGGCGACACCGAGGCGTCGTCGAACCAGCGCGCGGTGACGGTCTTCACCTGCGTGTAGAACTGGATCGCCTGCTTGCCGTAGGGGCCGAGGTCGCCGAGCTTCGAGCCGCGCGAGCCCGTGAAGCTGAAGTAGGGGACCGGGACGGGGATCGGCACGTTGATGCCCACCTGCCCCACGTCGATCTCGTTCTGGAACTTGCGCGCCGCCGCGCCCGACTGGGTGAAGATGCCCGTGCCGTTGCCGTAGGGGTTGCGATTCACGATGTCGATCGCCTCGTCGAGGGTGTCCACGCCCATGATGCACAGCACCGGCCCGAAGATCTCGGCAGTGTAGATCCGGTGCGCGGGCTTCACGCCCGAGAAGATCGTGGGCGCGACGAAGTTGCCGCTCTCGTAGCCGGGGACTTTCGGGTGGCGGCCGTCGAGCTCGAGCTTCGCGCCTTCCTGGATACCCTGCCCGATGAGCTCCTCGACGCGCTCCCGGGCGCGCTTCGAGATGAGGGGACCCAGGTCCGCGCCCTTCTCGGTGCCGGCGCTCACCTTGAGCGTCTTCGCCTTGGCGACGATGTCGGGGATCCACTTCCGCGCTTCGCCCACGAGCACCGCCACGCTCACCGCCATGCAGCGCTGGCCGGCGGCCCCGAAACCCGCGCCCACGAGGGCGTTGAGCGACTGCTCCTTGTTCGCGTCCGGCATGACCACCGCGTGGTTCTTGGCGCCCATCATGCACTGCGCCCGCTTGCCGTGCTGGCTCGAGAGCTTGTAGACGTGCTCGCCCACCTGGCAGGAGCCCACGAACGAGACGGCCTTCACGTCCGGGTGGGTGCAGAGCCCGTCCACCGCCTCCTTGCCGCCGTGCACGACATTGAGCACGCCCGGCGGGATGCCCGCCTCGAGGGCGAGCTCGGCGAGCACCATGGACGTCATCGGGTCCTGCTCCGAGGGCTTGAGCACGAAGGTGTTGCCGCACACGATCGCCATGGGGAACATCCACAGCGGGATCATCGCGGGGAAGTTGAACGGCGTGATCCCGACGCAGACCCCGAGGGGCTGGCGGATGAAGTAGGTGTCGACGTTGCCCGCGACGTTCTCGGCGAACTCGCCGAGCGTGAGCGAGCCGATGGAGCATGCGTGCTCGACCACCTCGAGCCCCCGGAAGACGTCGCCCTCGGCGTCGGGCAGGGTCTTGCCCTGCTCGGCCGTGAGCACCGCGGCGAGCTTCTTCATGTCGCGGCGGATGAGCTCCTGGAGCTTCAGCATGATGCGCGCGCGCGCCGCGATCGGGGTGTTGCGCCAGGCCCTGAAGGCCCCGGCGGCGGACCTCACGGCCGCGTCGACCTCGTCGGCGCCGCACATCGGGACCCGGGCGAGGACCTCCTGGGTGGCGGGGTTCACGACGTCGCGCCACTCGCGCGCCGTCGACTCGACGAACCGGCCGTCGACGAGGAGCTTGACGGTGGGAACCGGCCTCGTGCCGGCTTGGGGATTGGCGGCCATGGCGATCACTCCGGGTTGGTCCCCGAATTATAGTCGTTGGGCGCGATCGGGCGAGCGCCCGGGCCCGGCGCGGCGCGGGTGCCTTCCGGAAGGCGGCCGCGGGCTCGGGTACACTTCCGCATCTTGCGACCGGAAGGGGGAAACGGAGCCATGAAGCGCGCGCTGATGCTGGGGTTCCTCCTCGCGCTCGGGACGGCGTCGGCGATCGCCGCGCCCACGCTCGAGGAGCGCAGGCAGGATGTCCGCGACGTGGCCCGCAACACGCTGGAGCGCCTGTACAAGGCGCAGCCCGCCGCGAGGGAGGCCATCGAGCGCTCGGCGGGCTACGCGGTGTTCTCGAACTTCGGGATGAAGATCCTCTTCGCCGGAGGGGGCAAGGGCGAGGGCATCGCCGTCAACCGCAAGACGAAAGCCGAGACCTTCATGAAGATGGTCGAGGTGCAGGCGGGCCTCGGGGTGGGCGTGAAGAAGTTCCGGCTCGTGTGGGTCTTCGAGAAGCAATCGGACCTGGACCGCTTCGTGAATTCCGGCTGGGAGCTCGGCGCGCAGGCGACCGCCGCAGCCCAGGTGAGCGGCATGGGACAGAGCCTGTACCAGGGCGCGATGTCGATCTCTCCCGGCGTGTGGCTCTACCAGCTGACCGACGAGGGGCTCGCCGCGGAGCTCACCGCCAAGGGCACCAAGTACTACAAGGATGACGAGCTCAACGCGGGCCGATAGCGCGGGGAGCCGTGCCGCGATGCCCATGAAGCCGCGCATCGTCGTCCTGGACGATTACGAGGATTCCCTGCGCCGGACCGCCGACTGGTCGCCGGTCGAGGCGCGCGCCGACGTCGCGTTCCACACCGAGCGCCTGCGCGGAGAGGCGCTCCTCGCGGCCGTGCGGGATGCGGACGCGATCGTCGTGGTGCGCGACCGCACGCCCTTCAAGTCCGAGCTCCTCGCGCAGGTTCCGAAGCTCAGGTGCTTCGTCTTCACCGGCGCGCGCAACACGCAGCTCGACTTCGCGGCGCTCGCGGCGCGCGGCATCCCCGTCGGCAACACCGACCTGGGCGCCTCGAAGGACAGCACGATGGAGCTCACCTGGGCGCTCATCCTCGCGGCGGCGAAGCGCCTCGAGGCCTACGTGGCGCTGGTGCGCGCAGGACGCTGGCGCGACGGCGGGCCGCTTCCCGCGGTGCTCGCGGGCGAGCGCCTCGGCGTGGTCGGCCTCGGGACCATCGGCTCGCGCGTGGCGGCCGTCGGCAGGGCCTTCGGCATGGAAGTGGTCGCCTGGAGCCCCCACATGACCGCCGAGCGGGCGGAGAAGGGCGGCGCGAAGTCGGTCCCGCTCGAGGAGCTGCTCTCGACCTCGAAGGTCGTCACGCTCCACCTCGTGCCTTCGCCCGAGACGCGCAAGCTCATCGACGCGAAGCGGATGGCGACGATGCGCCCCGACTCGATTCTCGTGAACACCGCGCGCTCGGCGCTCGTCGACATGGCGGCGCTCGCCGCGGCGCTCGACGCGGGGCGCCCCGGCGTGGCGGCGCTCGACGTCTACGACGACGAGCCGCTTCCCGCCGGCTACGCGCTCGCGAAGCGCCCGAACGTCGTCCTCACGCCGCACCTGGGCTTCGTGAACGACGGGGTGCTCGCGAAGGCCGGCCCCGGCGTCGTCGCGAACCTGCTCGCGTGGCTCGACGGCAAGCCGCTCGCGCGGCCTTACCGGGAGTAGCGCCTCACTCGCGAAACGCGAAGAGCACCGCCTCGGCGGGCACCAGGTCGTTCTCGCGGAAGGCCACGCGCTCGATCACGCCCTCGCGCGGGCTCACGATGGTGTGCTCCATCTTCATCGCCTCGAGGATCATGAGCGCCTCGCCCTTGCGCACCCGGGCGCCCTCGGCGGCGAGCACCTTCACGACGCGTCCGGGCATGAGCGCCGTGAGGCGGGCGTCGGGGAGCGTCTCGGTCGGCTCGTAGCGGAAGGGGTCGACGAGATCGAGCTCGCGCCGGCCCTGCGGCGTCGTGGCGGAAAGGCGCTCGCCGAGCCGCGCCACGCGCGCGAAGTAGGTCTCGCCGTCGAGCGCGATCTGCACGCGTTCCCCGTCCACGGGGCCCACGCGGACCTCGTGGCGCCTTCCTCCGAGGGCGACGATCGCGTGGTCGCCGCGATGCTCCGCCTCGAGCGCGACCTCGCGGCCGTCGGAAAGGCGGAACTCCATGCGCCGCGCCTTCGGCTGGTTGAGGCGCCAGCCGGTGGTGTCGTTCCACGGCGAGGGCGCCAGCGCCGCCACGTCGCGCAGCTCGTCGAGGAAGACGCGCACCGCGCACGCGACGATCGCCTCCACGGGCACCTCGCCCGGGGCCGGAAGGAGCTCGGCCCGGTTCCGGTCGATGAAGGCCGTGTCGATTCGGCCCGCGAGGAAGGCGGGATGCCGCACCAGGCGCTCGAGGAAGGCGAGGTTCGTCCTCACGCCGAGGATCGCCGTCGCCTCGAGGGCCGACTGCAGCCGCCGCGCCGCTTCCGCGCGGTCCGCGCCCCGCGCGACGAGCTTCGCGATCATCGGATCGTAGAAGACGCTCACCTCGTCGCCTTCGCGAACGCCGATCTCGAGGCGCACGTCCTCTGCGGCGGGCGGGGCGCGCAGGAGGCCGATGCGTCCGGTCTCCGGAAGGAAGCCGTTGTCGGGATTCTCCGCGCACAGCCGCACCTCGATGGCGTGGCCCGCCGGGCGGATCGCGGCCTGCGAGAGCGGCAGCGGCTCGCCCGCGGCGACCCGCAGCTGCCACTCGACCAGGTCCAGGCCCGTCACCATCTCGGTCACCGGGTGCTCGACCTGGAGGCGCGTGTTCATCTCCATGAAATGGAACTCGCGGTCGGCCCCGACGATGAACTCGATCGTGCCGGCGCCGCGGTACGCGATGGCGCGCGCCGCGGCGACGGCCGCCGCGCCCATGCGCGCGCGAAGCGCCTCGTCGAGGAACGGGGAGGGCGTTTCCTCGAGCACCTTCTGGTGCCGGCGCTGGATCGAGCACTCGCGCTCGAAGAGGTGCACGTAGTGGCCATGGGTGTCGCCGAAGACCTGGAACTCGATGTGGTGCGGCCCCTGCACGAAACGCTCGAGGAGCACGCGGTCGTCGCCGAAGGCGCTCTTCGCCTCGCGGCGCGCCGCCGCGAGCCCATCGTCGAATTCCGACTCCTTCGCGACGAGGCGCATGCCCTTGCCGCCGCCGCCCGCGACGGCCTTCACGAGCAGCGGAAAGCCGATCCGCCTCGCCTGCTCGCGCAGGAGCTTCCCGTCCTGGTCCTCGCCGTGGTAGCCGGGGACGACCGGGACGCCGGCCTTCTCCATGATGGCCTTCGCGCGGTCCTTGAGGCCCATCTTCGCGATCGCCTCGGGCGTCGGCCCGATGAAGGCGAGGCCCGCCGCCTCCACGCCGCGCGCGAAGGCCTCGTTCTCCGACAGGAACCCGTAGCCGGGATGGATCGCCTGCGCGCCGGAGGCCTTCGCCGCCTCGATGATCGCCGCGCCCCGCAGGTACGACTCCGCCGGGCGCGGGCCCCCGACGAGGTACGCCTCGTCCGCCTGCTCGACGTGCAGCGCGCGCGAGTCGATCGCGGAGTGCACGGCGACGGTGCGGATCGCGAGGCGCCGGCAGGTGCGGAGCACGCGGCAGGCGATCTCGCCGCGGTTGGCGATGAGGATCTTGTCGAACATGCGCCGGGAATTGTCGCGGGGACGACAAGGATGCCCGAAGGCGGGGAACCGGCGCAACGTGCGATATCATCGGATCGAGGCGCCCTCCGGCCCGGCCGCCGGTCGGCGCGAACCCGATGACCGACCTTTCCGTCCGCAGGAAGCTCGCCCCCTACAAGCCGCGCCACAAGGTGCGCTTCGTGACGGCCGCCTCGCTCTTCGACGGCCACGACGCCTCGATCAACATCATGCGGCGCATCCTCCAGGCCTCGGGCGCGGAGGTGATCCACCTGGGGCACAACCGCTCGGTGGGCGAGGTGGTCAGCGCCGCGCTCCAGGAGGACGTGCAGGGCATCGCGATCACCTCCTACCAGGGCGGGCACCTGGAGTATTTCAAGTACATGCTGGACCTGCTGCGCGCCGGCGGGGGCTCCGAGATCCGGGTCTTCGGCGGGGGCGGGGGCGTGATCGTTCCCGACGAGATCCGCGAGCTGCACGACTGCGGCGTCACCCGCGTGTACTCGCCCGAGGACGGCGCGGTGATGGGCCTGCAGGGCATGATCAACGACGTGCTCGAGCGCTCCGACTTCGACGTCGCGGCTTCCGCCCCGAAGGAGGACGAGGCCATCGCGAAGCTCGCCTCGGGCGACCGGCGAGCGCTCGCGCGGGTCGTCACGGCGCTCGAGAACGGCGTGTACGGCGCGGGGTTCCGCGCGCGGCTGCTCGAGGCGGCGCGCGAGCGGCGCGTGCCGGCGCTCGGCATCACGGGAACGGGCGGCGCGGGCAAGAGCTCGCTCACCGACGAGCTGGTGCTGAGGCTGCGCATCGACCAGGCCGAGCGCCTGAAGCTCGCCGTCGTCTCCATCGATCCTTCGCGCAAGCGCACGGGCGGGGCGCTGCTCGGCGACCGCATCCGCATGAACGCGATCGACCACCCGAACGTCTTCATGCGCTCGCTCGCCACCCGCGACACCGGCACGGAGGTCACCGCGGCGCTGCCCGAGGTGATCGCGGCCTGCCGCGTGGCGGGCTTCGACCTGGTGATCGTCGAGACCTCGGGCATCGGCCAGGGCGACGCCGCGATCGTGCCCTGCGTCGACGCTTCGGTCTACGTGATGACGCCGGAGTTCGGCGCCGCGAGCCAGCTCGAGAAGATCGACATGCTCGATTTCGCCGACTTCGTGGCCATCAACAAGTTCGACCGCAAGGGCGCGGAGGACGCGCTGCGCGACGTGCGCAAGCAGTACCAGCGCAACCGCGAGCTCTTCGCGATTCGCCCGGAGGAGATGCCGGTCTTCGGCACCCAGGCGAGCCGCTTCAACGACGAGGGCGTGACCGCGCTCTACCAGGCGGTCGTCGGGCGGCTGAAGGAGCTCGGGCTCGACGCCCGGCCCGGGAAGCTGCCGCGGGCGCCGGGGAAGGTGTCCTCGCGCCACCGCGCCATCGTCCCGCCCGAGCGCGTGCGCTACCTCGCCGACATCGCCGACACGGTGCGCGGCTACCACCGCCATGCCGCCGAGCAGGCGCGCCTCGCGCGCGAGCGCCAGTCGCTGCGCACCGCGAAGGATCTGTTTCACGCGGCGGGCAAACCCGTGGGCGACTTCGACCCGCTCGCCCAGGCGAAGGAGGCGCGGCTCACGCCCACGTCGCGGCGGCTGCTCGACGAGTGGCCCGCGCTCGCGGAGCGCTACTCCCGGGACGAGGACGTGGTGCGGGTGCGCGACCGCGAGGTGCGCACGGCGCTGGTCCGCGAGACGCTTTCGGGCTCGAAGGTGCGCAAGGTGTCGCTGCCGCGCTTCGAGGACGAGGGCGAGATCCTGCGCTTCCTGCTGCGCGAGAACGTCCCCGGGTCGTTCCCGTACACGGCGGGCGTCTTCCCGTTCAAGCGCGAGGCCGAGGACCCGACGCGCATGTTCGCGGGCGAGGGCGACGCGTTCCGGACCAACCGGCGCTTCAAGCGGCTGTCGGAAGGGATGCCCGCGCAGCGGCTCTCGACCGCGTTCGATTCCGTGACGCTCTACGGCTGCGACCCCGACCCGCGCCCCGACATCTACGGCAAGGTGGGCAACTCGGGCGTGTCGATCGCGACGCTCGACGACATGGAGGCGCTCTACGACGGCTTCGACCTGTGCGCGCCGACGACCTCGGTCTCGATGACGATCAACGGGCCGGCGCCCACGATCCTCGCGATGTTCTTCAACACCGCCATCGACCAGCAGGCGGCGAAGTTCGCGCTGGCGAACGCTCGCGCGCCCACGGCCGAGGAGCACGCGGCGCTGCGGGCCGCCACGCTCGCCGCCGTCCGCGGCACCGTGCAGGCCGACATCCTCAAGGAGGACCAGGGCCAGAACACCTGCATCTTCTCCACGGAGTTCGCCCTCAAGATGATGGGCGACATCCAGGAGTGGTTCGTGCGCCACGACGTGCGCAACTTCTATTCCGTCTCGATCTCGGGCTACCACATCGCGGAGGCCGGCGCGAACCCCGTGAGCCAGCTCGCCTTCACGCTCGCCAACGGCTTCACCTACGTCGAGGCCTACCTCGCGCGGGGCATGGCGATCGACGACTTCGCGCCCAACCTCTCGTTCTTCTTCTCGAGCGGCATGGACCCGGAGTACTCGGTGATGGGGCGCGTCGCGCGGCGCATCTGGGCGGTGGCGATGCGCGAGCGCTACGGGGCGAACGAGAGGAGCCAGAAGCTCAAGTACCACGCGCAGACCTCGGGGCGCAGCCTCCACGCCCAGGAGATGGCCTTCAACGACATCCGCACGACGCTGCAGGCGCTCACCGCCGTGTACGACAACGCGAACAGCCTGCACACCAACGCCTACGACGAGGCGGTCACCACGCCCACCGAGGAGTCGGTGCGCCGCGCCATGGCGATCCAGCTCATCATCAACCGGGAATGGGGCCTCGCGATGACCGAGAACCCGTACCAGGGCTCGTTCGTGATCGAGGAGCTCACCGACCTGGTCGAGGAAGCGGTGCTGAAGGAGTTCGAGGCGATCGCCTCCCGGGGCGGCGTGCTGGGCGCGATGGAGACCGGCTACCAGCGCGGCAAGATCCAGGAGGAGAGCCTGTACTACGAGAGCCGCAAGCACGACGGCTCCTATCCCATCGTGGGCGTGAACACCTTCCGCAACCCGCACGGCGAGCCGATCCCCGCGAAGCTCGAGCTCGCGCGCTCCTCCGAGGAGGAGAAGCGCAGCCAGCTCGCGCGCCTCGCCGACTTCCAGGCGCGCCACGCGGCCGCGGCGCCGGCGATGCTCGAGCGGCTGCGCGAGGCGGTGATCCGCGACGCGAACGTCTTCGACGTGCTGATGGAGGCCGTGCGCGTGTGCTCGCTCGGCCAGATCACGCGCGCGCTCTTCGAGGTCGGCGGCCAGTACCGGCGCAACATGTAGGCGCCGGCCCGGCTTGGGGCGCCTAGACGATCGGCTCGGGAGGGATCACGGGGTCGGGGTCCGGCGGGACCCAGGAGGCGCGGCGCTTCTCGAGGAAAGCGGCGACGCCCTCGCGGCCCTCGGGCGAGGCGCGCAGCCTCGCGATCCGCTCCGCCGTGTCCTGGATCAGCTCGCTCGTCACGGGACGCCCGGCGACCGCGCGGATGAGCTCCTTCGCCTCGCGCTGCGCCACCGGGCCGCACGCGAGCATCGAGTCGACGACGATGCCGATCTTCTCGTCCATGTCGCCGTCGGAATGTCCGAGGTCGTGCACGAGGCCCAGGCGGAAAGCCTCCCCCGCGGAGATGCGCTCGGCGGAGAGGAAGTAGCGCCGCGCCGCGCGCTCGCCGATGGCGGCGATCACGTACGGCGCGATCACGGCCGGGACGAGACCGAGCTTCGCTTCCGTGAGCGCGAAGGTCGCCGATTGGTTGGCGATCGCCACGTCGCAGCAGGCCACGAGCCCGACGCCCCCGCCGTAGGCCGCGCCGTGGACGCGCGCGATCGTCGGCTTGCGCAGGTGCGCGAGGGTGCGCATGAGGGTCGCGAGCGCCATCGCGTCGCGCCGGTTCTCGTCGGCGGAGAAGCCGGCCATGCGGCGCATCCAGTTGAGGTCCGCGCCCGCGGAGAAGGACTTGCCCGCGCCCGAGAGGACCACGATGCGGATCCCTTCCTCCGCCTCCATGGAGCGCAGCGCTTCGGTGAGCTCGGCGACGAGGGCGTCGTCGAAGGCGTTGTGGAGCTCGGGCCGGTTCATGGTGACCAGGCCCACGGGGCCCTGGCGTTCGACGGCGAGCGAGCTCACGGGATCCTTTCGTTCACATGCGGAAGACGCCGAAGCGCGTCTCCCCGATCGGCGCGTTGAGGGCGGCGGCGAGCCCCAGGCCCAGCACGCGCCGCGTGTCCGCCGGATCGATCACGCCGTCGTCCCACAGTCTCGCGGTCGCGTAGTACGGATGGCCCTGGCGCTCGTACTGCTCGCGGATCGGGGCCTTGAACGCCTCCTCCTCTTCCTTCGACCACTGGCCGCCTTTCGCCTCGATGCCGTCGCGGCGCACCGTGGCGAGCACGCTCGCCGCCTGCTCGCCGCCCATTACCGAGATGCGCGCGTTGGGCCAGGTCCAGAGGAAGCGCGGGTCGAAGGCGCGGCCGCACATGCCGTAGTTGCCCGCGCCGAAGGAGCCGCCGAGGATAAGGGTGAGCTTGGGCACCCGCGCGCACGAGACCGCCGTCACCATCTTCGCGCCGTCCTTCGCGATGCCCTGCGTCTCGTACCTGCGCCCGACCATGAAGCCGGTGATGTTCTGCAGGAAGAGGAGCGGGATGCCGCGCTGGCAGGCGAGCTCGATGAAATGCGCGCCCTTGAGCGCCGACTCGGAGAAGAGGATGCCGTTGTTCGCGAGGATGCCGACGGGGTTGCCGTACAGGCTCGCGAAGCCGGTGACCAGCGTCGTCCCGTAGAGCGCCTTGAACTCGTGGAAGTCGCTCCCGTCGACGAGGCGGGCGATCACCTCGCGCACGTCGAACGGACGGCGCGGGTCCTTCGGGACGATCCCGTAGAGCTCCTCGGCGGGGTACAGCGGCTCGTCGAACGATGGGGACGGACCCGTCTTCGCGTCCCCGCTCTTCGCGTGGCGGACGATCTCGCGCGCGATGGCGAGCGCGTGCCGGTCGTCGTCGGCGAGGTGGTCGGTCACCCCCGATGTGCGGGAGTGGACCTCGCCCCCGCCCAGGTCCTCGGCGCTCACGACCTCGCCCGTCGCGGCCTTCACGAGCGGCGGGCCCCCGAGGAAGATCGTGCCCTGGTTCTTCACGATGACCGACTCGTCGCACATCGCGGGCACGTACGCGCCGCCCGCGGTGCACGAGCCCATCACGACCGCGACCTGCGCGATGCCCCGCGCGGAGAGGTTCGCCTGGTTGTAGAAGATGCGCCCGAAGTGCTCCCGGTCGGGAAAGACCTCGTCCTGCAGCGGGAGGAACGCGCCGCCCGAGTCGACGAGGTAGATGCACGGCAGCCGGTTCTGCGCCGCGATCTCCTGCGCGCGCAGGTGCTTCTTCACCGTCATCGGATAGTAGGTGCCGCCCTTCACGGTCGCGTCGTTGGCGACGATCACGACCTCGCGGCCTTCGACGCGCCCGACGCCGGTGATGAGCCCCGCGCAGGGCGCGTCGTCGCCGTACATGCCGAAGGCGGCGAGCTGGGAGAGCTCGAGGAAGGGCGCGCCCGGATCGAGCAGGGCACGCACGCGGTCGCGCGGGAGGAGCTTGCCGCGCGCCGTGTGCTTCTTCTGCGCCTCGGCGCCGCCGCCCTGCGCCAGGCGCTCCACCTGGCGGCGCAGGTCCTCGGCGAGCGCCCGGTGGTGCTCGGCGTTCGCGCGGAACTCGGGCGAGGACGGGTCGAGGCGCGTGCGGATGGCGGGCATCGCGTCAGGCCGCGGCGCGCGGAAGGAAGGGGCGGTGCGAGAGGCGCATCGCGAGCGTGAGGATCGTGGCGCCCACGAAGAGGCGCGATTCCCCGCCGCAGAGCAGGTCGAGCGCGCCCACGGCCATGGGCAGCTCGCACAGCGCCCCGCCGATCGCGAGCGCCCGCAGCAGCGCCTTGCGCGCCGCGGGATCGGGCGCGCCGCCGCGCGTGCGCGTCGCCGCCTCGTCGGCGACGAGATGCGTCCTGAAGGAGCGCAGGTACGCGAGCGCCGGGACGGTGGCGGCGAGGATCGCCGTGAACGCGTAGGCGTGCAGCCCCCGGCCGCTCGCGGCGAAGGGAGCCCCGGCCGCCTTCACGAACGCGAGGACGACGGCGGCGAGCACGACCGTGCCCACCATCTGCGACAGCCACGCGGCGACGACGCCCTGGCGCGGATGCGGCGCGGTTCCGCTCATCGCGCGGGAGGGCATCCGGGACCGGTCGCCATCGCGGCTACTGGTCGGCCTTCTGGAGGTTCTCTTCCGCCTTCTTGTTCAGGTCGGCGCCGAGGTTCTCCGCCTTCTCGAGGGCCTTCACGTCGGCGCCGAACGCCTCGTGCTTGGCGCGCTCCCTCGCGGCGGCCCGCTCCGCGGCCGGATCGGCCGCCGCCTTCGGCGCCTCGGACTTGCCGCACGCGGCCACGACGAGCAGCGCGGCGGCGACGAGCCCCCATCGGGCGACCGCGTTCGCGCGGCTCACGATCGCACCGCCTTCACGCGCTGGCGGATGTCGGCGCGCACCTTGGGCGGCAGGTGGTTCCAGCGCACTCCCGCCACGGCGCCCGCGAGGGCGAGGCAGGCCGGGACGCCGTCGCGCTCGGGATTGTTCCGGCGCAGCTGCAGCCACGCGTCCCAGAAGCCCACGCGCATCAGGGCTTCGAGGGAATCGATGCCCATCGAGCGCAGCTCCGCGGCGAGCGTGCGCCCGATGTTGGGCGTCCTTTCGATCGGGGTGGCGAGGTTCGTGGCCATGGTCTAGAGCACCTCCAGTGCGACTGCGGTAGCTTCGCCGCCGCCGATGCACAGCGCGGCGACGCCTTTCTTCAGGCCGCGCTTGCGCAGCGCGTAGATGAGCGTGGTGATGATGCGCGCCCCCGTGGCCCCGATCGGGTGCCCGAGCGCGACCGCTCCCCCGTTCACGTTCACCTTCTCGTAGGGGATGCCGACGTCCTTCATCGCCGCCATGGTGACCACGGCGAACGCCTCGTTGATCTCGAAGAGATCCACGTCGGAGGCCTTCCATCCGGCCTTCGCCAGCACCTTCTGGATCGCGCCCACCGGGGCGGTCGTGAACCACTCGGGCTCGTGGGCGTTGCTCGCGTAGGCGAGGATGCGGGCCAGCGGCTTCGCGCCGCGGCGCTTCGCCTCGGACTCGGTCATCATCACGAGCGCGGCGGCCCCGTCGGAGATCGAGGAGGAGGTCGCCGCCGTCACCCGCCCGTCCTTGTTGAACGCGGGGCGCAGCGTCGGGATCTTCTCGATCTTCACGGTGAAGGGCGTCTCGTCCTGCTTCACGACTTCCTCGCCCGCGCGGGTCTTCACCGTGACGGGCGCGATCTCGTCGGCGAAGGCGCCGGATTTCTCCGCGTTCAGCGCCCGCGTGGTGGATTCCTTCGAGAACGCATCCATCTCCTCGCGCGTGATGCCGTACTTCTCCGCGGTCTTGTCGGCGAAGAATCCCATGGGCTTTCCGACGTAGGCGTCCTCGAGGCCGTCGGTGGCCATGTGGTCGAGGAGCTGCTGCGCCCCGTACTTGTAGCCCGCGCGCGCCTTGGGCAGCATGAAGGGCGCGTTGGTCATCGATTCCATCCCCCCGGCCACGATCACCTTCGCCTGTCCCGCGGAGAGCTCGTCGAAGGCCATCATCGCCGCCTTCATGCCGGAGCCGCACATCTTGTTCACCGTCGTCGCGGGCGTGGTCTTGTCGAGGCCCGCGTAGATCGCCGCCTGGCGCGCCGGCGCCTGCCCCTGGGCGGCGGGGAGCACGCAGCCGAAGATCACGTCCTCGACCTCGTTCGACTTCACGCCCGCCTGCTCGACCGCGGCCTTGATGGCGGTCGCCCCGAGCTGCGGCGCGGTAACCGCGTTGAACTTGCCCTGCAGGGCGCCGATGGGGGTGCGCTTGGCGCCGACGATGACGATGCTTTCCATGGCCTTCCTTTCCGTCGTACCGATGTTTCCTTCGAACCGATGCCTGCTTCAATGCTGCTTCAGAGCGACTCCTCGAAGAGCTCCCGTCCGATGAGCATCCGGCGGATCTCGTTCGTCCCGGCCCCGATGTCGTAGAGCTTCGCGTCGCGCAGCAACCGCCCGGCGGGGAACTCGTTGATGTAGCCGTTGCCGCCGAGGGCCTGGATCGCCTCGAGCGCGACCTCGACCGCGTTCTCGGAGGCGAACAGCAGGCACGCGGCCGCATCCTTGCGGGCAGCGCGGCCCCGGCCCTGGTCGAGCGCGGCGGCGACCCGGTAGCTGAAGGCCCGCGAGGCCTGCAGCTTCGTGTACATGTCGGCGATCTTGCCCTGCATGAGCTCGAAGGTGCCGATGGGCGCGTCGAACTGCTTCCTCTCGTGCAGGTAGGGCAGCACCAGGTCCATCGCCGCCTGCATGATCCCGAGCGGCCCGCCCGAGAGCACGCAGCGCTCGGTGTCGAGTCCCCGCATGAGAACGCGCGAGCCGCCGTCCACCTCGCCGAGCACGTTCTCGTGCGGGATCTCGCAGTCGCGGAAGACGAGCTCGCAGGTGTTGGAGCCGCGCATGCCGAGCTTGTCGAGCTTCTGCGCGGTGGAGAATCCCTTCATGCCCTTCTCGACGATGAACGCGGTCATCGCCTTCGAGCCCCGGTCCTTCGGCGCGGTGCGCATGTAGACGATGAGCACGTCGGCGTCCGGCCCGTTCGTGATCCACATCTTCGAGCCGTTGGCGATCCAGCGCTCGCCCTTCCTCTCGGCGCGGCACGCCATGGAGCCCACGACGTCGCTTCCGGCGCCGGGCTCGCTCATCGCGAGCGCGCCCACGAGCTCGCCCGAGCAGAGCTTCGGCAGGTAGCGGCGCCGCTGCGCCTCGCTGCCGTTGAGATAGAGGTTGTTCACGCACAGGTTCGAGTGCGCGCCGTAGGACAGGCCCACGGAGGCGGAGGCGCGCGAGACTTCCTCCATGGCGACCACGTGGGCGACGTAGCCCAGGCCCGTGCCGCCGTAGGCTTCGGGCACCGTCATGCCGAGCAGGCCGAGCTCGCCGAGCTTTCCCCACATGTCGGCGGGGAACTCGTTCCGGGCGTCGATTTCCGCGGCTCTCGGCGCGAGCTCCGCGTCGCACATGCGCTTCACGGTGTCGCGAAGCGCGTCGAATTCTTCCGTGAGATGCGTATCGAACAGCATGCGGCTCCCTGGAATCTCGCCGCCCGGCAGTTCCGCGGGCCGCGAGCCGGCGTCCCTCGTGGGGGGCCGGACTCTAATTATCGCTCATTTGGGGGCCATCCGTATCGCCCCGTCGAGGCGGATCACCGTTCCGTTGAGCACCTCGTTCTGCACGACCTCGCGCACGAGCGAGGCGTATTCGTCGGGCCGGCCGAGGCGGGGAGGGAACGGCACCTGCTGGCCGAGGGAAGCGCGCACCTCCTCCGTCATGCCCTGGAGCATCGGCGTGTCGAAGATGCCGGGAGCGATGGTGACGACGCGGATGCCGAAGCGGGCGAGCTCGCGCGCGACGGGCAGCGTCATTCCGTTCACGCCCGCCTTGGACGCCGCGTAGGCCGCCTGGCCGATCTGCCCCTCGAAGGAGGCCACCGACGAGGTGTTCACGATCACGCCGCGCTCGCCGTTGGGGAACGCGGGCTGCACGCTCATCTTCGCCGCGGCGAGCCGGATCGCGTTGAAGGTTCCCACGAGGTTGATCCTCACCGTCCGCTCGAAGCTCGCGAGCGCGTGCGGCCCGCTGCGCCCGACCACGCGCTCGCCGGGAGCCACGCCCGCGCAGTTCACGAGGCCGTGGATGGCGCCGAAGGAGGCGATGCACACGTCCACGGCCGCCTGCATCGAGGCCTCGTCGGTCACGTCGGCCTTCACGAAGCGCCCCTGGCCGCCGAGCTGCTTCGCCACCCAGTCGCCGGCGTCGTTCACGTCGGCGATCACGACGTTCGCGCCCTCCTCGGAGAGCATCTTGGCGGTGGCGGCGCCGAGGCCGGAGCCTCCGCCGGTGACGAGGAATGCGTTGTCCTGGATTTTCATGGGGATGGGGGAGGGATGGGACGGATGGCGACGATGGGCAGGTCGAGCGAGCGCGCCCACGCTTCCCAGTGGCCCGCGCTCTCGGCGGCGAAGCGCGCGGCGAGCGTCTCCCGCGCGAGCGATTCCAGGCCGAGGGCTTGCGCGAGGCGGCGCGCGAAGTGCGGCTCGAGGGCGGCGACCGCGATCCAGCCGTCGCGCGCCTCGTAGAGATTATAACCGGCGAGCCCCCCGCCCAGCGTCGCGCCCGGGCGCGTGAGGCCTTCGGCGAGCGGTTGC
Source organism: Usitatibacter sp. (assembly GCA_035624355.1). Classification (GTDB taxonomy): domain Bacteria; phylum Pseudomonadota; class Gammaproteobacteria; order Burkholderiales; family Usitatibacteraceae; genus Usitatibacter. The sequence goes on along the minus strand of DASPRQ010000016.1, from coordinate 8,083 downwards.
GCGAGGAAGGCGGCCGCTTCGGCGAGCGGCACGGCGAGCGCGCGTCCCGCGCCGTCGCGATCGCGCGCGAGGAGCAGCGCGAGCGCGGTGGACACCGCGCGCTCCGCCCCCGCCATGTCCGCGAAGAGCGTGGGCGGAAGCCGGGGAGGGGCGACGAGCCCGTGCCCGGCGAGGTAGGTGAGGTCGTGGCCGGCCTTCTCCTCGTCGGGCGGCCCGTGCCCGGTGATCGCGAGCACGCACAGGCGCGGGTGGCGCGCCGCGAGGGAAGCCGCGTCGAGGCCGAGGCGCGCGAGCGCGGACGGGCGCTGCGCGCTCACGAAGAGGTCGGCGCCGGCGAGCAGCGCCTCCATCTCCCGGCGGCCCGCGTCGGCCTTGAGGTCGAGGCGCCGCACCGCCATGCCCGCGTGCAGGCGCGCGTACCAGGAGGGACAGTAGCCCGCGAGCGGGTCGCCATCCGGCGGCTCGACCTTCGTCACGCGCGCGCCGAGGTCGCGCAGCCGCGCGCACGCCACGGGGCCGGGGAGGTTGAGCGCCATGGTGACCACGGCGAGGCCGTCGAGGAGATTCATGGCATAAAGTCTATATGGCTCCCCGCCTTCCCCCATCGGTGCGCGTGATCGTGCGCGGCTGGCTCAATTCAAACCACGTCGTGCTGCGCGCTCCCGGCGACAACGTGGTCATCGATTCCGGCTATTGCGGCCACCGCGAGGAGACGCTGCAACTGCTCGCGGGGCCCGCGGGCCTCGAGGGCGAGCCCCTCGAGCGCCTGATCAACACCCATTGCCACTCGGACCACATGGGCGGCAACGCGGCCGTCGCGGCCGCGTACGGCTGCCGCGTCACGATCCCCGAGGGCGAGGCGAAGCACGTGGTGCCGTGGACGCCGCAGAGCGTCTGGATGGAGCGCTTCGACCAGCGCGCCGATCCCTTCCGCTTCGACGATACGCTCGCCGCGGGCGACGAATTCGAGGCCGGCGGATTCGCGTGGCAGGCGCACGCCGCGCCGGGGCACGACATGGACGCGCTCGTGTACTTCGAGCCCCGCAATCGCGTGCTCGTTTCGGGCGACGCGCTGTGGGAGAGCGGCATGGGGTTCGTGTGGCCCGAGGAAGGCGGGCAGCCCGCCCACGAGGCGGCCCGCGCGGCGCTCGCCACCATCGCGCGGCTCGATCCCGCCGTGGTGATCCCGGGGCACGGCGCGCCGTTCGAGGACGTGGCCGGCGCGCTCTCCCGGGCCCGCTCGAAGCTCGACGCGTTCGCGCGCGACCCCGCGAAGGGCGCGCGCCACGCCCTGCGAGCGCTCTTCGCCTTCGCGCTCCTCGACAAGGGCTCGATGGCCGTCGCCGACGTGGCGGGCTACGTGGGCCGCGTTCCGGCCTACCGGGAGCTCTCCGGGCGCTTCCTGGGCCTCGACGACGCGCGGCTCGCGAGCTGGCTGCTTTCCGACCTCGAGCGTGCCGGCGCCATCGCGATCCGCGACGGCGTCGTGCGCCCGGCGATGGCGGCCTAGGCGAAGGCGCGCAGGCCCTCGAGGTCGAGGATGCGGACGCGGCCGTACTCGACCTTGAGGAGCCCCGCCTTCTCGAGCACCTGCAGCGCCCGGTTCACGCGCTGGCGCGACACCCCCGAGAGGTAGCCCACCTCCTCCTGGGAGATCTGGATCTCGGTGGCCTGGTCGGGATACAGCACCGGGTTGAACAGGGCGGCGAGCGAGCGCGCGACGCGCGCGTCGGGGCCGAGCAGGCGCTGGTGCTCGACCATCGCGATGAACTGCGAAAGCCGCTCGTTCAGCTGCATGAGCAGGAAGCGGTTGAAGCCGATGTCGGTGTCGAGCAGCCACTCGAAGGTGGCGCGCGGCATGAGCGCCATGCGGCTCGGGCGCAGGGTCCCGATGTCGTAGCGGCGCAGGCGGTCGCGCAGGAGCGAGCCTTCCCCGAACCAGCCCCCGCTCGTCACGCCCGTGAACGTCGTGGTCTTGCCCTGGGGGTTCACGCTGGTCATCTTGACCAGGCCGTCGACCACGCCGATCCAGTGCTCGACCGGCTCGCCCTTGCGGCAGACGTAGGCGCCGGCCGGGAAATCCCGGACCGCCGTTTCGGCCTTCACCCGGGCGAGCTGGCGGGGCCCGAGCGAGCGCGTCCAGGGCGAGGCGGCGAGAAGCTCGGCGAGGGTTTCCAGCTCGGGTTCCTCGGTCCGGGGGATCCCGGGATTGTCAACGAAAAGACACCCCGGCGGTAGCGCTGCGGCTACACTAGCCGGAAACGGGGAGGAGACCAGGGCCATGACGGTGGAAATCGGGACGACCGACACGTTCCCGAAGCTTCTGCTGCACCATGCGCGCACCCGGGGCGACCACCCCGCCATCCGGGAGAAGGAGTACGGCATCTGGCAGGCGTGGACCTGGGCCGAGGTCCGCGAGGAGGTCGAGTGGCTCGCCGCCGGGCTCGCCCGGGCGGGGCTCGCGCGCGGGGCGCACATCGCGGTGGTCGGCGCGAACCGTCCGCGCCTGTACTGGACGCTCATCGCCGCCCAGGCCCTCGGGGCGATCCCGGTGCCGTTCTACGAGGACGCCGTCGCCCAGGAGATGGCGTACGTCTTCCAGAACGCCGAGATCGCCTTCGCGGTGGTCGAGGACCAGGAGCAGGCGGACAAGCTCCTCGAGATGCTGCCGGAATGCCCGAAGCTCGCGCACATCTGGTACGACGACCCGCGGGGCCTGCGCAACTACACGAACCCGGAGCTCGCGGCCTACGAGGCGCTGCGCGATTCCGGCCGCGCCGCCGCGCGCGCGGAGCCCGGCTTCTTCGAGGCGCGCGCCGCCCGGGGCCGCGGCGAGGACGTCGCGATCATGATGTACACGTCGGGGACGACGGGCCACCCGAAGGGCGTGGTGCTCTCCCACGACAACCTCATCGCCTCGAGCCGCGCCTACGCCGAGCTCGAGCGGCTGCGCGACGACGAGGAGGTGCTCGCGTACCTGCCCATGGCGTGGATCGGGCAGAACCTCTTCTCCTACGCGCAGTGGATGGCGGTGGGCTTCCGCATCAACTGCATCGAGGCGGCGGAGACCGTCCTCACCGACATGCGCGAGATCGGCCCCACCTACTACTTCGCGCCGCCGCGGGTGCTGGAGGCCCTCCTCACGCAGGTCACCATCCGCATGGAGGACGCGGCCGCGCCCAAGCGCTTCCTCTTCCGCTACTTCATGGAGCTCGCCCGCCGCGTGGGAGGGGACCTGCTCGACGGCCGCCCCGTGGGCCCAGGCGACCGCCTGCTCTACGCGCTCGGCAACCTCCTGGTCTACGCGCCGCTGCGCAACGCGCTCGGCATGTCGCGGGTGCGCGTCGCCTACACGGCCGGGGAGGCGATCGGCCCGGACCTCTTCGTCTTCTACCGCTCCCTCGGGATCAACCTGAAGCAGCTCTACGGCTCGACGGAGACCTCGGTCATGGTGTGCGTGCAGCACGACGGCGCCGTGAAGCCGGACACCGTGGGGCCGCCGATGAGGGGCGTGGAGGTGCGCGTGACCGACGCGGGCGAGATCCTGCTGCGCGGCCCGGGCCTGTTCCGCGAGTACTACAAGAACGAGGCGGCCACCCGCGAGGCGAAGGACGCCGAGGGCTGGTTCCACACCGGCGACGCGGGCTACTTCGACGCGACCGGGCACCTGAAGATCATCGACCGCGCGAAGGACGTGGGGCACCTCGCCGACGGCACGCTCTTCGCCCCGAAGTACCTCGAGAACAAGCTCAAGTTCTTCCCCCACGTGAAGGAGGCGGTCGCCTTCGGCGACGGGCGTCCCCACGCGACCGCGATGGTCAACATCGACATGCAGGCGGTGGGCGACTGGGCGGAGCGCCGGTCGATCCCGTACTCGGGCTACGCGGACCTCGCCGCGAAGCCCCAGGTGCTCGAGCTGGTGCGCGGCTGCGTCGAGCGCGTGAACGCGGACCTGGCGCGCGACCCGAAGCTCGCCGGCAGCCAGATCCACCGCTTCGTGGTCCTGCACAAGGAGCTCGACGCCGACGACGGCGAGCTCACCCGCACGCGCAAGGTGCGCCGGCGCTTCATCGCCGAGAAGTACGCCTCCATCGTGCAGGCGCTCGACGCGGGCGCGCAGCGCTGCAGCGTGGAGGCGCAGGTGCGCTTCGAGGACGGGCGCACGGGCTCGGTGCGCGCCGAGCTCGCGATCGCGGCGGCGAAGACCTTCGAGCCCGCGGCGGCGAAGGCGGCGGCGTGAACCTGCGCGAGCTCGAGCCGGGCGAGGTGCGCGGCAGGGTGGGCGACGTGATCCTCGCCCTGGAGGGGGTCTCGCTCTCCTTCGGGGGCGTGAAGGCGCTCACGGACGTGAGCTTCGACGTGCGCGAGCACGAGATCCGCGCGATCATCGGGCCGAACGGCGCCGGCAAGAGCTCGCTCCTCAACGTGATCAACGGCGTCTACCGGCCGCAGCAGGGGCGTGTCACCTTCCGGGGCGAGGTGCGCGCGGCGATGGAGCCGCACCACGCGGCGGCCATGGGCATCGCGCGCACCTTCCAGAGCCTCGCGCTCTTCAAGGGCATGACGGTGCTCGACAACATCCTCGCCGGCCGCAACCTCATGATGAGGTCGAACGTCTTCCTGCAGGCGCTGCGCGTGGGCCCGGCGCTGCGCGAGGAGATCGCGCACCGCCGCCGCGTGGAGGAGATCATCGATTTCCTCGAGATCCAGCACGTGAGGAAGACGGTCGTGGGCCGCCTTCCCTACGGGCTGCAGAAGCGCGTGGACCTCGGCCGCGCGCTCGCCGCCGAGCCGCGCGTGCTGCTGCTCGACGAGCCCATGGCCGGCATGAACATCGAGGAGAAGCAGGACATGTCGCGCTTCGTCCTCGACGTGAACGACGAGTTCGGGACCACCGTGGTGCTCATCGAGCACGACATGGGCGTGGTGATGGACCTCTCGGACCGCGTCGTCGTGCTCGACTACGGAAGGAAGATCGCCGACGGCACGCCCGACGAGGTGCGCTCGAGCCAGGCGGTGATCGACGCCTACCTGGGGGTCAAGCATTGAGCGCCTCGGCCCGCAACCTCACGATCGCCTTCTTCGCGCTGCTCGCCGCGGCGGCGGTCTCGCCCATGGCCTTCGGCGAGGCGCGTTTCCCGCAGTGGCTCGAGATCGTGATCGGCGGGCTGATGTCGGGGGTGCTCTACTCGCTGGTGGCCCTGGGGCTGGTGCTCATCTTCAAGGCCTCGGGCGTGTTCAACTTCGCCCAGGGGGCGATGGTGCTCTTCGCCGCCCTCACGCTCGTGCGGCTCATGGAGAAGATGCCCTTCGTCGTGGCGCTGGCCGTGGTGCTCGCGGTCATGGTCGCGCTCGCGTGGCTCGTGGAGCGGCTCGTGCTGCGCCCGCTGGTGAACCAGGAAGGGATCGTGCTCTTCATGGCGACCCTCGGGGTGGCCTACTTCCTCAACGGCCTCGGGCAGCTCGTGTGGGGCGCGGACGTCTACACCCTCGACGTGGGCATGCCCAAGGAGCCGAAGATCATCCTCGACAAGGTCTTCGAGGGCGGCATCCTCGTGAGCACGGAGGACCTCGTCGCGGCGGTCATCGCGGGGCTGCTGGTGGCCGCGCTCGCGCTCTTCTTCCAGAAGACCGCGACCGGCCGGGCCCTGCGCGCGGTGGCCGACGACCACCAGGCCGCGCAGTCGATCGGGATCCCGCTCAATCGCATCTGGGTGATCGTCTGGAGCGTGGCGGGTCTCGTGGCGCTGGTGGCGGGCGTGGTGTGGGGCTCGAAGCTCGGCGTGCAGTTCTCGCTGCAGCTCATCGCCCTCAAGGCGCTCCCCGTGGTGATCCTCGGGGGCTTCACGTCGATCCCGGGCGCGATCGTCGGGGGCCTGCTCATCGGCCTGGGCGAGAAGCTCTCGGAGGTGTACCTGGGTCCGCTCTTCGGGGGCGGCATCGAGAACTGGTTCGCCTACGTGCTCGCGCTGGTGTTCCTGCTCTTCCGGCCCGAGGGGCTCTTCGGCGAGAAGCACATCGATCGCGTATGACGAAGGAACCCGCGAGATGATCTACCGCGAGACCGGCCAGTTCAAGACGACGTACGCGTCGGACCAGCAGCTCTTCCCGATCCTGCAGGACCGCGTGTTCGTGATCGGCTTCCTCCTGTTCGCGTTCGTCGCGATGCCGTTCCTCGCGAGCGACTACCTGTTCCGCGCGATCCTCACGCCGTTCCTGATCCTGTCGCTCGCCGCGCTGGGCCTCAACATCCTCGTCGGCTATTGCGGGCAGCTGTCGCTCGGCACCGGGGGCTTCATGGCCGTGGGTGCGTACGCGGCCTACAACCTGGCCGTGCGCGTGCCGGACCTCAATCTTCTGGTCGTCTTCGTGCTGGCGGGGCTGTGCTCGACCGTCGCGGGCGCGCTCTTCGGCATCCCGAGCCTGCGCATCAAGGGTTTCTACCTCGCGGTGACCACGCTCGCCGCGCAGTTCTTCCTCGACTGGCTCTTCTCCCGGGTGGGCTGGTTCACGAACTATTCCTCTTCCGGATCGGTGGCCGCGCCGCCGCTCGAGATGTTCGGGCACCCGATCCAGGGCCCCGCGGAGAAGTACCTCTTCGTGCTCTCGATCGTGTCGGTGTTCGCGCTGCTCGCCAAGAACCTCACGCGGGGGGCGATCGGCCGGTCGTGGATGGCCACCCGCGACATGGACGTCGCCGCCGAGGTGATCGGCATCCGGCCGCTCTACGCGAAGCTCACCGCCTTCGCCGTGAGCTCGTTCTACGTCGGGATCGCCGGCGCGCTCTGGGGGTTCGTCTATCTCGGCGGCTGGGAGCCGCTCGCCTTCGACGTGAACCGCTCCTTCGAGCTGCTCTTCATGGTGATCATCGGCGGCCTCGGGTCGATCCTCGGGTCGTTCCTCGGCGCGGCGTTCATCGTGATACTGCCCATCGCCCTGAACCGGCTCCCGACCGCGCTCGGGATGCCGCTGTCGACGGCCACCGTCTCGGAAGTCGAGCTGATGACGTTCGGGGGGCTGATCGTTTTCTTCCTGATCGCCGAGCCGCGCGGCCTCGCGCGCCTCTGGGCGATCGGCAAGGAAAAGCTCCGCCTTTGGCCGTTTCCGCATTGAAGCACCACAACGAGAGGAGGGAAGACAGATGAAGCACGGATGGCGTATCAAGGCGGCGGCGCTCGCGCTCGCCGCGTCGGGCGGCCTCGTCGCGGCGGCGGACGCCCTCGCGCAGGGGAAGGAGATCTTCATTCCCGCGCTGGTCTACCGCACGGGCCCCTACGCGCCCAACGGCGTGCCGTGGGCCGACGGGTTCATCGACTATCTCAAGCTCGTGAACGCGCGCGACGGGGGCATCAACGGCGTGAAGATCGCGTACGAGGAGTGCGAGACCGGCTACGCGACCGACCGCGGCGTGGAGTGCTACGAGCGCCTGAAGAGCAAGCACCCCGTGGCGTTCAGCCCGCTGTCGACCGGCATCACCTACGCGCTGACCGAGAAGGCGCCCGGCGACCACATCGTGCTCATCACCGCCGGCTACGGCCGCGCGGATTCCGTCGACGGCGCGGTGTTCCGCTGGAACTTCCCGATGATGGGCACCTACTGGGACGGCGCCGACATCCTGGTGCAGCACGTGAAGAAGAAGGGGTCGCTGAAGGGCCGGAAGATCGCGCTCGTGTACCACGACTCGCCCTACGGCAAGGAGCCGATCCCGGTGCTCGAGGCGCTCGCGAAGAAGGAGGGCTTCCAGCTGATGCTCCTTCCCGTGACGCACCCGGGGGTCGAGCAGAAGGCGACGTGGCTGCAGATCCGCCAGCAGCGGCCCGACTACGTGTTCCTGTGGGGATGGGGCGTGATGAACTCGACGGCCATCAAGGAGGCGATCGCGGTCGCGTACCCGCGCCTGCAGATGTACGGCGTGTGGTGGTCCGGCGCCGAGCCCGACGTGCTGCCGGCGGAGGCCGCGGCGAAGGGCTACAACGCGCTCGCGCTCGGGCACTCGGTCGAGAACGACCACCCGATCCACAAGGACATCATGAAGTTCCTGTACGACAAGGGGAAGGGAACCGCCTCCGACAAGAAGGAGGTC
>DASPRQ010000078.1:0-10786 GCA_035624355.1 Usitatibacter sp. | reverse complement strand
CATGGCCTCGGCGCGCACCTGCCCCCACGACGACAAGGACCGCCTCCTGGTGTCGGGCACGAAGCTGCGCAAGTGGCTCTCGGAAGGCGCCGAGGTGCCCGCCGAGTTCAGCCGCCCCGAGGTGCTCGAGATCCTGCGCGCCTACTACGCGGGCCTCGAGGAGAAGGTGGAAGTGAAGCTCACGGGCCACTCGGCCCGCTGAAACGCGCGACCGCCCGGACCCAACCGATTCCGAATCCGAAGACGAGAAGGAGTGACACGATGCCCACCTACGTCCGTACCGACAAGTGCGACGGCTGCAAGGGCCAGGACAAGACGGCGTGCATGTACATCTGCCCGCACGACCTGATGATGCTCGACCACGACGGCTCGAAGACGGGCCACGCGATGAAGGCGTACAACCAGGAGCCCGAGCAATGCTGGGAGTGCTATTCCTGCGTGAAGATCTGCCCGCAGAACGCGATCGAGGTGCGCCACTATGCCGACATCGTGCCGCTGGGCGGCTCGGTGCAGCCCCTGCGCGGCAGCGACGCGATCATGTGGACCATCCGCTTCCGCAACGGGACCCTCAAGCGGTTCAAGTTCCCCATCCGCACGACCGCCGAGGGCTCGATCGATCCCTACGGCGGCAAGCCCATGCCCAGGATGGCGGACCTCGAGAAGCCGGGATTCTTCACGAAGACGGTCTCCGGGGGCTTCCGGCCCGGTCGCGACGGCGAGCTCATCCGCGTGAAGTGACCGCGGGAGCGGCGCGAGCGACGGATCGAACACAGATGAACACGGATGCCCGAGGTGAATGACATGACACAAGGTACCTTCGAGAACCCCCGCATCGTCCAGGAAGAGATCGACATCCTCCTCATCGGCGGAGGCATGGCCTGCTGCGGGGCAGGCTACGAGATCATGCGCTGGGCCGAGGCGCTCAAGGCCGAGACGGGGCACGAGCTGAAGATCCGCCTCGTCGACAAGGCGGCGATGGACCGCTCGGGAGCGGTGGCGCAGGGGCTCTCGGCGATCAACACCTACATCGGCTCCGAGCAGGACCCGGCGGACTACGCGCGCATGGTCTCCAACGACCTCATGGGCATCACGCGCGACGACCTCGCCTACGACCTCGGGCGCAACGTGGACGATTCCGTGCACCTCTTCGAGGAGTGGGGCCTGCCGATCTGGAAGACCGACGCGAACGGCGTGCGCCACGACGGAGCGGAGGCGCAGCGCGAGGCCCTGCCCGCGCTCAAGGACGGCGGCAAACCCGTGCGCTCCGGCAAGTGGCAGATCATGATCAACGGCGAGTCCTACAAGTGGATCGTCGCCGAGGCGGCGAAGAAGGCGCTGGGCCTGGACCGCATCCAGGAGCGCGTCTTCATCGTGAAGCTCGTGAACGACAAGAACGATCCCTCGCGCGTCGCGGGCGCCGTCGGCTTCTCGGTGCGCGAGAACACGATCTACGTGTACAAGGCCAAGGCGATCCTCCTCGCCGCGGGCGGCTGCGTGAACCTCTTCCGGCCGCGATCCGTGGGCGAGGGCACCGGCCGCGCGTGGTACCCGGTGTGGAACGCCGGGAGCACCTACGCCATGGCCGCCGAGGCCGGCGCCGAGATGACGATGATGGAGAACCGCTTCGTCCCGGCGCGCTTCAAGGACGGCTACGGGCCGGTGGGAGCGTGGTTCCTGCTCTTCAAGGCCAAGGCGACCAACGCCTATGGCGAGGACTACATGACGAAGAACAAGGCGCTGCTCGACCAGTACCCGCCGTACGGTCAGGCCGCCGTCCCCGCCTCGTGCCTGCGCAACCACCTCATGCTCCAGGAGATGAAGGAAGGCCGCGGGCCGATCTACATGGACACGGTCTCGGCGCTCGCCAAGCTGCGCGAGACGCTCTCGCCGAAGGAGGTGAAGCACCTCGAGGCCGAGGCGTGGGAGGACTTCCTCGACATGTGCATCGGCCAGTGCGGCATCTGGGTCGGCGAGAACGTCGAGCCGGAGAAGAAGAACTCCGAGCTCATCCCGACCGAGCCCTACCTGCTCGGCTCGCACTCGGGCTGCTGCGGCATCTGGGTGTCGGGCCCGACGGACGTGGGCGCCCCGACGGCCGCCGACGGCGAGCTCGACGGCGTGCCGGGGCACCTGCCGCGCGGCTGGAGCTGGGGCTACCGCTCGATGACCACGGTGAAGGGCCTGTTCACCGCGGGCGACGGCGTGGGCGCCTCGGGGCACAAATTCTCCTCGGGCTCGCACGCCGAGGGGCGGCTCGCCGCGAAGGCGATGGTGAAATACGCCTACGACAACAAGAGCTGGAAGCCCGAGCTGGAGACCCCGCCCGAGCAGCTCGCCGAGGAGATCTACAAGCCGGTGCGCAACTTCCTCGAGCACAAGGACTACACGACGGCGATCGACATCAACCCGCACTACATCACGCCGAAGATGCTGCAGTTCCGGCTGCAGAAGATCATGGACGAGTACGTGGCCGGGGTCGCGACCTACTACAACACGAACGACCGGATGCTCGCCATCGCCGAGGAGAAGCTCGCGATGCTCAAGGAGGACGCGGCGAAGATGCGCGCCAAGGACCTGCACGAGCTGCTGCGCGCGTGGGAGAACTACCATCGCATCCTGACCGCCGAAGCGCACATGAAGCACATCGAGTTCCGCGAGGAGTCGCGCTACCCGGGCTTCTACTACCGCACGGACAAGAACTTCGTCGACGAGAAGAACTGGCACGTCTTCGTGAACTCGGTCTACGACCGCAAGACCCACCAATGGACGTGCTTCAAGCGCCGCCACGTGGACCTGGTGGACAAGTCCAAGCTCTTCAAGGCTCCGCCGGCGCCTGCGGCAGCGCCCGCGCCAGCCAAGGTGGGAGCGACCGCCGACTGAGGTCGCGCGCGTGAATCCCTTTCCCGGCAACCCCGTCGTTCCGGAGACCTTCGGCGGGGACCGGGAGATCCGCTTCCGGTGCCGCAAGGGCATCGCGTGCTGGAACGCGTGCTGCTCCAACATCGACATCTCCCTCACGCCCTACGACGTCGTGCGGCTGAAGCGGCGCCTGGGCCTCGACTCGGGAACGTTCCTGCGCGACTACACCTTCCCCTGCGAGATGGAGAAGGACGGCATCGCGGGGGCGAAGCTGAAGCCCGTGGAAGGCGGGACCGCGTGCCGCTTCATGACTCCGGAGGGCTGCAGCGTCTACGAGGACCGGCCGACCGCCTGCCGCTACTATCCGGTCGCGCTTCTCGCGATGCGCAGGCAGGGGGAATCGACGGACCGGGACTCGTACGCGCTCGTGAAGGAGGCCCACTGCAAGGGCCACGAGGAGCCGCGCACGATCACCGTCGCCGACTACCGCCGCGAGCAGGGGCTCGAGGAGTACGACCGCATGGCGCGCGGCTGGCGCCAGCTCGTGCTGAAGAAGCTCTCCTCGGGGCCGACGGTCGGGAAGCCCTCGCGCCGCAGCCGCGAGCTTTTCTTCATGGCCTGCTACGACCTCGACCGATTCCGCGCCTTCGTCTCGAGCGCGGCGTTCGCCCAGCTTTACGACATTCCCGCGGCCGAGATGGGGACGATCCTCTCGGACGACGGTGAGCTGCTGCAGTTCGCCTTCCGGTTCCTCCGGCAGGTGCTGTTCGGGGAAGAGACCATCGGGGTGCGCGCCGAGGCCCTCGCGGCCCGCCGCGAGCGCGTGCGCTCGCGCGCGCAGGAGCTTGAGCAAGAGGCCGCCGACGGGCTCGCCGCGCAGAGCGCCGCCCTCGACGCGCCGGAATAGGCTACCAGCCTCCCCTGCGGATCCATTCCTCGAGCATGGGGATGCGGTCCACGCCCCAGAACGGCTCTCCGTCGGCGATGAAGAAGGGCGAGCCGAAGACGCCGGCGGCGATCGCGCCGTCCACCTCGCGCTTCACGCGCTCCTTCAGGGCGGGATCCTCGATCGCGGCGGCGAGCGCGGCATCGTCGAAGCCCGCCTCGCGCGCGACCTGCAGCATGCCCTCGGCCTTTCCGATGTCGCGGTTGCGCGCGAAGTAGGCGTCGTAGAGCGCGCCCGCGAGCCGGCGCGCCTCGCCCGGGTCGCGATCGTCGAGCCAGTAGAAGGCGCGGCACGCGGCCACGGTGCCGATGGGAAAATTGTCGGGGTGGCGGTAGTCGACGCCGTGCATCCTCGCGGTCCGGGCGAAATCGCGCTTCGAGTAGTCGCCCTTGAGGGGGATGTTCGTGAGCGGGGCCTGCCCCGTCACCTTGAAGATGGGACCGAGCAGGATCGGCCGCCAGCGAAGCGGCCGCCCGAGGCGCCCCTCGAGGTCCCCGGCGAGCCGGCTCGCGACGTACCCGTAGGGTGAGGAGAACTCGAAATAGAAGTCGACCGGCGCCGGGCTCATGGCGCCGGCGGGACCTCGCCCGACGGGCCCTCGCCCGCGGCCGTCTCCACCAGCTGCAGCGGGCCGCTGTCGGCGGCGGCGGCGCGGCGCCTGCGCGGCTTCGTGCGCCGGGGGAGATCCTCCTCGGACGCAGGCGCCTCGGTGGGAGCCGACTGGGTCTCGACGAGCTCCAAGGGTGGCTGCTCGACCGCGGCAGCCTCCGCCGCCGGATGCCGCCGTCGGCGCTGGGGCCGATGCGGCTCTTCGACGACCTCGTCGTGTTCGCTGATCGCGTGGAACGAGACGGCGGGCGCGGCGGGCACCGGAGCGGGAACCGCGGGCGGCAGGGCCGCTTCCTCGCTACGCGCTCGCTCCGGCCCACGGGATTCCCCGCGCGGCCGCTCGTCGCGAGGCCGTTCCTCGCGCGAACGCTCCTCGTGGCGCGAAGGCTCCCGGGCCGCGATCGCCGAAGGAGCCTCGGCCGCGATGGGGACGGCCGCTTCCGCGGACGTCACGGGTTGGGTGGATGCGCCCTCGCGCTGCGCGCGCTCGGCGCGATCCCCGCCGCGACCGCGGCGGCGCCGGCGGCGGCCCTGGCCTTCGGCGGCTTCGCCCACGGCTTCGGCCGCGGGGTGCGATTCGAGGCGGGCGGGCGCTCCGGTCGCCTCGCCGCGAGGCGCTTCGGCCGGCCGCGGTGGGCGCGGTCCCTGGCGCCCCTCTTCGCGACGCGATTCGCGGGGCTCGCGGCGCTCGCGCGGCTCCCGGGCTTCCCGCGCTTCACGGGCTTCCCGCGGCTCGCGCGCTTCGCGGGCTTCGCGTGGCTCGCGGCCCTCGTCTCTCGGCTCGCCGCGTGGCGGCTCGTGCCTGCGCTCCTGGCCCTGGCGCGACTCGCCGCGGCGACCCTCGCCGCGTACGCGCTCCTCTCCGCGGCGGGACTCGCCTCCGCGGCGACCCTCGCGTCGACCTTCCTCGCCTCCGCGGCCGCGGCCGCGCTCCGGGGTGCGCTGTCCCCCGCGGGCGGGGCTCTCCTCGGTCGCGGGAACCTCGGCCCGCGCCGCGGCAGGTGCCGGCTCGGCGGGCTTGCGCAGCCACCCGAACAAGCGCTCGATGATGCCGCCCGCGCGTTCCTCGTTTGCCGCGCCCGGTGCGGGAACGGCGGGCGCCGCTGCCGGCACGGGTCGCGGCGCGGCGGGCTGCTCGGCAGCCACGGGAGCGGGTTGCTCGGGCGTGATGCCCTTCACGAGCGGCTCGGGGCGCGGCGGCCGCGCCTCGGGCGCCTTGGTGGGCAGCCCGACGGGCTCCTCGTCGGGGACCGTCACCATCTCGTAGCTCGGCGTCTGCACGTCGAGCTGCGGCGAATCGTGCCGCAGGCGCTCCACGTGGTAGTTCGGCGTCTCGAGGTTCGGGTTCGGGATGAGCAGCACGTTCACCTTGAGGCGCGTCTCGATCTTGAAGATCTCGCTGCGCTTCTCGTTGAGCAGATAGGTGGCGACGTCGACGGGCACCTGCGCGTGGATCGCGGCGGTGTTCTCCTTCATCGCCTCCTCCTGCAGGATGCGCAGCACGTGCAGCGCGGTGGAGGCCGTGTCGCGGATGTAGCCCGTGCCGTGACAGCGCGGGCAGGGTGTGTGGGTCGTCTCCTCGAGGGACGGCTGGAGCCGCTGGCGCGACAGCTCCAGCAGCCCGAAGCGCGAGATCTTGCCGACCTGCACCCGCGCGCGGTCGTGCCGCAGCGCGTCGCGCAGCCGGTTCTCGACCTCGCGCTGGTTCTTGGCGCTCTCCATGTCGATGAAGTCGATCACGATGAGCCCGCCCAGGTCGCGCAGGCGCAGCTGGCGCGCGACCTCGTCGGCCGCCTCGACGTTCGTGTTGAACGCCGTCTGCTCGATGTCGTGGCCGCGCGTGGCGCGCGCGCTGTTCACGTCGATCGCGACCAGCGCCTCGGTGTGGTCGATCACGATGGCCCCGCCCGAGGGCAGGGTCACGTCGCGCCGGTAGGCGCTCTCGATCTGGTGCTCGATCTGGAAGCGGGAGAAGAGCGGGATGTCGTCGCGGTAGAGCTTGACCTTGTTCACGTTGGCCGGCATCACCGTGCTCATGAACGACAGGGCCTGGTCGTAGATGCCGGGCGTGTCCACGAGGATCTCGCCGATGTCCGGCTGGAACAGGTCGCGGATCGCGCGCACCACCAGGCTCGACTCGAGGTAGATGAGGCAGGGCGCCTTCTCCTCCTCGGCCGCCTTCTCGATGGCGTTCCAGAGCTGCAGGAGGTAGTTGAGGTCCCACTGCAGCTCCTCGGCGCTGCGCCCGATCCCCGCCGTGCGCGCGATGAGGCTCATGCCGTCGGGGACCTGGAGCTGGTCCATCACCTCGCGAAGCTCGTTGCGCTCCTCGCCCTCGATGCGCCGCGACACGCCGCCGCCGCGCGGGTTGTTCGGCATCAGCACGAGGTAGCGGCCGGCGAGCGAGACGTAGGTGGTGAGCGCCGCGCCCTTGTTGCCGCGCTCGTCCTTGTCCACCTGCACGATCATCTCGTGGCCCACCTTGAGGTGGGTGGCCATCTTCGAGCGCCCGAACTCGCCCGCCTCGCTCACCATGTACTGCTTGGCGATCTCCTTGAAGGGGAGGAAGCCGTGGCGCTCGGCGCCGTAATCGACGAAGACCGCCTCGAGGGACGGCTCCACGCGGGTGATGACGCCCTTGTAGATGTTGCTCTTGCGCTGTTCCTTGCCGGCGTGCTCGATGTCGAGGTCGACGAGCTTCTGGCCATCGACGATGGCGACCCGGAGCTCCTCCGCCTGGGTCGCGTTGAAAAGCATGCGCTTCATGGTTTCTCTCTCCCGCGCTCGGTCCACACGGAAGAGGGCCCGGCCGTTAGTCACCCCCTTTGTCGGGGACACCGGCGGGCCCGGTTCGACGAGAGGCTTCAGAAATCGGTTCTTGAGTGCGTCACGTAGCGTGCGCGAGACAGGCGAGTTCTGGTGTTCTTCGTCTGGCGCCCGCGCTTCGCCCGGAGGCGAGGCGGGTGCGTGAATTCGGTGGTGCGTCGAGCGCGTGTGATTCGTTTACCATCGCTGCTTGGTCTCGCAGGCGAGCGACGTTTGCCTGCCCGGGTGCCGCATCGCGGCGCCCTCCTTGCCTGGCCGATTCCCGCGGGGCTCCGCCCCCTCGCGCAGGTCCGCATGAACGGGCGCGAGCTTGGAAATCAACTAGATATAGTATAGCAAGGATGCCCAGCGAAGGGAAAGCCGCCGGCGCCGTCCCGGCCGTGCGCTGGATCGAAGTGGCCGCCGAGGAGGCGGGACAGCGCATCGACAACTACCTCATCGCGCGCCTGAAGGGCGTGCCCAAGAGCCGCATCTACCGGATCCTGCGCAGCGGCGAGGTGCGGGTGAACAGCCGCCGCGTCGCGGCCTCCGACCGCGTGGCCGCGGGCGACCGCATCCGCATCCCGCCCGTGCGCGTGGCGCGGCGCGACGAGCCCGCCCCGGCGCCGCATTTCCGCCTCCCGATCCTGTACGAGGACGAGGCGTTCCTCGCCGTCGACAAGCCGGCGGGCCTCGCCGTGCACGGGGGCAGCGGCGTAGCGCACGGCGTGATCGAGTCGCTGCGTTCGATGCGCCCGCAGGCGCGCTTCCTCGAGCTCGTCCATCGCCTCGACCGGGAGACCTCGGGAGCGCTCCTGGTGGCGAAGAGCCGCCCGGCGCTCACCGCCCTGCACGAGATGATGCGCACCCGCGCCGTGGACAAGCGCTACCTGGCGGGCGTGGCGGGACGTTTCCGCAATGAGCTCCAGCGCGTCCGGCTGCCGCTCGCGACGCGCCCGAGCGCAGGGGGCGGCAAGCGCGTCTCGGTGTCCGAAGCGGGGCGGGCGGCCGAAACGGTCCTGCGCCGCATCGCCCGCGGCGCGGAGTACAGCCTCCTCGAGGCCGAGCTCGTCACGGGACGCACGCACCAGATCCGCGTGCACCTCGCGCACCTAGGCCACCCGGTGCTGGGAGACGACCGCTACGGCGACTTCGAGCTCAACCGGAGGCTGCGCGGACTGGGGCTGCGGCGCATGTTCCTGCACGCCGCGTCCCTTTCCTTTGCCCATCCGGTGACCGGCGAGCCGGTCACGCTCGTCTCCCCGCTGCCCGCGGACCTCGCGCGCTTCCGCGACCGGTTCATGGCGGAGCCGCCGCCGTGAGCCGCTACGAGCTCGTGGTCTTCGACTGGGACGGGACGCTCATGGATTCAACGCGCCTCATCGCCGCCTGCCTGCAGGAGGCCTGCCGCGAGGTGGGCGTGCCGGTGCCGGGCGAGACGGAGGCGCGCTACGTGATCGGGCTCAACATGGCGGACACCTTCCGGCACGTGGCGCCGGGGCTGGATGCCGAGGGTCAGCGCCGGCTGGCGGAGCGCTACCGCCACCACTTCCTCGCCCGCGAGCACGAGGCGCCGCTCTACGAGGGGGTGAGCGACATGCTCTCGGAGCTGCGCGCGCGCGGCCGGCGCCTGGCCGTCGCCACGGGCAAGGCGCGCCGCGGGCTCGAGCGGGCGCTCGACGCGACGGGGCTGCGCGAGCGCTTCGAGGCGACGCGCTGCGCCGACGAGGGGTTCGCAAAGCCGCATCCGGACATGCTCCTCGTGCTGCTCGAGACGACGGGCGTCGAGCCGCACCGGACGATCATGGTCGGCGACACCACGCACGACCTCGAGCTCGCGGCGAACGCGGGCGTCGGGGCCGTTGCGGTGTCCTACGGCGCCCACAGCGAGGATCTGCTCGCCACCCGCCCGGCGCTCGCGCGCTGCGCGAGCGTAGCCGAGCTGCGCGAATGGCTCGCGGCCCACGCGTGATCTGCCCTTCGGCCGCCCTCGCCGAAGGCGGCCGCGGCGTGCGCTTCCGCCTGCGGCAAGGCGACGACGAGGAGAAGGGCTTCGCGCTCCGGCATGGCGGGGCGGTGCGCGCGTTCGTGAACCGCTGCCCGCACATGGGCACGGAGCTCGACTGGCAGCCGGGCGAGTTCCTCGATGTGACTGGGCTATACTTGGTCTGCGCGACGCACGGTGCGTTGTTCGAGCCGGCGACCGGATATTGCGTGGCGGGTCCGTGCTGCGGCGCATCGCTCGAGCGGCTGCCGACCCGCGAAGACGACGGCGAGGTTCTCCTCCTGAACGCGATGCCGGACGAGACGCGATGACCGATTCCACGCCCCCCGAATGGGAGCGCTCCGTGCTCGAGCGCGTGGCGCTCAGGGCGCTCGACGAGCAGCGCCGCTCGCGCCAGTGGGGCGCGCTCTTCAAGCTGCTGTGGTTCATCCTCGCCTTCCTGGTGCTCGCGGGATGGCTCGGATGGATCGGCCGCGGCGCCGAGACCGAGGTCGCCGCGGGCTCGCGCCACACGGCGGTGGTCGACCTGGAGGGCATCATCGCCCCGGACGGGAAGGCCTCGGCGGATCGCATCATCAAGGCCCTCGACCGCGCCTTCAAGGATCCCGGGACCCAGGGCGTGATCCTGCGCATCAACAGCCCGGGTGGCAGCCCCGTGCAGGCGGGCTACATCAACGACGAGATGCGGCGCCTGCGCGCGAAGTATCCGAAGGTCCCGCTCTACGCCGTGGTCGAGGACCTCTGCGCCTCGGGCGGCTACTACGTCGCCGTGGGCGCGGAGCGCATCTACGTCGACAAGGCGAGCCTCGTGGGCTCCATCGGCGTGATCATCAACAGCTTCGGCTTCACGGGGGCGATGGACAAGTTGGGGATCGAGCGCCGCGCGTATGTCTCGGGAGAGAACAAGGACTTCCTCGACCCGTTCGCGCCGGAGAACCCGGAGCAGCGCGCCTACGCCCAGAAGATGCTCGACCAGATCCACGAGCAGTTCATCAAGGTCGTGCGCGAGGGCCGCGGCAAGCGCCTGAAGGAATCGCCCGAGATGTTCTCGGGGCTCGTGTGGACGGGCGAGCAGAGCGTGGCCCTGGGACTGGCCGACGGCTTCGGCAGCACCGCGTACGTGGCGCGCGAGGTGATCAAGGCGGACAAGATCGTCGACTACACGCCGGAGGAGACGGTCTTCGAGGCGCTCTCGCGGCGCCTGGGCACCGCCTTCGGCGCGGCGTTCGGCCGGGCGGCGGCCGAGGCCACCGCGGGCGGCCTCGCCCGGCTGCGCTAGCCCCGTGAGCGCCGTCACCCGGGACGGCCCGGACACCGGGATCGACCTCTCGCGCGAGGCCTTCGACCGCACCGCGGTGGGCCTCTCGGTCATCACGCCCGACGGCATCATCCTCCAGGTGAACCGCGCGTTCTGCGCGATGGTCGGGTACGCCCCCGGCGAGCTGGTGGGCCGCTCCTTCACCGAGATCACCCACCCCGACGACGTCGCGCGGGATCTCGAGGCGCTGCGCGGCGCGCGCGCCGGCGCGCCGATCCCCGCTTCCGTCGACAAGCGCTACGTG
>DASPRQ010000077.1:0-50102 GCA_035624355.1 Usitatibacter sp. | reverse complement strand
TGCACGAGGCGGCCTTCTCGAGGCCACGGGTGCGCCGCTACCTCGAGTCGCCCCGCCGGCTCGCTTTCAACAACGACGACATCTTCCGCCGCTATCCCGAGCTGGGCGGCTGAAGCGGCCGGAACGACTTCGCGAGCGCCTTGTAGAGCGGCCGCGGGCAGACGAGCCGCGAGAACCCGCGCGCGGTGAGGGAGGCGGCCATGATCGGTAGCCCCATGTTAGGAGTCCCGCGTCATCTCGATCACGATCACGAACGCATGCCGACGATCGTGAGCGCGATCTTGCCGGCGGGCCCTCGCATCTCGCCACGGAAGAGGCCCGGACCCTGGCGCACGCGCCCCGGCGAAGCTGTCACAATGTCGGCGCCATCGTTCGTCGCCGAGGGATCGAATGGGCGTCATCACCTGCATCGAGGACCTGCGCGAGCTGGCGGGCAAGCGCGTGCCGCGCATGTTCCTGGACTACCTGGAGTCGGGCTCGTGGACCGAAGGGACGCTGCGCGCGAACGAGGCCGACTTCGACCGCATCCTCCTGCGCCAGCGCGTCGCCGTGAACCTCGAGAACCGCAGCGTGCGCTCGCGGATGATCGGCGAGGACGTGGCGATGCCCGTCGCGCTCGCGCCCGTGGGCCTGTGCGGGATGATGCACGCCGACGGCGAGATCCTCGCCGCGCGAGCGGCGGCGCGGTTCGGCGTGCCGTTCACGCTGTCCACGATGAGCATCTGCTCGATCGAGGACATCGCCGCGCACGGCGACAAGCCCTTCTGGTTCCAGCTCTACGTGATGCGCGACCGCGAGTTCGTCGAGCGGCTCATCGACCGCGCGAAGGCGGCGCGCTGCTCGGCGCTCGTGCTGACCCTCGACCTGCAGATCCTCGGCCAGCGGCACCGCGACCTGAAGAACGGCCTCACGGCCCCGCCCAGGTTCACGATCCCGAACCTCCTCGACCTCACGACCAAGCCGCGCTGGTGCCTCGGCATGCTCGGCACGAAGCGGCGCTTCTTCGGCAACATCGTGGGCCACGCGCGGGGCGTGAACGACATGTCGTCGCTCTTCTCGTGGACCGCGGAGCAGTTCGACCCCGGCCTCGACTGGAGCGACGTCGAATGGGTGAAGAAGCGCTGGGGCGGCAGGCTCGTGCTGAAGGGCATCATGGACGCCGAGGACGCGAAGATCGCGCGCGACAGCGGCGCCGACGCGCTGATCGTCTCCAACCACGGCGGCCGGCAGCTCGACGGCGCGCCCTCGTCGATCGCCGCGCTTCCCGCGATCGTCGACGCGGTCGGGGGCGGGATCGAGGTGTGGGTGGACGGCGGCATCCGCTCGGGGCAGGACGTGCTCAAGGCCGTGGCCCTGGGCGCGAAGGGCACGATGATCGGGCGCGCCTACATCTACGGCCTGGGCGCGCTGGGCGAGGCGGGAGTGGCGAAGGCGCTGGAGCTCATCGCCCGCGAGCTCGACCTCACGATGGCCTTCTGCGGGCGCACCGGGATCGGCGCCGTCGACCGCGGCATCCTGCTGCCGGGAACCTACCCGGAGGCCTGAACGCCCCCGCGCGGCGCCGCCTTGCCCGGGCGCGGGCGCACCCGCGCGGCGAGGCTCGCGACGATCGCCGCGCTCGCCGCGGTCGCGAGGAGATGCTTGAGCGTGTGGCCGCTCGCGAATCCGAGGGCGTCGAAGACCGCTCGATCGGCGAGCTCGAACGCCTTCGCCGCGGCGTAGAGCGCGATGGCGGCGGCGAACGCGAGACGCTCGGCGCGGCGCGCGCCGGCGCCTGCCTGCCACAGCGGGATCGCGACGAGCGGCGCGGCCTGGAGGAAGAGGTACGGCCGCAGGTCGCCCGCGCCGCGCGCGTCGGTGATCGACCACCAGAGCACGCTCGCCGCACCGGCGATCGCGAGGGCGAGCGGAAGGGCGCGGGAGCGCGGCGGCTCGTGCGTGTCGGCGTAGACGCCGGCGAGGAGCCCCGCGCAGGCGAGCGCGATGGGCAGGCGATCCCAGACGAGCCGCGCGTTGTCGGGGGCGAGGTGGTACCAGGCGGAGCCCGCGGCGGTGAGCGCGAGCGCCGCGAGGAAGAGCGCGTAGCCCGGCCACGATCGCGCGAGCCGCGGATCGCGCGATCGCGGAGCGAGGACGGCGAAGCCCCACGCAGCTACGAGGGCGAATCCCGCGTTCGAGAGGACGTCGCCTGCGTTCGGGAGCCCGAGAAGGCTGCGCGTGTCGGCGAACTCGTGGTAGTGCGCGAGCTGCGGAATCGGGCCGTGCGCGAGCATGGCGATGGCGATCGCCGAAAGCGCGAGCCCCGCGAGCCCATGCGGCGGCCGCTTCATCGCCCGTCCTCCGCGATGCGATGTCCCGATGCCGCGGCGAGGAACTGCCGGCCGAAGAGCGCGCCGGCGGCGAGCGCGAGCGCGCACCCCACCAGGGTCGCGAGCAGCCGGTCGACCAGCACGGCGAAGGCGAAGGGCTGGCCGAATTCCATCAGCGTGAGCATGAGCGGCGTCATGACGGCGGCATAGGCGGCGGGATTGCGCGTGCGCAGCATGGCCCGCGCCGCCGCGAGCAGGACGACGATGGCCACGCTCGCGCCCGTGGAGATGCCGGGCCACAGGAGGAAGCTGCCCAGGACCACGCCCGCCGCCGTGCCCGCGCCGCGCTGGATGGCGCGCCGGCGCAGCTCGTCGAGCGGGCGGCGCACGACGATCGCCACGGTGAGCGCGACCCAGTGGGTATGGTGCCCTGGCCACGCGACCTGGATCGCCTCGGCCACGCCGAGGCTCGTGCCGAGCTGCAGCGTGTGCAGCCAGCCCTCGCGCCGGCGCAGCGACCGAGCCCAGCGCGCCCATCGCTCGCGAGCGGTGGGCCGGGAAGCCTCGGCATCGGCCCCGGGAGCGGGCGCGCGGCGGCGAGCCGGGGCGCGCCACGCGACGAGCGCCGCGCCGAGCAGCGCGCCCCACGCCGCACCGGCGGCGAAGAGCGGGTAGATCGCGACGGGCCGAGCGTAGCGCGCCGCCACGTACGACGAGATCACCATGAAGAGCACGAAGCGCGTGGTCGCCACGGCGAGCGGGCGGCTCGCTCCTCCCAGCAGCGAGGCGAGCACGGCGAGCGCCACGATGCCCGCGGCGCCGGCGGCGCCCGCGGCCGCGGCGAGCGACCCGGCGAGCAGCGCCGCGAGCACCGCGACGAACGACTGCGCGAGAAAGATCCAGGGCTCGGCGATCTCGTCGGCGCCCGCGCGGTCTCCCATCGCCATGCCGCCGACCGCCGCGGCCATGCCCGCCTCGAGGTGGCCGGTCGCCGCGCCCGCGACGACCGGGCCGGCGAGGGCGAGGGCGGCGACGACGACTTCGGCCGGGCCGCCCCCCGGCGCGCGAGGCTTGCGGCCCTCACCCGCGGGTGCGTTCTCCGAGGCGGTCTTCATGCGCGGCCATCATCGCATGGAACGACCGCCGCTCTTCACGCGGCGCCGGGTCCTGCACGAAATCGCGCACGGCCTCGATCTCGGCGGCCGACATGAGCGCCGGCGCGTGCCCCGCTCCCGCGATCTCGACGAGCCGCGTCCGCGGCTTCGCCTCGATCATCGCCTCGGCGACGGCCGCCGGAAGCACGCCGGAGCGCTCGCCGCGGACGAGGAGCACCGGGCAGCGCACGCGGTACCACGCATCCCAGAAGTAGAGGCCCGGGGCGAACGGCACCGGCTGCGCGAGGAGGGCGATGCGGGGATCGTAGTGCAGGCGCCAGCCCCCGTCGACACGCCGCGCGCCGTGGCGCACGAGGTGCGCCCATTGCGCCTCGTCGATGTCGCCCCAGTCGCGGTGGGTGTGGCGGATGTGCGCCTCGATCTCGGCGAGCGTGGCGAAGCGGGCGGGCGCGCGCAGGTTGGCGGCGATGCGCCGCAGCGCGTCGAGCGGCACGAAGGCGCCCACGTCGTTCATGACGAGGCTGCGCACCGGGCTCGAGGGCTGGGAGGCGAGGAGCATCCCGAGCAACCCTCCCATCGAGGTGCCGATCCAGTCCACTTCCCGCGCGCCGATGCGCACGAGCAGCGAGCGGAAGTCGGCGAGGAACTGCGGGAAGTGGTACGCGAGCGAGGAGGCGAGCCACTCGCTCTCGCCGCGCCCCGCGACGTCGGGGCAGACCACGCGCGCGAAGGACGAGAGCTCCCGGGCGAGGAAGTCGAAGTCGCGCGCGTTGCCGCTGTAGCCGTGCGCGCAGACGACGACGCGCCGGTTCCCGCGCCGGCCCCATTCGAGCGCGTGCAGCTCGTGGAAGCCCGCGGGCCCGAGCCCGTGGAAGCGGATGTGGCGCGGGCGGATTGGCCGCCTGGCGCCCGGCGCTTCAGGCGCCTCGACGCGAGGCGCTTCGGCGAGGCCGTGCGGTTCGAGTCAAACGCGCGCGGCCCAGCGTCCGATCGCCGCGCGGGCACGCGCGATCGCGCCGCGCGTGCGCTCGCCGAATCGCTTCGCCTTGTCTTCCGTCATGGCTCAAGTCCTTGCGTGCGCGCCGCGGCGGCCCGGGCCGCCGAAGCGCATCGCTCGACTATAGGAAGCGATGCTGCGGTGCAGCAAGCGAATTGTTTTGCGGCGTCGCGGGAGAAACTTTCGCGCGTGGCGAGGGGAACCCGCCGGCGGCGCTACACTGTGCGGCTTTCCCGCGTCGTGGCCCGCCCTTGATCGCTCCCCGCACCGTCGTCGCGCTCGGCGTCTCCCAGCTCGTCTCGTGGGGCATCTCCTATTACCTCATCGGCGTGCTGGGGCCGCTCATGGTGTCGGACCTGCACTGGTCGCGCGCGATGGTCTACGGAGGCTTCTCCGCGGCGCTGCTCGCGTCGGCGGCGAGCTCGCCGCTCGCGGGGCGCTGGCTCGACCGGCTGGGCGGCGCGTGGGTGATGACGCTCGGCTCGGTGGTCACCGCGCTCGCATGCCTCGCGCTCGCCGTGGCGCACGGCGTAGCGCTCTACTACGCGGCGTGGATCGCGATGGGCTTCGCGATGCGCCTCACCCTCTACGACGCCGCGTTCGCCGCGCTCGCGCGCATGGGCGGGCCGCTCGCCAAGCGCCCCATCGCGCAGATCACGCTCCTCGGCGGCCTCGCCTCCACGGTGTTCTGGCCCGTGGGCGGCTTCATCGGCGAGCGCTACGGCTGGCGCGCCGCGGTGCTCGTGTACGGCGCCTTCGCCCTGGCGATGATCCCGCTGCACGCGAGCCTGCCGCGCAGCCGGTACGCGCACCCGCCGCCGGAAAAGGGTGCGCCGGCGGGCCCCGCGCCCGCGGCCGCGCATCCCGACCGACTGGCGCAGGTCCTCTATTCGCTCATCGTGGCGCTCGTCACGTTCCTCAACTCGGGCATGTCCTCGCACATGATCGGCATCCTCTCGGGGCTGGGGCTCGCCGCCTCGACCGCGGTGTGGGTGTCGGCGGCGCGCGGCATCGGGCAGAGCGCCTCGCGGCTCGCCGAGATCGTCTTCGGCCACGGCGTGAGCCCGCTGCGGCTGAACCTGCTCGCGACCCTCGTGCTGCCGGCGTCGTTCGCGCTCGCGTTCTGGAGCGGGAGCTTCGTCGCCGTCGCGCTCGCCTTCACCTTCTCCTACGGCGCGGGCAACGGCGTGGCGACGATCACGCGGGGCACGCTCCCGCTGGTGCTCTTCGACGTGCGCACCTACGGGGCGATCGTCGGGCGGCTGCTGGTGCCGAGCTTCCTGCTCTCGGCGGCGGCACCCCTCGCCTACGCGGAAGCCTCCCAGCGCTTCGGCCCGCAGGGGGCGCTCTGGCTGTCGATCGGCGCGGCGGCGATCGCGCTCGCGGCGAGCGTGGCCCTGGCGGCGATCGCGAAGCCGAGGCGCTGAGCATGGCCGCGGACTCCCCTGACGTCCGCAGCGTCGTCGACGCGGTCTACCGCGCCGAGTCGCGGCGCGTGCTCGCCACGCTCATCCGGCAGCTCGGCGACTTCGACGTCGCCGAGGAGGCGGTGCACGAGGCCTTCGTCGCGGCGGTGGAACGCTGGCCGGCGGAGGGCGTGCCGGACAATCCCCGCGCATGGCTCATCACCGTGGGACGCTTCAAGGCGATCGACCGCCTGCGCCGCCGCTCGAGGCACGACGTGCCGCTCGACGACGTCGTCGAGCAGGTCGAGGCGATCGCGGGGGGCGCGGCTCCCGGGGCGGACGAGGGCGTGGAGGACGACCGGCTGCGGCTCGTCTTCACGTGCTGCCACCCGGCGCTCGCGGCCGACGCGCAGGTGGCGCTCACGCTGCGCGAGGTCTGCGGGCTCACCACGGAGGAGATCGCCCGCGCCTACCTCGTGCCGCCGCCCACGGTGGCGCAGCGCATCGTGCGCGCGAAGGCGAAGATCCGCGACGCGCGCATTCCCTACGAGGTGCCGGGGCGCGGCGAGCTGCCGCAGCGCCTCGCGAGCGTGCTGCGCGTGATCTACCTCGTCTTCAACGAGGGATACCTCGCGTCCTCCGGCGAGAGCCTCACGCGCCACGACCTGAGCGCGGAGGCGATCCGCCTCGGGCGCCTCCTCGTCGAGCTGCTCCCCGAGCCCGAGGCGGTGGGGCTGCTCGCGCTCATGCTGCTGCACGAGTCGCGGCGCGGGGCGCGCACGACGCCGGCGGGCGACCTCGTGCTGCTCGCCGACCAGGACCGCTCGCTCTGGGACCGGGCGCGGATCGCCGACGCGGTCCGGCTCGCGGAAGGGGCGCTCGCCTCGCGCCGCTTCGGGCCGTACACGATCCAGGCGGCGATCGCGGCGGTCCACGCCGAGGCGCCCTCGGCCGAGACCACCGACTGGCCGCAGATCGTGGCGCTCTACGACGCGCTGCTCGAGCTCGAGCCCTCGCCGGTCGTGGAGCTCAACCGCGCGGTGGCGGTGGCGATGCGCGACGGGCCGGCGGCGGGGCTCGCGCTCGTCGACGCCCTCCTCGTGCGCGGCGAGCTCGCCGACTATCACCTCGCCCATTCGGCGCGCGCCGACTTGCGCCGGCGCCTCGGCCAGACGGAAGGGGCGCGCGAGTCCTACCGCGCGGCGCTGGCCCTCGCCCGCCAGGGACCGGAGCGCCGCTTCCTCGAGCGGAGGCTGGCCGAGCTGGGATAGATTTGCCGGGGGGGGGTGTCGAAAAGGCCGCCCGCCGTTCGACTCCTTCCCGGGAACCGCCAAGAAGGGAGCGGGCATGCGATACCTCTGCCTCATCTACCTGGACGAGAAGGCGCTGGCCGCGATTCCCGAGAGGGAGACGAGCGCGCTCAACGCCCGCCACCTCGAGTTCAACGAGGGGCTCCTCGACAGCGGCCATTTCGTCGAGGCCGAGGCGCTGCAGCCGGCCGCCGCCTCGACCTGCGTGCGCGTTCGCAACGGCAAGGTCGCGCTCACCGACGGTCCCTACGCCGAAACGAAGGAGATGGTGGCGGGCTTCTACCTCATCGAGGCGCGGGACCTCAACGAGGCGATCCAGGTGGCCTCCCGCATCCCGAGCGCGCCCCTCGGGACCGTGGAGGTGCGTCCGTGCCGCGACCTCGAGGTGGACGGGGTCGCCCACAAGGCCTCGCGTAAGCCCCGCTGACGGACCGATCGAGGCAATCCCGAAGGAGACGAGCATGCGATTCATGGTGATGGTGAAGGCGACGAAGGATTCGGAGGCGGGCGTGATGCCCGACGAGAAGCTGCTCGCGGATATGGGCCGCTTCAACGAGGAGCTGGTGAAGGCGGGCGTCATGCTCGCCGGCGAGGGCCTGCAGCCGAGCTCGAAGGGCGCGCGCGTGAGGTTCTCCGCCGACGGCAAGCGCACCGTGGTCGACGGGCCGTTCGCCGAGACCAAGGAGCTCGTCGCCGGCTTCTGGATCTGGAAGGTGAGGTCGAGGCAGGAGGCGATCGACTGGGCGAAGCGCAGCCCTTCGCCCTTCCCGGGCCAGGATTGCGAGGTCGAGATCCGCCAGATCTTCGAGGCCGAGGACTTCGGCGCCGAGCTCACGCCGGAGCTGCGGAAGCAGGAGGAACGGCTGCGCGAGGAGATCGGGCGCAACCGCTGAGGCCCGCTCTGGTATACGCTGGCGGCGGATGACGCCGCACCCGGCGGCTGTTTCCGATTCGCCCCCCATGTCCCGGGACCGCCGCCCATGCGCCTCGCCGCCGCCATTCTCCTGCTCGCCGTTGCGTTCCCCGCCGCCCTTGCCGCGGAGCCCGAAAGCGCGACCGACGCGGACCTGATCCGCATGGAAAGCGCCAAGTGGGAGCCGGCGGCGCTCGCCAATCCCCTCGGCCTGCTCTCGATGTTCTCCCCGGACATGCTCTCGGTGGACTACGGGGGCGACCTGCACGGCGGCGCCGAGCGCCGCACGTGGAAGGAGATCCTCGCTTACGGGCCGCTGCCCGCGTGGAAGATGCGGCTCGGCGACTGGAAGGTGCTGCACGTCGCGCCCGACGTGATCGTGCTTTCGTACAAGGTCACCGGCGTGTCGGTCGACTGGAAGGCCTTCGCGACCTCGGTCTGGACGCGGCGCGACGGCGCGTGGCGCACGGTCTTCTACCAGGCGACCCGGGCGAAATGAAGGGGGAAAGAAGGCGCTGCCCGTGGGCGCAATCGAACGAGCTCTTCTTCGACTACCACGACCGCGAATGGGGCGTCCCGGTGCACGACGACCGCCGCCTCTTCGAGATGCTGAACCTCGAGGGCGCGCAGGCGGGCCTCAGCTGGTCGACGATCCTCGGGAAGCGCGCGGGCTACCGGCGCGCCTTCGACGCCTTCGACGCGGCGAAGATCGCGCGCTACTCCGCCGCGAAGCGCGCGGCGCTCCTTCGCGACGCGGGCATCGTGCGGAACCGGCTGAAGATCGCGGCGGTCGTCGCGAACGCGAAGGCGTTCCTCGCCGCGCGCGAGGAATTCGGGAGCTTCGACGCCTACGTCTGGAGCTTCGTCGGCGGCCGGCCGCTGCGGGGGCCCCGCAATCGGGAGGCGATGGCGGCGAGCGAGCGGATGAGCCGGGACCTCGCGAAGCGCGGCTTCCGCTTCGTGGGCCCGACGATCTGCTACGCGTTCATGCAGGCCGTGGGCCTCGTGAACGACCACGCGCCGGGATGCTTCAGGGCGCCGCGGAGGGCGAGCGCGAAGTGAAGCTCGTGGTCCCGACGCTGGAAGCGCTGCCCGCCTACGTCGAGGCGCTCGAGCGCGGCTGGTCTCCCGACAACATCCGCGGCGCCGAGGCGACGCGCGAGGAGCTCGACGAGATCCGCCGCGATCCCGCCGGCTTCGTCGCGCGGCAGGTCGATCGCGAGGCGAAGGGGCCGCCGGTGAAGCTCCCCGACGGCGCGCGCGTCGCGCGGCTTCCCGGCTATCGCCTGTGGATGTGGGACGGCGGCTTCTGCGGGTCGATCGGCTTCCGCTGGCAGCCCGGCACGTCGAAGCTGCCCGCGCACGTGCTGGGCCACATCGGCTACGCGGTCGTGCCGTGGAGGCGCCGGGAGGGCCACGCGACGCGCGCGCTCGGGCTCATGCGCGAACGAGTGCGCGCCGAGGGACTCGCATATGCGGAGATCACGTCCGACGCCGACAACGTCGCTTCGTGCAAGGTCATCATGGCGAACGGCGGGGTCGCCGTGGAACGCTTCCGCAAGCCGGCCACCTGGAGCGGTCGCGAGTCGCTGAGCTTCCGCTGGTACACGGGCGAGCCCCATCCGATCGAGCCGGAGACCGAACGGCTGCGCCTGCGCCAGTGGCGCGACGGCGACCTCGCGCCCTTCGCGGCCCTCAACGCCGACCCCGGGGTGATGGAGCATTTCCCGGCGCCCTTGTCGCGCGAGGAGAGCGACGCGCTCGCCGCACGATTGCGCGATGCGATGGCCTCGCGCGGCTGGGGCCTGTGGGCCGTGGAACGGCGCGCCGACGACGCGTTCCTGGGATTCGCGGGGCTCACCCCCGTGCGGCGAGAGATGCCGTTCGCTCCCGCGGTCGAGATCGGCTGGCGGCTCGCGCGCGCCGCCTGGGGCAGCGGGTACGCGACGGAGGCCGCGCGCGCGGCGTTGCGCGTCGCGTTCGGGACGCTCGAGCTTCCCGAGGTGGTCTCCTTCACCGCGGCGACGAACGAGCGCTCGGTCGCCGTCATGCGGCGGCTCGGCATGCGCGAGGACGCGCCGTTCGAGCACCCCGCCATCGCCGAGGGCCACCGGCTGCGGCCCCACCGGCTCTTCCGGCTGTCGCGATGAGGCCGCTCACGGTGAGCCTAGAATAGTCCCCCTTCCCCGCGCACCCGCCCCGACGATTCCATGTACGAAGACCTCTGCCTCTACATCAACGGCGAGTTCCTGAAGGGCGGCGGCCGCCGCGAGCAGGACGTGCTCGACCCGGCCACCGACGAGGTGGTGGGCAGGCTCCCTCACGCGACGAAGGACGACCTCGACCTCGCGCTCGCGAGCGCGCAGAAGGCGTTCCAGTCGTGGCGCCGGTCCTCGCCGCTGGAAAGGAGCCGCATCCTGCGCAAGGTGGCCGAGGCTGCCCGCGCCCGCGCGAGCGAGATCGGCCGCAACATCACCCTCGACGAAGGCAAGCCCCTCGCGGAAGCCGTGGGCGAGGTGACGGTGTGCGCCGAGCACGCCGAGTGGGCCGCGGAGGAGAGCCGGCGCATCTACGGGCGCGTAGTCCAGCCGCGCGGCGAAGGCGTGCGCCAGTTCGTGCTGAAGGAACCGATCGGGGTCGTGGCGGCCTTCTCGCCGTGGAACTTCCCGTTCAACCAGGCCATCCGGAAGATCGTCTCGGCCCTCGGGGCCGGCTGCACGATCATCATCAAGGGGCCGGAGGACGCGCCGAGCGCGGTGGTGGCGCTCGCGCGCCTCTTCCACGAGGCGGGGCTGCCGCCGGGATGCCTCAACGTCGTGTGGGGCGTGCCGAGCGAGGTCTCGACCTACCTCATCCATTCGCCCGTCGTGCGCAAGATCTCGTTCACCGGCTCGGTCCCGGTGGGCAAGCAGCTCGCGGCCATGGCCGGCTCGCTCATGAAGCCGTGCACGATGGAGCTCGGCGGCCATTCGCCGGTGATCGTGTGCGACGACGCCGACGTCGAGGCCGCGGCGGACATGATGGCGGGCTCCAAGTTCCGCAACGCCGGCCAGGTGTGCGTGTCGCCGACGCGCTTCTACGTGCAGGAGAAGGCCTACGACCGCTTCGTCGCGCGCTTCCTCGAGAAGGTCTCGAAGCTCAAGGTCGGCCCCGGCCTCGAGGCCGACACGAAGATGGGCCCGCTCGCCCACCGCCGGCGCGTGCCCGCCATCGCGGGGTTCGTCGAGGACGCCGACGCGCGCGGCGGGAAAGTCCTCGCGGGCGGCCATCGGATGGGCGAGCGCGGCAACTTCTTCGAGCCGACGGTGGTGGCCGAGCCCCCGGACGACTCGAAGCTCATGACCCAGGAACCGTTCGGCCCCATCCTCGCCATGAAGCGCTTCAGGACGCTCGACGAGGCGATCGAGCGCGCGAACGGCCTGCCCTACGGGCTCGCCGCCTATGCCTTCACGACCTCGACGCGCAACGCGACGAGGCTCGGCGACGCGCTCGAGTCGGGGATGGTCACGATCAACCACCTGGGGCTTGCAACGGCGGAAACGCCCTTCGGCGGGGTGAAGGACAGCGGCTACGGCAGCGAAGGTGGAGCCGAAACCTTCGACGGCTACCTCGTGACGAAATTCGTGACGCAGAAGAACTGATGAAGACCGCGCTCCTCATCGTCGACATCCAGAACGACTACTTTCCCGGCGGGGCGATGCAGCTCGTCGGCAGCCCCGAGGCCGGCGAGAAGGCCGCGCGGCTGCTCGCCGCGTTCCGCGAGCGGGGCGCGCCCGTGATCCACATGCAGCACGTCTCGCGCCGGCCGGGCGCCGCCTTCTTCGTCGAGGGCACCGAGGGCGTGAAGATCCACGAGTGCGTGGCGCCGCTCGCTTCGGAGACGGTCTTCCGCAAGCACTTCCCGAACAGCTTCCGCGAGACGCCGCTCGCCGATCACCTGCGCGCGCAGGGCGCTGGACGCCTCGTCGTCGCGGGGATGATGACGCACATGTGCATCGACACGACCGCGCGCGCGGCGGCGGACCTCGGCTTCGAGGTCCAGCTCGCCCACGACGCCTGCGCGACGCGGGACCTGGCGTTCGGCGGCGTCACGGTGGCGGCGAGGGAGGTGCAGGCGGCGTTCGTCGCGTCGCTGAACGGCCTCTTCGCCAAGGCGCTCACGGTCGCGGAGATCCTCGCCGCGCCGCCCGCGGCCTGATCCGGGCGGGCGGCCTACGCCGGGCTCGCCCCGAAGGCCGCCTGCGCCCACGCCGCCGTGACGGCGGCCGCTTCCTCGCGGTCCATGGGCGACGCGCCGAAGCGCGCGCGGAAGCGCGAGTCGTCGACGACGAACGGCTCGCTCCATTGGTACTGCATCTCCGAGATCTCGCGCATGAGCGGCATGACGAGGCCCATCGCGCGCAGCATCCACGGCGCCACGCGCCCGAGGCGGATGGGCTGGCCGAGCTTGCGGGCGATGCGCTCGACGAGCGCGCGCAGGGTCTCGGCGGGCTGGCAGGGGAGCATCCACGCGCGGCCGAGGTCCTGCTCCTCGGCCCGCGTGCCCAGGACGGCGAGCCCCGCGGCGACGTCGGGAATGAAGTGGTAGGTGTGGACCGCGTCGGGATCGACCACCACGCGCGCCGTGGAGCCGGCGAGCGCGGGCTTCCAGAAGAAATCCCCCAGGTGCGAGCCCTTCTCGCCGCGCGGGCCGTAGAAATCGGAGGCGCGCCCGCAGACCGCGCGCACCTCTCCGCGCCGGTGCGCCTCGAAGAGCCGGGCGGCCGCCCGCGCGCGGATCTCGCCCTTGCGGCTGCACGGGTTCGCGGGCGTGTCCTCGTTCATCGGCCGTCCGCCCGTGCGTCCGAGCATGTAGAGGTTGTCGAGGACCACGAGGCGCGCACCCGCCCTCCCGGCCGCGGCGACGAGGTTGTCCATGTAGAGCGGGACGAGCTCCGCCCAGAGCTTCGCCGAGTAGGGCGGGTTCATGCAGTGGTAGACCGCGGCGGCGCCGCGCGCCGCCTCGGCGCAGAACTGCGCGTCCGAGGCGTCGCCGAGCACGATCTCGGCGCCGCGCGGCACGTCGGTGCGCGTGCGCTTGGCGACGACCACCATGCGGCCCTCGGCGAGCAGCCGCTCGGCAAGCGGGTAGCCCACTTGGCCGGCGCCGAAGATCACGTGCACGTCGTTCACGCCGCCATCGTACCCCTGCGGCCGCGCCCCGGCGCCCTTTCTGATACCCTCTCCATTGCCCCCACAAACCCAGGCTTTCAAGAAGAGCGCGCGGCCAGGCGCTCCGGGCAAGCGACCAATCCAGGAGGATCACTCCATGCTTCGCACCCATCGGCTGCGTTCGGCGTTCGGTTCCGCGGCCGCGGCGGCGTTCCTCGCGGCGGGCCTCGCCGCGGCCCCGGCCGCCGACGCGCAGAACCTGCCCTCGTATTACCCGAAGTCCTACTCGAGCATCGTGGAAGGCTCGAAGAAGGAAGGCAAGCTCGTCGTCTACTCGATCATGGCGGAGTACAACTGGAAGCCGGTGATCGAGGCCTTCCACAAGCTCTATCCGTGGATCGAGGTGCAGACCCTCGACCTGGGCAGCAGCGAGGTGTTCGAGCGCTACTACTCCGAGCGCGCCTCCAACTCGCGCACCGGCGACCTGCTCATCAACGGCGCCGTCGACAAGTGGCTGCAGTTCCTCCAGAAGGGCGAGGAGGTGGACTACCAGTCGCCGGAGGCCTCGAAGCTGCCGGCGTGGAGCATCCCCCGCAAGGGCCTCTACACCGTTTCCGCGGACCCGATGGTGCTCGTGTGGAACAACGCGATCGTCCCCGAGAACCAGCGGCCGAAGAGCCTCGCCGACGTCGCGAAGCTCGCCCAGGAGCACGCCGCCGACTACAAGGACAAGATCACCACCTACAACGCGGCCACCGAGGCGTTCGGCCTCAACATCAACTGGGCGTACACGAAGAAGTACGGCGACAAGGCCTGGAAGCTGCTGGACGTCCTCGGCAAGGTGGTGCGCCCCGAGCGCTCGGCGGGCCCCATGATCGAGAAGATCACCTCGGGCGAGTACAAGGTCGGCTACTTCATCTCGGGCATCGTGCTCTTCCCGAAGCTGAAGGATCCGGCGCGCGCGAAGCTGCTGGGCTGGGCCTATCCGACGGACGGCACGCCGATCGTGCTGCGCGGCATGGCGATCCCCAAGGGCTCGACCAACGTCAACTCCGCCAAGCTCATGCTCGACTTCATCCTCTCGCACGACGGCCAGGTGGCCTTCGGCAAGGGCGGGCTCACGCCGTATCGCCCCGACGTGAAGGCGGACGAGGTGCCGCGCGCGACCTACGACGGCATCGTGAAGGAGGTCGGCGGCGAGGACAACGTCGTGCGCGTCGAGTACGAAAACGACATCCTCACCCAGGGGCCGGCGTTCCAGGAGCGCTGGAAGAAGGTCTTCGGCCAGTAACGGCGCGGCGATGAGGACGGTCGAGGCCGCGCGGGCGTCCGTGCGGGCCCGATGGCCGGATCGCGGGGCGGTCGTGCAGTGGGCGGTGGCGGCCTTCACGGTCGCCCTCGTCCTCACGCCGATCGTGCCCGTGGTCCTGCAGTCGCTCATGGGCCGGGCCCTCTACGACGGGATCGGCTCGTTCACGGCGAGGAACTACGCGGGGCTCGTCACGAGCCGCACGGTCCTCGAGGCGGTGGGCAACTCGCTCGTCTTCGGCGTGCTCACCACGGTCATCGCCCTGGTGATCGGCGGGGGCGCGGCGATCGCGATCGGCCGCACCGACATGCCCGGGGCGAAGCTCTTCGGCGAGCTGCTCCTCTGGCCCCTGTACCTGTCGCAGCTCGTGATGGCCTTCGGCTTCTCGATCATGTACGGGCCGTCGGGCTACGTGACGCTCGCCGCGCAGGCCGCCCTCGGCGGGCACACGCCCTGGAGCCTGTACACGCTGCTCGGGATGGCCGTGGTCGCCGCCATCTGCGAAGCGCCGGTCACCTTCCTGTATTGCCTGAACGCCACGCGCATGGCCGACGCGTCCCTCGAGAACGCCGCGCGCGTCTCGGGCGCGGGGCCGCTCGCCACGCTGTGGCACGTGACCGTCCCGCTGATGCGCCCGGCGCTCGTCTACAGCGCCATGCTCAATTTCACGCTCGCCCTCGAGCTCCTTTCCGTGCCGCTCGTCTTCGGCAGCCCCGTGGGGATCCACTTCCTCTCCACGTTCCTCTACGACGAGGGCATCGGCGCCTCCACGCCGAACTACGGCCTGGTGGGCGCGGCGGCCGTGGCCCTGCTCGCCATCGTGACGCTCCTCGTGTGGCTCCAGGGCCGGCTCCTCACCAACATCGGGCGGTTCATCACGGTGCGGGGCAAGGCGACGCGGCCGGGGCGGTTCCCGCTGGGGTGGCTGCGCTGGCCGGTGGCCGCGCTCTTCGCGCTGTATGCGGTCTTCGGCGTGCTCGCGCCGCTCACCGGGCTCGCGCTGCGCGGCGTCACGAGCTTCCTCACGCCGCTCGTGCCGCTGTGGGAGGTGTGGACCACGCAGCACCTCAGGATGATCGTGTCCTCCGAGAGCTACGTGCGCTCGGTCGTGAACTCGGTCGCCATCTCGCTCTTCGGGGGCGCGCTCGCCACGGCGCTCGTGGCGCTCGTCGCGATCGTCACGCAGCGCTCGCCGTTCCGCCATGCGCGCGCGCTCGAGTTCGTGGCGCTCTACCCGCGGGCGGTGCCGGGGCTCGTCGTGGGTCTCGGGTTCCTCTGGGCGATGATCGTCTTCCCGCCGCTCGGCGTGCTGCACAACACGATCGCGATCCTCGTGATCGCGTTCACGATGCGCTACCTTCCCACGGGCCTGGGCGCCGTCTCCCCCGCGCTCCTCCAGGTGAGCCCCGAGCTCGACCGCGCCGCGCGCGTCTCGGGCGCCGACTGGTGGACGACCTCGTGGGCCGTGTCGCTGCGGCTGCTCAAGCCCGCGCTCTTCTCCGCCTTCGCGCTGCTCTTCATCTGCTTCTTCAAGGACTACGCGACCGCGGTCTTCCTCTTCGCGCCCGGGAGCGAGGTGATCGGCACGACGCTGCTCACCTTCTGGATCCAGGGCGACACCGGGCCGGTCGCCGCGCTCGCGATGGTGCAGGTCCTGCTCACCTTCGTCTTCGTGTACGGCGTGCGGTTCGCCTTCGGAGTACGCGTCTATGGCTGATGTCGTGATCGAAAGCCTCACCTGCCGCTACGGCGACGTCACCGCGGTGGACAACCTCACCCTCACCATCGCCGACGGCGAGTTCGTGACGCTGCTGGGCCCGAGCGGCTGCGGCAAGTCGACCACGCTCGCCGCGCTCGCGGGGCTCGACGTGCCGCAGGGCGGGCGGCTCAGCGTCGGCGGCGAGATCTTCTTCGACGCCGCGAGCGGCCGCAACCTCCATCCCGAGCAGCGCAACTGCGGCCTCGTGTTCCAGTCCTACGCGCTGTGGCCGCACATGACGGTGCAGGCCAACTGCGAGTTCCCGCTCAAGCTGCGCAAGGTGGGGGCGGAGGAGCGGCGCGAGCGCGTGAAGGAGGCGCTCGAGCTCGTCGAGATGGAGCGCTTCGCCGACCGCTATCCGCACCAGCTCTCCGGCGGCCAGCAGCAGCGCGTGGCGCTCGCGCGCACGCTGGTCTACCGGCCCCGCGTGCTGCTGCTCGACGAGCCGCTGTCCAACCTCGATGCGCGGCTGCGCGAGCGCTCCCGCGTGTGGCTCTCCCAGGTGACCCGCCAGGTGGGGCTCACGACCGTGTACGTGACGCACGACCAGTCGGAGGCGCTCGCCCTGAGCGACCGCATCGCGGTGATGAACCAGGGGCGGGTGAGCCAGCT
This sequence comes from Usitatibacter sp., assembly GCA_035624355.1. Taxonomy (GTDB): domain Bacteria; phylum Pseudomonadota; class Gammaproteobacteria; order Burkholderiales; family Usitatibacteraceae; genus Usitatibacter. Next base: position 33,221 of record DASPRQ010000077.1, on the reverse strand, counting down.
CGGCACGCCGCAGGAGATCTACGACCACCCGGCCGATCCCTTCGTCGCCGACTTCATCGGCAGCAGCAACTTCCTCGAGGCGCGGGTCGCGGAGGCGGGCACGGGCGGGCGGGTCGTCGTCGAGCTCCCCGACGGCGAGCGGCTCGCCGCGCTCACGGGCAAGGCGTTCGCGAAGGGCGAGCCGGTGCTCGTCGCGCTGCGGCCGGAGCGCCTCGGCATCTCCGATTCCCCCCCTGCGGGAAGCGGCGGCAACGTGCTCAAGGGGCGGCTCACGGGACGCAGCTACCTCGGGGCGCGCACGCTCTACCTGGTCGACGTCGGGGGGCGGCCGCTGCGCGTCGAGTCCCACCGGTCGATCGCGGGCCCCGACGTCTGGGTGGAAGTCCCGGAGTCGACCTGCGTGCTGTTCCCGAAGGAAGGCGCCGGCGCCGCATGAGCGAGTACCAGCCGCAGGCGAGGGGCCCGCTCGACGGGCTGGTCGTGATCGACCTCACGCGCCTCGTCTCGGGGAACATGCTGAGCCTGCAGCTCGCCGACTTCGGCGCCGAGGTGATCAAGATCGAGGACCCGGGCAAGGGCGATCCCCTCCGCGACTGGCGCGTGGAGGGCGTGAGCGCGTACTGGAAGGTCTACGCGCGCAACAAGAAGAGCGCCACGCTCAACCTGCGCAGCGACGAAGGCAAGGCCCTCCTCCTCGAGCTCGCCGCCCGGGCCGACGTGCTGCTCGAGAACTTCCGCCCCGGGACGCTCGAGGCGATGGGGCTCGCGCCTTCGGTGCTCCACGCGCGCAACCCGGGCCTCGTGGTCGTGCGCATCTCGGGATGGGGGCAGGACGGCCCGTACCGGCAACGCCCGGGTTTCGGCACGCTCGTGGAGGGCATGTCGGGCTTCGCCGCGAAGAACGGCTTCGACGATCGGGAGCCCGTGCTCCCGCCGCTCGCGCTCGCCGACATGATCGCCGGCCTCTACGGCGCGTTCGCGACGCTCGCGGCGCTGCGGTACCGCGACCGCGGCGGGCCCGGGCAGGTGATCGACCTGCCGCTCCTCGACTCGATGTTCTCCGTGCTCGGTCCCGAGGCGGCGATCTTCCAGCTCACGCACCAGATCCCGAAGCGGCGCGGCAGCCGCTCGAGCACCGCCGGCCCGCGCAACGTCTTCCGCACGAAGGACGGGCGCTGGATCGCGATGTCCGCCTCGATGCAGGCGATGACCGCGCGCCTGTACACGGCCCTCGGCGTGGCGCAGATGCTCGAGGACCCGCGCTTCCGCACGAACGCCGCGCGGGTGGCGAACGCCGAGGCGGCCGAAGCGCCGGTGCGCGACTTCGTCGCGGCGCACACGCTCGAGGAGTGCATGGCGTTCTTCGAGAAGAACGAGATCACCGCCGCGCCCGTCTACGAGATCGACCAGTTCATGGCCGACCCGCACGTGCGCGCGCGCCGGATCCTCTTCGACCTGCCGGACAAGGACATGGGCACGATCCCCATGCACGCCGTCGTGCCGCGGCTTTCCGGGTCGCCGGGGGCGGTGCGCCATCCGGCCCCCGAGCTGGGGGAGCACACGGCCGAGGTCCTCGCGCGCCTGGGCGTGGACGAGGCGCGGCGCTCGGAGCTCGCGCGCCGGAAAGTCATCTGAGCGCGCGGCGGGACGGTCGCGCGCGCACGACGGGGAGAGACGATGAGCGGAACGGGCGGTCAGCCGATCTGGCGCTCGATGATGTTCGTGCCGGTGAACGTCGAGCGGTTCGTCGAGGGCGCGCACCGGCGCGGCGCCGACGCGATCATCCTCGATCTCGAGGACAGCATCCTGCCCAAGGACAAGGAGCACGCGCGCACGCTCGTCGCGGGCGCCGCGCCGCGGGTCGCCCGCTCGGGCGCCGACGTGCTCGTGCGCCTCAACCGGCCGTGGCGGCTGTGCGTGCGCGACCTCGAGGCCGTCGCGGGCCCGGCGATCGCGGCCGTGATGCTTCCGAAGACGGAAAGCGCCGAGCACGTGCGCATGGTGGCGGAGGTGCTCGACGAGCTCGAGGCGGAGCGCGGTCTCGCGCGTGGCCACACGCGCATCGTGGCGATGATCGAGACGGCGGAAGCGTTTTTCCGCGCGCGCGAGATCGCCGCGGCGCACGCGCGAGTGGTGGCGCTCACGCTCGGGTCGGAGGATTTCGCGCTGTCGGTGGGCATGGTGCCCGAGGCCGAGGGGCTCTTCCATCCGAAGCAGCAGATCGTGCTCGCCGCGCGCGCCGCGGGCGTGATGCCGCTCGGCTTCGTGGGGACGGTCGCCGACTACAAGGACCTGGAGGCGTTCCGCGCCACCGTGCGGCGCTCGCGCCGCCTGGGATTCATGGGCTCGCCCGTGATCCATCCTTCGCAGATTCCGATCCTCAACGAGGAATTCCGCCCGTCGGCCGAGGAGGTGGAGAAGGCGCGCCGCGTCGTGGCGGCGTTCGAGGCGGCCGCCGGCGGCAGCGCGGGCGCGATCGAGGTCGACGGCAAGATGGTGGACTACCCGGTCGTCGAGCGGGCCCGGCGCACGCTGGAGCGGCACGAGGCGATCGAGAAGCGGGCGGCTTCGGCTCCCGGGGCCTGAGGCGCTCGCTCGGCATGGACACGACCGTCGCCGCCTGGCAGGAAGAGATCTGGCAGGCGCTCAAGCGCGCGGGCGTGCGCCAGGTCGCCTACGTTCCCGACGCGGGGCACGCGCACCTCATCCGGCGCGCGCAGTCCGACCCCGGGGTGCGCGCCATCGTGCTCACGACGGAGGAGGAAGGCGTCGCGCTCGCGGCCGGCGCGTGGCTGGGCGGCGAGCGCGCGGTGCTGCTCATGCAGAGCAGCGGCGTGGGCAACTGCGTGAACATGTTCTCGCTGCTCGCGAGCGGCGCCTTCCCGTTCGTCGCGCTCGTCACGATGCGCGGCGAGCACGAGGAATTCAACCCGTGGCAGGAGCCGATGGGACGCGCGGCGCAGGGCGCGATGGAGATCATGGGCGTCGCGGTGCGCCGCGCCTCCGATGCCGACCGCGTGAAGGCGATCGTCGAGGAAGCGCTCGAGGCCGCGTTCGGCTCCGGCGAGCGCGTCGCGGTGCTGCTCTCGCAGAGCCTCCTCGGGCGCAAGGAATGGGTGCGGAAATGACGCGGCCCCCGGAGCGCACCGTCGAGCGCCGCGCCTTCGTCGCGAAGCTCATGTCCTGCATTCCGGACGCGCTGGTCGTCACGGGCCTGGGCGCGCCGACCTACGACGTGTTCGCCGCGGGCGACCGCGACCGCAACTTCTACCTCTGGGGCGCGATGGGAGGCGCCACGCCGATGGGCCTGGGCCTCGCGCTCGCGCAGCCCTCGAAACCCGTGGTCGTCGTCACCGGCGACGGCGAGCAGCTCATGGGCCTGGGCAGCCTCGCCACCGTCGGGGCGCAGCGCCCGCCGAACCTCACGATCGTCGTGCTCGACAACGGCCATTACGGCGAGACGGGCATGCAGGCGAGCCATACGCGCCGCGGCACGGACCTCGTCGTAGTGGCGAAGGGATGCGGCGTCGAGGACGCCTTCGCGGTCGACACCTTGCAGGGCGCCGACGAGATCGCGCGGCGCGTGAGCGCGCGCCGCGGGCCCACGCTCGCGTGCGTCCGCATCGACGCGAACGAGCCGCCGCGCGCGCTGCCGTCGAGGGACGGCGTGTTCCTCAAGGATCGGTTCCGCGCGGCCCTGGGCCTGAAGGCGCCCTGAACGAGGGCTCCGCCCTCAAACGATCGGGCGCGCGGTGCCCCGGCTCTCGTAGAATGCGCGCCATGAGGGGAATGTGCGGATTCGCGCTCGCCATCGCGTTGTCGCTCGCCGGCGACGCGCTCGCCGCGCCCGCGATCGGCGGCTGCGCCGTCTTTCCGTCGAACAACTACTGGAACACGCCGGTCGACACGCTTCCGGTACACCCGAGCTCCGCGGCGTGGGTGGGAACGATCGGGACCTCCACGCGGCTGCACCCCGACTGGGGCAACGTCCTCGCCGACAACTACGGCATCCCCTTCACCACGGTGACGGGCAGCCAGCCGCGTGTGCCGATCACGTTCCCGCCCGACGGCTACGCCGACGAGAGCGATCCGGGCCCGTTCCCGATCCCACCCGACGCGCCGGTCGAGGGCGGCGGCTCGAGCGACGGCGACCGGCACGTGATCGTGGTCGACACGACGAATTGCGTCCTCTACGAGCTGTACTACGCGTTTCCGATCGGCGGCGGCGCGAGCTGGAGCGTGTACTCGTCGGCGAAGTGGGACCTGCGGTCGAACGCGCTGCGGCCCGCGGACTGGACCTCGGCCGACGCGGCGGGGCTTCCGATCTTCCCCGGGCTCGTGCGTTGGGACGAGGTGGCCGCGGGCGAGATCGCGCATGCCATCCGCTTCACCGCGAGCCGCATCTGGGGGCGCTCGGGCGGCGCGCCCTACTACCTGTGGCCCGCGCGGCATGGGTCGGGAAACAGCACCGATTCCACGCGCCCGCCCATGGGCGCGCGGTTCCGGCTGAAGGCCTCGTTCGACGTCTCCGGCTTCGATCCGCGCACGCAGGTGATCCTGCGCGCCTTCAAGAAGTACGGGCTGGTGCTCGCGGACGCGGGAAGCGACTGGTATTTCCAGGGCGTGTCCGACGAGCGCTGGCCCGACGCCGTGCTCGACGAGCTCAAGTCCATCGCCGGCAGCAACTTCGAGGCCGTGGACACCTCGGTGATGCAGGTGGACCCGGATTCCGCCGAGGCGAGGCAGAACGGGAACGCGGCCGCGCTGAACGTGCAGGGCCTGTGGTGGAGCTCGCCCGCGGGGTCCGAGTCGGGATGGGGCGTGAACCTCACGCAGCAGGGCGACATCCTCTTCGCCACGTGGTTCACGTACGACGCCGACGGCAGCGGACTGTGGCTCGTGATGTCCGACGGCGCGAAGACGGGCGGGAACACGTACTCGGGAACGCTCTACCGCACGACGGGGCCCGCGTTCGACGCGAGCCCGTGGGACCCGTCGAAGGTGACCGCGACCGCCGTCGGCAGCGCGACCTTCGCGTTCGGTGGCGCGAACGACGGCACGTTCACCTATACCGTGAGCGGGGTGACGCAATCGAAGGCGATCACGCGGCAGATCTTCGCGAATCCCGTGCCGACGTGCGTCGCGGCGGAGACGCTCGCAGCGTCGTCGAACTACTCCGACCTGTGGTGGCGCTCGCCCGCGGGCTCGGAGTCGGGCTGGGGCGTGAACGTCACCCACCAGGGCGACACCCTCTTCGCGACGTGGTTCACCTACGATGCGGACGGCAAGGGCCTGTGGCTGGTGATGTCGAACGGCGCGAAGACGGGGCCGGGCACCTATTCGGGCGCGCTGTATCGGACCACGGGCCCGGCGTTCAGCGCCACGCCGTGGGATCCGCTTCAGGTCGGCGTGACGCAGGTGGGCACGGCGACGTTCACCTTCGCCGATGCGAGCGACGGGACGTTCGCCTACACCGTGGGAGGCGTCTCCCAGTCGAAGCCCATCACGCGGCAGGTGTACGCCGCGCCGGCGACGGTCTGCAACTGAGGGGCGCGGGCTACCAGAGCAGCGGCAGGGAGCCCGCCGCGGCCAACGCGAGCAGCAGGAGGAGGCTCTTCCGGCCGGTCCCACGGGGCGCCAGGGCGTACGCGTAGATTCCCTTGATGACGTTGTTGCTCGCCGCGGCGATGAGGATGGCGGAGGCGGCCACCCCCGGGGCCATCGAGGCGTCACCCGCCTGGGTCATGCTCAGGATGAAGGGGTCGACGTCCGTCACGCCCATGACGCCGGCCAGCGCGTAGACGCCGGAGCTTCCCAGGTACTGCACCGCGAGGTGGCTCGCGACCAGCATGGCCACGAAGAGCAGCGCGAAGCCCAGGGCCGTGCGGATCTCGAGCGGGTTCCCGAGCTCGCTTTCCGCGCTCGGCTTCGCCGGATCCGGGGTGTCCCTGCGCGTCCACAGCCAGCCCGTCCCGATGCCGACGGCCGCGAGCACGAGGAAGGCCGGCGCGAGCCTCCGCATCAGGTCGTGGTTGAACAGGGCCAGCAGCACCGACAGGCGCAGGTACATCGTTCCCGACGCGACCAGGATCGCTCCGGAAACCAGGTATTCGCGCGTGTCGCCCTGCGCCTTCTTCGCGAGCACGACGGTCGTCATTGTGGACGAGTACGCGCCCCCGAGGACCGCCGCGAGGAGCACCCCGCCGCGCTCCTTCGTCATCTTCCGGATCACGTAGCTGCCGTAGGAGATGCCGCTCACGGCCACGACGACGAGCCAGGTCCTGAACGGGTTGATCTGGAAGGGCGTGAGGTCCCGGTTCGGCACGACCGGCAGGATGACCGCCGCGAGCAGCAGGAACTTCGTGAAGGTGAGGATGTCCTCCGGCGCCGTGCGCCGGGCGAGCGACTCGAGCGCCGTCTTGAGCTCCAGCAGGATCACGCTGGCGACGCTCAACGTCGTGGCGATCCAGTACTGGTCGTGCGATACCAGCGCGCCGATGAGATAGGTCGTCAATGCCGACATCTCGGACGTCACCCCGGCCTGGGGCGAGGTCGTGAGCTTGTGCCAATAGGAGAGCAGGAGGAATCCGCTGATCGCGACGAAGCCCAGCGCCACCGCCCAGAGCTCGCTGCCCGAGAGGAGCGCCAGCGCGTAGCCCGTGAGGCCGATGAGGGGGAACGTGCGCACGCCCCCGAAGGAGCCGCGTCGCGCCTCGCCCGCGCCGTGCTCCTCGCGTTCCAGCCCGAGCAGGAAGGACAGGAAGAGGACGAGCAGGATCTTGAACCCCTCCGGGGGGAGCCAATCGAAGATCGGGATCGATTCGGTCACGGCCATCGCGCTCCTCGGCACGCGCAACCCCGATTGTCCACCCTCCGGCGCCGCCTGTGGCCGGCCCCGCCGCCGGGCCGAGCGACGTCAGGGCCCCGCGCCCCGGCCTGCGCGGCGAATCGGGTGCACGAGCTGCGCGAGGAACCCCTCGGGCACGGCGTCGTCCTTCACGCCGAATTCCGTGGGCAGCTTGCCCTTCGGCATGTAGAAGGTGCCGAAGAGCAGGTCCCAGACCGGGAGGAGCCCGCCGAAGTTCCTGTCGAGCGCCTCGTCTTCCCTCGTGTGGTGCCAGCGGTGGAAGGTCGGGCTCGAGACGACGTGGCGCAGGGGCCCGAACGTCCACGAGACGTTCGCGTGCAGCGCGATCGCGTGGAAAGTGAGGAAGGGGATGTAGGCCGCGACCACGAGGGGCGAGAATCCGAGCAGCACGAACGGAACGGCCTGGCACACGCGCGCGACGACGTCGTTCACCGGATGCAGGCGCACCGAGGAGAGCCAGTCGAGCTCCGTCGAGCTGTGGTGCACCGCATGGAACTTCCACAGCCACCGTCCGTGGAACGCGCGATGCACCCAGTAGCCGATGAAGTCGCCCGTCACGAGGATGAGCGCCGCCTGCGCCCACGCGGGCAGCGCCGTCACCGGGCCGAATCCCGCCTGGATCGAGCTCGCGTCGAGCGGGCGCCCGAGGACGAGGAGGAGCGGCACCAGCGCGGCGACGACCGCCGCCTTGCTCACGGCCTTGGTCGCGAGCGGCGTGAAGAACCAGTAGACGAGGTCGGTGCCGAGCCCGCGGCGCAGCCTGCGCTGGAGGGGCTTGCCGGGCCACAGCCGCTCGAGGACCGCGAAGAGGGCGGTGAGGACGGCGAGCGCGACGATCAGTTGGACGATCTGCCGGTACGCGGTCATGGCGGCGCTCCTTCGGCTAGCGGACGGCGACGATCGTCGCGCGGCCCCCGCGCCGCTCGAGCTCGATCGCGAGGTGCGAGCCCGCGGGCTTGTCCACGATGAAGGTGCGCTCCGTGTCGACGAAACGAGCGTGGTAGGAGGTGCTGTGGCTGGAGACCGTGGCGCCCGCGGCGTCCTTGCACCAGACGATCAGCGCGCCCACCTTGTCGAGCTGGGCGGTGTAGGGCCCGGCGCAATCGCGGCCCGAGGCGGGCGTCGCATCGTCGATGGTGTAGCGGGCGCCTTCGCCGCTTCCGAGGCGATCCGCGCCGCGCTCGATCTGCGATGCGATGCGCGTGGCCCCGTCCGTCAGGACGTCGCACGCCGTCGCGGCGATGCAGGCGAGGAGAAGCAGGGCGCGAAGGGCGATTGCCGGCATGGGCGAGGATGGTAGCGGCGAGCCCCGCGATCCTCAAGCGCCGGCGCGCAGCCGGGAAGCGAGCGGCCGGGCGTCGCCGCGCCGGCCGCCGCCTTGCGCTAGATCGACACCGCGGCGATCGCGTCGGCGAGCGCCTTGAGGTCGGTACGCACCTTCGTCATGTCCCCGGCGAGCGCCTGCTTGTCCGCGTCGACGGCGGCCGTGTTGCCCGCGATCTGGTCGGAGCGAAGCTGCACGCGGTCGCGCTCGAGGGCGAGGTGGTCGGCCTGGAGCGACGTCTTCGCCGCTTGCACGGCCGCGTTGCCCTTGACGGCGGTCACGAGCGCGGTGCGGTCGGATTGCAGCTTGCCGAGCGCCGCGGTGATCGCGGCCTGGTCGCCGGAAACGGCGGTGGTGTTGCCCGCCCTCACGTCCGACGTGAGCTGCCCGAAGGCAGTGTCGAGGGCGGTGCGGTCGGCGACGAGGGTCGGATTCGAGGCGAACAGCCCCGCCCCAAAGCGCCCGCCGTGGCCGCCGTGGCCGAAGCCGCCGGGGGCGCCGTCCTTCATGAATTGCGCGGAGGCCGCGAGGGGAATGGAAGCGGCAGCGAGGGCGGCCGCGACGACGATGGATCTGACTTGCATGACCTTCTCCAAAGTAGTGAATGAATCGAGCCCCAAGCGTAGGGCCGCGCGCCGCGCGAGAGGGTTAATTTCTGTGTCGGATTGTGTCGTTGGCGGCTCCGCGCCCCTGATACCATCGACAAACGGTTGCACTTTCGCCGCGACGCGCCCTCGGGAGAACCCATGAGCCGCACGATCCAGGAAAGGCGGGCCGATTTCCGCGCCCTGCACGCGCACGGCTGCTTCGTGATCCCGAATCCCTGGGACCCCGGAAGCGCGAGGATGCTCGCGGGGCTCGGGTTCAGGGCGCTCGCGACGACGAGCTCCGGCTTCGCGTGGTCGCAGGGACTGCCCGATAACGGCGTCGGGCGCGAGGCGGTGCTCGCCCACTTGCGGACGATGGTCGCGGCGACCGACCTCCCGATCAACGCGGACTTCGAGGGCGGATTCGCGCCGGACCCCGAGGGCGTGGCCGAGAGCGTGCGCATGGCGATCGACACGGGCGTGGCGGGCCTCTCGATCGAGGATTCGACGGGGGAGGCGGCCCGTCCGCTGCGCTCGATCGAGGAAGCGGTGGCGCGGCTCAAGGCCGCCCGCGCCGCGATCGACGAGAGCGCGACCGGCGTGCTGCTCGTGGGCCGCGCCGAGAACTTCATCGTGGGCCGGCCGGATCTCGACGACACCGTCGCGCGGCTGAAGGCGTATTCGGCCGCGGGCGCCGATTGCCTCTATGCGCCCGGCATCCGCACGCGGGAGCACATCGCGGCCGTGGTCGCCGCGGTGGCGCCCAAGCCCGTGAATCTCCTCATCGGCTCCGCGGGCGAGCTCACGGTGAAGGACGTCGCGGCGCTGGGCGTGCGGCGCATCAGCGTGGGCGGTGCGCTCGCCCGCGCGGCCTGGGGCGGCTTCGTGCGCGCGGCGCGCCTCATCGCCGACGAGGGACGGTTCGACGGGCTGGCGGGCGCCGCGCCGGGAAACGAGCTGAACGCGTTCTTCGCGACGAAGTAGGGACGACCCTTCGCGTCAGGCGCGCGCGGTCGCGAAGCGCTGCTCGAGGAGCCCGATGAAGTACTTCCAGCCGTCGTCGTGCGCGCGGCCCATCTCGTCGTCCGGGAGGTTCGCGTGGTTGAGCGTGAGGAGCGTGCCCTCGCCCTTCGGCTTGAACGTCACCGTCACGACCGATTCCAGCCCGCGCGTGTGGTTCGACATCCAGGTCATCCGGATGCGCGAGCCGGGCTCGAGCACGTCGAAACGGCCGTAGTGCGGGCGCTCCACCTCGCCCTGCATGTGGGCGAAGTGGTAGAGCGATCCCACCTTCGGCTCGAAGACCAGGCGCTTGGCCCCGTGGAAGGGGTTCACGGGGCATTGCGGGTCCAGCCAGGCGTCGTACACCTCGGCAGGCGTGGCGGGGATGGTGCGGGTGAGGTTGATCTCCATCGTCTTCATCGACGTGCTCATTTCGCTCTCCTTCTTTGCTTGAAGTACGTCTCGACGCGGTCGAGGTGCTCGCTCCAGTAGCGCTCGTATTCGTGGACCCAGCCCGAGACCTCGCGCAGCGGCTGCGCGCGCAGCTCGATCACGTGCTCCCGGCCCACCACCTCGCGGCGCACGAGCCCCGCGGCTTCGAGCACCTTGAGGTGCTTGGAGACGGCGTTGAGCGACATGTCGAACGGCTCGGCGATCTCGGTGACCCGCGCCGGCCCCCGGGCGAGGCGCCCGAGGATGGCGCGCCGCGAGGGATGGGAAACGGCGCCGAGGACGTTGCTCAGGGTGTCCACGAAAACATTCAACCATAAGGTTGAATGAGGTGTCAAGAGGGCGAGTGGCGTCCGCGATCAGGGCGGCAAGCCGGGTGCCGATTGCCCTATCATTCCGGCATGAAGAGCGACAACGCCAAACCTACCCGCAAGTCCCAGGTCGACGCCGTGCTGATGAAGCTCCCTGGCGTCGTCTCGAAGAAGATCGGCGGTCTCGACGGCTACTTCGTGAACGACCGCATGTTCGCCTGCATCAGCGGCAACGGCGTCGGGCTTCGGCTTCCGGTCGCGATGGCGCGCGAGCTGCAGTTCTCGCGGGAGAACGTGACGTCGTTCCAGCCCGGCGGCATGGCGAGCACCAAGGAGTGGATCCAGATCGATCGCGCCGATGCCGCGGAATACGAGAAGGACCTGGAGCTTTTCCAGGCAGCGCTCGACTTCGTGAAGGGCGGACGATAAGCCCGACCCTCGCCGCGGCCGTTCGCGAGCGGACCGGCGTTTCGATGTCCGCTTCGGGTCGTCAAGCGACTTCCCCGATCACCGTGTTGCGAAGGTCAATGACGAAGCGGGCGTAACGCTCGAGTGCGGAAGAACCTTGCTTGTCGCCAATTTCAGCCTTTGCCGCTCGCCCACGAGTCGCGAAGCGTCACGGTCCTGTTGAACGACGGCTTGTCTGGCTTCGCGTCCTTCCGGTCCGCCACGAAATACCCGTGCCGCTCGAACTGGAATCTCACCTCCACCGCGCACTCCCGGAGCGAAGGCTCGAGATACGCGCGCACCACCGTCTTCGCATCCGGATTCACATCGTCGAGGTAATTGCCGGTGCGCTTCCCCGGATTCGGCACGTTGAACAGGCGATCGTAGAGCCTGACCTCGGTCTCGTACGCATGCGCGGCGGAGACCCAGTGGATGTTCCCCTTCACCTTCACCGAATCGGCGCCCGGCGTTCCGGATTTCGTCTCGGGCAGGTACTCGCAATGCACCTCGTCGACCTCGCCCTTCTCGTTCTTCGAGTAGCCGGTGCAGCGCACGACGAAGCCATACTTCAGCCGAACCTGATTGCCCGGATATAGCCGGAAGTAGCCCTTCTCCGGCTTCTCCATGAAGTCCTCGCGCTCGATCCAGAGCTCGCCCGTCATGGGCATCGAGCGCTTGCCCCAATCCGGCTTCTGCGGATGGTTGGGGGCAAAGCATTCCTCGACGTGGTTCCTGGGCCAGTTGTCGATCACGAGCTTGAGCGGATCGAGCACGGCGATGCGGCGAGGCGCGATCTCGTTCAGCACCTCGCGCTGCGCGTCCTCCATCACCGAGCAGTCGATCACGGAATCGGACTTGGAAACGCCGACGCGCTCGGCGAAGAGCCGCAATCCCTCGGGCGTGTAGCCGCGACTACGCACACCCACGATCGTCGGCATGCGCGGATCGTCCCAGCCGTCCACGTGCTTCTCGTCCACGAGCTGCCTCAAGAACCGCTTGCTCATGACGGTATACGTGAGGTTCAAGCGCGAGAACTCGATCTGCTGGGGAAGCGGCCGCTGGAGCAGCCCGAAGGAAGCGAGCTTCTCGAGCACCCAGTCGTAGAAAGGCCGCTGGTCCTCGAACTCGAGCGTGCAGAGCGAATGCGTGATGTTCTCGAGCGCGTCCTCGACCGGGTGCGCGTAGGTGTACATCGGGTAGATGTGCCACTTGTCGCCCGTCCGATGGTGCGCGGCGTTCCTGATGCGGTAGATCGCGGGGTCGCGCATGTTGATGTTGGGCGAGGCCATGTCGATCTTCGCGCGCAGCACGTGGGCGCCGTCCGGATAGTTGCCGTCGCGCATCTCGCGGAAGAGGCGCAGGTTCTCCTCGACGCTCCGGTCGCGGAAGGGAGAAGCGATCCCGGCCTCGGTGAGCGTGCCGCGGGTGGCGCGCATCTCCTCCGCGGTCTGCGAGTCGACGTACGCGTCGCCATGGCTGATCAGCGCCTCGGCGAACTCGTACATCCAGTCGAAGTAGCCGCTCGCGTGGTAGAGGTTCGCGCCCCAGTCGTAGCCGAGCCAGCGCACGGCGTCCAGGATCGCGTCGACGTACTCCTGCTCTTCCTTCTCCGGGTTCGTGTCGTCGAAGCGCATGTGGCACACGCCCCCGTACTCCCGCGCCGTGCCGAAGTTGAGGCAGATCGACTTCGCGTGGCCGATGTGCAGATACCCGTTGGGCTCCGGCGGGAAGCGCGTGCGGATTTTCGCGGGATCGAGGGGCGCGTTGGCGTGGACCGACGCGGGCCCCGGCCGCCCGCCCCACCGCCGTTGCGCGTACTTTCCCGCCTCGAGGTCGCGCTCGATGTGCTGGCGGATGAAGTTGGTAACGTGGGCGCCCTCGGGGGGCGCCTTGGAGTCGTTCATGGAAGGGAACTGTGCAAAACCGCTATTTTGCCCCAGGCCCGCCGCCCCCGCCCGTGCGCCGCCGGGCCGCGGGATGATAGGATTGGCGCGCCGTCCGATGGGGGTCACAAGAATGAACCGGATCGCAGCCTGGGGTGCCACGCTTCTCGCCTTCGCCGTGCCGTCGCTCGCGGCGGCGGCCTCCACTTTCATCACGCTCCAGAGCGAGGTCGGGGACCCGATGGGCCAGACGCTCGCCGGCGCCTCGCCGCAGCCTTTCACGACCCTGAACGGCGCGATCACCGTCACCTCCAACGCGCGCAACGGCGTCTCGGTGCAGTTCGTGCCTTCGCCGGGCAGCGAGAACCTCTACCTCGATTTCGGCCCGCGCACGGGCAATCCGTTCGTCGAAGGGCGCTATGAGATCCCGCAGCGCTTCCCCGTCGCCGCGGCGACGCGTCCGGCGCTCGAGGTCTACCGCGACGGCCACCGCTGCTCGGTGATCTCCGGGCGCTTCGTGGTGCTCGACCTCACGCGCGACGCGACCGGCGCCATCGTGACTTTCGCCGCGGACTTCGAGCAGCATTGCGACGGGAGCGTCCCGGCGCTCTACGGAGGGGTGCGCATCAACAGCAACGTGCCGTACACCCAGACGCCGCTGCCGCGCACCGTGGTCGGCAGCACGGCCGGCGGGCCCGTCACGCTCTCGATCGCCTCGCCCGACCGTCCGTGCGCGTTCATCAGCGCGAAGTTCACGCGCGTCGAGAACCTGGGGCCCGTCGCCTTCCCGTACGGCGTCTTCCCCTTCTTCGCCGGGTGCGATCCGGCCGCGGGTCCGGTGACCTTCACCCTTTCGCTGATCCAGCCGCCGGCCGACAACGTGGTCTTATGGAAGTACGGGCCGACGCCGGACCAGCACACGTCGCACTGGTACACGATCCCGACGACGGTCGTCGGGAACGTCGTGAGCTTCCAGATCACCGACAACCAGCTTGGCGACGACGACCTGCCGCAGGACGGGCTTCCCGACGGCATCATCTACAACTACGGCGGCCTCACCACGGGCGGCATCGTGCAGGACCTGTGGTGGGCCGGGCCCATGGAGAACGGCTGGGGCATGAGCATCGTGCAGCACGGCGTAAAGCTCTTCTGCGTGATCTACATGTACGACGCGGCGGGCAACCCCACGTGGCTCGTGATGCCCGACGGCGAATGGTCCGGGCCGTACGGCTCGTACACGGGCTCGCTCTACCGGCCCCACGGCACGCCGTTCTACGCGTACGACTCCGGATTCTTCAGTCCCGGATCCCCGGTCGGCACCGCCACGATCACGTTCCCCGACCTCGACCACGCCGCGCTCGACTACACGATCGACGGCGTGACGGGGCACAAGGACATCGTGCGCCAGCTTTTCGGGCCGACGACGACGGCCCCGCTGCCCGCGAGCTACGGCGACCTGTGGTGGGGCGGCAAGACCCAGAACGGCTACGGCATCGCCGTGCTCGAGCAGCAGGCCTCGCTCTTCTCGGTGTGGTACACCTACGACGCCAACGGCAACCCCACGTGGTTCGTGATGCCCGACGGGTCGTGGACGGACTCGGCCCAGACGACCTACGCCGGGCGCATCTACCAGACCACGGGCTCGCCGTGGCTGGGCGCGGCCTACGACCCCTCGAAGCTCCACGTGACCGACGTAGGCTCGTTCAGCCTCCATTTCGACGCTCCGACCTCTCCGTTCTCATACTCGGTCCAGGGCCGCACCGGAACGCTCCAGCTCCAGCGCGAGCCGTTCTGAAGCGCGCTAGACTTCGCGCATGAGCCTCCGGGGAGCGGCGCTCGGCGCCGCGTTCCTCCTCGCCATCGTTCCGGGCGCGGCGCGCTGCGCTGCGAGCGGCGAGGCCATCACACCCCTCAACCAGAGCGTGGCGGGCGGCGAATCGCAGGACTTCTCCGTGCGCTTCCTCGACGCGTCGGGCCATGCTTCCGTGGGCGAGAGCGTCACGTTCGCGAACGACGCCTGCGGGACGTTCGCCAACGGCCTCACGCAGACTACGGCGACGACGGATGCCACGGGGGTGGCCACCGCCCGGTTCACCGCCTTCCCGCAGGGCATCACGTGCTGGCTCGTGGCGATCGCGGGCGCTGCCGAGGTGCAGTTCAACGTGCTCACGTACATTCCCGCGGACGTCCACCTTTCCGCCGCGCTTCCGCCGCGCATCCTGCCGGGCACGCCGTTCACGTTCCGCGGCGCCGCGATGTACGGGGCCTACGCCCTCTACGGCGTGGACATCTCGGCGCGCGTCGTGGCGGGAACCTCGTCGGCCTCGATCTCGCCCGCGCAGGCCAACTCGGGGCAGGACGGCATGGTGACGTTCACCGTCACGCCCGACGCTCGCGGCGGCGACTACCAGATCGAGCTTCAGTTCCGCGATCGCGTGCAGCGCTTCGCGGTGGCGCCGAGCCCCGCGCCGTGGCAGGACCTGTGGTGGGCGGGCCCCGCGGAGAACGGCTGGGGCATGAGCATCGTCCAGCACGCCGCCACGCTCTTCTCCGTGATCTACGCGTACGACGCGGCGGGCGAGCCCACGTGGTACGTGATGCCGGGCGGCTCGTGGAACGCGGCGGGCACGGTCTACTCGGGCGCGCTCTACCGGCCACGCGGGTCGCCCTACACCGCCTACGACGTCTCGCGCTTCGTTCCGGGCGATGCGGTGGGTGGCGCGTCCCTGGACTTCGGCGACCCGCTGCACGTGGCGCTGTCCTACACGATCGACGGCACGAGCGGATCGAAGAGCCTCGTGCGCCAGCCGTTCGGGCCGGTCGATGCGTCCGGGGGCATCGACGTGGGCGACATGTGGTGGGGCGGGCTCGAGCAGGACGGCTGGGGCCTCGCGCTGCTTCAGCAGTACCGGTCGGTCTTCGGCGTGTGGTTCACGTACGACGCGAGCGGCGCGCCCACGTGGTTCGTGATGCCCGCGGGGACGTGGAGCGACGCGCAGACGTGGCGCGGGACGATCTATCGCACGACCGGCTCGCCGTGGCTCGGCCAGCCGTACGACGCCTCGGCGCTGCGCACCACCGCCGTCGGCACCTTCGCGCTGCGCTTTTCCGACGGGGCGGGTGCGGCGGCCTTCGACTACGCGATCGGCGCAGGCGCGGGCTCGGTGCCCATCGTGCGCCAGCCCTTCTAGGCGGCGCGTCCTCCGGCGCGCCCCGGGGGCTGGGCCTCCACGAGGGCGACGCGCACGCGGTTGCGCCCTCCCGATTTCGCGCGGTAGAGCGCCGCGTCGGCCACGGCGAAGAGCCGGTCCGCGCTCACCGTCACGCCCGGGAGCAGCACCGCGCAGCCGAAGCTCGCCGTGACGCGGCGCGGAAGCCCGGGGATGCCCTCGATCGAGGCGCGCAGCCGCTCGGCCACGTTCTGCGCCTCCTTCTCGTCGGTCGCGGGCATCACGACCACGAACTCCTCGCCGCCGACGCGGAATGCGAGGTCGGTCGCGCGCAGCTCCGCGCGGACGAGCTGCCCGATCTCCTCGAGGGCCCGGTCGCCGGCCTCGTGGCCCAGCTCGTCGTTGATCGTCTTGAAGTGGTCGATGTCGAGCTCGAGGAGCGCGAGCGGGGTGCGCGTGCGGTCGGCGCGGCTGATCTCGCGCCCGATCGCGGCGTTGTAGGCGCGGCGGTTGCCCAGCCCCGTGAGCTCGTCGGTGGTGGCGAGGCGCTGCAGCTTGCCCTCGGCTTCCATCAGCTGGCCGTAGCGGTCGCGCAGGCGCACGTACAGGAATGCGATGTTCATCGACGCGAACATGAACACCACCGCCGCCACCCCGCCCGCGATCGCGATCGTCTCCGCCTTGGTGAACCCCGGCCCCGGCACGCTGACCCAGCGGTTGCGCATCGCGCGGATCTCCTCGCGGGGGATGGCCGCGAACGCCTTCTGCACGATCCCCACGAGCTCGGGCGAGGCGCGGCTCACGCCGGTCGCGAACTCGATCCGCTCGGGCAGGACCGCGCGCAGCCGCACGTTGGAGACCCCGCTCGCGCCGGCCGCGTAGGTGACCGCCCCCACGTTCGCGACCACCGCGTCGTACTCGCCGATCGCGAGCCGGGCGATGCCCTGCGAAGCCGTCTCGAACGGCACGAAGGTGAGGTCCGGGTAGCTGCGGCGCAGCAGCTCGTGGATCGTGAAATCGCGCGGCACGCCGATGCGCTTGCCGTGCAGCTCCGAAAGCGATTCCACCATGGGCCCCTGGGCGCTCGTGAAGATGCCGTAGGGCAGGTCGAGCACCGGAGGCGTGAAGCTCAGGAACGCCTCGCGCTCGGGCGTCACGGCGAGCTGGGCGATCAGCGCCACGCTCCCGTCGCGGGCCTTTTCGACCACCTGGGGCCACGGCTCGCCCACCAGCGGCCGGAAGCGGATGCCCGTGCGCTTGCCGAGCTCGGCCATGAGGTCGGCGCTGAACCCGCGATGCATCCCATGGTCCTCGAAGGAAAAGGGCGGCGCGCGCGGGTTGAAGCCGTAGTCCACGACGGGATGCTCGGCGATCCAGCGCTGCTCCTGCGCCGTGAACGAGGGCGCCGGCGCGGCGCGGGCGCTCACGGCCAGCGCCAGGACGAGAGCAGGAAGGAGGGCGCGTGGAGCCATGGGGGCCGTGTGCCGGTCTGGGTCGGCCCGCCATGGTCGCAGCGCCGACCCGGCGGCCGTTTGCGCCGAATCAAGGGTCGGCGGGGCGCCCGGCGGGCCCCGATTGCGGCAGAATGAGGCGTGTCGCCGATTCGCGCAATCCTCGCCGCGGCCTGCATCGCCCTCCTGCCGGCGGCGGCGCACGCTTCGCTGCTGTCCGGGTTCGACGAGCTCGAGCGGAGCCTGCGCCTCGATCCGGCGCAGAAGGCGCAGTACGACGCGGCCGTGGCGGCCACGCAGCGGGCGCTGCTCGCCGTGGGACTGGGCGCCCTCGAGATGAAGGAGCGCGTCGCCTCGGAGCTCGCCAAGCCGAAGCCGGACCTGCATGCGCTCGCCCGCTCGCAGGACGAGATCGTCGAGCGCAGCCGCCCCCTCTTCCGCGAGGCGCGCGACGAATGGGCGCGCCTCTACGCCATGCTGGATCCGAAGCAGGTGGCGGCGACCCGCGCCTTCGTGGAGGAGAAGCTGCACGGCCTCGAAGGCCTGGGCGAATCGCTGCACGGCCTCCTCGGATCCCAGGCAGGACGCTAGAATCCGGACCGCCGGGCTCGGCCGGCGCACCGGAGGCTCCGTCCCATGCAATCCCTCAAGGCGTCCGCCGACGTCCTCTTCATCCTGCTCGGCGCGGTCATGGTGCTCGCGATGCACGCGGGCTTCGCCTTCCTCGAGCTCGGCACCGTGCGCCACAAGAACCAGGTGAACGCGCTGATGAAGATCCTGGTGGATTTCTCCGTGTCCACCGTCGCGTACTTCTTCATCGGCTACTCCATCGCCTACGGCGTGAGCTTCTTCGCGGGCGCGGAAGCCCTCGCGGCGAAGAGCGGGTACGAGCTCGTGCGGTTCTTCTTCCTACTCACCTTCGCCGCCGCGATCCCGGCGATCGTCTCGGGCGGCATCGCCGAGCGCGCGAAGTTCAACCCGCAGATCGCGGCGACCTTCGCGCTCGTGGGCTTCCTCTACCCGGCCTTCGAGGGCATCGCCTGGGGCGGGCGCCTCGGCCTGCAGGCGTGGCTGAAGGACGCGTTCGGCGCGCAGTTCCACGACTTCGCCGGCTCGGTCGTGGTCCACGCGATGGGTGGATGGATCGGGCTCGCGGCGGTGCTGCTGCTCGGCGCGCGCCGCGGCCGCTACACGAGGGAGGGGCAGCTGGTCGCATTTCCGCCTTCGAGCATCCCGTTCCTCGCGCTCGGCGCATGGGTGCTCTCGGTGGGCTGGTTCGGCTTCAACGTGATGAGCGCGCAGACGCTCGATCGCATCACGGGGCTGGTGGCGGCCAACTCGCTCATGGCGATGGCCGGCGGGACGATCGCGGGCCTCGTCGCGGGACGCAACGACCCGGGCTTCGTGCACAACGGGCCGCTCGCGGGGCTGGTGGCGATCTGCGCGGGCTCGGACGTGATGCATCCCATTGGGGCGCTCGTCACGGGCGCGGTCGCGGGGGCGCTCTTCGTAGTCCTTTTTTCCCTCACGCAGAACCGTTGGAAGATCGACGACGTCCTGGGCGTGTGGCCCCTGCACGGACTGTGCGGCGCCTGGGGCGGCCTCGCCTGCGGGATCTTCGGCTCGAAGGCCCTGGGCGGCCTGGGCGGGGTCTCGTTCGCGAGCCAGCTCTGCGGGACCGCGCTCGGGATCGCCTTCGCGCTCGCGGGCGGGTTCGCCATCTACGGCACCCTGCGCGCGATGGTCGGAATCCGCCTCGAGCCCGAGGCGGAGTTCGACGGGGCCGACCTTTCCATCCACCGGATCACGGCGAGCCCCGAGCGTGAGGAGCGCGCCTGAGCCCTCACCCGGGGGTGTTGCAATTCAAAATAAGAACGATTATCATTTGTCCCTGCCCCCAATTCTCGTCCCGGAAGGCTCCAGCGCATGTCTCGCCTCGTCGCCCTGTTCCTTCTCGCCTTCGCTCCCCTGGTCGCCTCGGCCGCGGGCGAACCGGAATTCAAGCTCGCGATCGAGGGCCACAGGTTCACGCCCGACCGGATCGAGGTGCCCGCCGGCAAGAAGGTGAAGTTCCTGATCGACAACCGCGACGCCACGGCGGAGGAGTTCGAGAGCGGGGCGCTGCGCATCGAGAAGGTCATCCCGGGCAAGGGCCACGGCATCGTGTGGGTCGGGCCGCTCGAGCCCGGCGAATACAAGTTCATCGGCGAGTACAACGAGAAGACCGCGCACGGCGTGGTCGTCGCGAAGTAGGAATCCCATGTTCGGCACGGCGCTCATCGTCTTCCGCGAGGTCCTCGAGGCCGCGCTCATCGTGGGCATCGTCTCGGCCGCGACGCGCGGCATCCCCGGGCGCACGCGCTGGATCGGCGGCGGCATCGCGGCGGGCGTGGGCGGAGCCGTGCTCGTGGCGATCGGTGCGGGGGCCATCTCGCAGCTGGCCGAAGGCATGGGCCAGGAGCTGTTCAACGCCACGATCCTCGGGCTCGCCGTGGTGATGCTCGCGTGGCACAACATCTGGATGTCGGTGCACGGGCGCGAGCTCGCGACGAGCGCGAAGGAAATCGGCGGCGAGGTCCGCAGCGGCGCGAAGGAGCTGTCGGTGCTGCTGGTGGTCGTGGCGATCGCGGTCCTGCGCGAGGGATCCGAGACGGTGCTCTTCCTCTACGGCGTGGCGGTCTCGGGCGAGGGCCGCGGCCTGCCCATGCTCCTGGGCGGCATCCTCGGCCTCGGGGCCGGCGTCGCGGTGGGCTGGCTCCTCTTCGCGGGCCTGCTGCGCATCCCGCTGCGCCATTTCTTCACCGCGACCTCGTTCCTGGTGCTGCTGCTCGCCGCCGGCATGGCCTCGCAGGCCGCGCGCTTCCTGATCCAGGCCGACGTGCTTCCCAGCCTCGCCGCGCCGTTGTGGGACACGTCGCGCCTCATCCCCAACTCCTCGCTCGTCGGCAAGGCGCTCACGGGCATCCTCGGCTACGACGCGCGCCCGGCGGGGATGCAGATCGCGTTCTTCGTCGCGGTGCTGATCGCGGTCCGGGCGGGCATGGGCTGGGCCCGACGGCGCTCGCCGGCCCCCGCCGCTCCCAACCCCACGTAGAGGACCCACCATGCGCATTCCGCTCCGGCTGCTCGCAGCCGCCGCCCTCGCCTTGCCCGCGTTCGCCCACGCGGACTCCGATCCGAACGAATACGTGAACACGCCCGCGGTGCAATACGGCGAGCGCGAGATCGACATGAAGTACGGCACGCGCTACTTCAACGACGCGCAGGAGCGCGAGAGCGCGGGCAGCATCGGCCTGGGCTACGGCGCGACCGAGTGGTGGTTCACCGAGGCGTACGTCAAGTACCACAAGGATCCGGGCGACCGCACGCGCTACGACGAGCTCGAGTGGGAGAACAAGTTCCAGCTCACGGAGACCAACAAGTATCCCGCCGACGTCGGCTTCCTCATCGAGACCGAGGTCCCGCGCGCGCGCGAGGAGGGCCGCTACATCCTGATCATGGGTCCGCTCGTGCAATGGGACACCGGGCCGCTGCGCTGGAACACCAACGTCTTCTTCGAGCGCGCGTTCAACGCGACCACCGAAGAGCCGCACGAGACCGAGCTGAGCTACCAGGCGCAGGTCACGTATCGCCTGCCCAACGGCATGGATGCCGGCGCGCAGGCCTTCGGCGACCTCGGCAAGTGGAACGACTGGCTCCCGCACGACGAGCAGAGTCACCGCATCGGCCCCGCGCTCTTCGGCAAGGTGAAGCTCGAGGGGCGCCAGGAGATCGAATGGAACGCCGCGTGGCTCTTCGGCCTCACCAAGGCGGCGGCGGACAACGCCTTCCGCCTTCAGGCCGAGTACGAGTTCTAGCCGGGCGGGCGGCCGCTCGCGCGCCGGCGGTGCACGAGCACGCCGAGGGCGACCGCCAGGGCCACCGCCGCGAGGAGCGCGAGCTCGCCGAGCTGCCAGTCGGAAAGCGCGACCTCGACGAGCGCGCCGAAGGCGTATCCGATCGCGGCGACGAGCGGCGCCCAGATCACCGCGCCCAGCAGGTTGAACACCAGGAACTTCGCCGCCGGGACCCGGCCCATGCCGAGCAGGATCGGCCCCGCGATCCGGAATCCGTACATGAAGCGGATCGCGACGATGAGGGGGGCGTGCCAGCGCGCGAGCATCGCGTCGAGGCGGTGCGCGCGGGCCTGCACGGAAGGAAAGCGCGCGAGGATGCGCCCGCCGTGGTAGCGCCCGAGGAAGAAGTAGAGCTGGTCGCCCGCGAAGCCCGCGATCGTCGCCACGACGCAGACGGTGAGGAAGTCGAGGTAGCCGCGGCGCGCGGCGAGCCCGGCGAGGGCGAGGACCGTCTCGCCTTCCAGGAACGCGCCCACGAAGACCGCGGCGTACCCGTAGGAGTCGATGATCCCGGCGAGGTCGATCGGCATCGCGCCGCGCAGGCCTAGGCGAACGAAACGCGCACGCGCGTGCCCCGGCCCGAGGGCGCCTCGTCCACCGCGACGGCCGCCCCGTGGCGCTGCGCGATCTCGCTCACGATGGCGAGCCCGAGCCCGCTGCCCTCCGCGGAGCGCCGCTCGCCGGCGCGGTGGAAGCGCTCGAAGAGGTGCGCGCGCTTCTCCGCGGGAATGCCGGGCCCGTCGTCGACCACCTCGAGCACGGAGCGGTTGCCCTCCCGGCGCGTGCCCACGAGAACGTATCCGGCGCCGTAGCGGGTGGCGTTGTCGACGAGGTTCGCGGCGAGCTCTCCCAGCAGCACCGCATCGCCCTCGACCGGCGCGGGCGCGAGGTCGAACTCGAGGTCGACGCCGCGCCCGCTCGCGGAGCGCACCCAGGCGTCGGCGCGCTCCTTCACGATGTCCCCGAGGTCGCACGGCTCGGAGCGCGCGACCGGATTGGAGACCGGGTCGGCAGCGGCGAGCGAGAGCACCTGCTGCGCGAGCCGCGCGAGCCGGGCGGCCCCCTCGCGCGCCTGGGCGATGCGCGCCTCGCGGTCGCCGCCCTCGCGCCGCGTGAGGTCGAGCTGCGTGACGAGCGCGGCGATCGGCGTGCGCAGCTGGTGGGCCGCGTTGGCGATGAAGCGGGCCTGCGTGCTCTGCGCCCCCTCCAGGCGCGCGAGCATGAGGTTCAGCTCGCGCACGAGCGGGCGCAGCTCCTCGACGATGTGGCCTTCCTCGACCGGCCGCAGGTCCACGTGCGAGCGCGCCTGCAGCTCCTCGCGCAGCAGCTCGAGGGGGCCCAGGCCGCGGCGCACGCCGACCACCACCGCCACGATCACGGCGACCGAAAGGAGGAGCGTGGGCGCGATCGCCGAGAGCATCGCGTCCTCGGAAGCGTGCTGGCGCTTGTAGGTGGTCTCGGCGGCCACGATCGACACCGGCTGGCCGCCGATCGCCGTGTCGAGCGCGACCGCGCGGATCGGGCGCCCGTCGAACCGGTCGTTCCAGAAGAGCAGCCCGTTCCCGGGGACGCGGGGCGGCGCGTCGAGGTGCGAGTCCCCGGCGATCACGGTCCCCTGGCCGTCGCGGATCACGTAGTAGATGAGGTCCATGCTGTCGGCGCGCAGGACCTGGTCGGCGACCTGGTTGAGCTCGAGCGTGAGCTTGCCGTCGCGCACCCGGATGTACGGGACCAGCGTGCGCGCGATGTCGCCGAGGTTGAGATCGTAGGCGGCCGTGAGGCGCCGCTCCATGAACAGGTAGGCGCCGGTCGCGGCGGTCGCGCCGACGACCAGCAGGGGCAGGAACAACCAGGCGAAAAGCCTAAGCCTGAGGCTTCTCATCACTCCAGGGTTCGACGATGTACCCCAGGCCGCGCACCGTGCGGATGCGGATGCCCGCGGGCTCGAGCTTCGCGCGCAGCCGCGAGATGTGCACCTCGATCGCGTTGGCCGAGATGTGCTCGTCCCACGAGGCCACCGCGCTCGCGATCTTCTCCTTGCTCACGATCGCGTCCACGTTCGAGAAGAGGTACTCGAGGATCGCGTGCTCGCGCTGCGGCAGGTCGATCGCTTTGCCCGAGATCATCGCGCGCTTGCGCGCGAGGTCGATGACGAGCGGGCCGTGCTCGATCACCCGCGAGCGCATGGCGCGCCCGCGCCGGGCGAGCGCCGACACGCGGGCGCTGAGCTCCTCGGGGGCGAAGGGCTTCGGCAGGTAGTCGTCGGCGCCGAGCTTCAGGCCGTGCACGCGGTCGCTCACCGCGTCGCGCGCCGTGAGCACCAGCACCGCCTGCTCGTCGCCGCGCGAGCGCAGGCGCCGCAGCCAGCTGAAGCCGTCCATTCCCGGCAGCCCGATGTCGAGCACGATGAGGTCCACGTCGGAAACCTTGAGCGCGGCCTCGGCCTGCTCGGCGCTCGACACCGAGTCGACGACATATCCTTCGTGGCGCAGCGTCGCCGTGAGGCCGTCGGCGAGCATGGCGTCGTCCTCGACGATCAGTACGCGCATGGCTGTCCCGGAACTTGGGGCGTGCGGGAGTGCTCTTGGAGGATAGCACGCGCGGGGCGGGCGGGCCGGACCGGGATCAGATTCGCGCAAGCTTGGAGCGGCATCATTCGGGCCGTCGACCGTCGACGCGGCCCAGGCGGAAACCCCATGAAGCTGCCCACGCCCCTCGAGGCGATCTACGCCCTCGTGTTCGCGGCGTGCGTGCTGCTGGCGCTCCTGCTCCTGGTGTCCTGAGGTCCGCGCTCGCTCACTTGCCGCGCTCGCGCGAGCGCATCTGCGCGATCCACGACGCCGGAGCCCCCAGGCCCGGTGCCGCTCCACCGTGCGCGCGCGCCGTGGTGGCGATGCCCAGGACCTTGCCGTAGGGGTCGAACACGGCGCCGCCGGAGTCGCCGGCCGCGACCGGCACCGAGAGCTGCAGCATCGGCCCGCGCGGGTCGGGTACGATCGCCTTCACCTCGCCTTCGGCGAGCGCGAGCTGGCCCGCGGCGTTCGCGCCGAGGACGTAGACGCGGTCGCCGGGCTTCGCCTCGACCGGGGCGAGCGCGAGAGGCGCCTTCACCGGTGGCGTGACGGAAAGTCGGCACAGGTCGAGGAGCTCGTCGGTCACCGCGAGCGTGGCCGAATGGTTCTCGCCGGCCACCGTGACCACGAGCTCCGACCCGGCGCGGATGCCGTGGCAGGTCGTCACCATCGCGCCCGGCTCGATCGCGAACGCGAGGCCGAGGTGAACGGCGCGCCCCGACATCTCGACGCCCTGCACCGTGCCGACGGAGGCGAGCGACTGCGCGAGGACGTCCTTCGCGGGCTTGGGCTGCGGCGGCGGGGGCGGCGGGGCGGGCACCTCGGCGGGATGGCTCGGAGCGGGGGCTTCGGGCGTGCGCGAGGGCAGGGCGAAAAAGAGGAGGATCAGCGCGGCCACGACGCCCATCGCGATCCCGATCGGCGGGATGCGGGTGCGCCGGCGCCCTTCGTCGGCCTCGGGCTCGAGCACCAGGTCCGGCGCCGCCGCCTGCTCCTTCGCCAAGGCCTTCTCCTGCGCGGTGACGAGCGCCGCGTCGTAGGCCGCGCGCCGCTTCGCGTCGGAGAGCACCTCGTGGGCCTCGTGCAGCAGCGCGAGGGCGCTCGGGTCCTGCGGCACCATGCGCTGCAGCTCCGCGAGCCGCTTCTCGTACGCGAGCCCGACGTCGATCGTCATGGCGTCGCGGGGCACGCCGAGGATGTCGTAGAGAGTCTTCTTCTGCGCCGGCATGGCTGCCATGATGGTGGTTTGTCGGCCGCCGCGCAAATAGGGAAGAACTGAGGCTTCATGGAGATCGGGAACGGCATTGGAGCGGACGAAGTGCGCCGCCGCTCAACGCCCTCGGGCGGGAACGGCGCGGGGGTCCCCGACTTGTCGGGGCTTCTTACTCCGGACGAAGTGCGCCGCCGCTCAACGCCCCCGGGCATGGAGACCCGGTTTGCGTCACGGTCGATGAGCCGAGCGGTCGTGGCCCTGGTGGCGGGGTCGGTGCTCGCGGGGAACGCGGCCGCCTTCGACCTCGAGGGCCATCGCGGCGCACGGGGGCTCGCCCCCGAGAACACCATTCCGGCGTTCGCCACGGCGCTCGGCATCGGGGTCGCCACGCTGGAGCTCGACGCGGGCATCACGCGCGACGGCGTGGCCGTGGTCTCGCACAACATGTCGCTCAATCCCGACATCACGCGCGGCCCCGACGGGCGCTGGCTCGAGAAGGCGGGCCCGGCGATCCACGACCTCGCCTTCGGCGAGCTCGAGCGCTACGACGTCGGGCGCATCGACCCGCGGACCCGCTATGCGCAGGCGTTCCCCGATCAGGTCCCGGTGGACGGCACGCGCATCCCGCGCCTCGCCGATGTCTTCGCCCTGGTGCGCCGCTCGGGCGACGACACGGTGCGCTTCGACATCGAGACGAAGGTCTCGCCGGCGCAGCCGGCCGAGACGTTGGCCCCCGAGGCGTTCGCGCGCGCCCTCGTCGCCGAGATCCGGCGCGCGGGAATGGCGGAGCGCTCGTCGATCGAGTCGTTCGACTGGCGCACCCTGCAGGTCGTGCAGCGCGAGGCGCCGGATATCCCGACGGTCTACCTCACCGTCCAGCAGCCCTTCCAGGACAACGTGTGCAGCGGGCCGCTCGCCCGCAGGCCCGACGTGGCGAGCGCCGACTGCGGGGCGTCGGAGTGGACGGCGGGGTTCCAGCTTCGCGACCACGGGTCGGTGCCGCGCCTCGTCAAGGCGGCAGGCGGGCGCGTCTGGTCGCCCTACTTCAAGGACGTGGACCGCGCGAAGCTCGACGAGGCCCATGCCCTGGGCCTCACGGTCGTGGTCTGGACGGTGGACGCGCCGGACGAGATCCGGCGCTTGATGGACCTGGGCGTGGACGGGATCATCAGCGACCGCCCGGATCTCGTGCGCGCCGAGATGGCGCGGCGCGGCATGCCGCTCCCCCCGCGCACGCCCGTCGCCTACTGAGCGACGCGCGCGCGCCCGCGCGCCTCCCTCACGAAGGCGAGGAAGACCAGCGAGACGGCGAAGAAGGCTCCCGTGATGAGGATCGCGAGGCGGTGGTTGCCGCGCGTGACCCAGGTGACCGCGCCGTACGAGAGGGGACCCAGGATCGCCGCGAGGCGCACCGCCACGCCCCAGAGCCCGAAGAACTCGGCGCTGCGCTCCGGCGGCGAGAGGTAGGCCACGAGCGCGCGCCCCGCCGACTGGCTCGATCCCATGCACAGCCCCGCGAGGTTCGCCGCCACCCAGAACATCGCCGCGGTCGTCGAGAAATACGCGATCACGGTCATCGCGATCCACACCCAGATCGTGAGGCGCAGCGCCGAGACCTTGCCGATGCGGTCCTGCGCGTAGCCGAACCCGAATGCGCCGATCGCCGCGGTGACGTTCACGACCAGGATCAGGGTGATGGTGTCCCGGGTCTTGAATCCCATCACCTGCTCGGCGTAGATCGCGGCGAGCGCGATCACGGTCGCGACACCCGCCTGGTAGCACACGCCGCACGCGAAGACGAGGAGCAGGTCGCGGTAGCTGCGCGCCGCGCGCGCGGTGGCGAGCAGCCGCGCCAGGGCCGCGCGTGTTCCCGGGACGACCGCGGGCACGGCGCGCTCGCGCAGCCACAGGAACGTGGGCAGCGCCGCGAGGCCGTAGATCGCGGCGGTGATCACCAGGGTGCCGGCCACCGCCTCCGAGGAGCTGGAGCCGCGCGCCGGGGCCGTGAGCACCCACGCGAGCGAAAGGCCGAGGGCGAGGATGCCGCCGAAGTATCCGAGGCTCCATCCCCATCCCGAGACCTTGCCGAGCGCCTCGGGGCGCGCGATCTCGGGAAGGAAGGCGGCGCACAGGTTCTCGCCCATGGAGTAGGCGACGTTCGAGACGACGATCCACGCGACCGCCCACGCCACCGCGCCCGGCCCGGTCCACGCGAGCGCCACGGTCCCCGCGATGCACACCACGGTCGAGACCGCGAGCACGAGCTTCTTCGCCGCGTGCGCGTCGGACCACGCGCCGAGCACCGGTCCGATCACCATCACGACGAGGTACGAGGCGGAAAGGGCCGCCGTCCACGCGAACGTGGCCCAGTCGGCGTTGCGTGCGACCACGGACACGAAGTACGCGTTGAACACCGCCGTGAGCACCACGGTGGTGTAGCCCGAGTTCGCGAAGTCGTAGAACGCCCAGGCCCAGACCTCGCGGCGCGCGACGCCGGGATTGAGCGCGGAAGCGCGCGGGGCGGCGCTCACGAGGCGGGACGGCGCATCGTGGCGAGCAGCGCCTGCGCCTCCTCGAGGGCGCGGTCGCGGCTCGTGCGCAGGTCCTCGAGCGTAACGGGAACCGGGACGTCGGGGACCACGCCCACGCCCTCGATGCGCTTGCCGTTGGCGAGCGTGAAGCCGACCTCGCTGTAGGCGAGCGCGCCGCCCCCGGGAATGCGCGCATAGCCGAGGAAGGCCTCGAGGCAGCCGCAGCTCGTCTCCCCGACCACCTTCGCGCGCCCCACCGCCTGCAGGCTCCCGGCGAAGAGCTCGCTGCCGCTCGCGGTCCCGGCGTTCACGAGGACGACCACCGGCCCGCGGTAGGCGTCCGGGTCGCCCGGGACCTCGCGGTGCAACCGCACGACGTCCACGAGGCCGAAGAGGACCGTCACGGGCTTGCCGCTGCGCGTCGTGGCCCGTCCCAGCTCGGTGCGATGGGTGAAGAAGCGGTCGAGCATCCAGTTGACCGCGTCGACCGAGCCGCCGGGATTGTTGCGCAGGTCGATGATGAGGCCGGGGGTGCCCTGCAGCTCCTCGAGCCCGCGCAGCGCTCGAAGCGTGAGGCCGACGGTCCATTCCGAGAATTGCAGGTACCCGTAGCCCGAGGGGAGCACGCGGCTCGTCTCCTTGCGCACGCGCGGGACCTTGCGGCGCTCGAGCGAGACGTCGATGCGGCTCGCGTCGGCGCGTTCGAACGCGAAGGCGACGCGGCTGCCCACGGGGCCGAAGACGAGGCGGTGCAGCGCGGCGAAGCGGCGCGCGCGCGGCGTGGAGGAGCGGGGCGCCCTCGCGAGGAGCTCCTCGTAGGCCTGCCCCGCGGGCTTGCCCTCGATCGCCGCGACGATCATCCCGGGCCGCACGCCCGCCCACCACGCGTCCGAATCCGGGGCGACGTAGGTCACCGCGAGCCGGCCCTCGACGGGCGCGAACGCGATTCCGAGGCTGATCGACTCGCGGTGCTCGCGCAGCTCGACCTCCTCGGGCGATTCGACGCGGGTGTGCGAGTCGCCGAGCTCTCCCGTCATGCGGTCGAGCGCGTCCCAGAAGCGCCCGTCGTCCGGCGCGGCGAGCGCCAGCGGCCGGTAGCGCCCGCCGACCGCCTTCCAGTCCACGCCGTTGAACGCCGGGTCGCGGTAGCGCTCGTCGATCGTGCGCCACACGAAGTCGAAGGCGCGCAGGCGCGCCTCGCGGCCCAGGGTCGCGGGCGGAGGCGACGGCACGACCTCCGTGGGCGGCGGCGGGATGGTGCCCAGCTGCCGCCCGAGCATGTCGTAGGGATCGAGCAGCGAGCACCCGGCGCAGGCCGCGGCGAGCGCGGCGGCGGCGGCCCGGGAGCGGATCACCGGGCGGGCGCCGCGGCCGGCGCCGCGGCGGCGGCTTGCGGCGGAGCGGCCGAGGCATCGGGCGCGGGGCAGGTCACGGCGCGCAGGCGCGAGCCCGCGAAGTCGCGCTGCATGATGGCGAGCCGCGCCACGGTCTCGGTGTCGGGCTCGCGCACGAGCATCGTCACGTCGCGCAGCTCCTTCGCGAACGGGCCGAGCTGCGCGCCCTTCACGCCCTTCGCTTCGACGGAGGCGAGGAATCGCCGCCCCGCGTCCTCGCTCGAGAACACGCCGAGCGAGATCGCGTTGTCCGGGCGAATGGACAGGTCCGAGACGCCCTGCCGCCGCATCTGCGCCACCGCGGCCTCCGCGGCGCGCCGGTCGCGCGCGGGAGGCGCGAACACCCAGTAGCGCGAGACGTCCTCGACGGGCCGTTCGACGAGCCGGTCGCCGAGGGCGAGCGCGGCGAAGGCGGCGCGCGCGCGGGCGAGGTCGTCGGGGGCGATGCCGGAGAACTCGACGCAGGCCGCTCCCGCGAGCCCCTGGAGCTCGCGGCGCGCCTCCTCCGCGTCGCGCGCTGCAACCCTCGGCGGCGTCACGGAGACGACGCGCACGTCCTGCGGGTTCATCTCGCGCGCGGAGACGTCGGCCACGGGAGTGCCTGCGGTGAGCCAGAGGTGCGCGCCGAGCGCGAGGACGGCGACGAGGAGCAGGAAGAAGAGGAGGCGCGACACGGGGCTCGTTCAGGAGGCGCGGGCGATCAGCGCGAGCCCGTCGAGAACGAGATTCTCGTGGATCGCGAACGGCATGGGAAGGTGGCGCGCGATCTCGCCCGCCGCGCCGCCCGAAAGCACCACGCGCTCGGCGGGCAGCGCGCGCGCCGCCATGGACGCCGCCATGCGCTCGATCGCCCCGACGCACGCCTGCACCGCGCCCGTGGTGATCGCATCGGGCGTCGAGGCGGGGAAGTCGGCGAACGCGCCCTCCGTGAGGCGCAGCGCCGCGGTGCCGCTGTCGAGCGAGCGGCGCATCAGCGCGGGCCCCGGCACGATCAGCCCGCCGAGGAAGCGCCCGTCGGCGGCGAGCGCGTCGACCGTGAGTGCCGTGCCCGCGTTCACCACGAGCTGGTGGGCGCGGCGCGCGGCATGGGCGGCGACGAGCGCGGCCCAGCGGTCGGACCCGAGCTGTGCGGGATCGCGATAGCCGTTCACGACGCCGAGCTGCTCGCGGCGCGGCGCGAGCGTCTCGAGGGACGCGCCCTTGCGCGCGCACGCCGCGGCGATCGAGCGCTCCACCCCCGGCCCCGCGACGTTGCACGCGAGTGCGCGCCCGACCCGCGGCAGGCCCTCCCAGGCCTCGGCGAGGCGCGCCGCCTCCGAGGTCGCCACGGCCCCCGTCGCCGCCCAGCCGCGGCCGTCGTGCAGCCCCCATTTGATGCGCGTGTTCCCCGCGTCGACGGCGAGGATGAGGGCCTCGGGCTCCACGGGTTATTTCGCGCGCAGCGAGATCTCGGCGGAAGCGAGGGAAAGGGTGCGGCCGTCGGCGGTGCGCACGACGAGCGCGCCGTCGGGGGCGACGTCGACCACCTCCGCGTCGTACGGTCCCTCGCGCGGGGGCACGACGCGCACGGGCCGTCCCTGGTAGGCGTGCAGCGAGCGCCACTCGTCGCGCACCCCGGGGAAGCCGCGGCGGTCGAAGTCCTCGAGCGCGCGGCCGAGGTGCGAGAGCAGCACCGCGAGCAGGACGCTGCGCGAAGGCACGGGGGAGGCGCAATGCGCCACGTCCGCCACGGGCTGGTCGATGCGGTCCATCGCGCGCTCGCCGAGGCGGTAGTTCACGCCGACGCCGACCACTGCCAGCGTGGGCCCCTGGATCTCGCCGCTCGTCTCGACGAGGATCCCGGCCACCTTGCGCAGGTCCACGACGACGTCGTTGGGCCACTTCACCTGCGCGCGCTCCACGCCGCAGGTGGCGAGCGCACGGGCGACCGCCGCCCCCGCCGCGAGCGAGAGCCCGCCGAGGTGCCCCGCGCCGCGTTCGAAGCGCCAGAGCAGCGAGAACGTGAGGCTGCCGCCCACGGTCGAGATCCACGACCGGCCGCGCCGCCCGCGCCCGCAGGCCTGCCACTCGGCCGCGAGGCACGTGCCGCTCGGGGCGCCGGCCGCGGCGCGCTCGAGCAGCCGCGTGCTCGTCGAGTCCACCTGGTCGAGCACCTCGAGGCGCACGGGCGAGCCCTCGGCGGCGAGGCGCGCGGCGACGAGCCCCGCGTCGAGGAACTCGATGGGGGAGGCGAGGCGGTAGCCCTTGCCGCGCACGCTGAAGAGGTCCACCCCGAGCTCCGGCGCGATGCGCAGCGCCTCCGAGAGCGTCGCGCGCGAGCGCCCGAGCGAGCGCGCGACCTCCTCGCCGGAGTGGAAGCGCCCGTCGGACAGCGCCCGCAGCGCCCGGAAGGTGAGCTCGCTCACCGGCGGTTCTCCACGCGGCAGCGGAACGCCTCGCGCCGGTAGGCGATGTCGGCCACGATCGCGTCGAGCAGCAGCCGCACGCGGCGCGAAAGGCGGCTCGCGGCGCGGTAATCGGCCTCGGCGACGAAGTCCACGCGCCCCGCCTCGAGCAGCTTCGTGCACGTGGCGCGCCCGCGGTCGTCCTTCGGGCCGTAGACGGCGACGGTGTGGCCGCCGTTCTTCTTCGTGAGCGCCATCGAGGGCACGTCGGTCATCCCGTCGCCCACGTAGACGATGTTGGAGAAGGGGATCGGCCGCTCCTCCTCGGGCATGTGCTCGTTGATCGACTCGGTCACCGCCTCGATGCCCTTGTTGATCCGGAAGAGGAACTGCGTCTTGAGGGTGTCGGTGACGAGGAACTTGGGGAAGGTCGCCACGCCGTGGTGGTTGAAATGGTACTCGGAGGCGTAGATGCGCCTGAAATGCCTGCGGATCGAGGCGCCGTCGAGGATCTCCTTCTGGCCGGCGGACACGAGGTAGTGCCTGAGCTTCGCCTGCCCGCGGCTCCTCTTCCTCACGTAGGCGTTCATGCGCCCGAACCAGCCCGGCACGCCCGGGAAGTACTCGATCTCGCGCGCCATCTCGGCGAAGTCCCCGCGCTTCACGTGCACGCGCTTGCGCTCGAGCGCCTCGAGGATGTGGCGCATGTAGACGAGCATGGGGTCGGACTCGGTCGCGCGCGCCTCGCGGTTGACCATCGCCCAGAAGCGCGCGGGCTCCACGCCGATCTTGGGCAGCACCGTGTACTCCTGCATGGGCTGCGGCGAGAGCGTGCCGTCGAAGTCGTAGACGAGCGCGATGGTCTTCTTGTCGAAGCCCGCTTTCGACGGCGCCTTTGCTGACGTCTTGGCGCGCGGGCGCGCGGGCTGCTCCTCGCCGCCGTCCTTGTCCTCGCCGATGCGCTCGGTCATGCGCCTCTCCGGGCTCGACTTGCACCGGCACCATGACCCGATTCGGGGGGCGGGTTGAAGGCGGGCGGCCCTAGGGGCGCGCGAGGCCATCGAGCCAGCGGTTGAACGCTTGCGCCCCGGCC
This sequence comes from Usitatibacter sp., assembly GCA_035624355.1. GTDB lineage: Bacteria > Pseudomonadota > Gammaproteobacteria > Burkholderiales > Usitatibacteraceae > Usitatibacter. Next base: position 644 of record DASPRQ010000077.1, on the reverse strand, counting down.
TCGACGACGGCCCGCCCTTGGCTTGCGATCTCGCCGCGCAGCTTGCGTACATCGAGCCCCGTCTGCGCGATCTCGCCCGTGTGCCCGATGAGCCAGCGCTCGAGGCCCTTGGGCTCGGCCTCCATGTGGAACTGCAGCGCCAGCACGTTGGCGCCTAAGCTAAAGGCCTGGTTCTCCGTGATCGGCGTCGAGGCCAGGCGCTTTGCCCCCGCCGGCAGATCGAAGGTGTCGCCGTGCCAGTGCAGCACGTTGTACCGGGCTGCCTCGAGCGCACTAAGGCACGACGCTTCGCCCTCGGCGGTGAGCGTCAATGGCGAGAAGCCGATCTCCTTCTGCTTGCCGGGATAGACGCGCGCCCCTGCCGCCTTGGCGATGAGCTGGGCGCCGAGGCAGATGCCGAGCGTCGGCGCGCCTGCGCGCAGGCGGTGCTCGATCACCGCGATCTCGCCCGCAAGAAAGGGATAGAGCGGCTCGTCGTAGACGCCGATGGGACCGCCGAGCACGACCAAGAGGTCCGCCGGCTCGCGCTCGATGGCGGAAAGGTCGTCGAGGCCCGCCTCGAAATAGCGCGCGTCGATGCCGCGCGCGGCAAGGACCGGCGCCAGAGTGCCGAGGTCCTCGAAGGAGACGTGGCAGATGACGGC
>DASPRQ010000076.1:0-90508 GCA_035624355.1 Usitatibacter sp. | reverse complement strand
CATGGCCTCGGCGCGCACCTGCCCCCACGACGACAAGGACCGCCTCCTGGTGTCGGGCACGAAGCTGCGCAAGTGGCTCTCGGAAGGCGCCGAGGTGCCCGCCGAGTTCAGCCGCCCCGAGGTGCTCGAGATCCTGCGCGCTTACTACGCGGGCCTCGAGGAGAAGGTGGAAGTGAAGCTCACGGGCCACTCGGCCCGGTAGGCAAGGCTACTTCCAGCCGATCACGAGGTCGGAGCCGGAGATCGCGTCGAGCAGGTCGTCGTCGCGGTCGTCCGCCTCGCGCACGACGACCACGGCGCCCTCGCGCTTCAGCGCCTCGGCGAGGCGCCCGGCCTCGGGCCGGGCCGCGGGCCCGTCGCAGACGATGACGATGCGCCGCGCGGCGCTCATACCACGTACACCGCGTCGGCGGCGATGATCTCGCGCGCGAGCTCGGGGTCGGCGACGCCCTGGGCGTCGTAGCTGCGCAGCGGCACCTCCGCGAACTCGAGCACCTCGACCTGCTCGCGCACTTCCGGCGCGTCCGCGAGGCCGCCCAGCACGGCGACGCTCACGGCGTCGTCGAGCAGCGTGAGCCCCGCGGCCATGCGCAGCGCCTCCACCTTGTCCCGCTTGGCGATGACGAGGATGTTCTTCTTCACGTCCGGGTCCCGGGGTCGCGGCGGCCGCTCACAGGACCACGACCCGATCGCACAGGTGCGCGAGCTCGGCGTTCTGGTACTGGCTTCCCGACTGCGCCCCGGCGGGCATGGCGCCGCCGCCGAGGAGCTCCCAGCTGTGCTCGCACACGTCCAGGCGCAGCGCGCCGGTGCGCGCGAGCTCGAGCAGCCTCGGGGAGCTCAGCAGGCGCACGCCGGAGCCCGTGAGGAAGCACCGGCAGGGCCAGCCGCGCCGCGAGGCCGAGCGGGCGAGACCCACCAGCCGGTCCTCCGCCTCCTCGTGGGTGGCGACGATGCCGAGCTGCATGGCCCCTCTAGCCCTTGCGGATGCGCCAGCGCAGCGTGGGATCGCCCGCAGCCTGCGACCGGTCGAGGATCTCGTCGCCCGTGCCCTCGCACATCGCGGAGACGGACTCGCCCGAGGAGGGATTGTCGAAGACCAGCTCGAGGATCTCGCCCGGCTTGAGCTTCTGCAGGGCCTTCTTCGTGTAGATCTGCGGGTGGGGGCAGACGTACCCCTGGACGTCGAGGAGGTAGGTCCCTTCCCCGATCTTTTCGAACTTGATCGCCATGCCTGAGTCTCCGGAATGATCCTGACCTACAGATCGAGCGCGCCCGCCTCGCGGGCCATCTGCCGCTCGATCCACCAGTTGAAGAACTTGACCCCGATGAAGCCGCCCGCGGTCATCCCCAGGCCGAAGATCCAGCCCGACGGGTCGCCGTTCGTCACGGTCGCGAAGAACGCGCCGATGTTGCATCCGAGGCCGATTCGGGCGCCGAGCCCCATGAGCATCCCGCCGACGATGGCCCACACGGCGACCTCCCGGGGCGGGAACTTCAGCTTGAACTCGTTGTTGAGCAGCGCCATCATCGCCGACCCGCCGACGAGCGCGAACGACATCCACAGCACGGGATTGAGCAGCGGGCTGGGCACTCCGTTGTCGAGGCCGAAGAAGAGGTTGTGGCGCAGGTTCATGCCGAGCCTCTCCAGGACCCACGCCGCGCCCTGCGCCTCCTGCGTGGTGATGTAGAAGTACCCGGGATCGAACACGGTGTCCTGGATGCTGAGCCCCGCGCGGTGGCCCATGGCCTTGAGCAGCTCCCCGGCGTTGTCGATGCCCAGGCGCTGCTGCAGGTGCTGCGACACCCACATGTGCAGGCCGGCCGCGACGCCGAGGATGAGCCCCGCGACGGCGGTGCGATGCGAAGCCGTGACCATGGACCACAGCCCCCCGAGCTCCGTCGCGAGCCCCCGATAGGGCTCCTTGCGCCCGCGCAGGTACGACTTGCGGTACCACCCCGCGTAGATCCCCACGAGGATCAGGAGCGACGGCAGGATCGAGTTCACGAAGGCGTTGCCGATGAAGGCCGCGGCGAACGGGTTGTGGAAGCCCAGGACTTCCCCGACCGTCGTCGCCTTGAGGTCCCAGATGTAGCCGGCGGTGAACTGGTCGTACCAGCCGTCGGTGACCGACAGCACGGCCGGCATGTCCTTCGCCGCGGCCGAAGCGGTCCAGGCCGCGGGAACCAGGTGGTTGAGCCACCCGCCCGCGTCGACGACGGCCACCTGCGTGAAGCTGAGCGACAGCACGACGAGCAGGGCCGCAACGCTTCCTTCCCCGGTCTTGTAGAGGGAGCCGGAGGCGCATCCGCCCGTGAATACCATTCCGATTCCGAAGAGCAGCCCCCCGACGACCGAGTACATGCCGATCGGGGAGGGGTGGAACTCGCTGTGGCCCGTGGCGGTCACGAGGGCCGAGACGATGCTGAAGAGCACGACGGCGATCATGATGCCCACCGCCATGCGCGGCACGCCCACGGCGAACAGATCGCGGATCGCGGAGGCCATGCAGAACCGCCCGTACTGCAGGCACATGCCGTAGATGAACCCGAACCAGAGGTACGCCGAGAAATAGATGAACCGATGGTCGGCGGCGTACGTCGCCAGCGATATCGCGAGGAAGGCGCCGAGCACGAGCAGCGCGGCGGCGGTGTTTCGCGGACGTCCCGGGACGTCGCCGATCGCCCCGGGTATCTCGCAGCCAACCTGGTTCATTTCCGCGTATTCTCCTTTCGAACGTAGATGCTCCAGCCCGTCTCCGTGCGGATCGTCGCGAGATGCGCGCATCCGTGACCGGGCAGCATGAAGGGAATGGTCTCGACCGAGGCGATGTTGTCCGTGGCGATCTCCGTGACGCTGCCGGGTGGGCAGTGATCGAGGATCATCTTCGTGAGCAGGTTGGTGCGCAGGCACGTATCGCCGGTGAAGTCGCACTCGACGTCGACCTCGACCGCGCCGGCCCCGCGCAGGTTCACCGTCTTCGAGACGGCGTGACCGGGGTGCGGCCAGCGGCGACGAAGCGCGATCCAGGCGCCCTCGACCAGGGGTTTGAACAAGCCATTCAGGACAGAGCTCAAGCGGCCTTCCTCCGGGGAACACTTCCAGCAAACGGCGTGCCTGGCAGAAAGTCCTTTTGTTTCATGCAGGTTCGGATCGGATCGCGCTTCGGCCGATGCCGATTTGCAATCCCGCCGCGCGATTCGTGCAACGGGACGGGCCCCGCGCGGGGGAAGCGTCCGTGAGGCTTCGCGGCCCGGGGATCGCGGCGGCTCTTGCGCTCGCCGCCGCCTCGGCGGCCGCCGCTCCCGACGCGCGCACGGCTGCTGCGCCCCAGCCCGATCCCGTCGGCGAGTTCCTCGCGCGGCATTGGGTCGATCCCCTTCCGCCCCAGGGCGCGCCGCCGGCGAAATTCTCGCCGCTCGAAGCCTCCCTGGATCCCGAGTCGTGCGGAGCGTGCCACGTCCAGCAGCTGCGCGACTGGAAGACGAGCCTGCACAGCCGGACGATGGGACCGGGCCTGATGTGGCAGTTCCTTCTCATGGGCCAGGACGCGGCGAACGAGTGCATGCGCTGCCATGCCCCGCTCGCCGAGCAGAAGGCGCTCATGGCGCGCGAGCGCGGCTGGCAGAACGCGCCGGCCGCGCCGCCGCCCTCTTACGTTCCGCCGCAGCTGCATCACGAGGGCCTGGTCTGCGCCGCCTGCCACGTGCGGCGGCACGCGCGTTTCGGTCCTCCTGCGCGAGCGGCAAGCAAGGGGCTCGGGCAAGCGGGCCTGCCCCACGGCGGCTTCACCGCGGAGCCCGCGTTCGAGGACAGCCGTTTCTGCGCGACCTGCCACCAGTTCCCGCCCAACGGTGCGAAGCTCGACGGCAAGCTCCTCGAGAACACTTACGTGGAATGGCGCGCGAGCCCGGCCGCGCGCCAGGGGAAGGCCTGCCAGTCCTGCCACATGCCCGACCGCCGCCACCTCTGGCGCGGCATCCACGATCCGGACATGGTCCGGCGTGCGCTGCAGGTCTCGCTGCAAGTGCGGCGGGACGGAGGCTACGTGCGCGCCCGCGCCGATCTCGCGAACGTGGGCGCGGGACATTATTTCCCGACGTACCTCGTGCCGAAGGTCACCGCCACCCTCGAGCTGGTGGACGCGGACGGGACGGTGCGCTCGCAGCTCGCCCGGCGCGTGATCGGCCGCGAGGCCGACCTGAAGCTCGCCCACGAGATCTCGGATACCCGCCTCGCGCCGGGCGCGCGCATGAGCATGGAGGCACGATTCCGTGGCGCGCCGGCGCAGGCGCGCGGCTCCTACGTGAGGCTGCGCGTCGTCGTCGACCCGGGGGAGCACTACGAGCGCCTGTTCCGCAGCCTGCTCGAGCGGCCCGAAAAGCTCCCGGCCGGTGCATTGCCGCTGCTGCGGGAGGCGCTCGCCCGTCTCGAATCGGGCCACTACGAGCTGTACAAGCTGACCCGGCCGCTGCCCGCCTCCTGATCGGGCTGGCCTTGCAAATTGCAACGCGCACGGGCCAGTTTGCAGATCCGCAATGGCTTCCCGGCCGCAATGCCGCATGCATCCCTGCGAATCGGCGTCCGGACGCTGCGGCATATATCCTGCTTCCTCGATCCGACATCGAGCAGCCCTCGGAGCCCCGAGGCGAAAGGAGGAGGGATGGACATTCGAAGGATCGGATGGGCGGTGGGATGCAGCCTCGCCCTTGCCAGCCTGCAATCGGTCGCGGACGACACGCCCCAGGCGCCGGCCGGCGGATCCGGCACCGCGGTTTCCGCGGCCCCGGCGGCGACCGGCACCGCGGCGCCCGCCTCCTCGGCGGCGTCCGGCGACTCGTCGAAGTCGACCCACTTCCTGTCCCTCGGGCCGCCGCCGAAATCGAAGCGGCTGAAGTTCCGCGGCCCCAACGGCACGTGCGCCTGCGATTGCGCCGCGGGAGGAATTTCCGAGGCCGACATCGAGAAGGCGGCCGCCGCGAAAAGCGCGAGCCGATGATCGCAGTACCGGGGCGGGTGCGGGCCGCGCGGGAGACGCCGGTCCGGGGCTCGCTGCCCGAGCGTAGAGACGCATAGTCCAAATCTCAGGGGGGAGGACCATGGAAGCAAGAACAAGCGCCGGCCCGAGCGGCCGAAAGGTGGCGCGCAGGATCATCGCGGCGGTGATCGGCACCGTCGCAGTCGGGCTGCTGGCGCTCGCCGCCGCCTCGATCGTTCCGCGAGCCGCGCCCGGCACGCAGGCCGCGCCGGCGCAGGCCGAAGCCGCATCGTCCCCGCAGCAGGCTGCGCAGTCCCCCGATTGGGGCGGCGAAGTCCTGCGCAACGCCCGCGACCGGGCCTTCGCGTGGGCGCCGTTCCCCGTCGCCAACGCCTGCGGAATCGGGGCCTCCTCTTGCTTCAAGTGCCACAACGGCACGCGCGCCATCGCGCCGAAGGACGACAAGGCGAAGGCGCCCTGGCATCCCGACCACCAGGTGGTCACCGACGACTGCGTGGGCTGCCACGGGGGCAACCCGCGGATCGTCCGGAAGGACCTGGCGCACAACAAGCTGGTCGCGAACCCGCTCACCTCGGTCGACGCGTGCACGCACTGCCATAAGGCCGGAGACGCGCCCGCGCTGCTGAAGAAGTACCAGCAGGTCGCTTCCGCGGGAGGGAAATAGCCATGACGACCCCCATCGCGGAAAGCACCATGGGCCTTCGCGGCGCCAAGTCCCGGCTGCTGCTGTGCGTGGCCGTCGCCCTCGCGGCGGGCGCCGCCCCGCAGGCGGTCGCCGGGCCGACGATCACCTATGGCGAAGAGGGCTATCTCACGATCAGCTACGCGTTCCAGTACTGGACGCAGTATCGGAGCTTCACCTCCCCGACGGACAACGGGAGCACCTGGGACTCCTTCTTCCGCCGCAACCGCCTGCTTTTCGCGGGCCAGGCGAACGACCTGATCGGCTACTACCTCCAGTTCGAGTCGGGCAACGACGGCAAGGGCGGCCAGTCGGACAAGTCGATCTACTACCGCGACGCCTACCTCACGGTCGACTACAGCGATCCGCTGCGCCTGATCGTGGGGCGCTTCAAGAACACGTTCACCCGCGAGAACCTCGAGGCCTGCATGGAGCCGCTGAGCATCGACCGGGCGGAAGTCATCTCCTATACGCCCTTCGGCGCCAACGGCGGCGGGACCCGGGACGACGGCGTGGCGCTCTGGGGCAACCTCGCCGACGGCAAGTTCCAGTACCGGCTCATGGTCGCCGACGGCCGGGAAGGCGAGATCGTGCCGAAGAAATCGCCGCGCCTCACCGCACGCGTCCACGTGTCGCTGTGGGAGCCCGAGACCGACTACGGCTACCACAGCAATTACCTGGGCACCAAGAAGGTCCTCACGATCGGGGCCGCCTACGACTACCAGGCGAACGTGGCGTACGCCAACTACCCCGCGCGCACCGACATCAAGGACTACAAGGCGTGGACCGTGGACGCCATGATGGAATACCCCACGGCGAGCGGCAGCTACGTGCTCTCGGCGGCCTACATGGACTACGACACCGGGAACGCGATCAACCTGAGTCCCGACCCGGACCTGCCGGTGACCTCCCAGCTGAAGGCCTACTACGTGAAGGGCGCCTGGCTCTACCCCGAGAAGGTGGGCTGGGGCCGCATCCAGCCATACTTCCGCTACGAGCACTCGGACTACGGCGTTTCGAGCGGGTACTACAGCCAGAAGTGGAGGGGCGGCGGGGTGAACTACTACTTCAACGGCCAGAACCTGCGGCTGAGCGTCGAGTACGCGAACATCAAGTTCGACAAGCAGAATCCGACGGACGCGTCGCTGCAGGACTACAGCCAGACGACGATCGCCCTGCAGTTCATATTCTGAAGGACCACGGGCGGCGCCGGGCGGCGCCGCCCCGAATTCCTCGAGGAGCAGAGAGATGAAAAACGACTTTCCCCAACCGTGCCGCGGCCGCATCGCATGCTGGTCCTCCGCGCTGCTGATCGCCACGGGGCTGGCGCTGGCGGGCTGCTCGGGCAGCCAGAGCAGCGGCACCTTCCAGTTCAACAACGCGGTCCAGCCGGTCAGCACCCCCGCCCTCTTCGTCTTCTACGACTCCGACGGCGACGGTGTCGGCGACAGCATCGCCCGCGTCGACCTCAATACCGACCAGGTCATGGCGACCAACACCATCGGCGTCTCGGGCTCGGGCGGCACCCACAAGCGCTTCTACGACGGCCCCATCTGGGTGGACGCGGGCAACCTCGTGTGGGGCATCGACCCGGATACCCTCCAGGTCCTGCCGCGCAACTCCTCGCCGTCCATCCAGGGCAACCGCGAGGGGACGGTCGGCCCCGGGATCGTCGATCAGAAGTCCGCCGCCCTGGAGCTCTCCCAGAGCGTGTCGCAGACGCTCGGCGCGCAGAACCAGAACGCGTGGCTGCGGAAGTACTTCTACCGCACGAGCCTCACCTACGACGAGGCCAAGGTCGTGGACATCTGCGAGGTCCGCAACTCGATGAGCGGCATCAACACCAAGCTCAACACCGACACGATGGCGAAGGCCATCCAGGCGGCGCCGCCGTTCCACAACATGGGCTACACGCCCGTGGGGATCGAGCCTTCGCCGGACGGCAAGCTCACCATGTTCGCGGTGCGGCTGGGTGACCACGCATTCTTCCTCGACACGGATCCCAACTCGGCCACGTTCGGGCTGCCGGTGCGGTTCATCTATCCGCGCCTCGGCGTCGTGAAGGACCAGAACAACGCCGTGGTGAGCACCTTCAAGGGCCAGTACACGAAGGATGGCGGCACCGCTCCCGGGAAGACGAACTACAACCGGGTCTCGACGGGCACCTCGGAAACCGACAAGAACACCTACACGGAGCCCTGCGACTCGACGGCGCTGCGCAACGCCTCGGGCCAGTCCTGGTCGTGGTGGCCGGACGTGAACGGCGACACGATCACCGGGACGCTCATCGACGCGCTCGACACCGCCAGCCCGCAGGTCTACCAGGTGGCGGTTCCCGCCATCACGCGCAACTCCGCGCCCGCCGCCTTCGGCGGGAAAGGCTCCGCCGCCTTCACCTCGACCGGCCAGCGCACCGGCCCGTGGATGGCCTCGCTCCTCAACCGCAACGTGGGCAACGAGTTCTTCATGACGGTCGAGAACGAGGGCGACAACAGCGAGAGCATCTGGGACGTGACGAATCCCGCGAAGGTGGTCGAGATCCAGCGCCTGGTGACGAACCTCAAGTACGTGCTGGCGACCGACATCGGGACCGCGCCGTTCGTGAACGGCAACACCTACGCCGTGACGGTGAGCTACGTCACGACGGGGGGAACCGCGACCAACGTCAACTACCAGTACGTCACCCTTCCCGCCGACGACTTCTCGGGCGTTAGCGCCAACGTGACCCGTGCCTACCTCAAGAAGGTCAACGCGTCGGATCCGGGGCCGCTCTACATCCTGAACGGCCTCAACGGCCGCGCCGGCACCAGCGAGGCGAACGTCGCGCGCATCCAGGGCAGCGGGACCACGAACATGATCGCGTTCAGCGACGAGGTGTGGCTGCTCACGGGCACCGGGGTGGGCGGCAACATCGACGGGTTCCAGATCGTCGACCTCAAGGGGATCGGGCCGCCGTACGTGATCGACGAGACGATCGCGCTCCCGAGCGCCTTCACCGGCGCCTTCTCGCCCGACGGCAAGAAGTTCTACCAGCTGAGAGGCACGGGGGTGGACGTGATCGACACGCAGACGCGCAAGCTCGTGAACGTCGTCACCCTCGCCGGGCCGGTGACCGGCATGGCGTTCGGGAACTACCATGCCCAGCCGACCACGTCGACGAGCACCGGCAGCAGCGGCGGCTCGAGCGGCGGCGGCGGGGGCGGCGGGGGCGGCGTCTGCAACCCGTGCGGTGGCTGCTAGCGGCGAGCCGGGTGCAAGCTCGGTCGGGCTCGAACAACAGGAGGAATCGATGAAGCAGGATTACAAGGCGATCGCGCGGCAGCTCACGGACCTTCTCACCTTGGCCTCGCCCCCGCTCGCGATCACATTCACGCAGAGCGAGCCGGCGGGCGTGGAGCGGTACGCGGGTAAGATGCCGGCTCCTTCCCCCGACGGAAGGACGGGCAAGGTTTCCGCGGGCTGCGTGTTCTGGATGAAGGCGATGGACCGGACCTTCCACACCTGCGCCGAGGACCACGCCAATTGCAGCGTGGGCAGCCTCACCCATGGCTTCGTCCCCCTGGAGGCCGCGGCCACGAAGGGCGACGTGAAGGCGCTGGTGGAGGCCCGCTGGGTCGCTCCCGAGATGTTCCCGGGGATCCCGGTCGTGAAGCAGAAGCCCAAGTGCGTGGTGTACGGGCCGCTCGCAGACACGACGATCGACCCCGACGTCGTGTTCCTGCGCGTCAACGGCAAGCAGGCGATGTCCCTGCACGACGCGATGCCGGACCTGCGCTTCGAAGGCAAGCCCCAGTGCCACATCATTCCCATCGCAAAGGAGATGGGGCAGGTGGCGCTGAGCGTCGGCTGCATGCTGAGCCGCACGCGCACGGGCATGCCGAACTCGGAGATGACGTGCGCCATCCCGGCGGCGATGGTGGGGCAGGTCCTCGAGCGCCTCGCGACGGCCTGCGGGGCCGACCGGAAGGTGGCGGCGTACGCGGCGGACGATGCCCGCCGGTTCAATCACGCTTGAGCGGCCTTCCGAGTCGCGGCCGCCGACTGTGGATCACGGCATTCGCGGCGGGCCTGCTTCCGGGCCTCGTGCGGGCGGGGCCCCCGGCCCCCGGGCTTCGGACGGCGGAGCGGCGCTGGCTGGAGCGGTCGGCCGAGCTCGCCGGCGAGGCGCAGCGCCATGCGGTCGCGACCGACTTTCGTCGCGAGATCGAGGCGCATCGAGAGGAGCTGCGGGCGATCGTGAGGAACGACGGCGAGAAGACGCCTGCGTCCGTGCAGCAGCTCCATCGCACGATGATCCTGGTCAACGCCCTGCTGCACGCGGCCGCGGAGTGCCACCAGGGCGGCCGCCTCGTCTGTCCTGCCGACCTGATGCGGGAGCTGGTCGGACAGGTCGGGCAGGGATTCGCGCAGCTCGACGCGATCGAGAAGGCGGCCGGCTGAGCGTGGCCCCTCCGTCGCCGTCCCAAGGATCCTGAATGCAGACCCTCGAGTCCATGGTTTCCCTCGCCGGCGGGCTGCTCCAGGATGCCGGATTCTGGGTCCTGGTGAGCCTCGCGGCCGGCGGTCTCGTGCACGAGTTCCTGGATCCCGCGCGCGTCCAGCGGGCGATGCGCAGGGCCGGCGCGGCGAGCGTGCCGGCCGGCATGGCCCTGGGCGCGCTGCTGCCGATGTGCAGCTGCGGCGTCGTGCCTCTCGCGGTGAGCTTCTACCTGGGCGGGGTGAGGCCCGCGGCCGTGATGGCCTTCACCATGGCGACCCCCGTCATCAACCCCGCGGCGGTCGTCCTGTCGTACGCGCTGCTCGGGCCGCAGCTCACCCTGGCCTACGTGGCGTTCGGCCTTACCGCGCCCATGCTCGTGGGCTGGACGACCGAGCGATGGGGAAGCCCCTCGATGAGCGCCACCGCGGCGCGCCTGAAATCGTGCTGCTGCGGCGAGGAGCCGGTGAGCGGCGCCCGCGCGGCCTCGCCCGGCGAGCGTGTCGCTCGTGCGATGCGCTGGGGATTCTCCGTGCTCGGCCCGACCCTCGGCTTCTACATCGGGATCGGCATCGTGCTCGCCGCCGTCGTGGGCGTGATCGCGCCCACGGGATGGATCTCGAGCCACCTCGGAAGCGGGAGCCCGCTGCTCTCGCTCCTGCTCGTGGCGCTCTTCGGCGCCAGCATCTACGTCTGCGCCGTTGCGCACATCCCGCTGGTCGCCGCGATGCTGGCGGCGGGGGCGGGGCCGGGCGCAGCGATCGTCTTCCTCGTGACGGGGGCGGCGACCAACCTGCCCGAGCTGATCGCGCTGCAACGCGTGCTCGGGACCCGGATGGTCGCGGTGTACCTCGCCGGCCTCGTCGTCCTGTCGATCCTCGCCGGATGGCTGGTGAACCTCTGGCTGCCCGACTACCGGCCGCTCCTCGACCCGCTCTCGAGCCTGCAGCTCGGGGATGTCGCCGAGCGCCTCACGCCGGTCATCCCCGGGTGGCTCGCACTCGGAAGCGCCATCCTCGTGGGCCTGCTTTGCCTCTGGGGCGCGGGGCAGTGGCTCGCGCGGGCGGCGGGGCGGCTGCGTCCGCTCATCGCCCGCCCGATGTGATCTAATCTTCGGTCTGGGCCCGGCGCCGCCCTGGCGTCTGAGCCGAATGCGGGTATCCGGGATCCCGGTCCCGGTCGAGTGGGGGAGGAGCTGGCGGAAGATGAGCGCCGTGCTGGAAACGGGCCCGCGTGCGATGCTGCGGCCGCTCGCCGTCGCGGCGGCGGCGCTCCTGTTCGTCGCGGCGGCGTCGTGGGCCGTCTGGGAGTGGCTTCCCGAAGCGGGCTGGCGCACGGTGTCCGTCGCCCTCGCGATCGCGGCGGCCGCGGGCCTCGGCTATCTCGCCGGCCGGCGCAACGCCGCGGTCCTGCATCGTGCGATCCTGCGCGCCCTCGAGGGGCACCTGGAGCCGATCGCGGTGCCCGGCCCGCCGGCCGACGGGTCGGTGATCGCCGACTACAACGTCCTCGCGCGTCGCCTGCGCTCGCTCATCGAGGAGATGGAAAGCTCGCAGCTCGCGATCATCGGCGAGCGCAACCGGATCGACGCGATCCTGCGCGGCCTTCCGTGCGTGATGCTCGCCGTCGACTCCGATGTGCGCGTGACCTCGTCCAACGACCGCGCGGAGGCGCTCTTCGGCCTGCCCGTCGGCGACCTGCGCGGCATGAATCTCTTCGACCTGCTGAAGCTCGACCGCGAGGGGCGCGAGCTCCTGGGCACGGCCTTCCTCCACGACCAGCAGGTGAGCCACCGGGACGTCGTCCTGGGCGTGGCGGGCGAGCGGCGCCACTTCACCCTGAGCGTCACCTTCTTCAGGCCCTCGCCCGACGCGACGATTCCCAGCGCGGTGGTCATGCTGCAGGACGTGACCGACCACCGCCGCCTGCAGCAGCTCGCGCACCAGTCGGAGAAGTTCGTGGCGCTCGGGCAGCTCGCCGGGGGCATCGCCCACGAGCTCAACACCCCGCTCGGCACGATCCTGGGCTACGCGGGGATGCTCGGCTCGGGCGGCGTGAGCGAGGCCAAGCGGACGCAGTACGCCCAGGCGATCCAGAGCGAGGCGCAGCGCTGCGCGCGGATCATCGACAACCTGCTCGCCTACGCGCGGCGGGAGCGCTGCGCCCCCGAGTCGTGCAACGTCGGCGACGTGATCCGCGAGGTCGTCGGCACGATCCGCGACTGCCACAGCCGGCGCTACCACGTGCCGATCGAGGTGGACCTGCGCGACGCCCACGTCCTCGGCGGCCCGGGGCAGCTCGACATCGTCCTGGGCAACCTCATCATGAACGCCGTCCAGGCCGCCTCCGACGCCGCCGACCCGCGCGTGCTCGTCGAGGCCCGGTCTGAGGAGGCGAGCGCGATCGTCACGGTCACCGACAACGGTCCGGGAATCCCCGCCGAGGTCCAGGGGCGCGTGTTCGACCCGTTCTTCTCCACGAAGGAGCCGGACCAGGGGACCGGGCTCGGGCTCGCGATCAGCCAGTCGATCGTGATGGGCATCGGCGGCACGCTGCACTGCGACGCCGCGTACCGCGGCGGCGCCCGTTTCATCCTGAAGCTGCCCCTCGCGGGCGCAGCGGCTCGCCGTGGCGATTGCGCCGTCGCCTGAGGCGCCCGAGCGCATCGCCGCCCGCCCCGTGGTCCTCGTCGTCGAGGACGACGAGGCGATGCGCACGATGCTCGTGGAGGTGCTCGATTCGCTCGACGCCGAGGTGATGGCGGCGCGCGACGGCGCCCAGGCCTGCGACCTGCTCGAGCGGCACGACGTCTGCGTCGTGCTCACCGATTTGCGCATGCCGCGCGCCGACGGCCTGCGGGTGATGCGCTACGCCCGCGAGCGCAACCCCGCGGCCGAGGTCGTGCTGATCACCGGGCACGGGACCGTGGAATCCGCCGTCGAGGCCCTGAAGGGCGGCGCCTACGACTACCTGCGCAAGCCCTTCGAGCCGGAGGCCCTCAGGCGGACCGTGGACAGGGCGCTGCAGTTCGCGCTCCTCAATCGCGAGAACCAGCGGCTGAGGGAGATGGGCCGCGCGCAGGTCGACGACAACGGCCTCATCGGCCGCACCGCGCCGATGGAGGCGGCGCGCCGGCTGGTGGAGGTGTTCGCGGGCTACGACTGCCCGGTGCTGATCACCGGGGAGTCCGGGACCGGCAAGGAGATCGCCTCGCGCCTCATCCACGTGCACAGCCGGCGCCGCGATAAGTCCTTCGTCGCCATCAACTGCGCCGCGATCCCCGAGAACCTGATCGAGAGCGAGCTCTTCGGCTACCAGGCCGGCGCGTTCACCGGGGCCGGGCGCGCCAAGCCCGGGCTCTTCGAGGTCGCCGACGGCGGCACGATGTACCTGGACGAGATCAACAATGCGCCGCCCTCGCTGCAGGTGAAGCTGCTTCGGGTGCTCCAGGACGGGACCTTCTTCCGCATGGGCGGCATCGAGCCCCGCCGGGTCGACGTGCGCCTGCTGGCGGCGGCCAACCGCCCGCTGCCCGAGCTGGTCGAGGCGGGGGAGTTCCGCGCGGACCTCTATTACCGCCTGAAGGTCGGGGAGATCCACCTGCCGCCGCTGCGCGAGCGCAAGGCCGACGTTCCGATCCTCGCGAGCTTCTTCCTCGCGAAGCACGCGGGGCGCCTCGGCAAGCCCGTGCGCGGCCTGAGCACCCAGGCCCTCTCGGCGCTGGTGCGGCACGACTGGCCCGGCAACGGCCGGGAGCTCGAGAACGTGATCCAGCGCATGATCATCCTCGCTCGCGGCGACACGCTCGAGCTCGACTCGGTCCCGCCCGACCTGCTCGAGCGACCCGAGGCCCGGCAATGGCCCCTCGACCACTTCTCGCCCCAGACGCTCGACGAGGTGGAGGCGCACTTCATCGCGAAGACGCTGCGCGAGAACAACGGCAATCGGGCTGCGACGGCGCAGGTCCTCGGGATCGACAAATCGACGTTGTGGCGCAAGATCAAACGCCACAACCTTGCTTAGGCCCGCGGCGATTCCCCGCCGCGGGCCGGGCGCCCTCTAGTCGCGAAGCAGCGGCTTGAAGAACGCCTCGCCGAAGTCGATCGCCTCGGCGACCGTGAAGATGTCGATCGAGCCCGGGTCGCGGCTCTGCCACGCGGCTGCCGTGGCCGCGTCCTTCAGGAAGACCATCTGCCGGCACAGCACGTGCGCGGCGGTCGTCGTGACCCGCTGCCAGCGCACCCCGATCCGCAGGTCGTCGAGCGCCGGCTTGCACTTGAGGACCTCCTTGCGGCGCTGCTCGATGTGCACCGACTCGCCGCTCACGTGGCAGACCGAGTCGATCTGCACGTCGGCGCCGAACACCGGCGACACCGCGAGCGCGTCGACCGCGCACATCGCGTGGATCGAGTGGCCGTTCACCTTGATCCTGTGGGGGGTGACTTCCGTCGTCACGGGGTAGGCCCCCACTACGTCGCCGCCCATGGCGTCGATCACGACCTGGCGGCCGGTCTTGGTGTCGGTGAGGGTGAGCGGGCTGCGCACGACGAGGTCGTAGGCCCCGAGCAATGCGACCGCGGCCCGGGCGGCGTCCGCGTTGCCGCCGAGCGCCTTGGCGATCTCGTCGCCGGTCATGACGCGGCCTTCCGCGACGAGCGTGCTCAGGATCGAGCGGTGCAGCTTGCGGACATCGGGGGCGAGGGAATCCTGGCGATCCTTCAGGGGCAGCAGGTCGTGCAGCCGCTGGAGGGCCTGGCGAAGCTTGTGGATCTCGAGATCCTGGACGCGGGCGGACATGGCATCTCCTGGATGGTGGAGGGAGACAGCGAGAGGAGAAATCCACCATAACGCCGGGCGCGGACGCGCGTGTTGCCCGGCATCAATGAGGCGTCGGTCCGCGCGCGCGGCGCGGGCCGCGTCAGGCGAAGCGCGTGAGCAGCTCCGCGACCTTGCGGGCACGCTCGTTGCGCGCCGCGGCGTCCCCCTTGGTCTCGGTCCGGATCATGCAGGAGACCATCTCGTAGAACACCCTGTCGAGGGCCTTGCGGGCCGCGGCGAGCTGCAGGGCGATGTCCTCGCACGCCTGGTCCTCCCCGATCATGCGCCGGACGCCGCGCACCTGGCCCTCGACGCGGGCGAGCCGCATCTCGATCGCCTTCTTCGCCTCGGGATCGTGCAGGGACGCGGAGCTCGCCATGGACGTTCTTTCCTTGCCGGGGATCAAACCGGAGTATAGCGGAGGGTATACGGTGGGCATACGCGGCAGGGTATGGGCGGGAAATGGGGTAGCCCGTGCGGCGAAGCCGTTTCGGCACGCGACACGACGGAAGGCGGGTTGCGCATACCCTCAGGGAGTATGTAGGATGCTGGCAAACGAAGCCGGGTCTCCAGGGAACCGGCGCACACAGGGAGGAGATCCATGGGCGACAACCCCGTCACTGCCGCGCTGATCGACCCGGCCGCGCTCGAGCGCATGGTCCGCGAGCGCGTCGACGCCGTCCTCGGCGAGCGCCTCGAGGCGAAGCTCGCCGAGCTGCGCGAGTCGCGCACGCCCTCGATGACCCTCATCGCCACGAAGGGCACGCTCGACTGGGCGTACCCCCCGTTCATCCTCGCCTCCACGGCGGCTGCGCTCGGCTGGAACGTCGCGATCTTCTTCACGTTCTACGGGCTGGAGCTGCTCAAGAAGGACCTCTCGAGCCTGCGCGTGAGCCCGCTCGGCAACCCGGCGATGCCGATGAAGATGCCGTTCGGCCCGGACTGGTTCCGCTCGATCCGCTGGAACATCCCCAACGCCCTGCAGGGGATCGTCCCCGGCTTCGAGGCCTTCGCCACCACGATGATGAAGCAGACGATCCACAACAAGGGCGTCGCCCAGGTGGCCGAGCTGCGCGATGCCTGCGTCGAGGCGGGCGTGAAGCTGATCGGCTGCCAGATGACCGTGGACCTGTTCGGGTATTCCCACGACGACTTCGTGCCCGAAGTGCAGGAGTACGTCGGGGCCGCGTCCTTCCTTCCCATGGCGAAGGACGCGGACGTGAGCCTGTTCATCTAGAAAGAAAAGACCAGAAAGACCTCTCAACGCAACTTTCCGGGGAGCACACGATGAGACTCAAACTGCTGGCGGCCGTCGCGGCCGCGGCGCCATTCCTGGCCCACGCCACGGACGGATATTTCTCGCACGGCTACGGCATGGTGGCCAAGGGCATGGGCGGGGCGTCCATGGCGGTCACCGGGTCGGGCTTCGGTGCGGCCAACAACCCGGCGACCATGGTCTTCTCGGGCAACACGTTCGAGATCGGCGTCGACTTGTTCAGCCCGTGGCGCACCGCCGAGCGCACGGGGGCGCCGCCGATCGGCCTCAACGGCTCCGCCGACAGCGACAGCAACTACTTCGGCATCCCGGAGATCGCCTACAACCGCATGGCCAACCCGAACCTGTCGTGGGGCATCACGGTCTACGGCAACGGCGGGATGAACACCGACTATCCGGGCGGGCAGCTCTCCTCGCCGGGCGCCTGCGGGCCCGCCACCGGCCCGGGAACGGGCTTCAATCCCGCGCCGGGGCCGTACAACCTGCTCTGCGGCAACGGCTCGCTGGGCGTCGACCTCTCGCAGCTCATCGTGGCGCCGAGCGTCGCCTGGAAGTTCGCGCCCGACCACTCGATCGGCATCGCGCCGCTCTTCGCCTACCAGCGCTTCAAGGCCGAGGGCCTGCAGGCCTTCGCGGGCCTGTCCACCAGCCCGGGCAACGTGACCAACCAGGGCTACGACAGCTCCTCGGGCTGGGGTGCGCGCATCGGCTACTACGGCCGCATCACGCCGCAGTTCCAGGTCGGCGCCTCCTATGCCACGAAGATGAGCATGCAGGAGTTCGGCAAGTACAAGGGGCTCTTCGCCGAGGCGGGCGGCTTCGACATCCCCTCGCACTTCGGCATCGGCTTCGCCTTCGAGCCGGACCCGCAGTGGCAGATCGCGGTCGACTACGAGCGCATCAACTACAGCGACGCGAAGTCGGTGAGCAATCCCAGCAGCCTGATCCTCAACTGCGCGGGGGGCGATCCCACGGCGTGCCTCGGCGGCTCCAACGGCGCGGGCTTCGGGTGGAAGGACATCGACGTCTTCAAGCTGGGCGTCCAGTACCAGTACTCCCCGGTGCTCACGCTGCGCGCGGGCTACAACTACAGCCAGAACCCGATCAAGCCCGAGGACGTGACCTTCAACTTCCTCGCGCCCGGCGTGGTGCAGCACCACGTCACGGCGGGAGCGACGTGGACGGTCGACCACGACAGCTACGTCACCATGGCCGCGATGTACGCGTTCCAGAACGACGTCACGGGGGCGAGCCTGTTCAACGCGTTCGCCCCGGGCCTCACGATGCAGGAAAAGATCAAGATGTACGAGTACTCGATCGGCGTGCAGTACCAGCGCCGGTTCTGATCCCTCGGGCCGGGGTGCAGCCCACCCGGCCTCTTTGACGCCCGCCCGCGCGGCGGGCGTCGTCTTTGGTACAGTGGTATCCGGTGAATCCCCAGGCGGGAGGTCCGGATGGGCGAGATCGACGCGATCGAGGACGTGCCGCTGTTCAGCCGCATGCCGCGTGAGCAGCTCGCCGTCCTCTCCCACGCCGCCGAGCGGCGCCTCTACGAGCCGGGCGAGCCGATCTTCCGGCACGGCGACGTGCCCGAGCACCTGTACGTGGTGGAAAGCGGCGCCGTCGAAGTCCTGCTCCCGGCCCAGGGCGACGAGATCATCCTCGCGAGCTTCGAGGCCGGGTCGTTCTTCGGCGAGCTCGCGGTGTTCGACCGCCAGCCGCGCACGGCGAGCGCGCGGGCGACGGCCCCGACCGCGCTGCTGTGCGTCCCGCTGAGCCTCGTCGCCGCCGCGCTCGAGGCCGATCCGGGGACCGCCCGCCACTTCATGGGCGTCATCATCCAGCGCGTGCGCGGCGCCGACGAGCTCCTCTCGCGCCTCCAGATTCGCAACGTGAACGAGCTCGCCGACGAGCGCATGACCATGGGCGAGAGGGTCGCCGACATGGTCGCGCGCTTCGGCGGCTCCTGGACCTTCATCATCTGCTTCGGGGTGTTCCTCGCGCTCTGGATGGGCGTCAACACCTACCTGCTGCTCGCCCGCCCGCCCGATCCCTACCCGTACATCTTCCTCAACCTCATCCTGTCGTGCCTCGCGGCGCTCCAGGCGCCCATCATCATGATGAGCCAGAACCGCCAGGCGGCGAAGGACCGCCTGCAGGCCGACCAGGACTTCCAGGTGAACATCAAGGCGGAATTCGCGATCCAGCAGCTGCACCGCAAGATCGACGACCTGCGCGCGAGCCTCGCGCAGCACCGCCGCGTCGAGGCCGTCGAGCGCCGCGGCGCCCAGGCCTGACGCGCGGGCTATTTGGGCGCGCAGCCGGCGAAGCCGTCCGCGGCCATCTTCGCCTCGTAGGGCGCGGTCACCTGCGCGCCTTGGGTGAGGGTCGCCTTCGTGCTTCCCCAGTTCTCTGGCTTGAGGATCACGAGCCATCCGGCCTCGTAGGGATCCTCGTTCGCGAGCGTGGGTGTGGCCACCAGCGCCTCGTTCACCGCCACGATCTGCCCGGCCGCCGCGGTCTTCGCGGGGCCGACCCACTTGCCCGATTCCACGGTCGCGCACGACTTGCCCGCCTGCACGTCGCGGCCGACCTTCTTCGGGGTGAAGGCGACCAGCTTGCCGGCCATCGCCGTGGCGACCACGGTCATGCCGAGCTTCACGTTGCCGTCGCCCAACTCCCGGTACCACATGTGGTTGGGGACGTCGTAGAGCAGGTCGTCGGGAAGGTGGCAACCGCGCACGTCAGGCATCTGTCCCTCCGGAGTGAAATGGTGGATCGCCCGTGATTCTAAAGCGCGGCGCACCTCAATAGGTCATCACGCGGCAGTCGGTCTCCATGACCTCCTCGATCAGGTGCGCGCCGCCCACGATGCCGTCGCACTCGGGGATGAGGTCGTCCTTGGTCATGTCGAAGAGGTCCAGGTTGGGCGAGCAGCAGTAGAACTTCGCGCCCGCCTCGTGGGCGTCCTTGATGAAGTCGTAGACCGTCTTGGGCGACCCCTCTTTCACATGGAGCTTCTCGGCCACGCCCTTCTTCATGAGGCGGCCCGAGGCGGCGGTGCAGATCACCTCGACGTCGTATTCCATGGCGGCCGCCACCGACGCCTGGAAGATCGGGGCGCCCAGCTCCTCGCCGTGGCGGGGATCGGTGTTCGCCATCACGATCACGAGCTTCTTGCTGGCCATGGAGGTTGCCTCCGCTCCGCGACGATGAGCCATCCTAGCGCCGGCGCGACGGCGGGGGCGGCCCTCCCGTTGACATAGGTCATCCCCGCGCCACGTTTTGCCCGCCATCGCCGATCGCGGCCTCGATGGCGGCGGCGAAATCGGCCGGCGTCACGCTGAGCAGCCCGACCTGGGCCGTGGCGAAGTGGCGCTCGATCGCCTGGCGCGCCTCGCGCGTCGCCACGCCCCGCAGGGATGCCTCGAGGTCGAGAACGGTGCGCGGAGGGGTCACGAAGAAGTCCCCGGTGAGCAGCGCTTCGCGGATGCGCTCGCGCCGCGGGCCCTCGAGCCGCAGGTAGGCGGTCACGGTGCCCCCGGGGCCGGTGCAACTGCCCGAAAGGGCGGTCCCTTCGGGATCCGGGTCGTCGATCTCCGCGACGAAGGCGTCGGTGCCGATCTCGGCTTCGTGCAGGCGCGCGGCGAGCGCGTCCTCGTGGGCCTCGATCGCGCCCCAAGCGGTGGCGATGCCGAGCCGCTCGGCGAAACCGGCGAGCAGCGCCTCCCGCACTTGCGCCAGGGGCGGCGCGGAGCCCAGCAGCGCCTCGAGCGTCGCCACGCGGGAGGCGGCGGAGTCGAGCCCGTGGCGCGCGAGCTTCGCCTCGGGCACGCGCAGGGCGGCCACCATGCGCCGCGGGTCGAGGTCCACGAGCACGGTGCCCTGGAAGAAGATCGTGTCGCCGTCGAAGAATCCGCCGGAGCCCCCGAGCTTGCGGCCGTCGACCTCGATGTCGTTGCGGGGCCGGAAGCGCGCGTCCACGCCCAGGCGGCGCAGCCCCGCGGCGGCCGCCTCGCACAGCGCGGCTGCGAGCTCGGGCAGGGAGACGATGCCGAGGCTCGCGCGGTCGAATACGAGCGACCACCCGAGCTGCCCCTCGTCGAAGTAGATCGCGCCGCCGCCGGTGATGCGCCGCGCGAGCCCGATGCCGTGCGCGCGGCAGTGGTCGACGCGCACTTCGCGCGAGAGGTCCTGGTGGCGGCCGACGAGCACCGTGGGCGGGAAGCGGAGGAACCGGATCGTGTCGCCGATGGTCCCGGCCTTGCGGGCCTCGATCATGGCCTGGTCGAAGGCCACCTGGCGGCGCCCGTCGCGCAGGCCCGTGTCGATCACGCGGAAGAGCGCAGGCGGACCCCGACCCATCGGAGCGGGCCTTCGTCAGGCGGGAAGAATCCGCAACTGCCGGCGGATCCGGCGGACGTCGCCGCGAGTCGGCGCGAAGGGATAGCTCGCGATGTCGGAGGGCGGGGAGTCTCCGTACGGGCGGTCGCACGCCGAGACGTCCTCCGCGATCCGGCCCGGGCAGCCGGAGGTGCGGAACGCGGTCCCCGCGTCGATCACGGCGTCGAGCTCGGCGGCCGGCAGGCCGAAGTCCGCCACGCGCCCCGCGCCGTCGAAGCGCATGTGCTCGACGCGCACGCCCCGGTAGTCGACGAGGTACCTCGCGAGCTGCACGCGCCGCCACTGGTCGCGCGGCGTGGCGGGGAGGTGGTCCATGAGCGAGCCCTTCTCGGGGAAGAAGCAGAAGAGGTGGCTGTGGCCGCCCATGTCGACCAGCTTCTGCACGAGGGCGAGCGCCTCGTATTCGGTCTCGCCCATGCCGACGATCACGTGAGCGCCGAACTTCCCGGGCCCGAAGATCGCGCACGCGTCCTCGAGGATCTCCCAGTACTTGCGCCACGAGTGGGGCGACTGCACGCCCTTGCCGCGCGTGCGCTCGAACAGGGCGGGCGTGGCCGCGTCGAGCGCCACGGTGAACGTGTCCGCGCCCATCGCGTGCAGCCGCGCGACGTCCTCGCGCCCCATGGTGGTCGGGTTGGAGAGGATCGAGACGGGGATCGTCCCAGGGTCGATGCGGCGCGTCCACCGCGCGAGCACCTCGACCGTGTCCGCGTCGCTATGGGGATGGGTGATCATGGAGATGCACATGCGGTGGAAGGGGCTCGCCGCGCCGTCGCGCGCGACGATGTCGACGACCTCCTCGACGGGCACCGCGGGCCAGTCGACGCGGATGAAGTTGCGGTCCGCGTAGTCGCGCTCGGCTTCGCGGTGGCGCGCGAGCCCGCAGTAGGCGCAGTTCGCGCGGCAGCCCTCGGGGTAGGTGAGCAGCAGGTTCAGGCACCGCGTGCACTCGCAGCGGTGCATCGCGCCCTTCATGATCCCCAGCGTGATCGCGGCGGCCGTGGACATCTGCACGTATTCCGGCGATCGCATGGCGGGCGTGAGCATGTTGTCGTTCGGCAGGTAGACGCCCCGCGGCTCCACCGCGTTCGACTTCACGCGGGCGCCGTTGCGCGCCTCCTTCGGGATCGCCTGTGGGACCCTGGGGACCATCGCGGCATAGGCGTTGTGGTCGGGCCCGTGCACGAGGTGCGCGGTCGCGGAAGCGCCTTCGGGACGATGGCAGCTCACGGCTTCTCCTTCCAGTACTCGGGATACGCGATCCAGCCACGGCGCAGCGCCGTCTTCCCGCCCGCGGATCGCGCGAGCTCGCGGCGCCGCCGGGCGGCGCGCGCGAGCGCCACCCCGAAAACCGCGTCGAGCTCCTCCTCGTAGGCGGTCGCCGCCCGGCGTTCGCCCGCCACGAGCGCGGCGGCGGCCTCGCCCGCGAGCCACCCCGAGTGCACCGCGGCGGCGATGCCGGCGCCCGTCACCGGATTCGCGAGACCTGCGGCATCGCCGGCGAGGAGGACCGGCGTCGCGCCCAGCAGGCCCCGGGGCCGCAGCGCGCCACCCACGGGAATCGCCCCGCCGGTGAGCGCGAGCCTCTCGCGTCCCACCCGCCCCTCGGCGGAGAGGCGCGCGTGCAGGTCGTCCACGATCGCTCTGAGCCGCCCGGCGTGGGCCTCGTCCACGCCCGCGCCGACGTGGGCCACCGCGCCCTTGGGAAAGAGCCACCCGTACCCTCCGGGGATCCCCCCGGAGAGGAAGATGTCCGTGGCGTCATGCGGGCGAAGCAGCGGCACCGTCACCTGGCGGGTCTCCACCAGCGCGCGGTTCACGCGGCCGATGGCGCGCCCGGCGATCGAGCGCGGGCCGTCGGCGCCCACCAGGACCCGGGGTGCGACGCGGCTGCCGTCGGCGAAGGTGACGCAGCCGTCGGCCCGGATCGCGCGCGCGGCGGTCGCCAGGCGGCAGACGGCGCCGGCGGCCGCGGCCGCTTGCACGAGGCGCGCGTCGAGCTCGAGCCGGTCGATCATGCGGCCGGGGAAAGGATGAGCGTGGTCGGGCGCGTCGTCCTCGACGAAGGTGTCCATGGCCTCGATGGCCTGCCGCACGCTGCTCGCGAGCCCCGGGAGCTCGGCGCCGATCGATGCGGGCACGAGCTCGGCGCACTGCACGGGGCGTCCCGCCTCGGCCCTTCGCTCGACGGCGAGCACGCGAAGCCCTCGACGCGCCGCGGCCTCGGCCGCCCGGGCGCCCGCGGGGCCGAGGCCCAGCACCAGCACGTCCACGGCTCGCGGGTCCGGCACGATCAGCCCGCGGCGTGCGCCGCACGCGGATGGATGCGGATCGCGCGCCCCGTCTTCACCGAGCAGCACGCGTTCTCCCGCACCGCCGGCCGGCCGATCGCCTCGGCGACCGCGAGCGTGCCTTCAGCGGGAAAGGCGATGGCGTCGAGGCCCGCCGCGACGGCGTACGCATCGGTCACGCGGCGATGCATGCCGGCCGGACGCGCGCAGCCGAGCAGCACCTCGCGGTCGGCGATGCGCGACCGCGCCTCGAGGAAGATGCGGCCGACGTCGGAGGTCGACGGCGTCTCGAACGTACCCGGCCGCGCGTAGAACGGCATCACGACGACGAGCACCAGCGAATGCACGGGATGGCGCGCGACGATGTCCAGCGCGCGCCACTCGCCGAGGAGCCGGCCGTAATGCAGGCCGATCACGACGTGGGGGACGACCCGCATCGAGGTCGCGCAGAGCGCTGCGAGCGTGGCCTCGAAGTCCTCCACGCGGCGCTCCAGGTGGTAGACCTGCCGGATCGTCTGCTCGGCGCCGATCACGTCCATCATCGCCGTGTCCACGCCGGCGGAGGCCATCGACCTCGCGCGCGCCTCGTCGGTGAGCGCCGAGTGGATGGCGATGCGCAGGTGCGGGAAGTCGCGCTTGAGCCGCTCGATCGCGGGCAGGAAGCGCTCGTAGCCGATCTCGTTCGCGCGGTTCGAGCCGCCCGAGAGCAGGAACCCGCCGAGCTCGCCGGAAGCGGCCATCTCGCGCACCTTGCGCTCGAGCAACGCGGGGCGCGTCGCCGGGATCATCGACTCGAGGACCTTCGCGCGGCAGTGGTCGCAGTCGAGACCGCAGGCCCCGCCCGTCACGGAGAACGCGGGGAACGCATTTCGCGCGCAGCCGCCCACCTCGCAGCTCGAATAGGACCTGAACGTGGGCGTGGAGAAGCGGATCTCGCGTCCCTTCCACCGCACGCCCTCGCGCTCGAGCTCCGCGACGAGGCCCGCGTCGAGGCTCGCGTCCTCGAGCTCCTCCACCGCGGCGATGCGCTCGAGCCAGCCCATCAGGCCTCCGGGGGGCGCGCCTGCCCGCGTCGCGCGGGCGCCGCGGGCCCTACTTCTTCTGCATGAAGAAGGTGAATTCCTTCTCGCCCGACGACTGGGACAGGAGCGTGTTGCCCGTCTGCTTGGCGAACGCCTCGAAGTCCTTCACCGAGCCGGGGTCGGTGGCGACGATGCGCAGCACCTGCCCGCTCGCCATCTCGTTGAGCGCCTTGCGCGCGCGCAGGATGGGAAGCGGGCAATTGAGCCCGCGTGCGTCGAGTTCCTTGTCGTGGTTCATGTCGGCTTTCCTCCTGGGCGAATATTAGCAATTTCTGATACGACGTGTCCGCGAGCCGCGCCTTGGGCCGCGGCCCCGCGCCTCAGGCGAGCTCGCCGGCAACCAGCTCGACGAGGCTTCCCACCTTGCATCCGGCGCCCGCATGCGCGATGCCGTCGTCGGAGGACTGGCGGCAGTCGGCGCAGCCCGTGAGCGAGCGGTCGGCCCCCGTCGCGTCGAGCTGGCGGATGCGGATCGCGAGGGCGCCGTAGCGAAGCTCGCGTCCATTCTCTGCGCGGCTTGCCGGGCGGTATTGATTCGCATCAAGGCCGCCGTGGTATAAGGCGCGAAGGAAACGCTCCGGGTCGTCGCGAGGCAGGCCGTGGTCACCGAAACGAGCAGGGTCCTGCGCGCGCGGCGCCGGTGGAACGCGGCGCTCGGCGCCGCGCTTCTCTTCCTGTCGTCGCCGAAAGCCTTCGGCCTCGGCGAGCGACCCCCCGTCGCCGAGCTGCCGCGCCACGAGCCCCCCGAGGGGCCCGCCCCGCGCATCGCCCTCGTCCTCGGCTCGGGCGGCCCGCGGGGCTTCGCCCACGTCGGCGTGCTGAAGGTCCTGGAGGAGATGGGCGTGCGTCCCGACCTCGTCGTGGGCTCGAGCGTGGGCGCCATGGTGGCGGCGCTGCACTGCGCCGGCTACGACGCGCGCGCGCTCGAGGCGATCGCCCTCGGCATCGACATGTTCGATTTCTACGAGCTGCGCGAGGTCTTCGGCCGGCGCGGGACCGGACGTCCCGTCGAGCGCTTCGTCGACGAGAAGGTGGGAGGGCGCGCGATCGAGAAGCTCGACGTGCCGCTCGGGGTCGTGGCCACGCGCCTGCGCGACCGCCGCCTCGTGGTCTTCGACCGCGGCGACACCGGGCTCGCGGTGCGCGCCTCCTCGGCCGATCCCGACAACTACGAGCCCGTGGAGATCGGCGGCGAGCTCTACGCGGACGGCGACGAGCTCTCGCCCGTGCCCATCCGCGTGGCACGCGAGTGGGGCGCCGAGCTCGTGATCGCGGTCGACGTCTCGGCGTACGCGCGGGACACGCCCCCGGGGGTGCCGCAGGCGTGGATCGACAAGGACGCCCGGCGCGCGCGGCAGGTGGCGGCCGAGGCGCCGCTCGCCGACGTCCTGCTGCATCCGGACATCGGCTACTACGCGGGCTTCAGCGAGGCGTACCGCCGCCGCGTGATGCGAATCGCGGAGGCCTACACGCGCGACAGCGCGGCTGCGATCCGCGCGGCGCTCGCCCGGCCCGGGGTCAGCGCGGCCGCCGCGCCACGAGGTCGATGAGGGCCGACATGCCGCGGTGCGCGCTGCCTTCTTCCACCACCTCGTCGTGGGAGGCAAGGTGGAGGACCTCGAGATCCGCGAAGCTCTCGCGCAGCAGCTCCTCCGTGTAGAGCCTCTCGGCGTCGGGCGGGCCGCCCGTCCCGTGGCCGACTTGCTCGGGACGGTAGCCCTGGAGCAGGATGAGGCCGCCGGGTGCGAGGGCGCGCCGCATCCCCGCGAAGATCTCCGCGCGCTCGGCGGGCGGGGCGAACTGGATGAAGATGCCGACGACGACGTCGTAGGGGGCCGCCGACCAGTCCCAGCGGTAGATGTCGCTCACGCGGTAGTCGACCGCCACGCCCGCCTCCCGCGCGAAGGCGCGCGCCTTCTCCACCGCCACCGGCGAGAAATCGAAGGCCGTCACCCGCAGCCCCTGGCGCGCGAGCCACACGCTGTTGCGGCCCTCGCCGTCGGCCACGCACAGGGCGCGCTCGCCGGGGGCGAGGCGGTCGCGCTGGCTCGCGAGGAACACGTTGGGCCGCGTGCCGAAGAGATACCCCGGCGCCGAGAAGCGGCCGTTCCAGCGCTCGAGCTGCGCCGGGTCGAAGGAGAAGCTCATCGCGCCGCGCGCAGGTGCACGCCCTGCATGACCGCCTGGTAAAGCAGGCCCGAGCGCGAGCCGCTGCGGCAGAAGGCCACGATCGGCCGCGGCAGGTGCTCGATCAGCTCCGCGAAGCGCGCCACGTCCTCGATCGTGATGCGCGCCGGATGCACCGGCAGGTGCACGTACGCGAGATTGGAGGCGGTGGCGGCTTCGCGCAGCTCGCCCTCGGGCGGCTGGCCGCTTTCCTGCGCCAGCCGATTGTTCACGACGCTGCGGAAGCCGCTCGCCGCCAGCCCCCGCATCTGGTCGGGCGTGAGCTGCGGGGCGACCGCGAAATCGGGCGCGAGATAGTTGAGGGGAAGGTGGCTCATGGGCGATCGGGCGGCACGCGCCGCTGCAAGTTTCTCATGGAAGGGATTTGCGGGCCGCTTGCCGGAAGTCAAGCGGCCCCCGGGGCCGCGCGCGATCATCCCGGGCATGTGCGAGCTTCTCGGCATGTCGGCGCGCCATCCCGCGACCCTGCGCTATTCCCTCGAGGAATTCTCGCGGCACGGGGGGCTCGCCGGACCCCACAAGGACGGATGGGGCATCGCGTGGTACGAGGAAGGAGACGTGCGCCTCGTGAAGGAGGCGGGCGCCGCCCACGCGAGCGCCTGCATCCGCTTCCTCGCCGAGCATCCGTTCTCCACGCGCTGCGCGGTGAGCCACATCCGCAGGGCGACCCAGGGGGCGACCGCGGTGCGCAACTGCCAGCCCTTCGCGCGCGAGCTCGGCGGGACGATGCACGTCTTCGCCCACAACGGGGACCTCGACCGGGAGCGCTTGCGCCGGCGCCTTCCGCTCGGAAGCGAGCGTCCCGTGGGCGAGAGCGATTCGGAGCACGCGTTCTGCGCGCTGCTCGCGCGCCTTCGCGCCGACTGGACGCGTCGCGGCGGAGCGCCCCCTTTCGAGGAGCGCCTCGCGCGGGTCGCCGAGTTCGCCGCGGAGCTGCGCACGCTCGGGCCGGCCAATTTCCTCTATTCCGACGGCGACGCGCTCTTCGCCCACGGCCACGAGCGCACCCAGGCCGACGCTCGCATCGCGCCCCCGGGCCTGCACGTGCTCGCCCGCCGCTGCGACCGGGCGGGCGCCACGTTCGACACGGCCGGGCTTTCCATCGGGCCGGAAGCCGCCGAGCAGCGCGTCGTGCTCTTCGCGAGCGTGCCGCTCACGGCCGAGCCCGGCTGGCGGGCCCTCGCCCCCGGCGAGATCGTTGCCGCCCGGGACGGGGAGATCGTGGCCCCGCGCGCGAGCCTTCCGGTGCGTGCGGCCGGGGCGGTTCACGCGCGGCCTCATTCGAGACGGTAGGCGGCGTGGCAGGCCACGCACCGCGCGGTGACCTCCGCGAGCGCGCCCATCGCGGGCCTCGCGTCGCCCGTGACGCCCGCGTTGGTCGCCTCGATCGCGAAGCGGCTCGCGGCCCGGTGCATCGCCATTCCGGCTTCCTGCATGCCCGGCGGCATGTAGGGCGCCACCTCGTGGGCGCCGTGCGCCTCGAGCGAGGACAGTCCCAGCCGCTCCTCGGCGAGCCGCGCGGCGGCGTCGTACTCGGCGCGCCCCAGCGCTTCCTCGATGCGCTGCAGCGTGGCGAGGTGGTCGCGCATCTCGGCGAGCGTGTGGCTGCGCAGCCGCTCGGGAAAGCGCACCGCCACGCGCGTGTCGGGGCCGTGCGCCGCGGCCGCCGCGGCGTGGTGCGCGTGCCGTCCGTCGGCCGCGCAAGCGGCGACGAGGAGGGCGGCCGCCCAGGGCGCGATCCTCATGGCGAGCCCCTACCCGAAGCGCGCCAGGAGGTCGGCGGCGTTCTTGAGGCGCTTGTCGATCACGGGCTTGGCCGCCGCGCCGGGCGCCTCCTCCTGGATCGCGCAGGCGAGCACGTTGAAGAAGGCCTTGTCGAGCGCGCGGCGGCTCGCCGAGATCTGCTGGGCGAGGCGCTCGCAGTCGTCGCCCGCCTCGATCATCCCCTGGATGCCGCGCAGCTGCCCCTCCACGCGCTTGAGCCTCAGGATCAGCTCCTTCTTGTGCCGCTCGTCGCGGATCGCCGTCATCGTCCGTCTCCTCCCGAAAGTCGTCCCGGCCGAAGCGGCCGGACGCGTGCATGGTAGCAGGAACTTGACAATCATACTATACTCCCCATAGTATGCGACGTCCGCCCGCCGGGCGCCCCGGAGACCCCGATGACCACCGAACGACTGATCCGCATCTTCGCAGGCGGCTTCTGCCCGCTGGAATCGATCCTGCGCCGCGCGGGCGTGCGCCCGGGCGCGGCCTGAGGCCGGCCGTGGTCCGCCCCCTCGCCATTTCCGCCGCCGCGGCGCTCGCCGTGCTCCTCGCCGCCTGCGGCGCGCACGGGCCCGCGCCCGCGGGGCGCGCCGCGCCGGCGCTCGCTTCCGCGCCCGTGGAGCTGCGCGAGGTGGAGCTCACCGAATCGGCCGAGGCGGTCGTGGAGGCGGTGCGCCAGTCGACCGTGTCCTCGCAGATCGCGGGGCGGATCGTGGACCTGCGTTTCGACGTGGGCGACCGGGTGAAGAAGGGCGACGTCCTCGCGCGCATCGACGAGCGCGCGGCCACCCAGGCGCTCGCGGCGAGCGAGGCGCAGCTGCGCGCCGCCGAGGCGAGCCTCGCCAACGCGCGCGCCCAGTACGAGCGCTCGAAGCAGCTCTTCGCGCAGAAGTTCATCAGCCAGGCGGCGCTCGACAAGGCGGAGTCCGACTTCAAGACGGCGGAGTCGCAGGTGCGGGCGATGCTCGCGGGGGCGGGGCAGGCCGCGACCGAGCGCAGCTTCGCCACCATCGTCGCGCCCTACAGCGGGGTCGTCTCGGCGCGCCACGTGCAGCTGGGCGAGATGGCGACACCCGGCAAGCCCATCATGACCGGGTTCGACCCCTCGAGCCTGCGGGTGAGCGCCGTCGTCGCCTCCTCGGAGGTCCCGGCGATCCAGGCCGGGGGGCGCGCGCGCGTGGAGATCCCCGCTGCGGGACGGTGGATCGACGCGCGGTCGATCACCGTGGTGCCCTCGGCCGACCCGCGCACCCATTCGACCGAGATCCGCATCGAGCTTCCCGAGGACGTGAGCGGCGTCTATCCCGGCATCTTCGCGCGCGCGCACTTCGTGGTCGGGAAGGCCGCGCGCCTCATGGTGCCGCGCGGCGCGGTCCTGCGCCGCAGCGAGCTCACCGCTGTGTACGTCCTCGGGGAGGACGGCGCCCCGCAGCTGCGCCAGGTGCGCCTCGGCACGGTCGCCGACGAGCGCGGCGTCGAGGTGCTCGCGGGTCTGAAGGCCGGCGAGCGCGTGGCGCTCGACCCGGTCGCCGCCGGCATGGCCACGGGATCCTGAAACCGCGCCCATGGGCATCTCCGGGCGCATCGCGCGCTTCTTCCAGGACTCGCAGCTCACGCCGCTCGCCGCGCTCGTGGCGCTGCTGCTGGGCGTCTTCGCCGTGCTGGTGACCCCGCGCGAGGAGGAGCCGCAGATCGACGTCACGATGGCGAACGTCTTCGTGCCGTTCCCGGGGGCGTCGGTCCGCGACGTGGAGGCGCTCGTCGCCGCCCCCGCCGAGCAGGTGCTCGCCCAGATGACGGGCGTCGACCACGTGTATTCCGTGTCCCGCCCGGGGATGGCGCTGCTCACCGTGCAGTTCAAGGTCGGCGTGCCGCGCATCGATGCGATCGTGCGGCTGCGCGACACGCTCGCCGCCAACCGCGACTGGATCTCCCCGGAGCTCGGCGTAGGCGAGCCCGTCATCAAGCCGCGCGGCATCGACGACGTGCCCGTGGTCGCGCTCACCCTGTACAGCGACGATCCCGCCAAGGGCGCCTACGACCTCGAGCGCGTGGCGCACGCGATCGAGGAGGACCTGAAGCGCGTGCCGGGAACGCGCGAGGTGCAGACGCTCGGCGGGCCGGGGCGGGCCGTGCGCGCCCTGCTCGACGCCGACCGCATGAACGCGAGCGGGGTCTCGGCCCTCGACGTGAGGAACGCGCTCGCGCTCTCGAACGCGGCGCTGCCCTCGGGCTCGATCGTGCGCGGCGACCGCGAGATCGTGGTCGAGACCGGCAACTACCTCGAGAGCGCCGCCGACGTGCGCTCGCTGGTGGTCGGGGCGGTCGCCCGGCGCCCCGTCTACCTCGGCGACGTGGCCGACGTCGTCGACGGCCCCGAGCAGCCCGTGAAATACGTGTGGACCGGCACGGGGCCCGCTGCGGGCGAGAAGGGCATCGCGAAGGGCGGCGAGCGCCCGGCCGTCACGATCCAGGTCACCAAGAAGCCCGGCGAGAACGCGGTCGACGTGTCCCGCCGCGTGATCGAGCGCGTGGGGGCGCTCCGCGGCACCGTGATCCCGGCCGACGTGCACGCGGTGGTCACGCGCGACTACGGGGTCACCGCCAACGACAAGGCGATGAAGCTCATCGAGAAGCTCGTCTTCGCCACGCTCTCGGTGGTCGTGCTCGTCTTCGCCGCGCTCGGGCGGCGCGAGGCGCTGATCGTGGGCGCGGCGGTCGTGCTCACCCTCGCGAGCACGCTCTTCGCCTCGTGGGCGTGGGGCTTCACGCTGAACCGCGTCTCGCTCTTCGCGCTCATCTTCTCGATCGGGATCCTCGTCGACGACGCGATCGTCGTGGTGGAGAACATCCACCGGCGCCGCGCGCTCGAGGAGGGGCCGCTCCACGGCATCATCCCGGACGCCGTGGACGAGGTGGGCGGGCCGACGATCCTCGCGACCCTCACGGTGATCGCCGCGCTCCTGCCCATGGCGTTCGTGACCGGCCTCATGGGGCCGTACATGAGCCCGATCCCGATCAACGCGAGCCTCGGGATGATCATCTCGCTCGCGATAGCATTCACGGTGACGCCGTGGCTCGCGCTCAAGCTCCTCGCCGCCCACGGCCACACGCACGCCTCCGCGCTCGACGCGCGCCTCGGGAGCTTCTTCACGCGGCTGCTCACGCCGTTCATCTCCGCGCCGGGGGCCGCGCGCAACCGCCGGCGGCTCGCGGCGGCGATCGGGGGGCTCATCGTGCTCTCGGTGGGGCTCGCCGCCGTGAAGCTCGTGATCCTCAAGATGCTGCCGTTCGACAACAAGAGCGAGTTCCAGGTGGTGGTGGACATGCCCGCCGGCACGCCCGTCGAGGTGACCGCGGCGGCGCTGCACGACCTCGGCGGGCGAATCGCGAAGGTGCCCGAGGTGACCGACTACCAGGCCTACGCCGGCACCGCCTCGCCGATCAACTTCAACGGGCTCGTGCGCCAGTACGCGCTGCGCACGCAGCCCGAGCAGGGCGACCTGCAGGTGAACCTGGTCGACAAGGCGAAGCGCCACCGCCAGAGCCACGAGATCGCCCAGGCCGTGCGCCCGGACCTCGAGGCGATCGGCCGGCGCTGGGGCGCGAAGGTGAAGGTGGTCGAGGTCCCGCCGGGCCCGCCGGTGCTCTCGCCGATCGTGGCCGAGGTGTACGGCCCGGACGAGGCGGGGCGCGTGCGCGTGGCCGAGCGCGTGCGCGCCGCGCTCGCCGCCACTCCCGACGTCGTGGGGCTCGACGACTCGGTCGAGGATCCCGCGCCGCGCATCGAGCTGCGGGTCGACCAGGCGAAGGCCGCGCTCCTCGGCGTCTCGCGCCGCGACGTGGTGGACACCATGCGCATGGCGCTCACTGGCGACGACGTCACGCCCATCCACGACGGCACGAGCAAGTACGAGGTGCCGGTGCGCGTGGTGCTGCCCGCCGAGCGCCACGGCGACCTCGGGGAGCTGCTGAAGCTCACCCTGCGCGCGCCCGACGGATCCCTCGTGCCGCTCTCGGAGCTCGTGCGCGTGGTCCGCGACGAGCGCGACCGGCCCGTCTACCACAAGGACCTCCTGGCGGTGGTCTACGTGATCGCCGACGAGGCGGGCAAGCTCGACAGCCCGCTCTACGGCCTGTTCTCGGCCCGCTCGCGGATCTTCGGCGGGACCTCGATCCGGGAGTACTTCGTGCGCCAGCCCTCGGACCCCTACCGCGCCTATGCGGTCAAGTGGGACGGCGAGTGGCAGGTGACCTACGAGACGTTCCGCGACATGGGCCTCGCCTACGCCGTCGGCCTCGCGCTCATCTACCTGCTCGTGGTGGCGCAGTTCCGCTCGTACGTCGTGCCCTTCGTCATCATGGCGCCCATCCCGCTCACGGTGATCGGCGTGATGCCGGGCCACGCGCTCCTCGGGGCCCAGTTCACCGCGACCTCCATGATCGGCATGATCGCGCTCGCCGGCATCATCGTGCGCAACTCCATCCTGCTCGTGGACTTCGTGAACCTGCGCGTCTCCGAGGGCCTGCCCCTCGAGGAGGCGATCGTCCAGTCGGCGGCGGCGCGCGCCAAGCCCATCGCGCTCACCGCGCTCGCCGCCATGATCGGCGCCGGGTTCATTCTCGACGACCCGATCTTCAACGGGCTCGCGATCTCGCTCATCTTCGGGATCCTCGCCTCGACGCTGCTCACGCTCGTGGTGATCCCGGTCCTGTACTACCTCCTGTTGCGCCGGCGCCGCGCCGGGACCCCGCCCCGGGACTGACCTGGCCCCTCCCGTCCCTTCCCCGCGGGGGGGCGGCCTTGCGCCCCGTCAAGGGAAGGACTGCGCCCGGGCCTAGACTGGATGCGTACCGTTCCCCGGCGAGGCCGGCCATGACCGCGAAGCAGATCGTGTTCCAGGACGATGCCCGCGCGCGCATCGTCGCGGGGGTGACGCAGCTCGCCCACGCGGTGCGCGGGACCCTCGGCCCGAAGGCGCGCACCGTGGTGCTGCAGCGCTCCTTCGGCGCGCCCACGGTGATCAATTCCGGCGTGGTCGTCGCCCGGGAGATCGAGCTGCCGGACCCGCTCGAGAACATGGGCGCCCAAATGGTGCGCGAGGCGGCCGCGAAGACCGCCGACGTGGCGGGCGACGGGACCACGACGGCCACCCTGCTCGCCCAGGGGCTCGTGGTCGAGGGAATGAAGCACGTGGCCGCCGGCCTCAACCCCATGGACCTCAAGCGCGGCATCGACCTCGCGGTGGAGGCGGTGGTGGCCGAGCTCAAGGCGATGGCGAAGCCCTGCGCGACGCGCACCGAGATCGAGCAGGTCGCCACCGTCTCGGCCAACTCCGACAAGGCGATCGGCACCATCGTCGCCAACGCCATGGAGAAGGTGGGCAAGGAGGGCGTGATCACCGTCGAGGACGGCTCGGGGCTCGCGAGCGAGCTCGAGGTGACCGAGGGAATGCAGTTCGACCGCGGCTACCTCTCCCCCTATTTCATCAACGCCGATAAGCAGCGCGCGGTGCTCGAGGACGCGCTGATCCTCGTCCACGACAAGAAGATCGCGACCCTGCCAGAGCTGCTGCCCGTGCTGGAGCTCGTCGCCAAGTCGGGCAAGCCCCTGCTCATCGTCGCCGAGGACGTCGAAAGCGAGGCGCTCGCGACCCTCGTGGTGAACCTGCTGCGGGGCGTGCTGCGCACCTGCGCGGTCAAGGCGCCGGGCTTCGGCGACCGCCGCAAGGCGATGCTCGAGGACATCGCGGTGCTCACCGGCGGCAAGGTGATCGCGGAGGAGGCGGGGCTCAAGCTCGAGAACGCGAAGCTCGCCGACCTCGGCCGCGCCCGCCGCGTCGAGGTGGACAAGGACAACACGACGATCATCGGGGGCGCGGGCGACGCGAAGAAGATCGCCGACCGGGTCGCCGAGCTGCGCGCGGCCGTGAAGGACACCCGCAGCGACTACGACCGCGAGAAGCTCCAGGAGCGCATCGCGAAGCTCGCCGGCGGCGTGGCGGTCGTGAAGGTGGGTGCGGCCACCGAGATGGAGATGAAGGAGAGGAAGTCGCGCGTGGACGACGCGGTGCACGCCACGCGGGCCGCGGTGGAGGAGGGGGTGCTGCCCGGCGGCGGCGTGGCGCTGCTCCGCGCGCGCGCGAAGCTCGAGGACCTCCACGGCGAGAATCCGGACCAGGACGCGGGCATCCGCATCGTCCACCGGGCGCTCGAGGAGCCGCTGCGCCAGATCGCGGCGAACGCGGGCGCCGAGCCCTCGGTGGTCGTGAACCGCGTGCTCGCCCGCGACGGGTCCTTCGGCTACAACGCGCTCACCGGCGAGTACGGCGACCTGGTGGCGATGGGCGTGCTCGATCCGTGCAAGGTGACGCGCACCGCCCTGCAGAACGCCGCGTCCGTCGCGGGCTTGATCCTCACCACCGACTGCATGATCGCGGAGATCCCGGAGGCGAAGCGACCGGCCCCCGCGATGGAACCGATGGGAATGTAGGTGCTGCTCGCCTCCCTCGAGCGGCTGAGGGCGCTGCCGCGCCTGGTGGAGATCACGCGGACGCTCGTGAGGCACGGGCTGCAGGACCTCGTGCATTCCGTGGGCCTGCATCGGGCGATGGACGAGGCGGGCGGGCTCCTCGGGTGGCGCGCGGACGCCGGGATGATGGCGCTGCCGCTGCCCGAGCGCCTGCGTCTCGCCCTCGAGGCCCTGGGCCCGGCCTTCGTGAAGCTGGGCCAGGTGCTCGCCTCGCGGGTCGACCTGCTCGGGCCGGAATGGATCGCGAGCCTCGACCGCCTGCACGACCACGCGACGCCGGTCGCCTTCGCCGAGCTCGAGGCGCAGCTCGCCGCCGACCTCGGCAAGCCGCTCGCGCAGGCCTTCGCCACGTTCGAGACGACGCCCGCGGCCTCGGGGTCGATCGCCCAGGTGCACCGCGCCACCCTCGCCGACGGCGCCGCGCTTGCCGTGAAGATCCGCCGCCCCGGCGTGGAGGCGTCCATCGAGGCGGACGTGCTCCTGCTCGAGACGCTCGCGGCGTGGTGGGAGGAGCAGCAGCCCGAGGCGCGCCGCTACCAGCCGGTGGAAGTGGTGCGGCAGCTGCGCAAGTCGCTCGCGCGCGAGGTCGACTTCGGCGCCGAGGCGCGGGCCCAGGAGCGCTTCGCCGAGAGCTTCGCCGACGACCCGGGCATCGTGATCCCGCGCGTGCGCACGGGCTACACGCGCTCGTCGCTCCTCGTGATGGACTGGATCGACGGCGTGCCCGGGACCGACATGGGGGGCATCGAGCGCGCCTCGCTCGACCGGGCGGTGCTCGCCTCGCGCGGCGCGGACGCGGTGCTCAAGATGGTGCTCGTCGACGGCTTCTTCCACGCCGATCCCCATCCCGGGAACGTCTTCTTCCTCGCCGGCGACCGCGTGGCGATGATCGACTTCGGCATGGTGGGGTGGCTGTCGGTCAAGCGGCGCGACGAGCTGGTGGACCTCCTCGCGGCGCTCGCCGAGCGCGATCCGCTCGCCATGCGCGACGTGCTGGTCGCGTGGGCCGACGGCAACCGCGTCTCCTCGGAGCGCTTCGCCGACGACCTGGGGCGCCTGCTGCACCTCTACGAGCACGCGGCGCTGCGCGAGATCCGCCTCGGCACGCTGCTCGGCGAGATCGCCGGGATCATGCGCGAGCAGCAGCTCGTGCTGCCCGCGGACCTGGCGCTGCTCTTCAAGGCGCTCATCACGCTCGAGGGCCTGGGCACGCGCCTCGTGCCCCACTTCCGCCTGATCGAGCACGTGACGCCCTACGTGCAGCGGCTGCTCCTCGAGCGCTGGGCGCCGCGCCAGGTGGCCGAGCGCCTCACGGGCGCGACCCGCGAGGCAGGCCGGGCGCTGCGTGCGATGCCGCGGATGGTGGAGGCCATCGCGCGCCGCTTCACCGACGAGGGCGTGGCGATCCGGCTCGAGATGCGGGAGGTGGACGACTTCAGCCGCCACCTCGAGCGCAGCGTGAACCGCCTCACCATCGGCCTCGTCACCGCGGCGCTCATCGTCGGCTCCTCGATCCTGATGGCCGCATCCGACCCCCGCGAGTCGTTCGCGGCGTGGGCGCTGGGCGCGGTGGGCGTGCTCATCGCCTTCGCGAACAGCGTCTGGCTCCTGCTGTCGGTGCGTCGCTCGCGCCGCTCGTAGCCCCGCGCCGGGGCCGAGCCGGGCGCCGGGCCGCGCAGGACCTCTCCTAGCGCGACCAGGTGGCGCGCAGGAGGTTCTCCTTCTTGCTGTACTTGATGTCGAGCGTGCCCTTGAAGGCCTCGTGCACCGCCATGGCGATGCCGCGCGCGAGGTGCGCGTCGGTAGTGGTGACGAGCGTGCCCTCGGAAACCGCCTCGACCGCGACGATGCGCTGCAGGGGATGCTCCTCCTTCGCGCGCGCTTCGCGCGCCTTCACGAGGTTCAGGACCTCCGCGCGGTGCTCGGCGAGGAACGGCCCCTTGAGCGTCACGTAGCCCGCGGGGAACTTGTCCTCGATGCGCTGGCAGGCGGGGCACTTGTGGGGGTACGCGTCGGCCGGCGCCTGGGCCCAGGTCCAGCGGCCCTTGAGGTACGTGGCGCCGCATTTCGGGCAGCGGGCCGGCTCGGGCATCTTGGCCGGCTCGCGGTAGCTGTCCTCCCGCAGCTCGTCCATCAGCTGTTCCCTGCGAAGCATGCGGAAAGCGGAGCGTCCGGTTTTCATGATGGCACCTCGGTGGTGGGTTCCGATTGGGGCTGCGGGGTCTGGGAAGGCGATGCGCCGCCGCCCGCCTCCAGCTCGCGGCGCATGGCCGCGAAGGCCGAACGCACGGCGACGAACACGTCGTCGGCGTGCTCGTGTGCCGCGACGAGCTCGCGGCCCGGCATGCGCACGCGCACGGTCACGCGGAAGGCCCCTGCCCGGTTCGGGCCCGTGAACTGCTGCTCGGCGAGCACGCGGCAGCCCTGGATCGTGGGATGAGCTTCCTCGAGGCGCTCCGCGAGCTCGCGGATGCGCGCCGACAGGGGAGTGGAGCGGCGGACGTTGCGCAGCGTGATCTGGGTCGATTTCATGGAAGGGCCGTTGGGGTCTCGTAGTGGTCGAGGCATTCGGCCTCGCGCCCGCGGACGACGCGCCGGCCGGCGAGGACGCCGCGCGGCTCCGTCACCACGGTGCGCTGGTGCTCGTGCTCGTCGTCGTCGTAGAAGTAGACGACCACCCAGTCGCGCACGCGGCCCAGCCTGTGGGCGAGCGCCGTGTTGGAGAAGAGGGCGGTGAAATGCCAGGGCCCGCGCCGCGCGTGCAGCACCGGGAGCCACGCCTCGCCGTCGGGGTTGAAGCGCCGGGGCGCGATCGTGCGCAGCGTTCCCGCGGCCGCCTTCTCCCGGTATTCGCGGTCCACGTCGAGGATGAGCTCCACGGCGGGCTCGGCCGCCGGCAGGCCGCGGGCCGCCGGGGCGTGCGGGCCCACGCGGCGCAGCATCTCGCCGAGCGAGGCCCTCCATGCCGAGGCCCGGCGCGGGCCCACGCCCGGCAGGCGCTCGAGGCGGCCATCGTGCGCGGCCGCCTCGAGCCCCTCGAGCGAATCGACGTGCAGCTCGCCGTGGATGCGGCGCGCGAAGGCGGGACCCAGGCCCGGAACCGACTGCAGCAGCCTCTCGGGATCGGACGTGCCGCGCAGCCGCTCGAGCTGCGACCAGTGGCCGGTCGCGAGCATCTCGGCGATCGCCCCGGCGATCCCCAGCCCCACGCGGGGAATCGCGTCGAGGCCGCGCACGCCCTCGGACTCGAAGATCGCGCGCACGTCGCGCGGGTGGCGGGCGACGGCGTCGGCGGCGTTGCGGTACGCGCCGATCCGGTACGGGCTCGCGCCCTGCGCGGCGAGCAGGCGCGAGGCCTCGAGCAGGCGTTCGGCGACCTGGCGGTTCTCGGCCGGCACGCCGGGCGGCGCGGGCGCGGCGCGCGCTGCGTGGACGGGCGCTTCGCGGACCGGGGCGAGGCTCACGCGGGCTTCTCCACGCCGTGCCGCACGAAGCCGCGCAGGATGCGCGCGACCTCGGCGTCGTCGACCTGCGGGAAGTCTCGATAGAACTGGCCCACCGCGTAGAAATCGTCGGGCGAGTCGAGGCACACGACCTCGTCGCAGTACGGCGCGACCTTGGCGAGGGCCTCGTGCGAGGCCACGGGCACGGCGCACACGAGCTTCGCGGGGTTGCGGGCCTTCACGCTGTGAAGCGCGGCGATCATGGTGGCGCCGGTGGCGAGCCCGTCGTCCACGACGATCGCGACGCGGCCGTCCACCGGGAGCGGCCCGCGCTCGGGCGTGTAGGAGGCGCGCCGGCGCTTGAGCAGCTCGAGCTGCTCGCGCTTCTCGCCCTCGAGATAGGCGGGGCTCGCGCCGGCCTCCCGGGCGTAGTCGGCGACGTAGCTCCACCCGGACTCGTCGATCGCGCCGACGGCGAATTCGGGATTGAAGGGAGCGCGCAGCTTGCGCACCAGCACCGCGTCCAGGTCGCCGTCGAGGCTGCGGGCGATCACCTGGCCCATCGGCACCGCGCCGCGGGGGACCGCGAGGACGACGGGATGATCGCTTGCGAAGCGGCGCAGCTTCCCGGCGAGCTGCCGGGCCGCGTCGTTGCGATCCTCAAAGGACATGGCCGTCTCGGGAGTGCGGTCGTCGATCTCATTCTGCGGCGCCGCGCCCGCGGGGGGTTGACCGGGATCAACCGGCCCCGACGGATGGGAGGTAACGTGGATCGGAAGATCCATGGAATCGACGATCGCAGCGTCCCCCGTGGCGGCGCGGCGCCCGGCGCCGGCGCCCGATCCGTCGCGCGCGCTCGTCGCCGCGCTGCGCTCCCCGGCGTGCTACCCGCACCCCGCCGACGGGGTGGAGGTGATCGAGACGCACATCTCGTACGTCCTGCTCGCCGGCGACTTCGCCTACAAGATCAAGAAGCCGGTGCACCTGCCCTTCGTCGACTTCTCCTCGCTCGAGTCGCGGCGCCGCTATTGCGAGGAGGAGGTGCGCCTGAATCGCCGCACCGCGGGCGCGCTCTACCTCGACGTGGTCGCCGTCGCCGGTCCGCCGTCGGCGCCGCGCTTCGGCGGCGCCGGGGCGGCGATCGAGTACGCGGTGCGCATGCGGCGCTTCCGCCAGGAGGACCTCCTCGACCGCCTGGCGCGCGAGGGGCGCCTCACCGCCGCGCACGTCGACGCGCTCGCGCGCCGCGTGGCGGACTTCCACGCATCCCTGCCGCCCGGGCCGCGCGGCCGCGGCTTCGCCACCCCCGAGCGGATCCTCGAGCAGGCGCTCGCGAACTTCCGCGACATCGAGGCCGGGGAGCGGGGCGCCGCGCGCCTGCGCTCGCTGGAGGCGCTGCGCGCGTGGACGCTCGAGCGCCACCGCGCGCTCGCGCCGCTCTTCGCCGAGCGCCGCAACGACGGCTTCGTGCGCGAGTGCCACGGCGACCTGCATCTGGCGAACGTCGTGCTCCTCGAGGGCGACCCCGTTCCCTTCGACTGCATCGAGTTCGACGAGAGCCTGCGCTGCATCGACGTGATGAGCGAGGTGGCCTTCACCGTGATGGACCTCGAGCGCCACGGGCTGCCGGGCTTCGCCGCGCGCTTCCTCGACGCCTATCTCGCGCGCACCGGGGACTATCCGGGGCTGCGCCTGCTGCGCTTCTACGCGGCCTACCGCGCGATGGTCCGAGCGAAGGTCGCGTGCATCCGCGCGCGGCAGGGCGAGCCGGGCGAAGGCGGCGCCGGCGACCTTTCCGCGTACCTCGCGCTCGCGCAACGCCTCGCCCACGGCCCGCGCCCGGCGCTCATCCTCATGCACGGCGTGTCCGGGTCCGGCAAGACGCGCCTTTCCCAGCAGCTCCTCGAGGCGACGGGCGCCGTCCGCCTGCGCTCCGACGTGGAGCGCAAGCGCCTGCGCGGCCTCGATCCGGCCGCGCGCACCGGCTCGCTCCCGGGCCAGGGCCTCTACGGCGAGCGGGCCAACGCGCTCACCTACGGCCGGCTCGCGGAGCTGGCCTCCTGGGTGCTCGCCTCCGGGTTCCCGGCCATCGTGGATGCGACCTTCCTGCGGCGCGCCGAGCGCGACGCGTTCCGCGCGCTCGCGAGCGGCGCGGGCGCCTCGTTCACGATCGTCTCCTGCGAGGCGCCCGTGCCGCTACTGCGGCGCCGCGTGGTCGAGCGCGAGCGCGAGGGCGCCGACGCCTCCGAGGCGGGGCTCGCCGTGCTCGCGCTGCAGCTCGCCCGCCGCGAGCCCCTCGCGCGCGACGAGGCGGCCCACGTGGTGACCTGCGACTCGTCCGGCCCGGACGGCGCGCGCGGAGCCTGCGCGGAGGTGCTGCGCCGGTTGCGGCCGGTGCGACACTGAGCGATGCGCTACTTCGACGTCTTCAACGGCGACGCCGACGGCATCTGCGCCCTGCACCAGCTGCGGCTCGCCGATCCCCTCGACTCGGAGATCATCACCGGGCTCAAGCGCGACATCGAGCTCCTCGCCTCGGTCCCCGCCGGGCGCGGCGACGTGGTGA
Source organism: Usitatibacter sp. (assembly GCA_035624355.1). GTDB lineage: Bacteria > Pseudomonadota > Gammaproteobacteria > Burkholderiales > Usitatibacteraceae > Usitatibacter. Next base: position 49,986 of record DASPRQ010000076.1, on the reverse strand, counting down.
CGGTGCTCGACCTCTCGCTCGACCGCAATCGCGCGGCCCTCGCGAGGCTGCTCGAGCGCGGCGCCCACGTGCTCTACTTCGATCATCACTACGCGGGCGAGATTCCCGACCATCCCGACCTCGAGGCGGTCATCGATCCGTCCGAGGCGACCTGCACGAGCGCCCTCATCGACCGGCACCTCCTGGGCCGCTTCCGCTCCTGGGCGGTCGTCGGCGCCTTCGGCGACGGGCTGCCCGAGGTGGCGCAGGCGCTCGCCGCCGCGCTCGGGCTCGAACCGGCGCGCCTCGAGGCGCTGCGCGAGCTGGGCGCGAGCCTCAACTACAACGCCTACGGAGCGAGCGAGGCCGACGTGCTCATCCCCCCGCGCGAGCTCTACCGCGTGGTGAGCCACTACGCCGACCCGTTCGAGATGATCGAACGCGAGGACGTGGTCCGGCGCCTCGCGGGCCAGCGCAGCGCGGACCTGGAGCGCGCGCTCGCGGCGCGCCCCGTGCGCTCGGCGCCGGGGGCCGACGCCTACGCGCTGCCCGACGCGCCGTGGAGCCGGCGCGTGAGCGGCACGTTCGCGAACCGCCTCTCGGCCGAAGACCCGGCGCGCGCGCACGCCGTGCTCACGCCGCTCGCGGGCGGCGCCTTCGAGGTGAGCGTTCGCGCGCCGCGCGGCGGCGCGAAGGCCACGGCCGCCGATTTCTGCCGCCGCTACGGGGCCGGCGGCGGTCGCGCGACCGCCGGCGGCATCGACCGCCTGGAGGGCGCCAGGATGGACGAATTCCTCGACGACCTCGCGCGCGCCTGGCCGCGCTGAACGACCATGCCCTGGAGCTCCGGCGACTACCCCGCGTCGATGCGCAACCTGGAGGAGGCGGTGCGCGAGAAGGCCATCGAGATCGCCAATGCGCTCCTCGAGGAAGGCATGGAGGAGGGCAAGGCGATCCGCATCGCGATCGCGAAGGCGAAGGAGTGGGCCGCCCACCATCCCGGGTGGCGGACGTGAGCCGGCCCGCGCCGCCGCTCCTGTTCGCCCTGGGGGCCTCGCGGCCGCTCGGCGCGGCGGTCGCCCGCGCCCTCGGCGTCGAGCTCGCCGCGCACGAGGAGCGCGAGTTCGAGGACGGCGAGCACAAGGCGCGCTCCCTCGTGGGCGTCGAAGGGCGCGACGCATACGCGGTGCATTCGCTCCACGGCGAGCCGGGGGCGAGCGTCAACGACAAGCTGCTGCGGCTGCTCTTCTTCCTCGGGTCGCTGCGCGACGCGGGCGCCCGTCGCGTGACCGCCGTCGCTCCGTACCTGGCCTACGCGCGCAAGGACCAGCGCTCCAAGCCCCGGGACCCCATCACCACGCGCTACGTGGCGGCGTTCTTCGAGGCGGTGGGCGCCGCCTGCGTCGTCACCGTCGACGTGCACAACGTCGCCGCCTTCGAGAACGCCTTCCGCTGCCGCACCGTGAACCTGGAAGCGGCCGACGTGCTGGTCGAGCGCATCGCCGCGCTCGTGGGCGAGGCGCCCGCCGCCGTGGTCTCGCCCGACGCGGGCGGGATCAAGCGCGCCGACCGGTTCCGGGCGCGGCTCGAGACAGCCCTGGGGCGACCCGTCGCGGCGGGCTTCGTGGAGAAGTATCGCAGCGAGGGAAAGCTGCGCGGCGACGAGCTGGCGGGCGACGTGGCCGGGCGCGTGGCCGTGATCGTGGACGACCTGGTGAGCGCCGGCCATACTCTCGAGCGCGCCGCGCGGGCCTGCCGCGCACGAGGGGCGTCGCGCGTGCTCGCCGCCGCGACCCACGGCGTCTTTGCCGGCCCGGCCGCCGAGGTCCTGGGCGCGAGCCCCATCGAGCGCCTCGTCGTGGCCGACACCATCCCCGCGGGCCCGGTGGATGCCGCGCTCCCCGGGCGCATCGAGCGCGTGACCGTGGCGCCCCTGCTCGCCGAGGCCATCGCGCGATTGCACGGGGGCGATTGAGCGGGGGACCCGAGGCCTGCGGAATTTTCGGCAACTTCCGTTGCCATTCTTCTGTCGCGGCGCACGCCCGGCGCGCCTAACTTGCGCGAGGGACCCCCGCCCAGAGGCTCGAGGAGACCGCCATGCTCGTTTCCGCCACGCCCCCCGCCGGCGAGCCCGGCTCGCTGCTGCTCGCCCGCGCCGTGATTCCCGCCGTGGTGGCCGTTTCGGCCGTCGCCCTGGTGGCGGTCGCGCTGCGCGGCAACGCCGGCCCGGCGATGCCGCGGGCGGCTTCGCCCTCGGCGGCGTCGGCTCCCGCATCCGCCGGCGCCGCGGCCCGGGAACGCTAGGCCGGCGCCGGTGCGGCCCCGCTGGGCGAGTTGCGCCTGAAACCGGGGCCCTGCGTATTGCGCAGGACGATTGCGCACTGCTTCACAGGCGCCGCCGCGGGTCCCGGGTACCTTGTGCCCGTGGGATCCATCCTTCCCCCGATGAGGAGAGCCGCCGTGAGAGCCGAAGCCTTCCCCGCTGTGCGCACCACGTCCGACGCCCGCCTGCTGAGCCTGGCGATTCCGCTGCTGATCATCACCTTCTCGATCGCCGGGAGCCTCTGGATCGACCGCCACGGGGCGGCGGCCGGGGGCGTCTTCGCGGCCGCGCACGACGCGCCGATCGTCTCGGGCCGCTGAGCTCCGCCGCCTAGGGAGCGGCCAGCTCCAGGTGCTGCGCGGCGAGCTGCACGTAGGCCGCCGCGCGCCGCAGCCATCTCTCGCGGTCGTCGCGCTCCGGCTCGCGCAGGTGCCAGAGCGCGAGCTTCGCCCGCACGCAGGCGTGCACGCTCTGGTAGAAATCCACGAGGCGCGGGTCGGGCCGGTCGCCCGCGAGCTCCGCGTAGGATTCGAGCAGCTCGCGCTTCACGCGGGGCGCCCCCAGCCGCTCGCATTCCAGGGCGAGGAATCCCAGCTCCTCGGCCACGTCGACGACGCGCAACTCGCGTGAGAACTCGAGGCAGTCGATGATCTGGGGCGTGGCCTCCAGGCATACGTGCTCGGGGCGCAGGTCGCCGTGGCCCTCGACGATGCGCCCGAGGGCCACGCGCCGGTCGAGCAGCGCGCCGTGCTCCTCGACGAAGGCGAGCTGGCGCTCGCCGACGCTTTCCACGAGCTGCGGGGAAAGCTCGGCCTCGGGCGCGCAGAGCTCCTTCGTGTTCGCCGCGATGCGCGCCGCGAGCCGCGCGCGCAGCTCCGCCGGCCCGATCGCCTCGGGGCGGCAGCCGCGGTAGAAGCGCGCCAGGCGCATGACCAGCGGCCGCAGCTCGCCGTCGCGCAGGCGCCGGGACTGCACGAGCCGGTCGAGCATGCGCTCGGCGGGCAGGCGCCGCATGCGCACCAGCCAGTCGACCACTTCGCCGCCCTTGTCGAGCCGCAGCCGGCCGGCGCCATCGACGCCGAGGGGCACAGCGCCGAGGTAGACGCCCTCCGAAAGGCGCCGGTTGAGCGCGATCTCCATGCGGCAATGCGCGGCCCGCGCGCTCACCGTGGTGAGGTCCGACTCGTCGTGGCGCACCGGCTTCTTGAGCTTGTACGCGTGGGTGTCGGTGAGGAAGACCCACGACCAGTGGGTTTCCAGGGCGCGCACCTCCCGGGTGCCGTCCGCGTAGCTGTCCGGCCGGAGGAGGAAGGCCACCTTGCGGGCGAGCGCGGGCTCGGCCGGCCGCGGCCCGGAGCGGGGCGCCTCGGAGACGTGCGGAGCCATGGCCCGAGGCTCGCACAGCCCCCGCGGGCGCGTTTGACCGCCATCAATCCGGGCCGCCCGGCAGCCGCGACAATGGAGGCGGATTCGCTCCGCGGGACCGCCGATGAAGACCGGGGATGTCTGCAAGCGCGACGTGATCGCCATCAGGGCTTCGGGGACCCTCGCCGAGGCCTCCAAGCTCATGCGCGAGGGGCACGTGGGCAGCATCGTCGTCGTGGACGACGCCGACCCGTCGCGGCCCGTGGGCATCGTCACCGACCGCGACATCGTGGTGGAGGTCGTCGCCGCGGGCCTCGATCCGGCCACCCTCACCGTGGGCGAGATCATGGGGCGCACCCTCGTGGTCGCCCGGGAGGACGACGACGCGCTCGCCTCGCTCAAGACGCTGCGGCGCCGGGCGGTGCGCCGGCTTCCCGTGGTGGACGCCGCGGGCGCGCTGGTGGGCATCGTCACGCTCGACGACCTGCTCGAGGTGGGCACCAACGCGCTGGTCGACGTCGTGCAGGCGATCACCAGCGGGCGCGCCCTCGAGAGCTGGCGGCGGGCGTAGCGGCCATGTACAAGCACATCCTCGTTCCCGTGGACGGATCGCGCCTTTCGGAGGAGACGGCCGCGTCGGCGGTGCGCATGGCGAAGGCGCTCGGCGCGCGCGTGACCGTGCTGCACGTCCTGCCGGAGCCGATCACCTCGGGCCTGGACGCGTGGGGCCACGACGACGAGAGGTTCGAGGAGCACCTCGAGAAGGTGCTCGAAAGCCGCGGGCGGGAGTACCTGGAAACGGCGTGCGGCTACGCGCGCCGGGCCGGCGTGCCGTGCGACGCGGCGCTCGTGCGCGGCGAGTCGCCCCACGCCGAGATCGTCGTCGAGGCGCGCGCGCGCGGCTGCGACCTGATCATGATGGCGCCCCACGGCCGCAAGGGCAGCGAAGGCGTCCTCCTCGCGAGCGAGACCATCAAGGTGATGACGCTGGGCGACATCCCCGTGCTCGTGCACCACGCGCCCCGCGCTCCGGGTGCCGCGCCTCAGGTCGGATAGCCCACCGACTGCGCCGCGATCACGCGCTGCGCGGGCCGCAGGTGCAGCACGGGCGCGAGCGCGTCGCGGTCGACCAGGCCCCGGATCACGCAGCCGAGGCCCGCCGCGGCGCAGTGCAGGTACACGTTTTGCGCGATCGTGCCGGTGTCGATGGCCGAATAGAGCGCCCGGGCGTCGGTCGGGGCGTCGGGCATGCGCGCGAAATCGGCCACGTACACGAGATTCACCGGCGCATGGGCCACGAAGTCCTGCAGACCCGTGGCGGCCCGGTGGTCGCCCTGGGCCACGGGCCGCAACTCGTTCCTGGCCGGGTCGTAGAGCGCGACGCCGGCGGCGGTGACCACGTAGACGTCGATCTCCTGCCAGTTGCGCGCCGAGGGCGCGGTGCGGTGGGCCGACTCGGGCCGGTTCACGCCGCACGCGGACCACAGCAGCGCCGAGAGTGCGGCTAGGTCCAGCTCGCGCGGAGAGAACTCGCGCATGCTCCGCCGGCGCTCGAGGGCCTGCCCCAGACTCGCCCCCGGATCGAGGCGCGCCGGGGGCAGGGCGACGACGCCGCCCGAAGGCCAATCGGCCACGCTTACTGGACGGCGATCCGCTGCGTGGTCGTGCCCCCGTCCTTGGGGAGCGTGAGCTCGAGAACGCCGTTCTCGAACTTCGCCTCGGCCTTCTTGCGGTCGATCTCCTTGCCCAGCGTGAAGCTGCGGTACTGCTTGCCGTAGTAGCGCTCGCTGTGCACGACGGTCTCGCCCTTCTTCTCCTCGGTCTCGCGCTTCACCTCGGCCGTGAGCGAGACCTGGTTGCCCTCGATCTCGACGTTGATGTCCTCCTTCTTGACGCCGGGCATCTCGGCCTTCACGTGGAACGCCTTGTCGTCCTCGGTGACGTCGAGCTTGATCGTGGGCTCGGTGGGAACTTCCGTGAGCCAGCGGCGCAGGCGGGGGAGGCCGAAGAAGCTCTCGAAATCGCGGAACGGGTCGAAGCGCGCGATCTCCTGGTACGGATCGTTGCGAGTGGTGATGTTGGCCATGGTTTGCTCCTTGGAAGCGGCCGCCGGGAGAAGCGGCGGCGATCGTCTTCAAGGATAGTCGGACGGCCGCGGACCCCCTTGACCGCGGTCAAAACCGGCCCCCGAAGCGGGCATAGAAGGCGCGCTTCACCGCCTCGGCGAGCAACAGGTAGGCGCCCACGAGCCCCCCCAGCACGGCGAAGAACACGGGCGGCGGCGCGACGAATCCCAGGAGGGGCGCCGCGGGCGTGAAAGGCAGGGCGATGGCGGCGGCCACCACGGCGAGCGAGACGGCCGCGAGCGCCGCGGCCGGGGCGCTCGCGAGCGCGCTCCCGCGGGTGCGGATCACGAAGATCACGAGCACCTGCGTGGCGAGGGATTCCACGAACCAGCCGGTGCGGAAGAGCGCCGGGTCGGCGCGCAGCACGGCGAGGAGCACGTAGAACGTGAGGAAGTCGAAGAGCGAGCTCACGGGCCCCATCACCCACATGAAGTCGCGCACCAGGCGCATGTCCCATTTCTGGGGACGGGCGGTCTCCGCGGGGTCGGCGCGGTCGAGCGGGATCGGGATCTCGGAGACGTCGTAAAGCAGGTTGTTCAGCAGGATCTGCGCGGGCAGCAGCGGCAGGAAGGGCAGGAAGACCGAGGCGCCCGCCATGCTGAACATGTTGCCGAAGTTGGAGCTCGTCCCCATCAGCACGTACTTGCGCATGTTCACGAAGGTGCGCCGCCCTTCGATCACGCCGCGGTGCAGCACCCCCAGGTCGCGCTTGAGGAGGATGAGGTCCGCGGCCTCGCGCGCCACGTCCACGGCGTTCGCGACCGAGAGGCTCACGTCGGCGCGGTGCAGGGCGGGGGCGTCGTTGATTCCGTCGCCGAGGAACCCGACCACGTGGCCGCGCGCGCGCAGCGCCGCGACGATGCGCGTCTTCTGCGCCGGATTCACGCGGCAGAAGAGGGTCGTCGACTGGGCGCGCGCCGCGAGCGCCGAGTCGTCCATGCGCTGGATCTCGGGGCCCGTCAGCACGCCCTTCATCTCGACGCCGAGCGAGGCGCACAGATGCCGCGTGACCGGCGCGCCATCCCCCGTGACGATCTTCACCGCGACGCCGCTCGCGGCGAGCGCGGCGAGCGCCTCGCCGGCGCCCGCCTTGGGCGGGTCGGCGAACGCGGCGAATCCGTCGAGGGTGAGGCCGTGCTCGTCGTGCGCGGAGGCATGGTCGCGGGTGAGCTCGCGATGCGCCACGGCGAGCACGCGCAGCCCCGCCTCGCCCAGCTTCTCCAGCGCGTCCGCCGCGCGCCCGCGCGCCTCGTCGTCGAGCGGGCGCGTCGTGCCACCGTGCGTCGCGTAGCCGGTGCACAGCTTGAGCAGCTCCTCGGGGGCGCCCTTCACGAGCAGCACGCGGTGCGTTCCCCGGCGCAGGAGCACCGCCACGCGGCGCCGCTCGAAATCGAACGGCACCTCGGCGAGCTTGGTCCACCCCTGCGTGTCGGGCGCCGGCGCGAGCAGGGCTTCGTCGAGCGGCGTGCGGATCCCGGCCTGGAAGGCGCTGTTGAGGCTCGCACGGATGCGCGCCGGCTCGCTTTCGCGGCCGTCGAGGTCCACGACGCGCTCCAGGCGGATGCGCGCCTGCGTGAGCGTGCCCGTCTTGTCGGTGCACAGCACGTCCATGCTGCCGAGCCCCTCGATCGCCGCGAGGCGCTTCACGATCACCTGCTCGGCGGAAAGCCGCAGCGCGCCGCGCGAGAGCGTCACCGTGAAGATCATCGGCAGGAGCTCGGGCGTGAGGCCCACGGCGAGCGCCACCGCGAAGACGAACGACTCGAGCAGCGGCCGGTGCGCCGCGGTGTTCACGAGCAGCACGAACAGCACGAGGAACGCGGTGATGCGCATGATCAGCATGCCGAATGCGCGCAGGCCCCGCTCGAATTCGGTGGGGGGCGGCTCGGCGGCGAGGGTGCGCGCGATCTTGCCCACCTCCGTCGCCGTACCGGTGCGCGTGATCCGCATCGTCGCCGTGCCGCTCACCACCGAGGTTCCCATGAACATGTCGTCGGCGGCATGGCCGTGGAGCGCCGCGACCCGCTTCTCCACGGGAAACGGCTCGCCCGTGAGCAGCGCCTCGTTCACGTGCAGGCCGTTCGCCTCCAGGAGCCGCCCGTCACCCGGGATGACGGAGCCGGCCGCGAGGCGCACCACGTCGCCCGGAACGAGGCGGTTGACCGGGAGCGACACCAGCCGGCCGTCGCGCACGACGCTGGCGTGCACCTGGACGCGGCGGATGAGCGCCTCGGCGGCGTGTCCCGCGCGGTGCTCCTGCACGAAGTCGATGACGACGCTCAGCAGCACCATCGTCACGATGATCGCGAAGCTCGCGGCATCGCCCGTGAACGCCGAGATCGCGCTCGCGACGATGAGGATCAGGATGAGCGGGCTGCGGAAGCGGCGCAGGAGGTCCGCGACGATCGTGCGGCGCGCTCGCGGATGCAGCTCGTTCGCGCCGTGCACCCGCGCGAGCCGGCGCGCCTCGGCGGTGCTGAGCCCGGCGAGGCCCCCTTCCTCCCCGCCGCTCAGGCCGCCGGGGCTCTCGTGCGGCATGGCTCCTCGACGACGACGCTCTTCAGCTTGCCGCTGCGCGGATCGGGGCGTGGGGGCTCCCGCCCGAGCGCCACGTGCACGTTCGCCAGCGACTGCGCGCCGAGGTATTCGCGCAGCGCCCGCGCGGCGGCCCTTCCCGCGGCCGCGCGCGGGGCGGCGCCCCCGAGCGCGTCGAGGCGCACGACCAGCCGGTCGGGCGCCGTCTGCGCGATCTGGAAGCGCAGCGCGCCCGTCGCCTGCTCGACGGCGGTCTCGAGCGCGAGCGGCGCGAGGCGCACCGTCGCGCCGCGGGCATCGCGCAGGGCGACGGCCGTGGCCGCGCGGCCTTCCACGCGGATCGCCGGAGCGGGGTTTCCGCACGCGCACGGGCCCGGGGCGCGAGTCACCCGGTCGCCCAGGTCGTAGCGGATCACGGGTTGCACCCGGTTGGCGAGGTTGGTGACGAGCACCGTGTGCGAGGTCGCGCCGGGCGGCGTGGGGCGGCCGTCGGCCTCCACCGGCTCGAGGATCACCCAGTCGGCGTTGAGGTGCAGCCACCCTTCCGGGCAGCTGTAGGCGATCGCGAGGCACTCCGAGGCGCCGTACTCGTTCACCACCGGGCAGCCGAGCGCGGCCTCGAGGGAGGCGTGCGCCGCGGGAGCGAGGGTCTCGCCGCCCGACCACGCGAGGGCGGGCGCGATGCGCAACCGCCCCGCGCGCCGCTCGGCCGCGAGGAGGGCGAGCACCGAGGGGTAGCTCGCGAGGAAGGCGGGCTGGAACTCGTTGAGCTCCGCGACGAGGCGATCGAGGGGCTCCAGGACGGAGTAGCTGCGCGCGGCCATGCCCGGGAAGATACGCCGCAGATGTTCCCAGCTCGTGATGCTCGCGTAGTGGTCCCCGGTGGCCACCACGAGCGCGGCGCGCCCGCCGCCCGCCACGAGCCGCGCCGGATCGAGGCTCGCGGCCGCGAGCTGCATCGCCACGAGCGCCTCGTAGACCGCGACCGCCTCGGGGTCCTGCACGAACAGGCCGGGCTCGCCGCCCGTTCCGGAGCTCTTCCAGACGCGGTAGCGCCCGAGGAAGAGCTCGCCCACGCGCCTGCGGTCGGCGACGAAACGCTCCACGTCGGCGCGCCGCACGCGCGGGTCGGTGCACGCCTCGTCGAAATGCGCCATGAGCTCGGCGCGCGTGGTGGGCGGGATCGACTCGAGCGAGCTCACCTCGCGCGGCAGCCCCGCGTAGCGCCGGCGGTACCAGGGCGAGGCCTCGCGCGCGAAGGCGAGCAGGGCGCGCAGGCGCTGCGCCGCCATCTGCGCGGGTTGGACGCCGCCGTGCCGGGACCACCAGATCTCGGCAAGGCTCGCGCAGTACTTCCAGAAGCCGAGCGTGGTCTCGAGGGGGTCGAGGGAGTGGCCGGGCAGCGGCGGCGTGGGCGCGAGACCTTTCATCGACGGATCGTACCCGGGGCCGCGACCGGGGCGTTGACCGCAGTCAAACGCCCGCCGCGGCGCGGGCCGAGAATCGTCCCATGGCCTCCCATCCCCGCTCGAAGGCTCCGGCCGCGGCCCGGGTCCCCGCGCTCCTGCCCGGTCCGCTCGCGCCTCCGGCCCTGCCGCGCGCGCTGGCTCCGCCGCCCCTGCCGGCGAGCTTCGACCGCGACTCCTACGCGTCCACGGCGCTCGCCGACATCATCGACCGCGCGGTGCACGCCGCCACGGCGCGCTTCACGGCGGGTCTGTCGCCGATGGCGATCGGCGGCGCGTACCTCGACTGGGCCGCCCACCTCGCATTCTCGCCGGGCAAGCAGGTGCAGCTCGCGCAGAAGGCGCTGCGCAAGACCATCCGGTTCGCGAATTACGCCGCGCGGGCCGCGGCCGCCGGCGGCAGCTGCGAGCCGTGCATCGAGCCCCTGCCGCAGGACCGGCGCTTCGCGGCGCCGGCGTGGCAGGCGTGGCCGTACAACCTCGTCCAGCAGGCGTTCCTGCTCACCCAGCAGTGGTGGCACAACGCGGCCACGGGCGTGCGCGGCGTGAGCGCCCGCGACGAGGAGATGACCGCCTTCGTGACGCGCCAGCTGCTCGACATGGCCTCGCCGTCGAACTTCCCGCTCACCAATCCGGTGGTGACCGAGCGCGCCGTGCGCACCGGCGGGCTCAACTTCGCCGAGGGCGCGCGCAATTTCATGGAGGACTGGGAGCGGGCCGTCGCGGGCCGCCGCCCCGTGGGGGCGGAGCGCTTCCGCCCCGGGCGCGAGGTCGCCGTGACGCCGGGCAAGGTCGTGTTCCGCAACCGGCTGATCGAGCTGATCCAGTACTCGCCCGCGACGCGCGCGGTGCATCCGGAGCCGATCCTCGTGGTGCCGGCGTGGATCATGAAGTACTACGTCCTCGACCTGTCCCCGGCCAACTCGCTCGTGCGCTACCTCGTCGCCTCGGGCCACACGGTGTTCATGATCTCGTGGAAGAACCCGGGGCCCGACGACCGGGACCTCGCCTTCGACGACTACCGCACGCTCGGCGTGATGGCGGCGCTGGAGGCGATCGGCGCGGTCACGCGCGCGCCGCGCGTGCACCTCGCCGGCTACTGCATCGGCGGCACGCTCGCGGCGATCGCCGCGGCGGCGATGGCCCGCGACGGCGACCGCCGGCTCGCTTCCCTCACGCTCTTCGCGGCCCAGACCGACTTCACCGAGGCGGGCGAGCTGATGCTCTTCGTGAACGAGAGCCAGCTCGCGTTCCTCGAGGACAGCATGTGGGAGCAGGGCTTCCTCGACGTGCGGCAGATGGCGGGCGCTTTCCAGATGCTGCGCTCCAACGACCTCATCTGGTCTCGGGTCGTGCACGAGTACCTCATGGGCGAGCGCGCGCCCATGACCGACCTCGCGGCCTGGAACGCCGACGGCACGCGCATGCCCTACCGCATGCACGCGGAGTACCTGCGCCGGCTCTTCCTCGACAACGACCTCGCCGAGGAGCGCTGGAGCGCGGGGGGACGGCCCGTCGCGCTGGGCGACATCCGCGTGCCGATGTTCGTGGTCGCCACGGAGCGCGACCACGTGGCGCCGTGGCGCTCGGTGTTCAAGATCCACGCGCTCACCGACACGGACGTGACCTTCCTCCTCGCGAGCGGCGGCCACAACGTCGGCATCGTCTCGCCGCCCGGCCCGGGGCCGGAACGGCATTACCGCCTGCTCGAGCGGCGCGCCGACGAGCCGTACCGCGACCCCGACGCCTGGGTGGCCGATGCGCCGGCGCTCCCGGGCTCGTGGTGGCCCGAGTGGCAGCGCTGGCTCGCGCGCCGCTCGGCGCGGCCGCGGACGCCGCCGCCGCTCGGCGCGCCGCGCGGGCCGTACGCGGCGCTCTGCGCGGCTCCGGGCACCTACGTGCTCGAGGAGTAGGTGAGGGTCCGCTTCCTCGGAGCGACGGGGACGGTCACGGGATCGAAGTATCTCGTGACCGCGGGCTCGTCGTCGCTCATGGTCGACTGCGGGCTCTTCCAGGGCTTCAAGGCGCTGCGCCTGCGCAACTGGGCCGAGCCGCCGTTCGATCCCGCGCGGATCGACGCCGTGGTCCTCACCCACGCGCACATCGACCACAGCGGCTACCTGCCGTTGCTCGTGAAGCGCGGGTTCCGCGGCCGCATCCACTGCAGCCACGCGACGTACGCCCTGTGCCGCATCCTGCTGCCCGACAGCGCGCACCTGCAGGAAGAGCAGGCCGAGCACGCCAACCGCTACGGCTACTCGAAGCACCGGCCCGCGCTTCCGCTCTACACCGGAGAGGACGCGCAAGCCGCGCTCGCCCTTTTCAGCCCGGCCGATTTCGAGCGCGAATGGGAGCCCGCGCGGGGGATGCGCGTGCGGCTGAGCCCGGCGGGCCACATCCTCGGGGCGTCGATCGTGGAGCTGCGCTCGGGCGCGCGCACCTGCGTCTTCTCCGGCGACCTGGGACGGCCGGAGGACGCGATCATGCGCCCGCCCGCCACGCCGCAGGGCGCCGACCTCCTGGTGCTCGAGAGCACCTACGGCGACCGCCGCCATCCGCCGCTCGACACCGGGGCGGAGATCGCGGGCATCGTCTCGCGCACGGCGGCACGCGGCGGCGTGGTCGTGGTGCCCGCCTTCGCGGTGGGCCGCGCGCAGGCGTTGCTGCTCTACCTCGAGCGCCTCAAGGCGAAGGGCGCGATCCCCGGGGCGCTCCCGATCTACGTCGACAGCCCCATGGCGACCGACGTGACCGAGGTCTACATCCGCCATCGCGCGGAGCACCGCCTGGACGACGAGGAATGCCGGGCGCTCGCGGGGGCGGCGCGCTTCGTGGCGACCCCCGACGAATCGCGCGCGCTCGACCAGTCGAGCTTCCCGATGGTGATCATCGCGGGCAGCGGCATGGCCACCGGCGGGCGCGTGCTGCACCACCTCGAGCGCTTCGCGCCCGATGCGCGCAACACGATCCTCTTCACCGGCTTCCAGGCGGGCGGCACGCGCGGCGACTCGATCGTGCACGGCGCCTCCGAGGTGAAGATCCACGGCGCCTACGTGCCGATCCGCGCGGAGGTGCGCAACCTGGAGACGCTGTCCGCGCACGCCGACTACGCGGAGATCCTCGACTGGCTCGCCGGGTGGCCCGCGCCGCCGCGCCGCATCTGCCTCACCCACGGGGAGCCGGCCGCCGCCGACGCCCTGCGCAAGCGCATCGCCGAGCGTTTCGGGTGGGATTGCGCGATCCCCGACTACCTTCAGGCCGTGGACGTGGGCTCCTCGAGCAGCGTGGAGGCTTCCGCCCCGGGCCCGAGCACGTAGCGGTTGCGGCCCGCCTGCTTCGCGCGGTACATGCGCCGGTCGGCGAGCTCGACCAGCTCGTCGGCGGAGCGCACGCCGTCGGCCTTGTATTCCGCGATGCCGACGCTCACCGTGAGAGGCTGGCCGTCGGGGCGGCGTCCGAGCCCGTGCTCGCGCAGGCGGTGGAGCAGCGCCACCGCCTCGTCGAGCGTCGTGTGGGGCAGCACCACGACGAATTCCTCGCCGCCCCAGCGCAGCACGATGTCCGACTCCCGGGTCATGCGGCGCAGCGCCTCGGCGGCGGCGGCGAGCACGCGGTCGCCCTCGTCGTGGCCGAACTGGTCGTTCACCGCCTTGAAGCGGTCGAGGTCGGCGAAAAGGACCGCGAGCGGCGCGGCGTGGCGCGCGGCGATGAGGAATTGCATCTCGAGGAACTCCTTGCCGCTCTCGCGCCGATGGCAGCCGGTCAGCGGGTCGCGCATCGCCTGGCGCGCGAGCTCCTCGAGGAGCCTCAGCTGGCTCATCGCCGCGAAGGTGCCCACGACGCCGAGCAGCATGAGCTGCCAGAACGCGTCGAGGAGCGCGAACGACTGCCGCGCCGCCGGCATCGGGGCGTGGCCCCAGCCTTCGGCGAGGAGCGCCACCATCACGAGCGCGGCCGCTTCCACCGCGGCGAGCGGGAAGGCGCCCACGCCCGCGGCGAGCACGAAGGGCACGAACGCGTAGAGCGACGCGGCCGTGGCGGGGAGCCCGGTGTGCGGCACGTCGGCGAGGATCTGGATCGAGGCCGCGTAGGTGAGCGCGGGAATCACGAAGAGCGCCGCGAGACGGGTGAGCGCGGGACGAAGCCCCGAGGGCCGCTCGCGGCAGCACTGCGCGAGGCCGAGGAACGCCACGCCGGCGACGAGCCGCACGATGATCAGGCGCAGGGCCACGCTTCCCTCGAAGGCCACGGCGTCGACCGCGCTCCACCCGATGGTGAGCACGGCGAAGAGGTTGCCGAAGGCGCGCACGCGCTGCGCTATGGCCTCGGCCCGGCGCCGGTCGAGGAGCTCCGAGCCGCCGCGGGGCCAGAAGAGCTCGAGGAAGTCTCCGAACATGGCCCACTATTGCCCCCCGACGTCCGCGGCGCTTGATTCCGATCAAACGCAGCGGCCTCCCGTGAGGGCACGCTTGAGCGAATGAGCGTTATGGAGGCGATGCGCCTGCACCGGCCCGGGGAGGGGCTGCGGCACGAGCGCTTGCCCGTGCCCGAGCCGGGACCGGGCGAGCTGCTGCTCGAGGTGCTCGCCTGCGGCGTGTGCCGCACCGACCTGCACGTGGTCGACGGCGAGCTTCCCGGCGGGAAGCTGCCCATCATCCCCGGGCACGAGATCGTGGCCCGCGTGGCGGGGCGCGGCGCGGGCGCTTCGCTCTTCTCCGCGGGCGAGCGCGTAGGCGTGCCGTGGCTCGCGCGCACCTGCGGGCACTGCGCCTTCTGCCGCACGGGACGCGAGAACCTGTGCGCCGAGGCGCGCTTCACGGGCTTCCACCGCGATGGCGGCTACGCGCAGTTCACCGTGGCCGACGAGCGCTTCTGCTACCCGATTCCCGAGGGCATCGGCGACGAGGAGGCCGCGCCGCTGCTGTGCGCGGGCTTCATCGGCTACCGGTCGCTGCGCATGGCGGGGGAGGCGCGCCGGCTCGGCATCTACGGCTTCGGCGCGGCCGGGCACATCGTCGCGCAGATCGCGGTGCACCAGGGGCGGGAGGTATACGCCTTCACGCGGCCCGGCGACGCGGCGGCCCAGCGGTTCGCCACGCGGCTCGGCTGCAAGTGGGCCGGGGATTCCACGGCCCCTTCGCCCGAGCGCCTCGACGCCGCGATCATCTTCGCCCCGGTGGGCGCGCTCGTCCCGGCGGCGCTCGCCGCGGTCGATCGCGGCAGCCCGGTCGTGTGCGCGGGCATCCACATGAGCGACATCCCCGCGTTTCCCTACGCGCTGCTCTGGGGCGAGCGGTGCGTGCGCTCGGTGGCGAACCTCACGCGCCGCGACGGCGACGAGCTGCTCGAGCTCGCCCCGGCCGCGGGCGTGCGCCCCGCCACGCGGCGCTACGCGCTCGCGGAGGCGAACCGGGCGCTCGCGGACCTGCGCGCGGGCTCGATCGAGGGGGCCGCGGTCCTCGTGCCCTGAACGCGGGCCCGCGGGAACGGTTGATGAAAATCAAAGGGCCGCGCTGCCGCGACCCTAGCATCTGCATTGTCGCCGGTCGCGACGGATTTCTTTCCAGGGGAGCGTGATGGAAGCCCAGGGCCTGTACAACTACAAGGTCGTCCGCCAGTTCGCCGTCATGACGGTGGTCTGGGGCGTGGTCGGCATGCTGGTGGGCGTGCTGATCGCCTCCCAGCTCATCTGGCCCGACCTCACCTACGGAATCCCGTGGCTGAGCTACGGGAGGCTGCGGCCGCTGCACACCAACGCGGTGATCTTCGCCTTCGGCGGGTGCGCGCTCTTCGCCACCTCGTACTACGTGGTCCAGCGCACCTGCCAGGTGCGCATCTTCTCCGACGGGCTCGCCGCGTTCACCTTCTGGGGATGGCAGGCGGTGATCGTGCTCGCGGCGGTGACGCTCCCGCTCGGCATCACGCAGAGCAAGGAGTACGCGGAGCTCGAGTGGCCGATCGACATCCTCATCGCGGTCGTGTGGATCTCCTACGCGGTGGTGTTCTTCGGCACGATCGCCAAGCGCAAGGTGCAGCACATCTACGTCGCCAACTGGTTCTACGGCGCGTTCATCCTCACGGTGGCGCTGCTGCACGTGGTGAACAGCGCGGCGGTCCCCGTGTCGCTCTGGAAGTCGTACTCGGCCTACGCGGGCGTGCAGGACGCCATGGTCCAGTGGTGGTACGGGCACAACGCGGTGGGCTTCTTCCTCACCGCGGGCTTCCTCGGGATGATGTACTACTTCGTCCCGAAGCAGGCGGGCCGCCCGATCTACTCGTACCGCCTCTCGGTGGTGCACTTCTGGGCGCTCATCTTCACGTACATGTGGGCGGGTCCGCACCACCTGCACTACACGGCGCTCCCGGACTGGACGCAGTCGCTCGGGATGCTCTTCTCGCTGATCCTGCTCGCGCCCTCCTGGGGCGGGATGATCAACGGGATCATGACGCTGTCGGGCGCGTGGTGGAAGCTCCGCGACGACCCGATCCTCAAGTTCCTCATCGTCTCGCTCTCGTTCTACGGCATGTCGACGTTCGAGGGCCCGATGATGTCGATCAAGACCGTGAACGCGCTGTCGCACTACACCGACTGGACGATCGGCCACGTGCACTCCGGCGCGCTCGGCTGGGTGGGCCTGATCTCCATCGGCAGCCTGTACTACCTGATCCCGCGCCTCGTCGGCCGCGTCGAGATGTACAGCGTGAAGGCGATCAACCTGCACTTCTGGATCGCGACCCTGGGGATCGTGCTCTACATCGCCTCGATGTGGATCGCCGGCGTAATGCAGGGCCTCATGTGGCGCGCGGCGAACCCGGACGGCACGCTCACCTACAGCTTCGTCGAGGGTGTGAAGGCGACGTATCCCTTCTACGAGATCCGCCTCGCCGGCGGGGTCCTGTACCTCGTGGGGATGCTGATCATGTCGTGGAACGTGACGAAGACGATGCTCGCGGGCCGGGCGCAGGACGCGCCGATCCCGATGGCGGCGGCGGCCGCGCACGCCTGAAGCGGGGGAAGACGAGAATGAACCTGACGCACGAGATGATCGAGAGGAGGAGCGGGTGGCTCATCGCCCTCGTGCTCCTCGTGGTGAGCGTGGGAGGGCTGGTGGAGATCGTGCCGCTCTTCTTCCAGCGCTCGACGACGGAGCCCGTGGCGGGCTGGAAGCCGTACACGGCGCTGCAGCTCGCGGGACGCGACGTGTACGTGCGCGAAGGCTGCTACAACTGCCATTCGCAGATGATCCGGCCGTTCCGCGCCGAGACCGAGCGCTACGGGCACTACTCCGTGGCGGGCGAGAGCGTGTACGACCACCCGTTCCTGTGGGGCAGCAAGCGCACCGGGCCCGACCTCGCGCGCGTGGGCGGCCGCTACGGCGACGACTGGCACCGCATCCACCTGAACGAGCCGCGCGACGTGGTGCCGGAATCGAACATGCCCGCCTATCCCTGGCTCGCGAAGACGCCGGCCGACGCGAGCCACATCGAGCGCAAGCTCGAGGTGCTGCGCATGCTGGGCGTGCCGTACACCGACGCGGACATCAAGGGCGCGCGCGCGGAGCTCGAGGGCAAGACCGAGCAGGACGCGCTGATCGCCTACCTGCAGGTGCTCGGCACCGCGGTGAAGGGGAGATGACGATGGACGTTGACATCCTCCACGAGGTGGTGACGGTCGTGTCGTTCGCGACCTTCGTCGGGATCGTGGCGTGGGCCGTGCACCCGGGCAACCGGAAGCGGTTCGAGGAGGCGGCGCGGATGCCGCTGGACGACGAGGACCGGACGCGGAGCGACGGGCGATGAGCGACTTCACGAGCGGCTTCTGGAGCTACTACATCGCGGCGCTCACCCTCGGCGGCATCGCGTTCTGCGCCTTCATCCTGGTGCGCATGAGCAAGCGCAGGGTCTCGGGCGACCCGGACAAGACCGGGCACGTCTGGGACGAGGACCTCGACGAGTACAACAACCCGCTGCCGCGCTGGTGGGTGTGGCTCTTCTGGATCACGATCGCCTTCGGGCTCGGCTACCTGTGGATCTACCCGGGCCTGGGCTCCTGGGGCGGCGCCTCCCATTGGAGCTCGCGCGGCCAGTACGAGCAGGAGGTCAAGGCCGCCGAGGCCGAGTACGGGCCCCTTTACCAGAAATTCGCCGCCGTCGACATCGCCACCCTCGCCGGCGACCCGCAGGCGCGCGCGGTGGGGCACCGCCTGTTCCTCACCTACTGCACGCAGTGCCACGCCTCGGACGCGCGCGGCGGCAAGGGCTTCCCGAACCTCACGGACGACGACTGGCTGTTCGGCGGCTCGCCCGAGACCATCCAGACCACCATCATGGAAGGGCGCAACGGCGTGATGCCGCCCTTCGGCCCGGCGCTCGGCCCCGAAGGCGTGCTCGACACCGCCAACTACGTGCGCTCGCTCTCGGGGCTCCCGCACGACGCGGCGCGCGCCGAGCGCGGCAAGAAGAACTTCGCGACCTACTGCGTGGCCTGCCACGGGGCCGACGCGAAGGGCAACCAGGCGGTCGGCGCCCCGAACCTCACCGACCAGATCTGGCTGTTCGGGCCGTCGGAGGCGACGATCGTCGAGACCATCACGAACGGCCGCAACATCGTGATGCCGGCCCACAAGGACTTCCTCGGCGAGGCGCGCGTGCACCTGCTCGCCGCCTACGTGTACGGGCTTTCGCACCCGGAGCTCCAGCGCCGAGTCGCCGAAGCGAAATAGCCATGTCCGCCCCCCTCCCCGACGCGGGCGCGAAGGCGCCGGCCCCCCGCGCCTCGGGAGGGCGGAAGGTCGTTCCCGTCGCGGCCGCCGCCGAGACCGAGCAGTCGCTCTACGAGGTCCGCCGCAAGATCTACCCGCGCGCGGTGCGCGGCGGGTTCGCCCGCTGGCGCTGGGCGCTGGTCTTCGCGACGCAGATCGTCTTCTACGGGGTGCCGTGGCTCACGTGGGGCGGCCGCCAGGCGGTCCTCTTCGACCTGCAGGCGCGCCAGTTCCACATCTTCGGCCTCGTGCTCTGGCCGCAGGACTTCATCTACCTCGCGATCCTGCTGGTGATCTCGGCCTTCTCGCTCTTCCTCTTCACGGCGGTCGCGGGGCGGCTGTGGTGCGGGTACGCGTGCCCGCAGACCGTCTACACCGAGATCTTCCTCTGGGTGGAGCGCAGGATCGAGGGCGACCGCGCGGCGCGCATGAAGCTCGACGCCTCGAAGGGCGCGCGCAAGGTGCTGCTCAAGGGCGCCAAGCACGCGGTGTGGGTCGCGATCGCGCTGTGGACCGGGTTCACGTTCGTCGGCTACTTCACGCCGATCCGCGAGCTCGCCCGCTCCTCGCTCGCGCTCTCGTACGGGCCGTGGGAGACGTTCTGGGTCCTTTTCTACGGCTTCGCCACCTACGGCAACGCGGGCTGGATGCGCGAGCAGGTGTGCAAGTACATGTGCCCCTACGCGCGCTTCCAGAGCGCGATGTTCGACCGCGACACGCTCGTCATCACCTACGACCCGGCGCGCGGCGAGCCGCGCGGGGGCCGCAGCCGCAGCGCCGATCCGCGCGCGCTCGGCCTGGGCGACTGCGTCGACTGCGGCATCTGCGTGCAGGTCTGCCCCACGGGCATCGACATCCGCAACGGCCTGCAGTACGAGTGCATCGGATGCGCCGCCTGCATCGACGGGTGCGACCAGGTGATGGAGAAGATGGGCTACCCGAAGGGGCTCATCCGCTATTCGACGGAGAACGCGCTCGAGAAGGGCTGGGGCGGGGGCGCGATCCTGCGCCAGGTCCTGCGCCCGCGGGTGCTCGTCTACTCGGCGGTCCTCGCGGCGATCGTCGCGGCGACGGGCGCGGCGCTCTGGGCCCGCTCGCCCATCAAGATGGACGTGATCCGCGACCGGGGCAGCCTCGCGCGCGAGGTCGACGACCGGCACATCGAGAACGTCTACCGGTTGCAGATCATGAACACCGAGGAGCAGGCGCACCGCTTCACCCTTTCCGTGGAGGGATCCGCGCACCTGGGGCACGTCGAGCTCCTCACCGACGCGCGCGAGCCCTTCTTCGAGATCGCGCCGCTCGCCACTCGCGAGGTGGCGGTGCGCGTGCAGGCGGTGCCGCACGACCGGGAGGGATCCCAGCCCATCACCTTCGAGCTCGTGACCTCGGATCGCGGGGGCCGCGAGATCCACGTGCACGAGAAATCGCGCTTCATCGTGCCCTCGGGCACGCTGCATCCTGGAAGGAGCGATCGATGAGCGGACCCCAACCCCGTCCCTGGTACCGCGAGCCCTGGCCGTGGATCCTCATGGCGGGCCCGGCCGTCGTGGTGGTGGCGGGATTCGCCACGCTCGCGATCGCCATCACCACCAACGACGGCCTGGTGGCGGACGACTACTACCGGCAGGGCCTCGCGATCAACCGCGTGATCGCGCGCGACGGGAAGGCGCGCGAGCTGGGGCTCGCGGCCACGGTGCAGGTGAGCGAGGCGCGCGACCGGGTGCGCGTGCTGTTCACCTCGGGTCCGCGGCCCGCCAAGGCGCCGCTCCTCACCTTCGTGAACGCCACGCGCGCGGGCCTCGACCAGGCCGTGGCCCTGCACCCGACGGCTCCCGGCGTGTACGAAGGACCCGTTAGAATGCCGGAACAGGGATTGTGGACGGTCCACCTCGAGGACGCGGACGGAGCCTGGCGGCTCGCCGGAGAATGGGGCGAGCACCACGACTTCGTCCAGCTCGGGGCGCGGCCGCGATAGGAGACGACGATGGGACGACGCCTCATGTGGGTGCTGTGGCCGGGCTTCGTGGTGGCGATCCCCGCCGTGGGGGTCGTCTTCTCCCTGGTCGATCCCGCCGACCTCCAGTGGCTGGGCTCCCCGATCGAGCTCCCGCGGCTCGGGGCCTACACGCTCGGCTTCCTGCTCTTCTGGGTCGTGGGCAGCGGCTGCAGCGCGCTCACGTGCCTGCTGCAGCGCTCGCCCTTCGAGCTCAACCGCTGCCCGCTCGAGCCGGCGGCGCGTCCCGACGGCTGTCCGAAGCGCGAAACCGGCGAGTGCGCCTGACGGCGTGAGCCAGGGCCACTACCTCGCGGCGCTGTTCGAGCCGCGTTCGGTGGCCCTCGTCGGCGCCTCGGAGCGCGCCGACAAGGTGGGCGGGCGGGTGCTCGAGAACCTGCGCTCGGGCGGCTACGGCGGCGCGCTCTTCGCGGTGAACCCGAAGTACGCAGCCGTGCGCGGCGTGCCGTGCGTGCCTTCCGTCGACCGGCTTCCCGAGCCGGTGGACCTCGCGGTGATCGCAACGCCCCCCGCGACCGTCCCGGGGATCGTCGAGCGGTGCGGGCGCCGCGGCATCCGCGCCGCGATCGTGATCACCGCCGGATTCTCGGAGGCCGGGCCCGAGGGCGCGCGCCTCGAAGGCGAGCTCCTCGCCGCGGCCCGCGCCCACGGCGTGCGCGTAATGGGCCCGAACTGCATCGGCCTCATGCGCCCGCCCATCGGGCTCAACGCCACCTTCGCGCGCGGTCAGGGAATCGCCGGCGCGCTCGCCCTCGTCTCCCAGTCGGGCGCGGTGTGCACCGCGATGCTCGACTGGGCCTCCTCCAACGGCGTGGGCTTCTCGAGCGTGATCTCGCTCGGCGGCTCCACCGACCTGGACTTCGGCGAGGTGGTGGACTACCTCTCCGTCGACGAGAAGACCGAGCACATCCTGCTCTACATCGAGGGGGTGCGCGACGGGCGCCGCCTGGTGAGCAGCCTGCGCGCGGCCGCGCGCATCAAGCCCGTGATCCTCATGAAGGTGGGGCGCCACCCCGCGGGCTCGCGCGCGGCGGTCTCGCACACCGGCGCCATCGTCGGCAAGGACGACGTCTTCGACGCGGTGGTGCGCCGCACGGGCGCGGTGCGCGTGCGCAGCATGGCCGACCTCGTGGGCGCCGCGCAGGCGCTCGCCTCCCACGTGCGCCCCAGCGGGGATCGGCTCGCGGTGATCACCAACGGCGGCGGTCCCGGCGTGATGGCCGCGGACTGGGCCGCCGACCTGGGCATGGAGCTCGCGACCCTCGCCCCGGCGACGGTGGAGGCGCTGCGCCGCGTGCTGCCGGCCAACTGGTCCCACGGCAACCCGATCGACCTCATCGGCGACGCGGGGCCGGAGCGCTATCGCGCCGCGGTGGGCGCCTGCCTCGCCGATCCGGGCGTGGACGGCATCGTCGCGGTGCTCACGCCCCAGGCGATGACGCAGCCCGAGGAGTCGGCCCGGGCCGTGGCGGAGGCGGCGCAGGGCGCCGCGAAGCCCGTGATCGCCGCCTGGATGGGCGAGTCGAGCGTCGAGGCCGCCCGCGTGGAGCTGCGCAAGGCGGGGCTCCCGGTATTCCGCGGTCCCGAGATGGCGGTGGAGACCTTCGCCCACCTCGCCCAGTTCTACCGCAACCAGCGCGCGCTCCTGGAGGCGCCCGGCCCGCTCGCGCATCGCGATCCTCCCGACCTGCAGGCCGCGCACGCGCTCGTCGGGCGGGCCCTCGACGCCGGGCGCACCCAGCTCTCCGGCCCCGAATCGAAGGCGCTCCTCGAGGCGTTCCGCATCCCGGTGGCGCGCACGCTTTCCGCTCCCGATCCCGAAGCGGCGGTGCGCGCCGCGCGCGAGGTGGGATTCCCGGTGGTGATGAAGATCGACTCCCCCGACGTCACCCACAAGAGCGACGTGGGGGGCGTGCGCCTCGCGATTCCCGACGCCGAGGCGGTGCGCGCCGCCTTCGCCGACATCGTGGCCGGAGTGGCGGCGCGCAAGCCCAGCGCGCGCATCGCGGGCGTCACGGTCGAGCCGCTGGTGGCGCGCCCCCACGGGCGGGAGCTCATGGTGGGCGTGGCGCGCGATGCGATCTTCGGTCCCGCGATCTCCTTCGGCGCGGGCGGCATCGCGGTGGAGGTGCTGCGGGACCGCACCGTGGCGCTGCCCCCGCTCAACGCGATCCTCGTGGCGGACATGATCCGCGGCACCCGCGTCGCCCGCGTGCTGGGCGAGTTCCGCAACCTGCCCGCCGCCGACCGCGGCGCGCTGGAGGCGGTGCTGCTGCACATCTCGGAGATGGCTTGCGAGCTGCCCGAGCTCGAGGAGGTGGACATCAACCCCCTCATCGCGGACGAGGACGGGGCGATCGCGGTGGACGCGCGCGTCGTGCTGCGGGCGGCGCCCGCGCAGCGCACGAAGTACGCGCACCTCGCGATCCTTCCCTACCCCGGGGAGCTGCAGGCGACGCTGCGCCTGCCCGGCGGCGAGTGGGTGAAGATCCGGCCCATCCGCCCCGAGGACGCGGCGATGGAGCAGGCGTTCGTCGAGGGCCTGTCGCGGGAGACCTCGCGCCTGCGCTTCCAGAGCTCGCTCACGAGCCTCACGCCTTCGATGCTCGCCCGCTTCACGCAGATCGACTACGACCGCGAGATGGCGCTGGTGGCGGTGCGCGAGGAGGGCGGGGTGGAGCGCGAGATCGCGGTGTGCCGCTACATCACGCTGCCCGACGGCCGGTCGTGCGAGTACGCGATCGTGATCGCCGACGAGTGGCAGGGGCGTGGGCTCGGGCGGCGCATGATGGCCGCGCTCATCGACGTGGCGCGCGCCCGGGGCCTGAAGACCATGATCGGGTGGGTGCTCGCGGGCAACGCGCCGATGCTGCGCCTGTGCGCCGAGCTGGGCTTCGTGAGCGCGCCGGACGAGGACCCGTACACGCGGCGCATGGAGCTCGCGCTGGACGCGGCCCCGGCGGCGCGCTAGGGGCTCGCCCCTCAGCGCTTCGCGAGCGCGCGCTCGCGCGCCGCGATGAGCGAGCGGCTGAGCTGCGGCCAGTCGCGCTCGAGCGTGTCGCGCCCGTCGGCGATGAGCGCGTCGGGGCCGCAGTCGGTCATCGTGCGGTGCGCGTCGATGCTGATGGCGAAGTCGGCCCCGCGCATGTCCTGCGTGGCGAGCGAGTTCACGAGGATGTGCATCGCCTGGAAGCCGTAGTCGAAGAGCCCGCTCGCCGGCTCGTCGTAGGGACGATAGAGGACGTTCACTGCGATCACGTAGTCCGCCCCGAGCTCGCGGGCCGCCGTCACGGGAATGGGCTCGACGAGCGCTCCGTCCGCGAGGCGCTCGCCGTCGCGGTCCACCGGCGCGAAGTACACCGGCATCGCCGTGGAGGCCTGGATCGCCGTGGCGCCGTCGCCGCTCACGAGGAGCCTGCGCCCGCCGGTCTGCACGTTGGTTGCCACCGCCCCGAAGCGGCGCGGCCAGCTCTCGATGGGCCGGTGGCCGAAGATCCCCTCGAGGCGGTCGCGCAGGTCGCTGTTCGTGAACAGCCCCTGCCACGAGGCGCTCAGCTCGCCCAGGTGCTCGAAGTCGGTCTTCTTCGCGAAGGTCTCGATCTCGCGCCCCGAAAGCCCGCTCGCCCAGAGCCCGCCCACGAGCGCCCCGACGCTCGTCCCCGTGACGACCTTCACGTCCACGCCGTGCCGCTCGAGCGCCTCGATGATGCCCACGTGGGCGAGCCCGTGGATGGAGCCGCTGCCGAATGCGAGGCCGATGCGAAGGCCGTCCATCGGCGGCAGCGGCTGCGCGGGCGCCGACGCTCGCGCCGGGGTGGGGCATCCCGAGCCGCCGGTGGGCGATGCGGGGCTCGCCGCGCGGCCCGCGAGGGGAAGGGCCGCGGCGAGCAGCACCGCCAGGGCTGCGAGCGCGCGCCTCACCGCGGGCCTCAGAGGGCCGGAAGGCTGGGCTGCGCGCGCAGGCGCTCGCGCTCGGTCTCGCAGCGCACGCAGCGCAGCGCGTGGGGCTGGGCGAGGAGCCGCTCGAGGGCGAGCGGCGCGCCGCAGTCGATGCACGTGCCGTAGTGGCCGGCATCCATGCGGACGAGCGCCTCGAGCACGGCGTTGAGCTCGGCCGCGTCGCGCTCGGCGCCGGCGGCCTCGATGCCCGCCTCGAGGTCCTCGACCGCTTCGTCGCCCGTCTCCGAGCGCCGCTCGGCCACGCCGAGGGCGGCGCCGGTCTCGTCGCCGTGGAGGGCCTCGGCGATCTCGCGGCGCAGCGTGCGGGCGCGCTCTTCCAGGCGGGCGCGCAGCTGCCCGCGCTGGGAAGGGGAGAGGTGGAACACGCGCGCGCCGCCTACCGGCACACCAGGACCGGCGTGCGCGAGTGGGTGAGCACCTTGGAGGTCTCGCTGCCGATCAGCAGCCCCGCGATGCCGCGCCGCCCGTGGGAGGCCATCACCACGAGGTCGCAGCGCTTGCGTTTCGCCGTGCCCACGATCGCCTCCCAGGGCTGGTCGTCGGTCACGGCCATGGAGTCGAACGGGACCTTCCCGGACTTCGCGGCGGCACCCACCTTGCCGAGCGCCTTCGCCGCCTCCTTCTCGACCGCTTTCTTGTACTCCTGCGGCGAGAAGTTGTCCGGGTAGTAGATGAGGCCGTCGCCCCCCGTGGGCGGGACGAACGGCGCCATCACGTGGATCGCGGTGATCCTCGCCTTGTGCGCCCTGGCGAGCGCGACCGCGATCTTGGCGGCCCTGAGCGAGAGCGCGGATCCGTCGGTGGGCACGAGGATGTGCTTGAACACGGGCGAAGCCCCCTTCAGTTCTGCTCGCGGACCATGACGGCGCGCAGGCCCTTCACGTCGAGGATGCGGATGTGCTTCTGCTGCACCGAGATGTGCCCGTCGGTCTGGAAGCGGGAGAAGAGCCGGCTCACGGTCTCGAGCGACAGCCCCAGGTAGCTGCCGATCTCGTCGCGCGTCATGCGCAGGTGGAACTCGTTGGGCGAGTAGCCCCGCGCCACGAAGCGCTGCGAGAGGTTCAGCAGGAAGGCGGCGAGGCGCTCCTCGGCGTGCATCGTGCCGAGCAGCATCATGACGCCCTGGTCGCGCACCAGCTCGCGGCTCATCACCTTGTGCAGCTGGCGCTGCAGGCCCGCCTCCTCGAGGCGCGCGTAGGGGATCACGCAGACCTCGCTGTCCTCGAGCGCCACGACGTCGGCGGCGTGCCGATCGTTGCCGATCCCGTCCATGCCGACGATCTCGCCGGCCATGTGGAAGCCGGTCACCTGGTCGCGCCCGTCCTCGAGGACGACGCACGACTTGAAGAACCCGCTCCTCACCGCGTAGAGCGATTCGAACGCCTCGCCCGAGCGGTAGAGGGTCTCGCCGCGCTTCACGCGCTTGCGCGTGTAGACGACGTCGTCGAGCCGGCACATCTCCCCGGCCTGCAGGCCGCAGGGCAGGCACAGCTCCCGCAAGTTGCAGGTGGCGCAGCGGGTGCGGAAGCGCGCCACGTTGGAGGTCCCCCGGATGGAGGGGTCGGACGAAGTGCGGTTCGTTGTGATGGGGCGCATGGGAATGGCGATGGCGGTCGCGGTGGACATGGGGAAGGTCTCGCTAGTGGCGCGTGGATGCGATCTCCGCGATGACCTCGCGCACTCGGTCGAACTCGCGGGATTTGTCGAGGAAGTAGGCCGCTCCCGCCTCCGCGCAGACGCGGCGGTATTGCGGCTCGGAGTGGTTGCTCAGCACGACGAAGACGATCTCGGGTGCGTGGGGCCGCACGCTCTTCATGACGTCGATGCCGGTGCGCCCCATGAGGTTCAGGTCGAGGAGCACCGAGTCGGGGCGGGACCGCAGGATCCCGGCCACCGCCTCCCGCGCGCTGTCGGCCTCGCCCACGACGCGCACGTGGTCCATCCGGGAAAGGACCTCGGTCAGCCGCGCCCGGATCGGCGCGGAGTCGTCGACGATGTATACGCGGGTGAGGCCGTTCGCTTCCATGCCAGGAACTCTCCGCTTCCTTGACGCACGGCAAAATCGGCGCCCGCTGAATGCGCCGCTAGGAAGCGGTCGTGTCGTGCGGCGGCGGATGCTCCGAGAGACCGCCTAGGAAAATTCCGAGTCCGGGAGACCTGGAGGGGCGCTCAGACCGCCGGGCCGGCCCCGGCGTCGGCGCTCCGGCACTCGGCGAGCAGGGGCCCGCCACGGATCTCGACCCCGCCCCGCGTGAGGCGGATCCAGCCGCGCGACTGGAAGTCCGAGAAGATGCGGCTCACCGTTTCCATGGTGAGGCCGAGGTGCTCGCCGATCTCCTGGCGGCGCATCGGCAGGCGGAAGGCCGTGCGCGAGTAGCCGCGCTCGCCCCAGCGGCGGGAGAGGTCGAGCAGGAAGCGCTCGACGCGCTCGGCCGCGGCGTGGCGCGTGAGCAGCGCCGCGTGCTCCTGGGAGCGGGCGAGCTCGCGGCCGAGGAGCTGGCGCAGCTGCGCGCCGAGCGAAGGGATCCCCTCGGCGAGGATCTCGGCCCGGTAGCGCGGGACCTCGCACACCACGCTGTCCTCGAGTGCGATCGCCTCCGTCGGGTGCGCGCCCGTCGCGAACGCGTCGAGGCCGGGCGCGTCGCCCGGCAGGAGGAAGCGCACGATGAAGCGGCTGCCGTCGGGGTTCGGCGCACAGGCCTTGAGGAAGCCCGCGCGAATGGCGTAGAGCGCCGTCTGCGGCGCGCCGGCGCGAAAGAGCCTCTCGCCGCGAGCGACGCGCCGGCGCGTCTGCACGGCGGCGAGCCATCCTTCGGCAGCGGAGAGCGGATGGCACAGGGGATGCAGCGCGCAGGAAGCGCAGGCGACCTGCCTGCCGCGGGCCGGCGCTTTCTCGCGCGGGGCGATGGCGGGGATCGGGGCGGTCGCGGCGACGGGGATGTCCATGGGATGGGCTCGTGGAGAGAGAGGAAACGGTTCAGGCGGGAGCGGGCTCGAGGCCCGTGAGGAGGTAGGCGAGCAGATCGGCGACGGGCCGGATCGCGGAGCCGAAGGGCAGCGCCTCGGACCCGCGGAAGAACAGGCCCTTCTTCACGTCGCCGTGGAGCGCGAAGGCGAGGCGCGTGGCGATGCAGAACTGGCCGGCGTTCGCGAGGCCGTCGCGCAGGCCGCAGACGGTGAGGCACTGTCCGCCCGGGACGCAGCGGCGCGGATCGGCCTTGGCGTGCGATTGCAGCGCCTGCTCCCGCTTCAGGTAATTGCGCAGCCAGGGAGTCGCCACGGCGCGCGCGGGAAGCCCCGCCACGCTCATGAACGTCACGATGTCCTCGGGGCGCGCTCCGGCGAGCACGCGCTTGAATTCGGGGTGCGCGTCGCCTTCCTCGCACACGGCGAAGGGCGTGCCCACCTGCACGGCCGAGGCGCCCAGCGCGAGCAGCTCGCGCACCTGCTCGTGGGTGTGGATGCCGCCCGCGACGACGAGCGGGATCGAGCGCTCGGCCAGGCCCAGCTCGCGGAAGAGCGCGAAGATCGCCTCGAGCACGGGCCCGAAGTCGTAGCGCCGGTCGGCGACCTCGGCGATGCGCGTGGCGCCCAGGTGGCCGCCCGCGTAGCGCGGATGCTCGATCACGATCGCATCGGGCAGGCGGTTGCGGCGCATCCAGCGGCGCAGCACGATCGACACGCCGCGCGCCTCCGACAGGATCGGGACCAGCGCGACATCCGGGAAGCCGGCGGCGAGCTCGGGCAGGTCGAGCGGCAGGCCTGCCCCCATGACGATCGCGTGCGCTCCCGACTCGCAGCTCTGGCGCACGTACTGCGCGTGCGCGTTGACCGCCTTCATCACGTTCACCCCGACCGCGCCGCGCCCCTCGGAGAGCGCGAGCGCCGCGCGGATCTCGCGATCGAGCGCGATGCAGTTGAGCCGGTCGAGCGCCTCCTTGTCGGGCCGGCTCTGCGCGAGCAGGTCGGGATGGTGCTGGCGCAGCTCCACGCTCGAGATCGTGCCCAGCGCGCCGTGACGGGCGACCGTGCCCGCGAGCCGGTGGGCGGACACCCCCACGCCCATGCCGCCCTGCACGACGGGCGCGAGCGACCGGCCGCGCAGGCTCCAGCGCGGCAGCTTCGCGGCTTCGGTGTCTTGCGCCATGGGCTCGCGGATCGGATTGCCGAGGATGCGAGGCTAGCCCACGCGCCGCGCGCGGACAACGACCGGCGAGGTTTGCGCCGCGAAATTTCGCGATTGCTTGAAGTAAGTCAAACTGCGGCGCCTTTCCCGCCCCCGGCGGCCGGGTGCGTGCTACCTTCAGGCCGATCCAACCGCCACGGCAAGCCCATGAGTCAGACCTCGAACGCGAAGATCCGGACCGCGAAGATCACCGAGCGCATCGACGCGATCACCGGCATTCCCCAGCGCTACCTCGCCGACCGGCTGCCCGCGCCGCGCTCGGTGAAGATCGAGCTCACCTCCCAGTGCAACTACCGTTGCGGCTTCTGCGCGCACCGCCTGCGCATGAAGGACCGGGGCGAGATGGACCGCGGCTTCTACGAGCGCGTGGTGGGCGAGATGGTCGACGCGGGCGTCGAGGAGCTGGGCGTCTTCTACATCGGCGAGTCGTTCATGTGCCCGTGGCTCCCCGAGGCGATCCGCTACGCCAAGCAGCGCGGGATCCGGTACGTCTTCCTCACGACCAACGGGTCGCTCTCGACGCCCGGGCGCGTGAAGGCGTGCATGGAGGCGGGCCTGGACTCGCTCAAGTTCTCGATGAACAACGCCGACGAGGCCCAGTTCCGCGAGATCACCGGCGTGAAGCCGAAGCTCTTCCGCGACTCGCTCGCCAACCTCAAGGCCGCGTGGCGCGTGCGCGAGGAGGGCGGCTACGGCTGCGGCCTCTACGCTTCCAGCATCCAGTACGACGGCGAGCAGCAGGAACGGATGACGGAGCTGGTGCAGGAGGAGATCCTCCCGTACGTGGACGAGCACTACTGGCTGCCGCTCTATTCCATGGGCAGCCTCGCCACCCTGCGCGAGGAGGAGCTCGGCTACCGGCCCATCGCCGGGAACCAGGGCCGCGTGGGGGCGCTGCGCGAGCCGCTGCCCTGCTGGTCGGCGTTCACCGAAGGCCACATCACCTACGACGGCAAGCTCTCGGCGTGCTGCTTCGACGCCGGCGACAAGTGGGTGATGGCCGACCTCACGAAGGTGCCGTTCATGGAAGGCTGGAACAGCGAGCTCTTCATGGCCCTGCGGCGGGCGCACCTCAAGAAGGACGTCACGGGGACCATCTGCGAGACCTGCGTCGCCTACCAGCAGTAGGCGGCGGCGACGCTAGCGGCGCCGCTCCTCGTCGGCCTTCGCGCGGTCCTCCTCCATCTCGCCCCACATGGCGTTCAGGATCGCGAGCAGGACCGCGAATCCGACTCCCAGCACCCAGGCGAAGTACCACATCGTCGCGGCTCCTCAGTAGACGCTGCGCTCGTTCTCGCGCACGTACGCCGCGGTCACCTTGCCCGCCATCACCCGGTAGGCCCAGCCGGTGTACAGGAGCACGAGCGGCATGAAGATCACCACCGCCCAGAACATCAGGCCGAGCGTGAGATGGCTCGAGGTGGCGTCCCAGAGCGTGAGGCTCGAGCGCGGGTCCGAGCTCGAGGGCATCACGAAGGGGAACATCGAGACCGCGGCGGTGCCGATGACGCCCGCCATGGCGACCGACGAGGCGACGAACGCCCAGAGGGTGCGGCCGCCGCGGGCGAGCGCGATCCCGGCGAGGGCGCCGAGGAAGCCCGCCGCGGGGACGAGCATCGTGAGGGGATAGCGCGAGTAGTTGGCGAGCCACGCGCCGGGCGTGACCGCGACGGTCTTCGCGAGGGGGTTGGACGCCGCGAAGTGATCGGCGCCCGAGGTGATCGCGTATCCGCCCACGCCGGCCGCGAGCCACACCCCGGCAGCCGCGAACGCGGCGAGGAGCAGGATGCCGAGCGCGAGCGAGGCGGTGCGCGCGCGGGCGGCGACCGCGCCCTCGGTGCGGTGCGCGAGGTAATTCGCGCCGTGGAACCCGACCATCGCCACGCTCACCACGCCGGCGAGCAGCGCGAAGGGATTGAGCAGCTGCCAGAAGGAGCCCGTGTAGTACGCCACCAGGTTCTCGTCGAAGTGGAACGGCACGCCCTGCAGGAGGTTCCCGAACGCCACGCCGAAGATGAGCGTCGGCACGGCGCTGCCGAGGAACAGGCCCCAGTCCCAGGTGCGGCGCCATCCCGGGCGGTCGATCTTGCTGCGGAAGTCGAACGACACGGGCCGCAGGAAGAGCGTCCACAGCACCGCGAGCATGGCCCAGTAGAACCCGGAGAAGGCCGCGGCGTAGACGAGGGGCCAGGCGGCGAACACGGCCCCGCCGGCCGTGATGAACCACACCTGGTTGCCGTCCCAGTGCGGCCCGACCGTGTTGATGATCACGCGCCGCTCAATGTCGTCGCGCCCGGCGAAGGGCAGCAGCATGCCCACGCCCATGTCGTGGCCGTCCATCACGGCGAAGCCGATGAGGAGCACTCCCACGAGGAGCCACCAGATGAACCTCAGCGTTTCGTAGTCGAGCATGGCGTCACGCTCCCGCGGTGGTCTCGGAATGCGCGGGGCCCTGGCGCGCGAACTTGAGCATCAGGTACACCTCGACCACGGCGAGCGCCGTGTACAGGCCGATGAAGCCGGCGAGCGAGCCGTAGAGGCTCGCGACCGAGAGAGTCGAGGCGGACAGGCTCGTGGGCAGCACGCCGTAGATGGTCCACGGCTGGCGCCCGTACTCGGCGACGAACCAGCCCATCTCGGCGGCGATCCAGGGCACCGGCAGGAACCAGAAGGCCCACTCGAGCAGCCAGCGCTGCTCGCCGCAGCGCCCCCGCAGCGTGTAGTAGAACGCGATCGCGAAGAGGGCCAGCATCGCGAAGGCGAGCGCGACCATGATCCGGAAGCCCCAGAAGAGGGGCGCCACGCGCGGGATCGTGTCGGCGGCGGTCCGGTCGATCATTTCGGGCGTGGCCTGGCGCACATCGGCGGTGTATTTGCGAAGCAGCAGCCCGAAGCCGAGGTCGGCCTTGTGGCTCTCGAAGCGCTCGCGCGCGGCCGCGTTGCCCGGGTCCTTGCGCAGCTCCCCGAGGGCGCTCACCGCCTCGATCCCCGAGACCACGCGCTCGCGGTTCTTCGCGCGGATCTCCTTGATGCCCGGGATCTGCT
The DNA here is from genome assembly GCA_035624355.1 of Usitatibacter sp. Lineage (GTDB taxonomy): Bacteria > Pseudomonadota > Gammaproteobacteria > Burkholderiales > Usitatibacteraceae > Usitatibacter. The sequence goes on along the minus strand of DASPRQ010000076.1, from coordinate 18,222 downwards.
TCGTGGCCGTGCGCGTCGCGATCAGGCCGAGCGCGTACGGGATGCGCACCGCGTACTCGTTGCGCATGTCCTTCTGGTCGGGGATCGCGAAGAGCGTGAGGGCCGCGGGCGCGGGCTCGGTATCCCACGCGGCCTCGATCGCCGCGAGCTTGGTCTGCTGCGCGTCGGTGACGGTGTAGCCGGACTCGTCGCCCAGCACGATGACGGAGGCCGCGGAGGCGAGCCCGAAGGCGGCGGCGATGCGGAAGGAGCGCTTCGCGAACTCGACGTGCCGGCCCTTGAGCAGGTACCACGAGGAGATCGCCAGCACGAAGATCGAGCCGGTCACGTAGCCGGCGCTCACGGTGTGGACGAACTTCGCCTGCGCGGTCGGGTTGAACAGCACCTGCCAGAAGTTCGCGAGCTCCATGCGCATCGTCTGCTCGTTGAAGGTCGCGCCGACGGGGTCCTGCATCCAGCCGTTCGCCACCAGGATCCAGAGCGCCGAGAGGTTGCTCCCCACCGCGAGGAGAATCGTGACGAACAGGTGCTGCACCTTCGAAAGCCGATCCCAGCCGAAGAAGAAGAGCCCGATGAAGGTCGACTCGAGGAAGAAGGCCATCAGCCCCTCGATGGCGAGCGGGGCGCCGAAGATGTCGCCCACATAGTGCGAGTAGTACGCCCAGTTGGTGCCGAACTGGAACTCGAGCGTGATGCCGGTCGTCACCCCCATCGCGAAGTTGATGCCGAAGAGCTTGCCCCAGAACTTCGTCATGTCCTTGTAGACCGACTTGCCGGTCATGACGTAGGCGCTCTCCATGATCACCAGGATCCACACCATCCCGAGGGTGAGCGGCACGAAAAGGAAGTGGTACATCGCCGTCGCGGCGAACTGCAGGCGCGAAAGCTGGACGAGGTGCTCGGAGATCATCGATCGCTCTCCTGGGCGGCCGGGGCCCGGGGTTGGGTGAGCAGGGCGCGCGCGACGTCGCCGGCGCCGTGGGGCGAGGGGCTGGAGAAGAACGCGAGCCAGATCGCGTACAGCGCCAGCAGCTTGACCGCGAGGATCGCGGCGATCCCCCGGCTCAGCGGGGTGGACAGCATCCCACGCATCGTCCGGACTCGACGGCTCGGCTCATCTTGAGAGGTTACTCAGCCGCGGCCTCGCGCGCCAGACCTGCGTGAGCCGCGCCTGGGGCCTCGTTGGCGCCCGCGGCTGGAAGGGAAGCGGCCACGATCCGCGATCGGGCTCGCCCCGGCAGGGCCCTTGCGCGGAAGGCCCGGGGAGGGCAACATATCGAAATACGAATTACTCGTATTACTATCCAGATAGGATCATTCCAAGTTGAATCAAGCCCTTAAATTTTGTGGGTCCAGTTTTACTATCGCGCGCTGGGCAGCCTTGTCCGCTTCCACGCTCGTCCTTATGGCAGCGGTCGGCTGCGGCGGCGCGAGTCCGCAGCCGGCATCCTCGTTGAGCCCTGCGGCTGCGCTCGGAGAGAAGATCTTCGACGACGCGAGCCTCGCCGCCTCGGGCCGGATGTCGTGCGCCACGTGCCACGACCCGGCGCACGCGTTCGGCTCCTCCGATCCCGACGTGGTCGTTCCCGCGGGAGGCCCGGCGCTCGCGACGCCGGGATTTCGCAAGGCCCCTTCGCTGCGCTATCTCGACCGCACCCCGGCGTTCTTCTTCGCGAAGGACGGAACGCCGACCGGAGGATTCAATCGCGACGGCCGCGCCAACACGCTCGCCGACCAGGCCGAGCGCCCGTTCCTCGCGCCGCACGAGATGGCGAACGCCGCGCCCGAAGCGGTCGTCGCCAGGCTGCGCTCGGCGCCCTACGCCGAGGAGTTCCGCAGCGTCTTCGGCGCGGCCGTCCTCGACAACCCGGACGACGCATTCGAGCGCATGCGCTTCGCGCTCGCGCGGTTCGAGACCGAGGACCCGCGCTTCCATCCGTTCGACAGCAAGTACGACCTCTACCTCGCCGGGCAGGCGACGCTCACCGCGCGCGAGCTGCAGGGCCTCGCGCTCTTCAACGATCCGAAGAAGGGCAACTGCGCCGCCTGCCATCCCAGCGCTCGCGGCGCCGACGGCTCGCCGCCGCTCTTCACCGACTTCACCTACGACAACCTCGGCGTGCCGCGCAATCCGGCGATCGCGGCGAACGCCGATCCGGCCTACTTCGACCTGGGCCTGTGCGGCCCCTTCCGCACCGACCTCGCGCAGCGCAAGGACCTGTGCGGCGCGTTCAAGGTGCCGACCCTGCGCAACGTCGCGGTCACCGCGCCCTACTTCCACAACGGACGCTTCAAGACGCTGAAGGACGCGGTCACGTTCTACGTGCGCCGTGATACGAACCCGGAGCAATGGTATCCGCGCAACGCCTCCGGGAGCGTGGACAAGTTCGACGACCTGCCGCCGCCATACCGCGGCAACGTCAACACGACCGAGGTTCCCTACGACCGCAAGCTCGGGGAGATGCCCGCGCTCACGCCGGAAGAGGTCGACCTGATCGTCGAGTTCCTGGGAACGCTCACCGACGGCTACCGGCCCTGAACGCGGGGGTTGCCGGCGGCCCGGATCGCCGGGCGGGCCGCGGCTCGCGCTAGGTGCTGCGTTTGAGCTCCACGAGCGCCCACACCCGTGTGCGGCTGCAGGAAATGCAGCCCGCGTTCGCGGCGCAGCCCGTGCAGGCGTCCTCGTCCCTGGAGAGCGGCCGCAGGTAGCCCTGCCGCGCGAGCTCCCCGAGCATCGATTCCACGAGCGCCGCGCTCACGCCGAGCTCGGGGGCCAGGTCCGCGGCCCGCGCGGTGCCGCGGCTCCCGACGAGGTCGAGCAGGCGCCTAAGCAAGGGATGTCCCCAGGCCGATCCAGCGCGCGCCCTGGTACACGGCCGCTCCGCCGGCGAGCGCGAGCACGAGGAGCAATACCGCGCTGAAGGCCGTCCAGCGCCAGCTGCGCGTTTCCTGGCGCATCGCCGCGACCGTCGCGACGCACGGGATGAAGAGCATGGTCACGGCGAGGAAGGCGAAGCCCGCGGCGGGCGGCACGTGCGCGGCGAGCGTCGCGGCGAGGCCGCCGCCCGAGGCGTCGCCGCCGTAGAGGACACCGAGCGCGGCGATGGCGTTCTCCTTGGCGACGAAGCTCGCGAGGAGGGCCGCGATGAGGCGCCAGTCGAGGCCCATGAGGCCGCCGAGCGGCTCGAGCCATTGCCCGAACCGCGCGAGGTAGCTCGCGTCGATCGTCGGGCCGGGGAAGGCCGCCGCCGCCCAGATCACGACCGCCACGAGGAGGATCAGCGTCCCCGCCCGGCGCACGAACGCGCCCGTGTGCTGCCAGACGAACAGCCCGATGCTGCGGGCGCTCGGCGCGTGGTAGAGCGGCAGCTCCATGATGAAGGCCGCGTGCTGGCCGCGGAAGAGCGTCCGGTTGAGCAGCACCCCCACGAGCGCGAGCGCGATCAGGTTGAGCGCCACGAGCCCCGTCGCGAAGGCGAACGCCTCGCGCCCGAAGAACACCGGCGTGAGGAAGGCGAGCACGGTGAGGCGCGCGCTGCACGGCACCAGCGGCGCGAGGAGGATCGTGAGCAGCCGCCCCCCCGGCGACTCGATCACGCGCGCGCCCAGCACCGCCGGGACGTTGCACCCGAAGCCGAGGAAGAGCGGCAGGAAGCTCTTGCCGTGCAGGCCGAGCGCGTGCATGAACCGGTCCATCACGTAGGCGGCGCGCGCGAGGTAGCCCGTGTCCTCGAGCAGCGCGAGGACCGCGAAGAACACCGCGAGGACCGGCACGAAGGTGACGACGCGGCCCGCGCCTCCCACGATGCCCTCGGCGAGCAGGCCCGTGAGCCACGCGGGCGCGCCGGCGAGCGCCCCGTGGATCCAGCGCTGAACGGGCGCGATCACCCCGGTGTCGAGCCACGCCTGCACCGGCGCGGCGAGCGTGAACGTGAGCCAGAAGGTGAGGGCGAACACCGAGAACAGCACGGCGAGCCCCCAGAGCGGATGCACCGCGATCCGGTCGAGCCGGTCGGTGAGGCTGATCTGCCCGAGGCGGGGGCGCGTCACCGCCGCGCGCACCATCCGGCCGATCCACTCGTAGCGGCCGCCGGCGATGTCGAGCACCGCGTCCTCGTGCTGCGCGAGGAGGGCCGCGACCGGGCGCCACGCGGCCTCGGGAAGCCAGCCCCGCGCGAGCGCCGTCACCTCGCCGTCGCCCTCGAGGAGCTTGAGCGCGACCCAGCCCGCGTCGTAGGGGCGCGGCACGTGCGCTTCGAGCGCCGCGCGCACCTGCGCGAGCACTTCGCGATGGGGCGCGCCGATCTCCGGGCGCGCCGGGCGGAACGTTCCGGGATCCCGTGCAAGGGCGATCGCCGCCGAGACGAGCGCATCCACGCCTTCGTTGCGGCTCGCGACGAGCGGCACCACGGGCAGCCGCAGCGCCGCGGCGAGCACGGACGGGTCGATCTCGATGCCTTCTCCGCGCGCCACGTCCATCATGTTCAGCCCGAGCACCACCGGCACGCGCAGCGTGAGGAGCTCGGCGAGGAGGTACAGGTTGCGCTCCAGGGCCGCCGCGTTCGCGACCATCACCACGACGTCGGGACGATCGCGAATGACGAAGTCGCGGGCGATGCGCTCCTCTTCCGAGGCGGCGCTCAGCCCGTAGGTGCCGGGCAGGTCGATGATGCGCAGCTCCGCGTCGTCGCGTGCGAGCGTGCCTTCGCGGCGCTCCACGGTCTTGCCCGCCCAGTTGCCGACGTGCTGCGACAGGCCCGTGAGGAGGTTGAAGACGGTCGACTTGCCGACGTTGGGCTGGCCGGCGAGGGCCGCCACGATCTTCGGGCGCTGGGGGGCGCGCTGCGCGCTCACGGGCAGGGCTCCACGAGCACCTTGGCCGCCTCGCCGCGCCCGAGGGCGATGCGCGTATCGCGGACCCGCACGAGCAGCGGCCCGCGCCCCGTGTTCTGGAGCACGTCGACGGGAGCCCCGGCGGCGAGCCCCATGGCGCTCACGCGGCGCGTGAAGTCGGCGCCGCCGCCCAGGGCCCGCACCACAGCGCTCGACCCCGCGGCGAGCTCGCAGAGCGAAAGGACCTCGACGCGTCTCATCGACAGACGGTAGCGCCCCGACGCGGCGCCGGGTTGACCGAAATCAACCCCTCTTTTTTACCTCCCGGGGTTCCGGCCGTTCTGCCGCTAGAGGCCCTCCTCGCTTTCCACGAGGCGGCGGGCGATGGCGTAGCGGATGAGGTCGCCCGAAGTGGCCATGTTCATCTTGTGCAGGATGTTGGCCTTGTGCGTGCTCACGGTCTTCACCGAGAGATTCAGCCGCTCCGCGATGTCCGAGATGGACTTTCCCTCGGCGACCATGCGGAACACCTGGAACTCGCGATCGGATAGCGCCTCGTGCGGCTCGCCATGGGCGTCGGGCATGGCACCCAGGGCGAGCTGCTCGGCCACCGCGGAGCTGATGAAGGCGCCCCCCGAGGCCACCTTGCGGATCGCGTCCACGAGCTGGCGCGAGGCGCTCTCCTTGGTGAGGTAGCCCGCGGCCCCGGCGCGGATCGCGCGCACCGCGTACTGGTGCTCCTCGTGCATGCTGAGCACCAGGACGCGCAGCTTCGGCTTCTCGGCCTTCACCTGCCTGATGAGCTCGATGCCGCTCTTGCCCGGCATCGACATGTCGAGGAGCAGCAGGTCGAAATCGAGCTCGCGCACGCGCTTCATCACCTCGTGGCCGTCCTGGGCCTCGCCGACGACCTCGAGATCGCCCGCGGCCGCGAGCAGCTGCTTGAGGCCTTCCCGGACGATGGTGTGGTCGTCGGCGACGACGATGCGGATCATGGCTGCGCGTTCCTCTCCCCGATGGGCAGGCGCATCTCGACGAAGGTCCCCTGGCCGGGCGCGCTCTCCACGCGCACGCTTCCGCCCAGGAGATGGGCGCGCTCCCGCAGCCCCAGCAGCCCGTAAGAGCCGTCCTTGCGGGGAACCGCCGGCGCGAACCCGCATCCATTGTCGCGCACTGTGAGGGTCACCGTGTCGCCCGTGCGCTCGAGCGTCGCCTCGACCCGCGTGGCTCCCGAGTGCTTGGCCACGTTGGTGAGGGATTCCTGCAGGACGCGGAATACGGCGGTCGAGTACGGGTCGGGCAGGTCGAGATCCCCGGCGCCGAGCACCAGCTCGCAAGGGGTGCCGGTACGCTGGCGGAAGCTGTCGGCGAGCCATTCGCACGCCGCCGCGAGCCCTAGGTCGTCGAGCATGAGCGGCCGCAGGTCGGAAGAGATGCGCCGCGTGGCCGCCACCGTGCCGTCGAGCAGGACCTGCATGGAGCCGAGCTTGGAGGTCACCACGTCCGGCACGGCGCCCAGGTGGCCGCGCAGCCACCCCACGTCGATCTTGAGCGCCGTGAGCGCCTGGCCCAGCTCGTCGTGCAGCTCCCGGGCGATGCGGCTCTTCTCCTGCTCGCGCGCGGCGCTCGCCGTGAGCGCGAGGCTGCGGATCTCCTCGCGCGAGTCGCGCAGGGCCTCCTCGGCCTTCGTGCGCTCGGTCACGTCGCGCAGGATCACCGTGTAATAGTGGCTTCCCTCCTCGGTGATGTGGGAGATGGAAGCGTCGATCGGGAACTCCTCGCCGTTGCGGCGCAGGCCCATCACGATGCGCTGCGCGCCCATGCGCCGCGACAAGGCGCCGGTGTCGCCGAAGCGCCGCATCAGCTGCGCATGGTCCTCGCGGAAGCGCTCGGGGATGAACCACGCGAGCGGGGCGCCGATCGCCTCGTCGCGCGGGCAGCCGAAGACGTCCTCGGCTGCGCGGTTGAAGAGCACGATGTGCTGGCGCTCGTCGACCGTGATGATGGCGTCCATGGCCGAGTCGAGGATGCCGCGCAGGCGCGCCTCGCTTCGGGCGAGCATCCGCTCGCCATGCACCCTCTCGGTCACGTCCCGGAGGATCACGGTGAAGAGCTTGCGGCCGCCCTCGTCGTGCTGCGAGATCGACGCCTCGACGGGGAACTCCTCGCCGTCGGCCCGCAGGCCGTGGAGCAGCGACTGGTTGCCCATGCTGCGCGAGGTGGCCGAGGTGCGGCCGAAGCGCTCGATGTGGCCGCGGTGGGCCGTGCGGAAGCGCTCGGGAAGCAGGACGTCGAGGCGCTGGCCCAGGATCGCCGCCCGGGGCCAGCGGAAGACGCGCTCGGCGGCGGCGTTGAAGAGCACCACCCGCTGCTCCTCGTCCACGGAGATCACGGCGTCCATGGCCGCCTCCACGATGCCGCCCACGCGGGCCTGGGCGCCCCTCAGCGCGAGCTGCGCGGCCTTGCGCTCGGCGAGCTGGCGGTAGACGAGGAAGAGCGCGGGGAAGGCGGCCGCGCAGGTGGTGGCGGCCGCCGCGAGCAGCATCTCGTAGCGGTACCAGCCGAGCAGGGCCGCGACGATGGCAACGAGGGCCGTGAAGGCCGCCAGCCCGATGAACGGGCCCAGCACAACCACCAGGCGCGACGATGGAAACTCCGGATCGGAGGCGGGGGGATGGTCCTCGCTAGCCATGGGCCGGTGTTTCTTTGACTGAAATCAAGCGGGGGGAAACCCGTACGGTCATAGTGGGTCGCATGAATTCTGCCACTGCCACTGTACTTCAGCCGCCGCCGCCGGTTCAGGACGACGCGCTGGTGATCGACACGGACCTGCTGCGCAAGTACGGGGGCGCAGGGCCGCGCTATACGTCCTACCCGACCGCCGACCGCTTCGTCGAGGCCTTCGACGCCGAGGCCCACCGCCACTGGCTGGGCCATCGGAGGATCGGGGGTTTCACGCGCCCCTTGGGATTATACGTCCACGTCCCCTTCTGCGACACGCTGTGCTTCTACTGCGCGTGCAACAAGATCGCCACCCGCGACCATTCCCGCGCGGTGCGTTACGTGGACTTCCTGCAGCGCGAGATCAAGCTCGTCGCGGAGGCGCTGGGCGACGACCGCCGCGTCGTGAAGATGCACTGGGGCGGGGGGACGCCGACGTTCCTCGGCGACAGCGAGTCCGCGCGCCTGGTGCAGGCGATCCGCGGCAGCTTCGAGCTCGATCCGGCCGGCGAGTACGCGATCGAGGTGGATCCGCGCAAGGTGGACGCGCAGCGCATCGTGTACCTCGGGGCGCTCGGCTTCAACCGCATCAGCGTGGGCGTGCAGGACTTCAATCCCGAGGTCCAGCGGGCGGTGAACCGGGTGCAGAGCCTCGCGCAGACGCGCGAGGTGATCGACGCGGCGCGCGCGAGCGGCTTCCGCTCCGTGAACCTCGACCTCATCTACGGCCTGCCGAAGCAGACCGTGGAAGGCTTCGCCGAGACGCTCGAGCGCGTGATCGAATGCGATCCCGACCGCGTGGCGTTGTATTCCTACGCCCACCTGCCGAAGGCCTTCACGCCGCAGCGGCGCATCCACGAAGAGGACCTGCCCGCCCCCGAGGTGAAGCTCGAGCTCATGGTGAACGCGATCCGCCGCCTGGGCGAGGCGGGCTACGTCTACATCGGCATGGACCACTTCGCCAAGCCCGGCGACGACCTCGCCGTCGCGCAGCGCAAGGGCCACCTCACGCGCGACTTCCAGGGCTACTCCGCCGGCGGCGATTGCGACCTCGCGGCCTTCGGCACCTCGGCGATCAGCAAGATCGGGCCCACCTACGCCCAGAACGTGAAGACCCTCGACGAGTACTACGGCGCGCTGGAACAGGGCCGCCTGCCCATCCTGCGCGGAGTGCAGCTCACGGCCGACGACCTCGTGCGCCGCGCGGTGATCCAGGCGCTCGCCTGCCACTTCCAGCTCGCCAAGGAGTCGGTCGAGATCGCCTACCTCATCGACTTCGACCACTACTTCGCCCGGGAGCTCGAGGACCTCCGGAAGCTCGAGGACGACGGGCTCGTGGAGCTCGACGAGGACTGGATCCACGTCACGCCCCGCGGGCGGCTGCTCGTGCGCTGCGTGTGCATGGTCTTCGACAAGTACCTCCGCGCCGCGGAGCAGCGGGCCCAGTACTCGCGGGTGATGTGAGATGCCGGCGCTCGTCGCGGCCGCGCTCGCCGCGGGCCTGCTGGGCGGAGTGCATTGCGTCGGCATGTGCGGCGGCATCGTGGGCACGCTCGCGCTCGAGGCGCGCGGCCCCGCGCTCGCGCGCCAGCTCGCCTACAACGGCGGGCGCATCGCGGCCTACGCCGCCGCGGGGGCCGTCGCCGGCTTCGTGGGCAGCCTCGCGTACGCGGGCGGGGCCTGGCTGGACGCGCAGGTGGCGCTGTTCCTCCTCGCCAACGTCGCGATGCTCCTGCTGGGCCTGTACGTGGCCGGCTGGGGACGCATCATGCTGCGCGTCGAGGCGGCGGGCCGGCCGCTCTGGCGCCGCATCGAGCCGTTCGCGCGCCGCATGCTTCCCGTGGACTCGACCGCCAAGGCGCTCGGCGCGGGGCTCGCCTGGGGCTGGATCCCCTGCGGGCTCGTCTACAGCATGCTCGTGCTCGCCGCGGCGAGCGGCGGGCCGGCGCAGGGCGCCCTGGTGATGGGCGCGTTCGGACTCGGAACGCTGCCCAACCTGCTCGCAGCGGGGCTGGCCGCCCAGCGCCTCGTGGCGCTGCGCCGCGCCCCGTGGGTCCGCCGGGTGGCGGGCATCCTGATCATTGCGCTCGGCGTCGCCGGCATCGCGCGCGTGCCCGGCCTGCGCGAGGCCGTGCTCGCCGGCTGGCACTGCATCGCCTGAACGCGGGCGCCGGCGCGAGGCGATCCCGCCCGCGCGCCGACGTCCCTCCTCAGGTCAGGCGGTCGGCCAGTGGAACGCGACCTGCCGGTGCCCCATGGCCGTCACTTCCACCGTCCGATGCTCGGTCTTGCCGTCGTGGCGCGTGACCTCGAGGGTGTAGCGTCCCGCCGGAAGCTTCACGAGCATGATCGGCCCCTGGGACGCCTCGCTCAGGACGACCTTGCCTTCCTTGTTCTTGATCTGCACCTTGAGGTCGGCGAGGAACTCGTTGTCCTTGCCCGCGGAAAACACCAGGCTCAGCGGGTAGTTCTTCTCCGCGGCCCTCATGGCCGTGGCCTCGTCGTGCCCGATGCCGCCGCTCACGTAAGTGATGCCGTTCTCGGTCTGCGCTTCCGGGAGCGCCGTGGCGCCGGCGGGGAGCGCGAGGGCCAGCGCGAGGACGCCGGCCGATGCTGCCAGAATGGTCTTCATGTCGATGCCTCCATCGTGGGTTGATCTGGATTGCCACGCTGGCATCGTGGGCGCCGCGGCTTAAGGGGGTCTTAAGCTCGCGTACGCTCGGGAATCGACACGCCATCCCACGGGCCGGCGCCTGCGCCGGGCCCGTACCGCGTGGCCGTCACCTCGAATGCGTTGGATCGCGCCGGCCGCGGTTCGGTTCGCTACTCGTTCCGGTATTCGAAGTCCGCGACGACGGGGGCGCGGCCCGGCAGAATCGCCACGAGGTGGATCCGGTAGGAGCCGGGCGTGTGAAGGTCGAAGTAGCCTCCCCAGCTCGTCGCGCCGGCGACGTCCATGCGCTCGAGGGTGCGTCGCACCCCGTCCATGCCCATGCGCGCGACGTTCACGGTGACGCGGGCGTTCACGATGCGCTGGCCGCTCGCCGCCTCGGAGAGCGCGACGACGAGGTGGTCCTTCCCTTTCTCGGACGGCCCGGGCGCCTCTGCGCCCAGGCTGCCCGGCGGCAGCGCGCTGATCTGCGCCGCCGAAGCGATGCCGACGTCGAATACCACGCCGTCCACCGTCTTCTGGCCCGGGACCTGCGCCTGGGCTCCACCAGCCGCGAGCAGAGCGAAGGCCGCCGCCGCGATGCATGCCGCCCAGGCCCTTCCGGGCTTGACGTACGCGTTCCCGGTCCCCATCTTCAACTCCTCCTCGCGGCGTGCGCCGCACGCAAACCGGATGCGAGATGTCCCACTCTAGGAGCCCCGCGGCGACGACCATTGACCGCCGTCAAGCGCGGGTGTCGCGCGTTGGGCGACCTTTTCCTCCGGGAGGGCTCAGAATGAGCCCATGAGACCCGAACAGGAGCGAGCGATGATCCAGCTTACCGTGAACGACATGACCTGCAACCATTGCGTCTCCACCATCACCCGCGCGGTGAAGGACGTGGATGGCGCGAGCCGGTGCGAGGTGGACCTCACCGCCAGGCGCGTGCGCATCACCAGCACGCATCCGGCGACGGAATTCGTGGAGGCGATCCGGGAGGCGGGCTACACGCCGGTGGCTGCCGCCTGAGGCTGTCGGCCATGGACCAGGTCGCGGTCCTTCCTCGCCACGCCGTCGCCCCGGCCGTCATCGACCTCAAGGTCGAGGGGATGACGTGCGCCTCGTGCGTGGCGCGCGTGGAGAAGGCGCTGCGCAAGGTGCCCGGGGTCGAGGAAGCGAGCGTGAACCTCGCCACCGAGACGGCCACGATCCAGGCCGATCCCGCGGTGACGGAAGCGGCGCTCGCCGCGATCCGCAAGGCGGGCTACGAGGCGAGGCTGCGCGAGGCGGGTGCGGAGGAGGCGCCGCCGCGCTTCGACCGCGACCTCGCGGAGGTCGTGCTTGCGGTGGTGCTCACCGTGCCGCTCGCGGTGCCGATGGTCGCCGCGCTCTTCGGCGTGCACGCGATGCTTCCCGCGTGGATCCAGTTCGCGCTCGCGACGCCCGTTCAATTCCTGGTCGGCGCGCGCTTCTACCGCTCGGCGTGGAAGGCGGTGCTCGCGAAGGCCGGCAACATGGACCTGCTCGTCGCCCTCGGGACGAGCGCGGCGTACTTCCTGAGCGTCTACCTCTGGCTCGCCGCGGGCGCCGGCGCGCATCTGTACTTCGAGGCCTCGGCCGTGGTGCTCACGCTCGTGCGCCTCGGCAAGTGGCTCGAGGGCCGCGCGAAGCGCCGCACGACCGAAGCGATCCGCGCCCTTTCGGCGTTGCGGCCGGAGCTCGCGCGCGTGCTGAAGGATGGCGCGGAGCGCGAGGTGCGCGTCGAGTTCGTGCGCGTGGGCGACCTCGTCGCCGTGCTTCCCGGCGAGCGCGTTCCCGTCGACGGCGAGATCGTCGAGGGAGACACGCACGTGGACGAATCGCTCGTCACGGGCGAGAGCCTCCCGGTGGCGAAATCGGCGGGAAGCCGCGTCACCGGCGGCGCCGTGAACGGCGAGGGCCGGTTCGTCGCGCGCGTCACGGCGGTCGGCGCGGAAACGGTCCTCGCGCGCATCATCCGCAACGTCGAGTCGGCGCAGGCGGCGAAGGCGCCGATCCAGCGGCTCGTGGACCGCGTGAGCGAGGTGTTCGTCCCGGTGATCGTGGCGCTCGCGCTTGTCACCTTCGCGGGCTGGGGATTCGCGGCACACGACTGGGAGCGCGCCACGCTCTTCGCGGTGTCGGTGCTCGTGATCGCCTGTCCCTGCGCGCTCGGGCTCGCCACCCCCACCGCCATCATGGTGGGCACGGGGACCGCCGCGCGGCACGGGATCCTCATCAAGGACGCCGAAGCGCTCGAGATCGCGCATCGCGTGGGGATCGTCGCCCTCGACAAGACCGGCACGCTCACCGAAGGCAGGCCGCGCGTCACCGAGGTCCTCGGTAGCGGCGGGATCGATCGGACGGAGGTCCTGCGCCTCGCCGCCGCCGTGCAGCGCGCGAGCGAGCATTCGCTCGCGAAGGCGGTGCTCGAGGCGGCGGCCGCCGAGCGCATCGACGTGCCCGCGTCGAACGAGTCGCGCGCCGTCGCCGGGCGCGGCGTCGAGGCGAAGGCGGAGGGACGGCGCCTCGCCATCGCGAGCGGGCGCTGGGCGGCGGAGCTCCGGGCCGCGGGCCTGGAAGCCCTCTCGCCCGAGGCGGCGCGCCTGGAATCCGCGGGCAACACGGTCTCGTGGCTGCTCGACCTCGAGCCCGCGCCGCGCGTGCTCGGCCTCGTCGCGTTCGGCGATACCGTCAAGAAAGACGCGCCCGCGCTCGTCGCGCGATTGAAGGCGCTCGGCGTGCGGCCGGTGCTCGTCACCGGCGATAACGCGGGCGCGGCGCGCGCCGCCGCGCTCGAGCTCGGCATCGAGGACGTGCGCGCGCAGGTGCTGCCCGAGGACAAGGCGGCGCTGGTCGCGAGCCTGCGCGACGGCGGCGAGGTGGTCGCGATGGTGGGCGACGGCATCAACGACGCCCCGGCGCTCGCGGCCGCGGACGTGGGAATCGCGATGGGCACGGGAACGGACGTCGCGATGCACACCGCCGGCATCACCCTCATGCGCGGCGACCCGATGCTGGTCGCCGACGCCCTCGACATGTCGCGCCGCACCTACGCGAAGATCCGGCAGAACCTCTTCTGGGCGTTCATCTACAACGTCGTGGGTGTGCCGCTCGCCGCATTCGGGTTCCTGAGCCCCGTGATCGCGGGCGCGGCGATGGCCTTCAGCAGCGTGAGCGTGGTCTCGAACGCGCTCACGCTGCGGCGCTGGAAGCCGGCGCGCTGACGCGGCCTCGCCCGTGCGCGGCAGGCGCGGCGCATCGCATGGGAACCACACCCGAATACGACGTCGTCATCGTGGGGGCGGGCTCGGCCGGATGCGTGCTCGCCAACCGGCTGAGCGAGGACGGCCGGCGGCGCGTCCTGCTCCTCGAAGCGGGCGGATCGGACCGGAAGCTGTGGATCCGGGTGCCCCTGGGCGTCGGCAAGGTCCTGGGCAACCCGGACCTCCTCTGGCCGGCGAGCACCGAGCCGGAGCCGGAGCTCAAGGGCAACTCCCTCTACTGGCCCACGGGGCGGGTGCTGGGCGGATCGAGCTCGGTGAACGCCATGGTGTACGTCCGCGGCCACCCGGCGAAGTACGACGAGTGGCGCGAACGCGGCTGCCCCGGGTGGGGCTACGCCGACGTCCTGCCCTATTTCAGGAAGCTCGAGGATTGCCGGTTCGGCGATCCCGACTATCGGGGCGTGGGCGGCCCCGTGGGAGTCACGGAGGTGAAAGGAGACCCCGTGACCGACGCGTTCCTCGAAGCCTGCGCCCAGGCCGGGTACCCGAGGACGCCCGACTACAACGGGCGGCTCGCCGAGGGCTCGGCGCCGCTGCAGCTCAACGTGCGCGGCGGGATGCGCTGCAGCGCCGCGACCGCCTATCTGCATCCCGCGCGCGGCCGGTCCAACCTTCACGTCGTCACGAACGCGGTGGCCGAGAGGATCGCCTTCGAGGGCCTCCGGGCGACGGGGGTCCGCTACCGGGTCGGCGACGAGGTCCGCGAGGCGAAGGCCCGGCGCGAGGTCCTGCTCTGCGCCGGAGCGCTGCGCTCGCCGCAGCTGCTGGAGCTCTCCGGCGTGGGCGACGCGCAGAGGCTCCAGGAGCTCGGAATCCCGGTCGTGCAGCACCTTCCGGGCGTAGGCGAGAACCTGCAGGACCACCTGATGCCGCGGATCACCTTCGAGTGCCGCGAGCCCGTCACGGTGAACGACCTGCTGCGCAGCCGCGCTTTCCTCGTGAGGTCGCTCGTGCGCTACCTCGCGTTCCGCGAGGGTCTCTTCGCCACCACCTCGCTCACCGCGCTCGCGTTCGTGCGCACCCGCCCGGGCCTCGCGTATCCGGACGTGCGCCTGCAGAGCGCGCTCATCTCGGGCGCGAGCCGCTATTCGACGAGCCTCGAGACCGGGGTCGATCCCTATTCGGGCTTCCACATCGGCGGCTACTTCCTCTATCCGGAATCCCGCGGGAGCCTGCACGCGCAGTCGCCCGACGCGCGCGTGCAGCCCCGGATCCGCGCGAGCTACCTGAGCCATCCCGTGGACCGGGAAGTGATCGTCCTGCTGCTGAAGGCAGTGCGCCGGATCGCCGAGCAGCCCGCGCTCCGGCGCCTCGTCGTGCGCGAGACGCGTCCGGGGGGCGAGGTCGCCACCGACGAGGAGCTGCTCGATTACGCGCGCGCGACGGGCCAGACGTGCTGGCACTTCTCCGGCACGTGCCGGATGGGCGAGGGGCGCAACGCCGTCGTGGACGCGCAGCTTCGCGTGCGCGGGTTGGGCGGGCTGCGGGTCGTCGATGCGTCGGTGATGCCGATGCTCGTCGCGAGCAACACGAACGTGCCGACCCTCATGATCGGCGAGAAGGCGGCGGACCTGGTGCGGCGGGAGCTCGACGCGGGCTAGGTCCCGCCGCGCGCCTGCCCGGGCCGCGAGCGCGGCGCCTCGCGAACGCCGCGAAATGGCTCACACTGTCGTTCTCACGCACGAAGGAATCGATCCATGCCCGGCACCTACGCATTCGGCAAGACCGTGAGGTCGAGCTACGACGAGACGATCCGCAAGGCGACCGACGCCCTCGCCAGGGAAGGCTTCGGCGTGCTCACCACGATCGACGTGGCCGCCACGCTCAAGAAGAAGCTCGGGCAGGACATGCGCCCCTACGTGATCCTCGGCGCCTGCAATCCGCAGTTCGCCCACCGCGCCCTCGAGGCCGAGCCCGAGATCGGCACGCTGCTGCCCTGCAACGTCGTCGTGCGCGAGCAGGGCGACGGGACCACGCGCGTGGACATCATGGATCCGAAGGCGGTGCTCAAGCTCACCGAGCGTCCCGAGATCGCCCCCATCGCGGGCGAGGTGCGCCAGCGCCTCGAGCGCGTGCTCGAGGCACTCTGATCGGGCCGACGCCCGGCGAGCGTCCCTAGCCGCGCGCGTGGCTTTCCAGGAACGACTCGATTTCCTTGATCGTTCCCGGATCCGGCACTCCAACGTGCGCGTTGCGCATGTACGTCTCCATGCGCGCGACCACCGCCGGCCATTGCCGCGCGTCGTGCTGCCGCGGATCCGGCAGCGCGTGGCATTGCGCGCAGGCGGAGGCGTAGGCGCGGCCCTGCGGAGTGTCGAGCTCGCCCGGCGCCTGTCCTTCGCGACCGGGCTGCTGCCCATAGGCACCCATCATTCCGGGGCCCATGCCACCGCCCATCATCCCCGGGCCCATCCCCTGTCCCATCATGCCCTGTGCGAGGGATTCCCCCGACGCCCCGGGCAGCGCCAGGCAAGCCGCCGCGACGATGTAGTACCACCTGATCCCATGCATTTCGATCTCCTTTTCCGGAGGGGAAGGCACGTCGTGCGTGCCCTCCCCTCGGTCGGCCTTCCATGCGGAGGAAATCATCATCCTCGGCGCTGGAGGCTGCGCAGCTGACCGCGATCAAAAGCCGGGGAGCGGGGAGGGCGCCGCCCCGGTTTCATTTGCCGGTATGCTCGCGGAGTGATCGCCAACCGGTCCGTCGAGTTCTTCGACACCCAGTTCCAGCGACAGGCCCGCAACGGCGACCTGGCGCTCAATCCCTTCGAGCGAGTCGTGTTGCCGCATCTGTCGGGCCGCGTCCTCGACCTCGGATGCGGCATGGGCAACCTCGCGATGGCGGCGGCTTTGCGCGGCTGCGAGGTGCTCGCGATCGACGCGAGCCCCGCCGGCATCGAGAGCCTCGCGGCGCGCTCGCGGGCGGGTGGCCTCGCGATCGAGGCGCGCGAATGCGACGCGCGCACCTTCGACACGGCGCGGCGCTTCGACGCCGTGGTCTGCATCGGCCTGCTCATGTTCTTCGACTGCGGCACGGCGCGCGGCCTCCTGCGTCGCTGGCAGGGTTGGGTGCGTCCCGGGGGCGTGATGGCGGTGAACGTCCTCGTCGAGGGCACGACCTACCTCGACATGTTCGATCCGTCGGGGCATTGCCTTTGGAAGGCCGAGGAGCTCGATGCCGCGTTCGCAGGCTGGGAAGTCCGTTACGCCGCGACCGAGGAGTTCCCCGCCGCCGGCGCGACGGTGAAGCGCTTCCGCACCGTGATCGCCGCCAAGGGGCCCCCTCCTCCCGAGGTGGCATGACGGACGCAGCCGCGGGGCGACGCGCCTAGAATGGCGGCCATGGCGATCCACGACCTCCATGGCTGGCGGCACGACCCCGCGTTCCACGAGGGCACGCGAGCGTCTCGCCCCCATCGGGTCGGTTCGGGCGTGAATTGAGGCGGCTCGGCGCGGGCATCCCGGCGGCGCTGCTCGCGGCGCTGCTCTTCGGCGCGGGGACGCCCGTCGCGAAGCTGCTGCTCGGGCCCGTGAGCCCGTGGATGCTCGCGGGGATCCTCTATCTCGGCTCCGGCGTGGGCCTCGCAGCCTGGCGTCTCGCGGGGGGCGGCGAGCGCGCCGCGCTCGCGCGCTCCGACGTCCCGTGGCTCGCCGCGGCCATCGCGCTCGGCGGCGTCGCAGGCCCGCTGCTGCTGCTGTGGGGGCTCGCGCGCATGCCGGCTTCGTCCGCGTCGCTGCTCCTCAACGCCGAGGGCCTGCTCACGGCCCTCGTCGCATGGCTCGTGTTCCGCGAGAATTTCGACCGGCGCATCGCGCTCGGGATGCTCGCCATCGCCGCGGGTGCCGCGCTGCTCGCCTGGCCGCGAGGCGCGGATTCCGGATCGCTGCTGCCCTCGCTCGCCGTCCTCGGCGCCTGCCTCGCGTGGGCGCTCGACAACAACCTCACGCGCAAGGTCGCGCTCGCCGACGCGACGCAGGTGGCGATGGCGAAGGGGCTCGCCGCGGGAGGGGTGAACGTCGTCCTCGCGCTGGCGGCGGGTGATCGACTCCCGCCGCCGGGGGCCGCGGCCGCGGGCGCCGCGCTCGGCATCGCGAGCTACGGCCTGAGCCTCGTCCTGTACGTGCGCGCGCTGCGCGACCTCGGCACGGCACGCACCGGGGCGTACTTCTCCACGGCCCCGTTCGCGGGCGCTATCATCTCCCTTGCGCTGCTGCGCGAGCCGGTCACGTGGAACCTCGGCGCCGCGGCGGTGCTCATGGCGCTCGGCGTGTGGGTCCACCTCACGGAGCGCCACGTCCACCGCCACTTCCACGAGGCGATCGAGCACGAACACGAGCACGAGCACTATGCGCACCATCTCCACGCGCACGATTTTCCCGTCGCGCCCGGCATCCGCCACACCCACCGGCATCGCCACGAGGCGATGACGCATTCCCACGAGCACTTCCCCGACGCGCACCACCGGCATTCCCACCGCTAGCGCCATGTCCTCCGATTCGCACGATCATTACCAGGGGCGCGCGTACGGGCGCCACGGGTCGATCGACCCCACGCGCGCCTTCGGCATCGGCGTGGCGTTGAACATCGGCTTCGTGATCGCGGAGGTGGCGTTCGGCGTGAAGGCCGACTCCCTCGCGCTCCTCGCCGACGCGGGGCACAACTTCGGCGACGTGCTGGGGCTGCTCTTCGCGTGGGGAGCCGCCGCGCTCGCC
>DASPRQ010000058.1:0-26618 GCA_035624355.1 Usitatibacter sp. | reverse complement strand
CGCCTCGACCACGCCGATGCCGCGCGGCACGTCCGCCTTCTGGCCGGTCACCTCCTCGCTCACGAAGGAGCGCGCCCCGTACGGGCAGGCCATCACGCAGTAGCGGCAGCCGATGCAGATGTGCTTGTCCACGAGCACGATACCGTCGGCGCGCCGGAAGGAGGCGCCCGTCGGGCACACGTCCACGCACGGGGGGTGCTCGCAGTGCTGGCACATCATCGGCAGGGTCTGCGCGAAGCCCGTGCGCTTGTCGCGGAGGCTCACCTTGCGGATCCACTGCGGGTCGGTGGCCGGCCGCCCGTGGCCGGTCCAGCCGTTCTCCTCGCGGCACGCCGTCACGCACGCTTCGCAGTCGGCGCACTTCGTGATGTCGACGAGCAGGCCCCAGCGCTGGAGCGCCGAGGCGGCCTCCTCGGGGGAGCGTGCCTGGGCGAGCTCGATCAGCCGCAGCCCCGGCGCGAGCGCCGCGCCCGCGGCCACCGCCACGCCCCACCCCAGGAACCGGCGCCGGTCCGTGCTCATGGCCGGGTGGCGACGCGCTCCTGGCGCATCGGGCTGTGGCACTCGAAGCAGTCGATCTTCACCGAGGCGTAGGCGTGGCAGCTCGAGCAGAAGCCGCCCTTGCCGAGGACGCTGCCGGTCGCCTCGCTCGCGTGGCAGTTCACGCAGCCCTTGAGGCTGAAGCGGGGATCGCGCAGGCCCTCGTGCACGGTGAGGTCGCGCTGGTGCAGGAGCATCTTCATGTGGTCGCGGCGCATCACCGGCGTCGGCGCCACGCACTTGCCGGGCCGCGCGATCTCGATCCGCGGCACGGCGACGCGCGCCCCGCCCTCGTCGGCCGCGAAGGCGAGCCCCGCGGCGGCGAGCGCCGCGACGACGAGCCCGATCGCGATGCGCTTCATGGAGTCGGACCGTTCCTCAGTGCTCGCCCATGCCCATCTTGATGTAGCCCGTCGGGCAGACGTCCGCGCAGATGTGGCAGCCGATGCACAGGTCGTAGTCGGTGTAGACGTAGCGGCCCATCGTCGCCTCCGCCTTGGGCGTGCGCTTCACGGCGGTCTGCGGGCAGTAGATGACGCAGTTGTCGCACTCGAAGCACAGGCCGCAGCTCATGCAGCGCTTCGCCTCGACCACCGCCTGCTTGTCGTCGAGCCCCACCATGCGCTCGGCGAAATGGCCGAGCACCTCCTCGGCCGAGGGGCCGATCTCGGTGCGCTTGATGCGCTCCTGGTGGGGGAAGTGCCCGAGGAAGAGCTCCTCCGACTTGCACACCTCGGAGGCGCTGCGGTCCTCGTAGTTGTGGACCGCGAAGCCGCCCACGGCCTTGCCCGCGAGCGAGGTGCCGCGCACTCCCCGGTCGATCTCGCGCAGGTCCGGCTCCTCGAGCGCCTTGAACGGCTTGGGCTCGAGGTGCGCCTCGCGCAGCTTGTCGAGCAGGTTGAAGTGGTGCACGTCCACCTTGGCGCGCTTGGGCATCTCGGCGTGGGCGAGGTACCGGTCGATGCTGTCGGCGACGATCGAGCCCTGGCCGATCACGGTCGTGAGCAGGTGCGGGCGGATGATATCGCCGCAGGCGAAGAGCCCCGGCCGGTTCGGCAGCTGGTAGAACTTGTCCGCCGAGATGAGGCCCTTGCCGTTGTCGAGCTCCTCCATGCCCTTGAGGTCGCCCGCCTGGCCGATCGCCACCACGATGAGGTCGGCCTCGACGTCCATCTCGGTGCCGGGCTTCTCCGCGAACTTGCCCTTGCTCCACTGCACCTCGATCAGCCGCAGCGCCTTGGCGCGCCCGGTCTTCTCGTCGACGATGACCTTCTTGGGCAGGAGGTTGCCCTGGATCTTCACGCCCTCGCGCTGCGCGTCCTCGATCTCGTGCTGGGCGGCGTTCATCTCCTCGATCGGCTGCATCGAGGTGAGCATCACCTCGGCGCCCTGGCGCGCCGCGAGCGTCGAGACGTCGTGCGCGGTGTGGCCCATCACGACGAACTCGGGCCGCTCGGTGTCCTTGACGTCCTCGATGTAGCCCAGGCGGCGCGCCACCGAAACCACGTCGACCGAGGTGTCGCCGCCGCCCACCACCACCACGCGCCCGGCCACCGCCAGCAGCCGCCCCTGGTTGAACGCCTCGAGGAACGCGACGCCGCTGATGACGTTGGGGGCGTCGGCGCCCGGCACCGGCAGGGGCTTGCCGGCCTTGCAGCCGAGGGCGAGCAGCACCGCGTCGTAGCCCTTCTCGAGCTCGGCGAGCGACACGTCCCGCCCCACCCGGGTGCCGGCCTTCACCTCGACACCCATCGCGAGGATGCGGTTGATCTCGCCGTCGAGGTGGGTGCGCGGCAGCCGGTAGCCGGGAACGCCGTACTTCGCCATGCCTCCCAGCTCGGCGTGGTCGTCGAACAGGGTGACCGCGTGGCCCTTGCGGCGCAGCTGGTACGCGGCCGAAAGGCCCGCGGGCCCGCCGCCCACGATCGCCACGCGCTTGCCGGTGTCGGGGCCCGCCTGGAACGCGTAGCCCTTCTCGAGCGCGTAGTCGCCGATGTACTGCTCGACGGCGTTGATGCCCACGTAGTCCTCGACCTTGTTGCGGTTGCAGCCCGTCTGGCACGGCGCCGGGCACACGCGTCCCATCATCGAGGGGAACGGGTTGGCGTCGGTGGAGCGCCGGAAGGCGTACTCCTGCATCGCCGCGTCCTTGGGCGGCTTCTCCACGCCGCGCACGATGTTGAGCCATCCCCGGATGTCCTCGCCCGAGGGGCAGCTCGCCTGGCACGGCGGGGTCTTGTGCACGTAGGTCGGGCACTTGTCGGTGTGGTCCGCCTTGAAGATCTGCTCCTGCGCCGAGCGCCAATCGTGGTCGCCGTCCTTGAAGCGGCGCAGCGTGAACGCCTTCGTCTCGGGCTTGCCCGCGGGTATCGATGCCATCGCTATCTCCGGTTGGACCGCTTCATCGCTTCGCCCCGAGCACGATCGCGTTGCCGACGAGCCCGTGGAGGCTCCCGATCATGTCCATCGGGTGCTTGTAGTAGGGAAGCACCTTGGCGAACTGCGTCTTGCAGATGGCGCAGATCGCCGCGAGGTAGTTGACCCCGTGCTCGTCGACCACCTGCTGCAGCGCCTGCATGCGCGGCAGGGCCCCCTTCACGCGCAGCTCCATCAGGTCGTCGGTGAGGAGCCCTCCCCCGCCGCCGCAGCAGAAGGTGTTCTCGCGGATGGTCTCGGGGGCCATGTCGACGAACTTGTTCACGCAGGCGCGGATGATGTCGCGCGGGATCGTGAACTGCCCGCCCGGCACGCCGCCCATGCGCGAGGCGCGCGCGACGTTGCACGAGTCGTGGAAGGTGACCACCTTGTCGTCGTTCGCGCTCTTGTCGAGGGTGATCGCGCCGCGCCGGATCAGGTCGTGCGTCACCTCGCAGATGTGCTGCGGCGCGGGATAGCGCGGGTCGAGGAAGTCGAACGGCCCGATGAGCGTGTTCCAGAAGCTGTAGGCGACCCGCCAGGCGTGGCCGCACTCGCCGACGACGAGGCGCCGCACCCCCAGGTCGAGGGCCGCGTCGCGGATGCGCTCGGCCACCTTCTGCAGGTTGTCGTGGCTGCCGATGAACAGCGAGAAGTTCGCCGCCTCGGAGGCGTACGAGGACAGCGTCCACGAGATCCCGGCGGCGTGGAACACCTTGGCGTAGCCGATGAGACCGTCGATGTGCGGCTCGGCGAAGAAGTCCGCGCTCGGCGTGACGAGCAGCACCTCGGCGCCCTTCACGTCGAGCGGGAACCTCACGTCGACGCCCGTGGCCTCCTTCACGTCCTCCTCGAGCCCGTCGAGCGTGTCGCGCAGCGCCGGCCCCGGGAGCCCCAGGTTGTTGCCGATCTTGTGGACCTTGCCGATGATCTCGTTCGAGTACTTCTGGCCCAGGCCCACGCTGTCCATCACCTCGCGCGCGGCCATCGAGACCTCGGCGGTGTCGATCCCGTAGGGGCAGAAGACCGAGCAGCGCCGGCACTGCGAGCACTGGTGGAAATAGGCGTACCACTCGTCGAGCACCTCGCGCGTCATGTCGCGCGCGCCGACGAGCCCGGGAAAGTGCTTTCCGGCGAAGGTATAGTAGCGGCGGTAGACCGAGCGCAGCAGGTCCTGGCGCGCGACAGGCATGTTCTTCGGGTCCGAGGTGCCGAGGTAGTAGTGGCACTTGTCGGTGCACGCCCCGCACTTCACGCACGCGTCGAGGAAGACCTGGAGAGCCCGCGACTGCGACACGACCTCGCCCAGCTTCGCGACCGCGACCTTCTCCCAGTCGGGCACGAGCTCGCCGGGGTAGCCGATGCCCTTCTGGAGGTCGGGCTTCGCCACGAAGGGCTTGCTGTGCGCCATGGCCCCCGGATGCACCAGCGGGATGACGGGGTATTCGCCCAGCGCCGGAGTCTGGAAATCGGCCATGTCAGCCTCCGCGCGTCGTGCCCGTGTGGGCGTGGACGATCACCGCCGACCAGCCCGCCGCGTGGCGCCGCTCGCGCGCGTCGTCGGCCTGGTTGAGGCTCGGGCTGAAGAAGACGCCCGGGGCGTGCAGCAGCTTGCTCACCGGGAAGACGATCATCAGCGTGGCGACCAGCGCGAGGTGCACGAGCAGCACGGGGTCGGCCGGCAGCGGCTGCCAGTCGAGGGCGACGAGCCCGAGCATGAACGCCTTCAGGGACACGATGTCGGTGTGCGCGACGTACTTCATCGCGAGCCCGCTCGCCGCGATGGCCGCGAGGAGCGCGAGCATCAGGTGGTCCGAGGGGCTGGTCACGTAGCGCACCCGGTCGACCAGGATGCGGCGCGCCCACAGGCCCGCGAGCCCCGCGAGCATCGCGAAGCCGGCGTAGATCCCGAAGGGCTGGATCAACTCGACCCACGTCCACACCGGCTGCGTGAAGTAGCGCAGGTGGCGCAGGAGCACGACGAGCAGCGCCGCGTGGAACAGCCACCCGAACATCCAGATCCACTTGTTCGAGCGGAAGAGCGCGCGGAAGAGCGTGAGCTCGGTGGCCATGCGCAGCACCACGCCCGCTCGGGTGGTCGGCGCGGGCGGGACCGGGATCTTCAGCGGCTGGGGCGTGCGCGCGTAGATCCAGACCTTGCGGCCCACGCCCCCCACGAACGCCGCCGCCGCGACGTAGAAGAGCAGCGCGTAGGCGACGGTGAGTGCGGACAACGCTCGCTCCCGCGACCGGGGTCGCCTAGACGCACCCGGTCGGCTTGGGCAGGCCCGCGTACTTGCACGCCTGCTTGGCGGGGCCGTAGGGGAAGAGCTCGTAGAGGTACTTGCTGTTGCCCTTGTCGGGGCCGAGCTTCTTGCCGATGGCCTTGGTGAGCACGCGCACCGCCGGAGCGATCTGGTACTCCTCGTAGTACTCGCGCAGGAAGTTGATCACCTCCCAGTGGTTCGCGTCGAGCTCGCAGTTGTCGATGCGCGCCATCTCCTTGGCCACGTCCTCGCTCCAGTCGGTGCGGTTGGCGAGATAGCCTTCCTCGTCGGTTTCGATGGTCTTTCCGTTCATTTCGATGGGCATATCCGTATTCCTCTCGTCAAAGCCAGGCCTGCACGGCGTTGTGCTGCACCACGAGGTCCACGAACCCCCCGTAATCCACCAGGCGAACGCCGTCCATCACCCGGTGCTGCATTCCCCGCGCCTCCACGTCCGCCCCGAGGGCGTAGACCGAAAGCCGCTTGAGCGCCTCCTCGACGCGCTTCGAGACCGACGTGCCGCGCACCGCCCCGTAGATGCCGTCCTCGATCAGGAGGACGGCGCTCCCCTCGCGCGCGAAGCGCAGGCACTCCTCGAGGGAGGCGTGCTCGAAGGGGGACTTGTTGACCGTGTGCAGCATCCGCGCTCTCCCTAGAAGGTGAGGACCACGTCGTGGGCGTCCATGATCTCGGCCATGCGCTCGGCGCCGACGACCTCGACGGGCACCACCAGGTCCTCTTCCGCGAGCCCGCGCTCCTCGAGCGAGTCGCGGTCCACGTAGAGCTTGGTCACGTCGTAGTCCTCGAGCGCCCGGTAGGTGGGCGAGAAGTTCTTCACCTCGAGCGCCTTCGTGTCCTGCCCCCGCGCGAGCTGGTAGACGCCGTCGCCCACGAAGGCGAGGCTCACGTCCTGCTCGAACGCCGCGCCGATCAGCACCACCTCGAGCGACTCGAGCGCGTAGATCGTCCCGTAGGGCGCCTTGCGGTTCACGTACAGGAACTTCTTGATCGCCCCGCCTTCCGATGGCTCCGTCATGGGATCCCCGTCCTCAGTCGCCGAAGACCACCAGCCGGTCGGACTTGATGCCCGACTCGATCAGCTGGCCCAGGCCGGAGATGCGGAACCCCGGCGCGATGTTGTCCGCGTCCTTGCCGTGGCGCTTGGCCTCCGCCGCGTCCATGAGGCCGCGGCGCTGCGCGGCGGCCACGCACAGCACGAGGTCGAGCTTGTGCCGCTCGGCGAGCTCGCTCCAGCGCTTGACGATGTTGCGCTCGTCCTGCGGCGGCACCGTGAGCCGCGTGCCGTTGTTCACGCCGTCGTGGTAGAAGAACACGCGGTAGATCTCGTGGCCCTTCGCGAGCGCCGCCTTCACGAACTGGTAGGCCGTGTCGGAGGCGGCGTGCGTGTAGGGCCCTTCGTTCACTACGATGCCGAGCTTCATGTCCCGCGCGCCTAGAACCGGATGTGGGTGGAGGCGTTGAGGCTGTTGCGCGCGCCCCTCCAGTTGTCGATGTGGAACTTGGTGAACGGCAGCCCCGTGAGCTCGAAGAACCGCGGCCAGCCGATGCGCTCCACCCAGTCGCCCACGCGCTCCCAGTCCCGCGCGTCCTTCTTGTACGTCTGCAGGATCTTCTTCACCACGGCGCCCACCTCGGGCCAGCGCGGCGGGTTGTTGGGCAGCCCCGCGGCCACCAGCTTCTGGAACATGGGCTTCGAGCGCGCGTTGGAGTTCTTGCCGCCCACCCAGATCGCGAGCTTCGAGTGCACCGGGTCGTTGATCTGCATCGGCGGGCAGGGCGGGTAGCACGCGCCGCAGCACACGCACTTCCTCTCGTCGACCTCGAGCGAGGGCTTGCCGTTCACCATCGCCGGGCGGATCGCCGCCACGGGGCAGCGCGCGACCACCGAGGGGCGCTCGCACACGTTCGCCACGAGGTCGTGGTTGATCTTCGGCGGCTTGGTGTGCTGTATGTTGATCGCGATGTCGCCCTGGCCGCCGCAGTTGATCTGGCAGCACGAGGTCGTGATGTGCACGCGGTTGGGCATCTCCTCGCGGACGAACTCCTCGTAGAGCTCGTCCATGAGGGACTTCACCACGCCGGAGGCGTCGGTGCCGGGGATGTCGCAGTGCAGCCAACCCTGCGTGTGGGAGATCATCGTCACCGAGTTGCCGGTGCCGCCCACGGGGTAGCCCGCGTCGTTGAAGGCCTGGATCAGCGGGCCCACCTTCTCCCACTTCGACACCATCACCTCGAGATTCGAGCGGATGGTGAAGCGCACGTAGCCCTCGCCGTACTGGTCGACGATGTCGCACAGCAGGTTGATCTCGTAGGGGCCGAGCTGGCGCTGCGTGCCCACCCGCACCGTCCAGATCTCGTCGCCCGAGTAGGCGACGTGGTGCAGCACGCCCGGCCGCGGCCGGTCGTGGTACTTCCAGTTGCCGAAGTTCTTGACCATGAGCGGATGCATGTACTGCATGCCGTCGGGGCAACCGCTCTCGATCGGCGGACGCATCTGCTTCTTCTCAACCGCTGCCTGTGCTTGTGCCACGGCCGTCTCCTCGGTGCGGGCCTAAGCGGCCGCGTGCTTGCGCTCGACCCACTTCTGCGCTTCCTGGTCCCAGTCGTCCATGCGGATGTAGGAGCTGGTGCGCGGGAAGGCGATCATGTTGGGATCGACCTCCAGGCCGATCCCCTCCAGGAACGTCGCCAGCCCGATGCGCTCGATCATCTCGCCGCAGCGCTCGTGCTCGAGGCCGTTCTCGGCCCAGTAGTCGATCACGGTCGAAGCGAGGCCGCGCAGCGTCTCGTAGTCCTCGTCGGTCTCGAGCTTCATGAACGGCACGATCACGGTGCCCATCGTGTCGCCGATCTTGAGCGTGCGCTTGCCGCCGATCAGCACCGTCACGCCGCGGTCCTTGCCGGGCTTGAGCGCCTTGGTCATCACGTTCACGCAGTGCATGCAGCGCACGCAGCTCTTGTTGTCGACCTCGAGCGTGTCGTCGTCGTTGAGCGAAAGCGCCTTCGTCGGGCAGCGCGCGATCACGTTGTCGATCGTGTACTTGCGGCCGTGGCCGGCGATGTACTCCTTCACGCCCTTCTGGTCGACCTGCATGTCGTCGCGCCACGTGCCGATCACCGCGAAGTCGGCGCGCTGGATGGAGTTCATGCAGTCGTTCGGGCAGCCCGACACCTTGAACTTGAACTTGTAGGGCAGCGCCGGGCGGTGCATGTCGTCGATGAAGTTGTTCACGAGCGTCCGGTGGATGCGGTGCTCGTTGGTGCACGACTGCTCGCAGCGCGCCGCGCCCACGCACGACATCGCCGTGCGCACGCACGGCCCCGCCCCGCCGAGGTCGAAGCCGTACTCGTTGATCTCGTCGAAGAAGTGCTGCGTGTTCTCGCTCGTGGTGCCGATGAACATGATGTTGCCGGTCTGCCCGTGGAAGGCGATGAGGCCCGAGCCCCACTTGTTCCACGAGTTCGAGAGCTGGCGCAGCATCTTCGTCGTGTAGTGGTTGCCCGCCGGCGGCTGCACGCGCAGCGTGTGGAATTCCTTGGATTCCGGGAACATCGCCGCGACCTCCGAGAAGCGCGGGATGATCCCTCCGCCGTACCCGAACACCGAGACGGTGCCGCCCTTCCAGTAGCCGAGCCGCGTCTTGTACGAGTGCTCGAGCTGGCCGAGGAGGTCGACCATCATGTTGTTCTCGTGGGCGAGGCGCTTGAGCCCCGTCACGAAGCTCGGCCAGGGTCCGCTTTCCAGCTGGTCGAGCATGGGGGTCGGGTGGAACGGCTTCGTCGACTTCTTCTGCTTGGGAAGGAACGAGCTGTGCCGTTCCGGGTTCTTCGGCTTCTGCTTCTGCGCGTCGCTCATGGGCTTGCCTCCACGGTGCGGGATCGGGCGATTCCAGTGTAACGACGCAATCCCGCCCGGGCCGTTGGTCTTTGGGGATATTCCCGCCGGGTAATCCTCCCCCCCCATTGGAGATAGGCGGCGCCCCGGATCCCCGACGATATGCCTGTGCCGTCAAGGAGTTAGCGTCGAGGCTCCCGGTGGGCAGCCGCGGGCGGACGCCCGGGGCCCCGCCCCGGCGGCGTTTTCCGCGCCGTTCCAATGGGTTAAGTTCTCGGACTTCCGATGCCGATTTCCGCGCGGCCGCCTTGAACGCCGTCCTCGCAAACCGCTTCTTCGCGCAACCGTCCGGACCCGACGGGGTGCGCTCGTACGCGCGCTGGCGCGAGCGCAAGCTCGCGCTGCGTCCGCGCGGCGCCGAGGAGCTGGTCGTCGAGCTGCGCGACGCGCGCGATCCCAGCGCGGCCGAGCTCGCCGAGATCCGGCGGCGCTGCGCGATCGCGAACATGGCGGTGTACGCGAGCCCCCGCGCCGCCGCCTCCGACAAGGACATTCCCCGGATCCTCGGCGAGCGCCTCGGGCTGGGCGCGCTGCGCACGAACCCGCTCGCCGACGAGGACGGCATCAGCTCGCTCGAGACGCGCCCCGAGAAATCGGCCCTGGGCTACATCCCGTACTCCAACCGGCGGCTGCTCTGGCACACCGACGGCTACTACAACGCGCCCGAGGAACGCATCCGCGCCTTCATCCTGCACTGCGCCCGCCCCGCCGCTTCGGGCGGCGAGAATCGCCTCCTCGATCCCGACCTCGCCTACATCCTGCTGCGCGACGCCGACCCCGCCTACATCGAGGCGCTCTCGGCGCCCGACGCGATGACCATTCCCGCCAACTCCGGCGAGGGCACCGCGCCGCGCCCCGCGCGCAGCGGCCCCGTCTTCTCCGACGACGGCGGCGCGCTGCACATGCGCTACACCGCCCGCACGCGCAGCATCGAGTGGGCGCGCGGCGAGGCGCTGCGCGCCGCGGTGGCGTTCCTGCAGCGCACGCTCGACGGCGCCTCGGAGCACGTGCTTTCCGTGCGCCTCGCTCCCGGCCAGGGCCTGGTGTGCAACAACGTGCTGCACGACCGCAGCGCCTTCGCCGACGATCCGGCGCCCGGGGCGGGCCGCCTCGTGTTCCGCGCGCGATACTCCCGCCGCGTGGAGGCGCCTTGAGCGCGAAGCACATCCCGCTCAAGTTCATCCGCGAGGACCCGTCGGTCGGCAACGCGGACAACGCCGAGGACGCGCGCGAATCCACGGCGATGCTTGCGCGCCTGGTCGACGACCTGCGCCGCGAGCTCGCCGAGCTCTCGCCCCAGGCCGAGAGCTTGCGGCGGGCCGACCTCCTGCTGCAGCTCGGGCGCGCGCTGATCCGCCTCGAGAAGCGCCTGGAGGCGTGGGCCGCGGCGCGCGAGGCCTTCGACATCTACCTCGCCGAGCAATCCTGGGAGGGCGCCGCGCAGGCCTGCGACGTCCTGTTCCTCGCCGACCAGCCGGAATCGCTCGCGGCCCTCGGCCAGGGAATCTGGCTCGCCGTCACCTACCCCGTGGATCCGGAGCTCACCGTGGCGCTCCTGCACCGCGTGGTGGAAGAGACCCCGCCCGACTCCGACGGGGCGGCCGTCGCTGCGATCACGGCGTGCTACGTGGCCGACCTGCGCTCGACCGAGCCGCAGCGCGAGCACCTCCTCGTCTACGCGAACCAGGTGCTCGCCACGGTCGCGCGGCGGCACAGCGCCGTGGAAGGCCAGCAGGACTTCGACCGCTGGATCGAGGCGATGGAGCTCGACGACCCGGCGCGGTTCCTGCCGCGCCTTCGCAACGTCGTAGACGTGCTCGTGCAGGACGACTGGTGGTTCGACCGCGAGTCCCTGCAGGCCGCCCTGCCCGCCTCATGAGGGCCGCCATGGCGAGCGAGCTCGACGACGCCGCGACCGTCCGGGACGACCTTCCGGAGGAGATCGTCGACGCGGTGTTCGCGATCTCGTGCCGCAGCCTCCCGGTCGATCATGCCTACGCGCTCTACGAGGCGGTCCGGGGCGAGTTGCCGTGGTTCGCCGGCGAGCCCCTCGCGGGCGTGCACGCCGTCTACGGCGCGGCCTCGGGAAGCGGATGGATGCGGCCCGAAGGCGACGGCGCGCTGCTGCAGCTGTCCCATCGCGCCAAGCTCGCGCTGCGCCTGCCCCGGCGGCGCCTCGGGGACGCCTCCGCCCTGGTCGGGCGAACGCTCGAGGTCGGCGGCTGGCCGCTCGAGGTGCGCGACGTCACCGTGCGGCCCCTCGCGCGCATCACGACGGTCTTCTCGCGCTTCGTCGTGCTCGCCTCGGGCGAGGAAGAGCCCGCGTTCCTGGCGGCCGCCGCCGCCGAGCTCGCCGCGCTCGGCATCCGGCCGAAGACCATGCTCTGCGGGCGCACCACGCCGCTCGCCACGCCCGCGCGCACCCTCCAGACCCGCAGCCTCATGCTCGCGGGCCTCGCCCTCGCGCAGTCCCTCGAGCTTCAGCGGCGCGGCCTGGGCGCGGAGCGCAAGTTCGGCTGCGGACTCTTCATCCCCCACAAGGACATCGGCGACCTGAACCCCAGGCCCGAGTGATCTCGACAGAGGAAACCATGGCGTACGAAGTGAATGGCAAGGTCCTCGAGACGACGGAGAACGGATTCCTCGTCTCCCAGGACGACTGGGACAAGGGCGTGGCGGAGACGATCGCGGCCGCCGAGGGAATCACCCTCGGCGCCGACCACTGGGACGTGATCGAGTTCCTGCGCGACGCGTATTTCAACCACGGAGGCGAGCAGCCCAACAACCGCGCGATCCTCAAGGCCATGCAGGACCAGTGGACCGGCCGCAAGGTGGACAACAAGACGCTGTTCGACCTCTTCCCGGGCAACCCGTCGAAGCAGGCCGGCAAGATCGCGGGGCTTCCCGAGAGCATGCGCAAGGGCGGGTATTGAGCCCGCGCCTCAGTCGTAATGCTTGCGCTGCGAACGCCGCCGCCCGACCCGCTGCACCACGCCCCCGCGGATGGTGTAGTCGCCGGTCAGCTCGAAGCCGCCGTATTTCGGATTGAGGGGCTTCAGGAACCGCCGCTCGCCCTCGAAGACGATCTGGCGGAAGAAGACGTCGCCCGCGAACTGCACGACCACGTAGGAGCCGTCGCGCGGCACGTAGCCCGGGTCGACGATGATGACGCACCCGTCGGCGAATTCCGGCTCCATGCTGTCGCCCAGAACGCGCAGGGCGTAGGGCTCGAGCGTGCTGCAGCCGCCTTCCGTCATGGCGCTAGCCCTCCCCTTCGCCTTCCGCCGGCGGGCGCGGATGGAAGCGCACGACCTCGCCCTCGGGCGCCGGTTCGTCGGCGAAGCGCGGGCGGCCCCCGACCGGCCGGCCTTCGGCCTGGGCGAGCTCGCGCTCGCGCGCGCTGATGAGCGCGAGGCACTGGCGCAGGTCCTCGATGGTCCGGTCCGAGAGCGGATGGCGCAGCCCGGGCGGTGTGGCCGTGTCGCGGATGACGCCCGCGAGCGTGATCTTCACCGCCTTCAGGATGCGCTCTTCCACGGAGATCGCCGGTTCGTCCATCGCGCGTGCCTCAAAGGTCCGACCACATGCGGATCAGGTTCAGGTAGGCGGCGTTCACCTGCGCGGTCTCCTGCGCCCCCGGCGCGTCCCGCAGCAGCTTCTCGCGCGCCGCATTGAGCTCGTGGAGCAGCTCGCGCCGCGCCGGGTCGCGCACCAGGCTCTGCACCCAGGTGACCGCCACGAGGCGCTCGCCGCGGGTCACGGGGTTCACGTGGTGGATCGTGCCCGCCGGGTAGAGCACCCCGTCGCCCGCCGGCGGCTTCACCGACTGCTCGCCCGCCGCCGTGCGCACCACCAGCTCGCCCCCGTCGCACTCGTCCGGCGCGCTGAGGAAGATCGTGATGGCGATGTCGGAACGATACATTACACCGTCCGTGCCCATGATCGGGTCGTCGAGATGGTCGCCGTAGGCCATGCCCGGCCGGTAGCGCGCGTAGAGCGGAGAGGCCGCGTGCAACGGGAGCGCCGCGCTGCGGTAGACGGGGTGGCGGGCGAGGTTTCCCATCACGACGCGGTTGAGCCGCTCGAGGCTCGCCGCGTCGCCTTCCAGCTCCTGGTTGCTCTTCACGCGCCGCGCCGCCGCGCCGGCCGACAGGCGCCCGTCGACGAAGCGCGCCTCGGCGAGCCACGAGCGCACGAGCGCGAGCTCGTCGCCCTTAAGGACGCCGGGAAGGGGGACGAACATCGGGGCCCCTCGCGCTCACGCGAAGCCGATCCACGTGGTGGCGATGTACTTGACGCCCTCCTCCAGCGTGACCCCGCGGTGCACGTGGGTCCAGAACGGCGGGAAGAGGACGAGCTTGCCCTGCGCGGGACGCACCGACACGCCCTGCAGCGGGAACTCGGTCTCGCCGCCCGGGCCCGGCACGTCGTTGAGGTACCAGATCGCGACGAGCTGGCGGGCGCTGAAGCCGCCGGGGCCGGAGTCCACGTGCCAGTGGTAGTACTCGCCGGGCAGGGTGCGCTGCAGGTTGTAGCCCTCGTCCTTGAAGGAGTTGGCGCCGAAGAAGGGAAACTCGAGCGCGAACTGGTTGAAGGTCGCGACGAGCTGGCGCGAGAGCGTGCGGTCGATGTCGAGCCAGTCCTCGCGCCCGCTGATGCGCAGGTCCGTCGAGCGCTTCACCTGCGGCGCCTCGCGCCCCTCGGGGCCGATGCGGCCGGCGTACTGCTGGGCGTCGTTCGCCTCGAAGCGGCGGATCGCCTCCTCGCACACGTCGGGCGGCAGCGCGCGCTCCACCTCGTAGATGAAGGTCGCGGGCTTGACCTCGCGGATGCGGCCGCCGGAAAACGCCATCGCCTAGCCGTAGATCAGCTCGGTGTTCTGCATTTCCCCGGAAGCGTCGATGTCCACGCCGATCGCGCCGGGCATGCGCCGGGCGATGTATCCGCTCATCAGCATGGCGGTGGCGTCGTTGCCGTTGACGAGGCTCGTGAGCAGCCGGTCGGCGACGATCTGGCAGCGCTGCAGCGCGTCGGGCCGCGCGACGAACTCCCGGCTCATCTGCCAGCCGCGGTCCATGTCGCGATCGAGCTTGGAGTGGAGCTCGTCGGCCCCGGCGAGGAGGTGCTCCGGCACCTCGACCCTGTAGACCTGATCGCCGACGACGACCTTGAATTGCATCCGCTTTCCCGATTCGATCCCGCGGCGACGATGGCGCCCGACGGGGACGAGCCTAGCGCGCCCCGGCGCGCAAGACAAGCATCGCGGGCGCCGTGCCGCACGCGTCCCGCGTCCCACTTGCCGTTCAACCCACCGAGGAGCACGCAATGACGAACGCCGCGTACTACGAAGGCATCGACCGCATGGGCAAGGCCGGAGTGGACCCCGACTACATCAACGGATGGGCCTCGGGCTTCCTCCACAACCCGAAGCGCGAGGAGCAGCGCTGCACCGAGGCCTACGAGGCGGGGTACGCCCACGGCCTCGAGAAGAACGCCGCGGGCTTCCAGGCCTGGGTCAGGAAGTAGCCGGCGCAGCGCCCGAGCCCTTCTCGGCGGCCGCGAGCCAGCGCGCGGCCTCCGCGGGATCGCGCGCGACGCCGATGCCCTTCTCGTACATCATGGCGAGCGTCGACTGGGAGCCCGCGAGGCCCTGCTCGGCGGCGAGGCGGAACCAGCGGGCGGCTTCCGCGGCATCGGCCTTGGTGCACTCGCCCTGGAAGTACATGAAGCCCAGGCCGTGCTGCGCGAGCGCGTAGCCCTGGTCGGCTGCGGCGCGCATCCACTTCACCGCGGTCGCGCAGTTCTTCACCATGCCCAGCCCCACCTGCGCCATGATCGCGACGCGATACTGCGCCGGGGGATCGCCGCGCTCGGCGAGCGGCTCGAGCAGCTGCATCGCACGGGCGAATTCCTTGGCCTCGAAAGCGGCGATCCCGCTCGCGAGATCCATGTCGAATCCCGTCATGATTCCCTCCTGGGGCTATTATCCACGAACGCAACGCTCGGAACGTCCATGGCCATCATCAGCACGCGACCCTCGATCGCCCTCGTGAAGACCCGCTGGCGCAAGAAGGGCCCCCGCCCGCTCGCCGACCGCGCCGGCGTGATCGGCGCGAATCTCTGGAAGATCGCCCTCGAGATCTACAGGCACCTCGAGGGCGAGGGCTTCCGGTTCACGTCCGACCGCATGGTGACCAACGTGCTCGCGGAGCTCATCGCCTTCCTCGTCCCGCTCGTCGACCGCGCCGTGTACGGCCACCTGAGCGACGAGGACCGCGCCACCCTCCTCGGCGAGACCGGGCGCCACCTCGCGGCCACGATGGAGAACAACCAGCTCGACCTGCTCGGGCCGGGCGACTACCGCGGACCTTTCATCGACCTGCTCAACGAGCGCGGCGACGCCTACGCCCGCCTCGAGTACCGCGAAGGCGAGCCCGGCTTCGCGTGCCTGCGCTATTTCGCCGAGCGGGTGGCGGAGGCCATGGCGCCCGCCGGCAACAAGTGGGTCGTCGAGCAGATGATGGAGATCGAGGCGCCGGAGATGGTGCGCCTCGTCCGCAAGCTGGTCGACCAGGTCGCGAAGGGCTAGCGCGCCACGGGCTCCGCGACCAGCGCCCTGAGCGCGCTCTCGCGGCTGCGCGGCTCGAGCGCGAGCAGCTCCCGCGCGGTGGCGAGCCAGCGCCGGCGTCCCTCGAGCACCGCCTCGGAAAGCGCCGCGAGCTCGCCCGATCGCAGGAAGCGCTCGTAGGCGCGCAACGCCTCGGGGAAGAGCTGGCGGCGCGGCGCGTCGAACGTGGCGAAATGGAAGTGCAGCGCCCGCGTGTTCCGGCGCGCGATGAGCTCGGGCAGCGTGGACAGGCAGTCGGCGAGCAGGTCGCGCACGGCGCGCGCCACGGGCTCGGCGGGCGTGCGCGCGACCGACAGGGTGACCTCGCCCCAGCGGCCGCCGAGCTCCTCGCCGGCCATCGCCTCGCCGATCTCGTGCAGGATCATGGACTCCATCTCGTTGTCGGCCATGCGCGCAAGCGCCGCCTCCGTGTCGCCGATGAAGTCGTACTCCGCGAGCGCCCGCGCCATGGCGTTGTCGCGCTTGCTCCACTGCCACTCCTCGATCCGTTCCCAGAGGAAGCGCCGCACCGACTCCTGGCGCACGTAGATGGTGCGGCCCTGGAGCATCGCGGGCGGCGCCGTGAGCTCGCGCGCGTACTCGCAGGACGACACGAGGATCGTGAGGCCGGCGCGCTCCTCGACCTTGAGCAGCCGACCGAGGAAGAACGTCGGCTTGTGGAAGCGCCCATAGCCCGCGCTGTACACGCAGCCCCGCTCGACAAGCTCCCCGTTGGCCCCCTCCGCATCGAAGGGATCGCGCTCCCCGCCCTCGAGGGGAAGCGGCGCGAAGTCCTCGGATTCGAGGCGGCCCCAGAGCTCCTCGCGGCTCTTCAGCCACTCCCCCAGGTCGTCGCCCGGAAGCTTCTGCGTGAAGGGCAGCTCGTTCTCCCACCGGTAGTACTCTCGCATCTTGAGCAGGAACGTGCACAGCCCGTACTCGCCCGCGTGCCTCGCGTCGGAGACGTCGCAGTTGCGCTGCACGACACGGGCGATCTGCGGGAGATTTCGGATCATCGCGGGAATATAATCAGTCTAGCATTCCCGCTTGCGCCCGATGGAGGACAGCGACATGACGAGCCTCATGGATGCCATCGTCGGCGGCGAGTCCGCCGGCGCGAAGGACCCCCGTTTCCCCAACGCCCCCGCGGGCTGGACCGCGGCCGCGGCCACGGAGGCGGCCCGCAAGGAAGGCCTCGCGCTCAGCGAGGAGCACTGGGAGGCGCTGCGCGCCCTCCAGGAGTTCTACGTGCGGCACGGCCCGACCGAGATCCACCTGCGCGACTTGCACGACGCGCTCGACGAGCGCTTCCATCAGCGCGGCGGCATCAAGCGCCTCTACCAGCTGTTCCCCGGCGGTCCCGTCGCTCAGGGAAGCCGGCTCGCGGGGCTCGACCCGCCCGCGGGCGCGGTCGACAAGGGCTTCGGCAGCACCGCCTAGACGTCCACGACGCAGCGCGCCTCCCAGCCCCCGGGCGCGGGCTTCACCGAGAGCATCGTGAGGGTCGCGCCCTTCACGTCGATGCCGCGCTCGAGCCCTTCGCGCCACGGCTCGCCCCAGGCCTCACCGCGCCAGCGCGAGCCCTCGCGCGCCAGCGCGAACGTCCCGAGGGCGAGGCCGCGGGACTGCGACCGGGCGAGCAGCAGGTTGATCCACGTGACCAGGGCGAACTCCGGATCGTCCTCGTCGAAGTCGACCTCGATCCGCTCGAGGGGCCGCACGTCCTCGAGGCGCGTGGTGAGCGCGAAGGCCGAGCGCGCCGCCGCCGCGAGCGCGTCCTCCACGCGCGCGCCCCGCCCCACGATGCCCACGTCGGCGCCATGCTCGAAGTATTCCGGTTGCCCGTGCCCTGAGACCGTGCCCGCCATCCCGTCCCCTCGATTCCGCCGCGGCCGCTTTCGAGCCGCCTTTTCGCGCGCCATTTGCCCGAACGCAATGCCGGCCGGGCGCATTCGTGGGATGCTGGGCTCGACGGACGGGCTCGGCAAGTCCTCCCGGCTCGACGATGTCCTTCGGGACTGCGCGAGAGCCACGGTTGCCTCTCGGAGAAAGGAGAGGTTCAATGGGGAGGACTTACCGGGCCCGTTCGCCCTTGGGAGGTGATGCCATGGTCGCATCCACCGCATCCGCCAGGCCGACCGTCCTGGGCGCGACCGATGCGCTGCTCCTCGTCGACGTCCAGCGCGACTTCGTGACCGGCAGCCTCGCCGTGCCGGGCGCCCCTGCGATCATTCCGATCCTGAACGCCTACGTTCGGGAATTCGCGCAGCGGCACCTGCCGATCGTCGCGACCCGCGACTGGCACCCCGCCGGCCACTGCTCGTTCCGCGACCAGGGCGGCCCCTGGCCGCCCCACTGCATCGCCGGAACGCCGGGCGCGGGCTTCGCCGAGGGCCTGGCACTGGGCCCCGAAGCCCTGGTGATCTCCAAGGCGACCACGCCCGAGCGCGACGCCTATTCGGGCTTCGGCGGCACGCAGCTCGACCTGCGCCTGCGCGCGCTCCGCGCGCACCGCCTCTTCGTCGGCGGCCTCGCCACGGACTATTGCGTGCTCGAAACCGTCCGGGACGCGCGGCGCCTGGGCTACGAGGTGTGCCTGCTGGCCGATGCGATCCGGGCGGTGGACGCCCACCCGGGCGACGGCGAGAAGGCGCTCGCCGAGATGCGCGCCGGCGGCGCGGTCGAGATCCGTTTCGCTGACCTGGCGGCGCACGAAGCGCTGCATGGATAGGCGCCTGCCGGAGGCCACCGGCACGCGCGAGGCGGGCGTCCTCCTCACGGACCTGTACGAGCTCACCATGCTCCAGGCGTACTTCGCCCGGCGCATGAACGGCACCGCGGCCTTCGAGCTCTTCGTGCGCAAGCTCCCCGAGGAGCGCAACTTCCTCGTGGCCGCGGGGCTCGACGCGGTTCTCGACTACCTGCTCGGCCTGCGCTTCGCCCCCGAGGAGCTCGCCTGGTTGCGCGCGAGCGGGCGTTTCGAGCCGGCGTTCCTCGACTCGCTCGAGGACCTGCGCTTCACGGGCGACGTGGACGCGATGCCCGAGGGCACCGTCTTCTTCGCCGACGAGCCGATCCTGCGCATCGTGGCCCCCATCCGCGAAGCGCAGCTCGTAGAAAGCCGCGTGATGAACCTGCTGCACTTCGCGTCGATGGCCGCGAGCAAGGCCGCGCGCGTGGCCCTGGCCGCGGGCCCCCGCCTGCTCGTGGACTTCGGCATGCGCCGGGCGCACGGCGCGGAAGCGGCGCTCGCTTCGGCGCGCGCGTCGTACATCGCGGGCTTCTCCGGCACCGCGACGGTCGAGGCGGGACGGCGCTACGGCATCCCGATCTTCGGCACCATGGCGCACTCGTACGTCCAGGCGCACGACGACGAGGAGACCGCCTTCGAGCACTTCGCGCTCGCCCAGCCGGACAACGCCGTCCTGCTCATCGACACCTACGACACCGAGCGGGGAGCTCGCAAGGTGGTGGAGCTCGCGCCGACGCTCGCCGCCGCGGGCGTGAAGGTGAAGGGCGTGCGCATCGATAGCGGCGACCTCGGCGAGCACGCGCGGCGCGTGCGCTCGATCCTCGACGCCGGAGGCTTGCGCGAGGTCACGATCTTCGCGAGCGGCAACCTCGACGAGCATCGCGTCGCGGCGCTCGTGCGCTCGGGCGCCCCCATCGACGGCTTCGGCGTGGGCACGCGCATGAACACCTCGGCCGACGCCCCTTACCTCGACTGCGCCTACAAGCTCCAGGAGTACGAGGGCCGCCCGCGGCGCAAGCGCTCCGAGGGCAAGGCGACGTGGCCGGGCCGCAAGCAGGTCTACCGGCGAGCCGGCCCCGATGGCCACTGGACGGGCGACCTCCTCGCGCTCGCCGACGGCGCTCGCGAGGGCCGGCCGCTGCTCGTCCCCTTCATGCGCGGCGGCGAGCTGATCGAGCCGCGGCTCTCGGTCGACCAGGCCCGCGAGCGCGCCCAGCACGAGATCGCGCACCTGCCCGAGGCGCTTCGCTCGCTCGAGCCGGCGCCCGCCTACTCCGTCGAGGTGGACCCGGAGCTGCGCCGGCTCGCCGAGGCGATCGACGCCGTGGGTTAGGCCGCACGCAGGTGGCGCGTGAACCAGTCGCTCGCGAGGCGCGCGACCTTCTCGAGCGTCCCGGGCTCCTCGAAAAGGTGCGTGGCGCCGGGGACGAGGACCAGCTCCTTCACGCAGCCGAGCCGCTCGTAGGCTGCCTCGTTGAGCTCGATCACGCCGGTGTCGTCGCCCCCGACGACGAGAAGCGTCGGTGCCCGCACGCGCTCCAGGAACTTCGCGCCCGCGAGGTCCGGGCGTCCGCCGCGCGAGACGACGGCCGCGACCCGCGCGGGCTCGTTCGCCGCGAGCCGGAGCGCGGCGGCCGCACCCGTGCTCGCGCCGAAGAGGCCCACGGGCAGCCGCGCCGACCGGCGCTCGCGGCCGATCCACTCGAGCGAGCGCGCGAGGCGCTCCACCAGGACCTCGATATCGAAGCGGTTGGCGTACTCGCGGTCCTCCTCGACGGTGAGCAGGTCGACGAGGAGCGTGGCGAAGCCGGCGCGCCGCAGCTCCGAGGCCACGTAGTTGTTGCGCGGACTGTGGCGGCTCGACCCGCTGCCGTGCGCGAAGAGCACGATGCCCGCGGCCCCTTCGGGCACCTCGAAGAAACCGCCGAGCGCGATGCCCCGGCCGGCCTCGACGACGACGTCCACGGCCTCACGTCCTCAGCACGAAGGGGTCCTGGACCTCGTCGCTCAGCTCGACCCAGACGCTCTTCGTCTGCAGGTACTGCTCGACCGATTCCATGCCGTTCGCGCGACCCAGCCCGCTCGACTTGTAGCCGCCGAACGGCGAGTTGAACGTGAGGGCGCGGTAGGTGTTGATCCACACGGTGCCCGCCTGGAGCCGGCGCGCGAGCGCATGGGCGCGGCGCACGTCGCGCGTCCAGAAGCCCGCGGCGAGCCCGAAGCGCGTCGCATTCGCGGCCTTCGCCACCTCGTCGTCGTCGCGGAACGGCGTGAGGCAGAGGACCGGCCCGAACACCTCCTCGCTCATGATCGCGTTGCCCGGGGCGATGCGGTCGAGGATCGTGGGCTCGTAGAAGAGGCCCTCCTCGAGGCCCGCGACGGCTGCGCGCCGTCCGCCGCACAGGAGCTCGGCGCCCTCGGCGAGCGCCCGCTCGACCATCTGCCGATCCTTGTCGAGCTGGGCGCGCGTGGCGACGGGCCCCATCTGGGTCTCGGCCTTCAGGGGATCGCCGAGGCGGATCCCGCGCGCGCGGCGCACCAGGCGCTCGCGCATCTCGTCGAAGACGCTCTCGTGCACGAAGGCGCGCGATCCCGCCACGCAGGTCTGGCCCGCCGCGGCGAAGATCCCGGCGAGCACGCCCGCCTCGGCCTGGTCGAGGTTCGCGTCGGCGAAGACGATGTTGGGGCTCTTGCCGCCCAGCTCGAGCGTGCAGCCGGCGAGCCGCGCGCCGCACTTCGCCGCGATCGCCTTGCCGCCCGCCTCGCTTCCCGTGAACGAGATCTTCGCCACCCCGGGATGCTCGACGAGCGCCTCGCCGGCCTCGCGAGCGCCGGTCACGACGTTGATCACGCCCGGAGGCATCCCCGCCTCCTCGGCGAGCCGCGCGAGCTCGAAGGCCGAGGCCGAGGTGACCTCCGAGGGCTTGATCACGATGGTGTTCCCAGCGGCGAGCGCCGGCGCGACATTCATGATCGTCAGGAACGTGGGCGAGTTCCACGGCACGATGACGCCCACGACGCCGAGCGCCTCGCGCAGGGTGTAGTTGAGCACGCTCGAGCGCTCGACCGGGATCACGCGCCCCTCGATCTTGTCGGCGAGCCCGCCGAAGTAGTAGAGGAAGTCCTTCACGACCTTCGCCTGGGCGCGCATCTCGGCGATGAGCTTGCCGTTCTGCTGGGTCTCCAGGGTGGCGATGGCCTCGGCGTTCTCGGCGATGCGCTCGCCCCAGGCCATCATCAGGCGCCCGCGCCGCGTGGGCGACAGGCGCGACCAGGGGCCCTCGAACGCGGAGCGCGCCGCGCGCACGGCGCGATCGACGTCGGCGCGCCCCGATTCGGCGAACTCGCCCCAGGGCCTGCCCGTGGTCGGATTCGTCGAGGCGAAGCGCCGGCCCTCGGCGGGCGGGACACGCTCTCCTGCGATGTGGTTGTCGAACTTGCGCACGTCGGGCGTTGGGGTATCCATGGACGTTCCTCCGGGGGCTCGAACCTACTTTACTCCCGCGCTCCCGCGCGCGGCTCAGCGCGCGCGCACGAACAGCACGGGCACCGGAGTCTCGCGCAGGACGTGCTCGGCGTCGCTCCCGAGGACGATGCGTCGCAGGCCGCGCCGGCCGTGGGTGCCCATGACGATGAGGTCTGCGCGCCATTTCCTCGCCTCGCGCAGGATCGACTCGGACGCGGGGCCGGCCATGGTCTCGTAGATCGCGGTCTCGGGGCGTGCGCCGAGCTTCTCGGCCGAGCGGCGGGCACGCTCGAGGACCGCGCGTCCGTTCTTCACGAGGGCCTCCACGAGGCCCTCCACGTCGACGCCCGCTTCGGCCACGCCGAGCGCCGCGCCCTCGTCGACGACGTGCACGAGGCGCAGCTTCGCGCCCTGGTCCTGCGCGAGGCGGACCGCTTCCCGCAGGCCGCGATTGGCCGTGGCGCTGCCGTCCACGGGCACGAGAATCCTTCGGTACATGGCTGGGTTCCTTCTCAAGTGAGCGCGAGGTAGATCGCGAGGACGACGCCCACCGCCGCGACGGCGGCGGCCACGAAGAGCGTGACGAAAGTCTGGGTGCCGGCGGGCCGGTCGGATGCGGGAAGCGTCGCGACGAACCGCCGGTAGTTGCGCGCCGAGGCGGCGATCGAGCCCGCGCCCATCAGCACGAGGAAGATGCCCATGGCGCTCGAGTGCCAGTGGGTGCCCGGCTGGGCTTGCGCCGCGTGCCCGGCCGCGAGCAGCTGGAGGAAGAGGCCGAAGCGCGCCACGACGAAGCCCAGCCCCATGAGGGTGAGTCCGGTGCGGATCCACGCGAGCAGCGTGCGCTCGGCGGCGAAGAAGACGCGGGGGTCCGACGTCGCGGGCATGGCGGAGCGGATCGTCGAGGAGGCCTTTCCGTGCGCATTGTATCGCCACCGCGCGGGCGAGGTGGATTGACTTTTTGCATTACTTTTTGCATTGCCTCGGGGGCTCCGCCCATGGATACTCCGATGCATCGATCGGAGATCTGCCAATGCCTTTCTTGCTGGTTCGGTTGAGCGCTGCCGCGGTCCTGGCGCTTTCAACGCTGTTCGCCATCCCCGCAGCGGTCGCGCAGTCCAACGCGGCCGCCGTACAGCCTTTCAGCCCCACGTCGCTTCTCCCAACGACATTCTTGCTTCCGGCGGATGGACCAGCCACGCGCATCGTGCTTGCGGAACCGGTGTCCGGCGCGATCGACGCCGTGAAGCGATCCAACGGCCAGGGCATCGCCAAGCGGCTCCAGATCGGCATCGGTCGGGACCTGGGCGCAAACGCCAAGGCGCGCAGCGACGCGCTTCAATGGCTCCCCGTCGCGGGGGGGCTCGCCGCGCACTGGCAGGTGACTTCGCCGGGCGCCCGCGCGATGCGCTTGCGAATCGACGCGTCACAGCTTCCCGACGGCGCGCAGGTGCGCCTTGCGGGCAACCTCGCACCGGGTACCGTGTACGGGCCGTTCGGGGCGCGCGACCTCCTACGCGCCGGCGCACGCTGGTGGAGCCCGGTCGTGGAAGGCGACACGGCCACGGTTGAGATATTTGTTCCAGTCGAGCGTCCGGTGGAAGATGTGTCCCTCGCAGTTGCGCAGATCTCGCACCTCTTCGTGGACCCCGCGGGACCGAAGGTGGACAGCGCCGCGAAAATCGGCGAGTCGGGCACCTGCGAGGTGGACATCGCGTGTCTCACGTCCGGCGATCCAGCCCTCGCCCAGGCGGGCAAGGCCGTCGCACGCATGGTCTTCAGCGATGCGGCCGGAACCTACCTCTGCTCGGGAACGTTGCTCAATCCAACGGGCGGCTCGCTCACACCATACTTCTACGGGGCGAACCACTGCATCAGCACCCAGGATTCCGCCGACACGCTCACGACGTTCTGGTTCTACGACGCCACCGGGTGCAGCTCAGGCGTACTCAATCCGGGCTACGTGCAGCTTTCCGGCGGGGCTACGCTCCTTTTCGCAAATGCCACTTCCGATGGCCTGCTGCTTCGCCTGAACAGTTCGCCACCCGCCGGCGCGGTGTATGCGGGTTGGGACGCAAGCCCGCTCACCGCCGGCACCGCGCTTACCGCCATCCA
Source organism: Usitatibacter sp. (assembly GCA_035624355.1). Lineage (GTDB taxonomy): Bacteria > Pseudomonadota > Gammaproteobacteria > Burkholderiales > Usitatibacteraceae > Usitatibacter. The sequence goes on along the minus strand of DASPRQ010000058.1, from coordinate 2,540 downwards.
CCATCCCGAGGGCGACGTGACCAAGGTGAGCCTCGCGACCATGGGTGGCTTCGGCACGATTGGCCCCGGGAGTGCAAGCTTCATCATCGCCGACTGGAACTCCATCGCCACCGGCGTCACGGAGGGAGGGAGTAGCGGCTCCGGGATCTTCACCGCCGTAGGCAAGCCTGCTTCTGAATACAGGCTGCGCGGAGGACTTTGGGGTGGGCCGTCGAGCTGCACTGCGGCTCCTTCCAGCCTCTACGATTACTACTCCCGGTTCGACCAAATATATCCCTACCTCGCGGTATACGTAGACCCCGCCGGCACCTCTTGCACTTACGCCCTTTCACCGGCGAGCGCATCGGCCGCAGCCGCCGGCGCATCCGGCTCGATCATGGTGACCACGCAGCCTGGCTGTGCATGGTCGACTACGAGCACGGAGAGCTGGATTTCGGCCACCAGTAGCGGCACGGGCAGCGGGACCGCCTCCTATTCCGTCGCCGCCAATTCGGACTCCAGCACCCGGACGGCGGTGGTGCGCATCGGCAACCAGGCGGTCACCGTGACGCAAGCCGGTGAGATCACGGCCGGGGTCAACGTCCTCGTGAACCCGGGGTTCGAGGCGGGGTCGTCGCCGTGGGTCCAGACCTCGACTTCCGGACTCCCGATCATCACGACCGACGCGAGCGCCGCCCATTCGGGCAGCGGATATGCCTGGCTAGGAGGCTATACGGGCGGCACCGATACCCTCACCCAGGACGTGACGATCCCCGCCACGGCATCCCAGGCGCAGCTGCGCTTCTGGTATCTCATCGACACGCAAGAAGCGACCACCTCGGCGGTCGACACCATGACCGTGGCCATCGCGAATCCCTCGACCGGCGCGCGTCTGGCGACCCTCGCGACCTTCTCGAACCTCGACGATACCGGTGGTTCGTGGGTTCACAGCCCCGCGTACGACGGATCGGCGTTCAAGGGCCAAACCGTGCGGCTCGTCTTCACCGCCACCAACAGCGCCTCGGCCTTCACGTCGTTCCTGGTGGACGATGTGGCGCTCACCGCCATCGCCGCGAATCATACGGCCCTGTGGTGGGCCGGCACTTCGGAATCGGGATGGGGCCTGAACGTGGACCAGCAGGGCGATATCCTGTTCGCCACTCTCTTCACCTACGACGCTTCCGGCAATCCACTCTGGCTCGTCGCGTCGAACCTCGCGCGCCAGGGAACGAGCGAAACGTTCACCGGCGCCCTCTACCGCACGACCGGGCCGGCATTCAACGCGATTCCTTTCACGCCCGCGAGCGTCACGGTCACGCAAGTGGGAACGATGACCATCGCGTTCGCCGCGAACGACACTGGCACGCTTACCTATACTTTCAACGGCTCGACGGTGACGAAGGCGATCCAGAAGCAGGTGTACGGATCGCGTGCTGCAACGTGCGTGCCCACGACCTCGGACCGCAGCAGCCTCACGAACTACCAGGACCTGTGGTGGAACCCGTCGGAAAGCGGCTGGGGCATCAACCTCACCCAGCAGACCCTGAATTCGGTCGAGACGATGTTCGCCACCCTCTTCACCTACGACGCGGGCGGCAACGGCGTGTGGCTCGTCATGTCGGACGGAGCGCAGCAAAGCGACGGTTCGTTCCTCGGGGACCTCTACATCGTCACGGGGGCCTCGGCCTTCAACGCGCAGCCGTTCGTGCCCATCGGGTCGGCGAATGTCCGCAAGGTGGGCACGATGCGGCTCGCCTTCTCGAGCGGCACCACGGGCACCCTCAGCTACACGTTCGACGGCGTGACGGTCACGAAGTCGATCATCCGCCAGGTGTTCTCCAGCCCCGTCCCGGCCTGCGCGAGCTAGGGCGACGCGCCCGCGGGGGCGCGCCCCTCACCCCTTGCGCCGGTTGCGCACGAGCCACTCGTCGACGTTGCGCACCGTTTCGTCGAGCACGGCCGAGCGCATCCCGTGCTGGGCGGCGACCGCCTGCACGAGGCGGTCGACGCGCTCGATGCGCGGGGCCCCGGCCTCCAGCGCCCGCGCCGCCGACGAGGGCGTGAGGAGCGAAAGCGCCGCGTTCGCGTACTTCTCGAACGGCACCATGTCGTCGCGGCTCGCCCCGAGGGCGATGCACAGGTCCACGACCCACTCGTACACCGCGCGCGACGCGGCGAGGTCGCGGTGCACCACGTCGCGGATCGGCACCACGCGGTCGGCCTCCACGCAGCGGTAGTTGCCCGCAATCAGCATGGCCCACTTGGCGAGCGGCACGAAGACCGACTCGTGCACCTTGAGCTTCACCGGGAGCTCGATCCGCTCTTTGCCCGCCTCGAAGCGCGCCGCCTCGACGCCCGCCGCGAGCTCGCGCAGCAGGGCCGTGTGCGCGTCTGAATCGAACCGCGCGGCCTTGAAGTTGGTGGCGAGGCGCACCTGGAGCACGTTGACGCCCTCGCCGGGCGGGCGGAAGGCCTGCGGGTCCGGGCTGCACAGCGTCACGAGCTTCGGGTCGAAGCGGTCCCAGACGGCCGGATCGGTGTAGCTGTCTCGGCAGCGGGCG
>DASPRQ010000054.1:0-3996 GCA_035624355.1 Usitatibacter sp. | reverse complement strand
CCCGCGGCGATGGTGTGGATCGACATCATCGGCGCGCGCATGCGCACGCCCGCCACGAGCGTTTCGAACTCCCGCTCGAGGCTTCCCGCGTAGTGCGACACGTCGGTCGAGGTGCCGCCCATGTCGAAGCCGATCACCTTGGCGAAGCCCGCCGCCGCCGAGGTCGCGACCATCCCCACGATGCCGCCCGCGGGCCCCGAGAGGATGGAGTCCTTGCCCTGGAAGCGCAGCGCGTCCGTGAGCCCTCCGTTCGACTGCATGAACATGAGGCGCGCGCCGGGCAGCTCCGCGGCCACGTGGTTCACGTACCGGCGCAGGATCGGCGAGAGGTACGCGTCCACCACCGTCGTGTCGCCGCGCGAGACGACCTTCATGAGCGGGCTCACGACGTGGGAAACGGAGATCTGCTCGAACTCCGCCTCCCGCGCGAGCTCGGCCACGCGCGCCTCGTGGGCCGGATAGCGGTAGCCGTGCAGGAAGACGATGGCGATCGAGGCGTAGCCCGCGGCCCGCGCCCCGGCGAGCTGCTCCCAGACCGCGCCCTCGTCGAGCGCGCGCACCACCTCGCCGTGCGCGCCCATGCGCTCGTCGACCTCGACGACGTCGCCGTAGAGCATCTCGGGGAGCCGGATGTGGCGGTCGAAGATGCGCGGGCGGTTCTGGTAGGCGATGCGCAGCTGGTCGCCGAAGCCCTTCGTGATGAAGAGCACCGTGCGCTCGCCCTTGCGCTCGAGCAGAGCGTTGGTGGCGACCGTCGTGCCCATCTTCACCGCGGCGATCCGGTCGACGGGGATCGGCGCCTCCTTCGCCACGCCGAGCAGGTGGCGGATGGCGGCGATCGCCGCGTCGCGGTACTGCTCCGGGTTCTCCGAGAGGAGCTTGTGCGCGACGAGCGCGCCGTCGGGCTGGCGCCCGACCACGTCGGTGAACGTGCCGCCCCGGTCTATCCAGAACTCCCAGCCGCCTCGGGTCTCGCCCATGCCCGCGATTTTGACACGCGCACCCCCCTTTGCTAGCGTCGGCCCACCATCCCCCGCAGGAGATCCCCATGAAGATCGCGCACGCCCTCGCCGCCGCCTGCTTCGGCGCCTTCGCCGCCTCCGCCGCGGCGCAGGTGAGGTGGGACATGCCCACGCCCTACCCCGCGGGCAACTTCCACACCGAGAACATCGCGCAGTTCGTGGCCGACATCAAGAAGGCCACCGGCGGCAAGCTCGACATCACCGTGCACCCCAACGGCTCGCTCTTCAAGGCGAACGAGATCAAGCGGGCGGTGCAGGGGGGCGACGCCCAGATCGGCGAGATCCTCATCTCGGGCTACTCGAACGAGGACCCGCTCTTCGGCGTCGACTCGGTGCCGTTCCTCGCCACGAGCTACGCGGACGCGCGCCGCCTGTGGAACGCCTCGCGCAAGCCGATCGAGGCGCGCTTCGAGAAGCAGGGGCTGCGCATCCTCTACTCCGTGCCGTGGCCGCCGCAGGGCATCTATTCCACGAAGCCCATCGAGTCCATGGCCGACATGAAGGGCCTCAAGATGCGCGCCTACAACCCGTACACCTCGCGCATCGCGGAGCTGGCGGGCGCGCAGCCCGTCACCGTCCAGGCCGCCGAGCTCGCCCAGGCCATGGCCACCGGCGCGGTGAACGCGAACATCACCTCGGGGGCCACCGGCTACGACAGCAAGGCGTGGGAGGTGGTGAAGTACTTCTACGACACGCAGGCGTGGATCCCCAAGAACGTGGTCTTCGTGAACGTGAAGGCCTTCGACGCCCTCGACGCGGCGAGCCGCAAGGCCGTGCTCCACGCGGCCCGGGCGGCCGAGGTGCGCGGCTGGAAGATCTCGGAGGAGAAGAACAAGTGGTACCTCGGCGAGCTCGCGAAGAACGGGATGCACGTCGCGCCGCCCTCCGCGAAGCTCAAGGCCGACTTCCACAACATCGGAGAGACGATGACCGCCGAGTGGCTCAAGACCGCGGGCCCCGACGGCCAGGCGATCCTCGACGCCTACCACCGCGGGAAGTGACGGTGGCGGGCGCGCTCGCCCCCGGGTCCTCGCCTCCGGGAAGCGGATGAGCCTGCGCCGGCTTCTCGACCGGCTGTACGAGGGCGCAGGCCTGCTCGCGGCCCTCTTCATGGTCGGCGTGCTCGCGATGGTGCTCGCGAGCGTGGTCGGGCGCCTCGCCGGGTTCAACCTGCCCGGCTCCGACGCCTACGCGGGCTACTGCATGGCCGCGGCGAGCTTCCTCGCCCTCGCCCACACCCTCAAGCGGGGCGAGCACATCCGCGTGAGCCTGCTCCTCGAGCGATTCGGGGGGCGCCTGCGCCGGCCCCTCGACCTCTGGAGCCACGCCGCGGGCACGTCCCTGTGCGCCGTGCTCGCCTTCTACAGCGTGCGGCTCGCCTGGCAGTCGCACGCCTTCCACGACGTCTCCCAGGGCAGCGACGCCACGCCCCTGTGGATCCCGCAGCTCGGGATGGCGGCCGGCGCCGTCGTGCTGCTGGTGGCCATGGCCGACGACCTGGTGCGGCTCCTGACGGGAAGCGCGCCCGCCGCCGCCACGGACGAGCTCAAGCGGATCGAGTAGCCGTGGACGTGCTCGTCACGCTGCTCCTCGTCGCGCTGCTCTTCGCGCTGCTCGCGAGCGGGCTGTGGATCGGGCTCGCGCTCATGGGGGTCGCCTGGGTCGGGATGGAGCTCCTCACCCAGCGCCCGGTGGGCGACGCCATGGCGGTGACGATCTGGGGGACGCTGTCGTCGTGGACGCTCACGGCGCTCCCGCTCTTCGTCTGGATGGGCGAGATCCTCTTCCGCACGCGCCTCTCGCAGGACATGTTCGAGGGGCTGGCGCCGTGGCTCTCGCGGCTGCCCGGGCGGCTGCTCCACACGAACATCATCGGCTGCACGATCTTCGCCGCCGTGTCGGGCTCGAGCGCGGCCACCTGCGCCACGATCGGGAAGATGACGCTCCCCGAGCTCACGAAGCGCGGCTACCCGGAGGACATGACCGTCGGCACGCTCGCCGGGGCGGGCACGCTGGGGCTGCTCATCCCGCCCTCGATCATCATGATCGTCTACGGGGTCACGGCGGACGTGTCGATCACGCGCCTGTTCATCGCGGGCGTCGTCCCGGGGCTCGTGCTGGCCGGCCTCTTCATGGGCTACACGATCGCCTGGTCGCTCGTCCACCCGGAGCGCATCCCGCCCCCGGACCGCGAGATGTCGCTCGCCGAGAAGGCGCGCGCCTCCCGCCACCTCGTCCCGGCGGTAGCGCTCATCGCGCTCGTGCTCGGCTCCATCTACCTGGGGATCGCCACGGCGACCGAGGCCGCGGCCCTCGGGGTGGTGGGCGCGCTCGCCCTGTCCTGGGTCCAGGGCTCCCTGGGCGCGAAGGTCTTCCTGGAGAGCCTGCTCGGCGCGACCCGCCTGTACTGCATGATCGCCCTCATCCTCGCGGGCGCGGCGTTCCTCACGCTCGCCATGGGCTACATCGGGCTTCCCCGCGAGCTCGCCGAGTACATCTCGGGGCTCGGGCTCTCGCGCTTCGGGCTGCTCTTCTGGCTCATGGTCTTCTACATCGTGCTGGGCTGCTTCCTCGACGGCATCTCGATGGTGGTGCTCACGATGGGCGTGATCCTGCCCACGATCCAGAAGGCCGGCATCGACCTCGTCTGGTTCGGGATCTTCATCGTGCTCGTGGTGGAGATGGCGCAGATCACGCCGCCCGTGGGCTTCAACCTCTTCGTGCTGCAGGGGATGACCCGGCGCGAGATCACCTGGATCGCGCGCGTGTCCGCGCCGCTCTTCGCGCTGATGGTGGCGGCGGTGGGCCTCATCTTCTTCTTCCCGGGGCTCGTCACCTGGCTTCCGGGGCGCATGCGCTAACCCCGTGTCACAATGGGCTTCCGTGCCCGCTCCCGGAGGCCCCATGGACAGCGACAAGACCGTCAGGAACGCCTTCCTCGACACCGTCGTGCGCCAGATCGAGTCGGGGGAGC
>DASPRQ010000052.1:0-20116 GCA_035624355.1 Usitatibacter sp. | reverse complement strand
AATCGGCGTGATTGATGCCGCCGCAGCGAGGCACCGCGATCGAGTACTGCAGCGTCATGGTCTGCGGATCGCGGAAGTCGAGCCGCTTCAGCGCCTCGGCCACGACGATCGCGGAGCCGCCGTCCGGGGTGAAGTACATGTTGTAGGGATCGTCGACCGCGATCGCCTTGCCCGGTTTGCCCGTGGTCGGGTCGATCGGCGTCAGGCTTCCATCGGTCCGCCCCTCGGCGTTGTTGGTGACCCAGAGCGTGCGCAGGTCCCAGGAGGGCACGACGTGCTGCGGGCTGTAACCCACGGGGAAGCGGTCGACGACCTTGAGCGTCGCCGGGTCGATCACATACACGTCGTTCGAGCGCAGGTTGGGGACGTACACCCGGTCCAGGTCGCCGGCCACGATCGCGGCGAGCCGGCCCGCGCCCGCCTCGCCGTAGAGGTTGCGCGGATCGGTAACGGGCGGCATGCCCTCCACCGTTCGAACCACGACGGGCGCGTCGGCGGCGAGCGAGAGGGCGCCCGCGAGGCTCGCGAACGCGATGCAGGCGAAGCGGAACAGCAGCCGGCGGATGGGAGCGGCGGCGGGCGGACCGGCGGTCGCCGCGCGGGAATGCAAAGTCACGCCGCGACTATATGTGAGCGCGCCGGGGGCGGCAAGCGCCGCGGCTTGATCCCGCGCGGTTGAGCCGGGCCCCTGAAAACGCTATAATTTCGCGTTCGTCGCGGCAGTAGCTCAGTTGGTAGAGCGCAACCTTGCCAAGGTTGAGGTCGAGAGTTCGAGACTCTTCTGCCGCTCCAGTTTCGCGGGGGAAACCGCCGGCCGGTTTCCCCCGTTCCGCATCAGGTCCCCGGACGTTCGAGCGACGATGTCCGCGCGGGCGGGGTGGCAGAGTGGTTATGCAGCGGCCTGCAAAGCCGTGTACGCCGGTTCGATTCCGACCCCCGCCTCCAGTCACTTCGATCGGTCAGCGCGTTTTGTCTCTCTCCGGCGACAGAGCGGGTGTGATCCCGTTGACTCGCGGACAGGGACGGCATTAGTGTCGTGGCAGTGGGTCGGGTATTTCCGCCGGCCACGGGAGAGCAGGCGAGCCATGATGCTGCAGCGGATCGCCGGATCACTTCGCGGCATCGTGGCAGCGATGATCGTGCTCGGCGTCGCGCAACTGACGAACGCCCAGATCACCGGCGCAACGATCACCGCGAACCCACCGTCCTACTCCGGCAATTGTCCGACGACGGTCTCCTTCAGCGCTTCGATCACCGGGAAGCCGGGGACGACGTTCTGGGCCACCTTCATTTGGCTCTCCGGCGTGACCACGGTATTCAGCGGCGACTCCGTGGTGACGATGCCGACGTCCGGCTCGCTCTCCGTCCAGAACTCGATTTCGGTCGCGGAATCGACTACCGATTACATGCAGCTCCGGGCGAGCCACATCTCCGGCGGCCAGCCCGACATGTACTACTCCACCGAGTACTCCGTGGCCTGCAAGTTCAATCCGGGGGTGCTGCCTTCCAATGCGGTTTTGAGGAAGCCGGTCACGTTGCACCCCGAGTGGTTCGCGCTGCGCGAGTACGAATACAAGAACGTCGGTCCCTTCTCGACGTTCATTCCCGAACGCGGGACCGCGCCCTGCCCGGACTTGTGCATCGGCTGGGACCATATCCTCGATGGCTCTTTCTTGTGGCTCTTCCACTGGAACATCTACGATCGGGCGTTCTTTGGCTATGACCCTGCCGCTTTCAAAGGCCTGAAAGTCACGAAGGCGACGGTGACGCTGAAGGTCGACGGCGGCGACCCCCGCTGTTACGGCGGGCTCGGGAGGGCGGTTCTCACCAGAACGCCTGCCGAGAAGGGCACGACGCAGACGTTCACCGCGCCCTATCCCGACGACGGCGACTTCAACTGGGCGGCTCCCATCCAATTCGCCGGCGGGTCGGCCACGATCACGGTGACGAGCATCGTGCAGGCGTGGGTAGACGGCAAGATCCCGAATCAGGGGTTCGTGCTGCGCGGGAAGCTCGAGGACAACGGCGCCGACGCCAACGACAGCTGCAGTCTGAGCTTCGGGAGGGACGCTGTCCTGACTATCGAGCAGTAGGCGGCACCAGGATAGCGAAATTGAGGTCTTGACCAACGCCAGCGCGCGGCTGGACACCGGCCGCGTGGCGCCGGGCTATCGCCGCGGACCTGACGGGAGCCTTGCGGGCGGCCCGGGGCGTACCCCGGTTGACGGCCATCAAAGGCCATCCGCGCTGCGGGGGTACCTTCTGACAGGACGAATCGTCGGCCGGGAAGGAGCGATGGGGTTCGATGAGCAGCGACGCCGGGCGGATCGCGATATCGGCTCGCGCCATCACGAAGAGCTTCGGGCAAGGTGCAGCGCACACCGTCGCCGTCAACGAGGCGACCTTCGACGCCCGATTCGGCGAGATGCTCTACATCGTGGGGCCTTCCGGAAGCGGCAAGACGACCCTTCTCAGCATCGTATCGGGCATCCTGCGCCCGGACTCGGGGCAGGTGCTCCTCGACGGGATGGACCTCTGGGGGCTCGGCGCTGACGCGCTCGCCGATCTTCGCCTGAACCGGATCGGCTTCGTCTTCCAGGACTACCACCTCTTCCCCCTGCTGACCGCCGCCGAGAACGTCGCGATCCCGCTGATCCTGCGGCGGGTCGAATGGGACGAGGCGATCGAGACGGCGATCCGTCACCTCGACATCGTGGGCCTGAAGGATCGTGCGGAGCTCAGGCCCGTGAAGCTGAGCGGCGGCGAGCAGCAGCGGGTCGCCATCGCGCGCGCGATCGTGAGCCGCCCCGAGGTGCTCATCTTCGACGAGCCCACCGCGTCGCTCGACGGCGACACCGGGCGGCGCATCGTCTCCTTCGTGCGGGAGAAGCTGCTCGACGACGGCCGCTGCATCGTCATCGTGACGCACGATGCGCGGATCCTCGACTACGCCACCCGCGTGATGAACATGGAGGACGGGCGCATCACGGGGATCGCCGCGGGGTCCGCATGAAGCACCGGCTGCTCTTCGCTGCCGCCATCCTGGGCGTGCTCGCCGGGATCGGGAGCGCCGTGTACTACAGCCTCCCGAGGCACGCGCAGCCGCCGGTATTCAGCCCGCCCGCCAATCCCTTCGCGAGCGGCATCTACGCCAACGGCATCGTGGAGAGCGCGCAGCCGAGCGGCTCGAACGTCGATATCTTCGCCGAGGTCTCCGCGCCGGTCGCGGCGATCCTGGTGAAGGAGGGCGCCACGGTGTCCAAGGGCGCGCCGCTCGTCTCCCTCGACGACAGCGTGCAGCGCGCGACCGTCGCGCAGCTCGAGCAGCAGGCCGCGGCGGCCCGTGCGCTGCTCGAGGAGCTGAAGGCCCAGCCGCGGGCCGAGAACCTGCGCATCGCCGAGGCGCAGGTCGCCGCCGCCACGGCCTCCTACAAGTCGGCCGAGGACCAGTACGACAAGCAGAAGCGCTCCTTCGATATCGATCCCGGTTCCGTGAGCCGCGACGCGCTCGACAACGCCTCGAACGCGGCGCAGGTGGCGAGGGCCGCGCTGGAGCTCGCGCGCCGCCAATACGAGCTTACGCGGGCCGGGGCCTGGAGCTACGACATCGCGCAGCAGGAAGGCCAGTACCGGGCGTTTGCCGCCTCCGCCGATGCCGCCCGGGCCCTGCTCGCGAAGTACGTGATCCGCGCCCCCACCGACGGAGTGGTGCTCGCCGTCAACACCGCGGTGGGAAGCTACGTTTCGCCGCAGGGCGCCTACTCGTCGTATACCCAATCGAACGGCCCGGTGGTCGTCATGGGCGCGCCGCAGGAGGACCTCGACGTCCGCGTGTACGTGGACGAGATCCTCGTCAACCGCATCCCGCCGGAGGGACAGATCCGCGCGGAGATGGCGGTGCGCGGCACCGACGTCCGCATCCCGCTCCAGTTCGTGCGGATGCAGCCGTACCTCGCGCCCAAGATCCAGCTTTCCGACCAGCGGCAGGAGCGGGTCGACGTGAGGGTCCTCCCCCTCATCTTCCGGTTCGGGAACACGGGCAAGGCGAAGCTGTACCCGGGGCAGCTCGTGGACGTCTACATCGCGACGAAGGCGGGCTCCCGATGAGGGGCGTCGCCGCGGCGTGTCTCGTCGCCGCATGCTCGGGGTGCGCCGTCGGCCCCGACTTCAAGCGCCCCGAGCTGCCCCCGGGCGCGGACTACGCGCCGAGCCCCGTCGCGCGCGCCGGGCCCCCGCCCGCCGAGTGGTGGAGCACCTTCGGCTCGACCGGAATCGACGCGCTCGTGCGCGACGCTCTCGCGCGAAGCCCCGATCTCGCCGCGGCGCACGCCGCCCTCAAGGCGAGCGAGGAGAGCCTCGCGGCGGGCGCGGGCGTCTACTATCCCCAGGTGGACATCGGCGCGAGCGCGTTGCGCGAGCGCCTCTCGCCCTTCCGGCTGGGCGTCGAGGGAACGGTAGCGGCCTTCAACCTGATCACGCTCGGTGCCGCCGTGAGCTACGCGATCGACGTCTTCGGCGGCAATCGCCGGGCGGTCGAGAAGCTGGGCGCCGAGACGGACTACGAGCGGGCGCTCGGCGACGCGACGTTCCTCACCCTCACCGGCAACGTCGTCAACACGGCGATCGCGGGCTCGGCGTATCGGGAGGAGCTGCGTGCCACCGAGGCGCTGCTCGCGCTCCAGCGTCGCGAGGCCAGGCTCTACGAAGCGCAGTGGCAGGCGGGCGTCGCGCCCTACGCGAGCGTCCTCGCGGCGCGCCAGCAGGTGGCGTCGACCCGGGCCGCGTTGCCGGCCCTGCGACAGCGCATCGCCGCCGCGAACGACCTGCTGGCGACGCTTTCCGGGCGCACCCCCGCCGAGTGGAGCGCCGCGATGCCCGCGTTCGACGAGATCCGGCTTCCCGAGGCGATTCCCCTGAGCCTGCCTTCGGCGCTGGTGCGCCAGCGCCCGGATATCCTCGAGGCCGAGGCCGCGCTGCACGCCGCGAGCGCCCAGGTCGGCATCGCGACCGCGGCGCTCTATCCCACCGTGACCCTGGACGCGACCGCCGGCGTGCAAGGGCCGGACAGGGCTTCCCTCGGGACCGAGGGCGCGCGGTACGGCTCGTTCGGGCCGTCGATCAACATTCCTGTCTTCTCCGGCTTCTCGGGCGTGCACGGCGAGGAAGCGGCGAAGCAGCAGTACGAGCAGGCCTTCGCGCAGTACCGGCAGACCGTGGCGAACGCGTTCGGACAGGTGGCCACCGCCCTCCAGGCGCTGGACAACGACGCGCAGGCCGAGCGCGCGCAGGGTGACGCCTTCGCGATCGCTTCGCGCGGGCGTGAGCTCGCCGCGGCGAACGCCGGGGCGGGGCTCGCGAGCGAGCTGCAGGAGAATCTCTCCGCCCAGTCGCTCGAGATCGCGCGGATCAACCTGCTGCAGGCCCGCGCGCAGCACCTCCAGGACGCCGCGGCGCTCTATGTCGCCCTGGGCCGCCCCTGGACGGGGGCCGAGGGCGAGCGGCCGCGATGAAGCGCCTTCCCTCGAGGGGCGTGCTGCTGCTCGCCTTCAAGCTCCTGGTGAACGACCGCGCGAAGTTCACCGCGCTCATCATCGGCGTCACGTTCGCGGTCTTCCTGATGGTCCAGGTCACCGCGATGTTCGCGGGCATCCTCGACCGGTCCTCGGCCACGGTGACGAACGTCGGCGCGCGCATCTGGGTGATGGACCCCGCGGTGAACACCGTCGCGAACTCGATCCCGCTGCCGGACTACGTGCTCGACGCCGCGCGCAGCATGGAGGGGGTGAAGTACGCGGTCGGTCTCTATTCCGGCACCGCGCTCGCGAGGCTGCGCAGCGGGAGGTACCAGGCGGTCAACGTGATGGGCCTCGACGACGTGAGCCTCGTGGGCCGGCCGCGCCTCCTCGCCGGCAACATCCAGGACATCTACGGCGACAACGCGTTCATCGTCGTGAAGGACGCGGAGTACGGCAAGCTCGACCGCCCCGGGATCGGATCGGAGATGGAGCTCAACGATCACCGCGCCGTGATCGTCGGGATCGCGCACGTCGCCGCCAACGGCCTGTTCGGCGTGCCGACGCTCTACACCACTTATTCGCGGGCGATCACCTACCTTCCCACGACGCGCTTCACCCTGACCTACATCCTCGTCGAGCCCAGGAGCGACGCGGACGTCGCGGGAATCAAGCGCCAGGTCGCGCGCCTCGGCTACCTCGCGCTGACGGTCGAGGAGTTCGACCGGCGCATCTCGGACTTCTACAAGTACCAGACCGGCGTCGGCATCAATATCATGATCATGACGACGATCGCCTTCGTCGTCGGGCTGTCGATATCGGGACAGACGTTCTACACTTTCATCCTCGAGAACCTCGAGAAGTTCGGCGCGCTGAAGGCGATCGGGGCCCGCAGCAACGAGCTCGTCGCGATGATCCTCTTCCAGTCCGTGTTCACGTGCTTCACCGGCTACGGGCTCGGGGTCGGGATCTCGAGCGTCCTCATCTGGATCGCGAAGCTGCGGCTGCCCGACTACGCGGCGATTGTGGCCGCCTGGAACCTGCTGCTCGCCTTCGGCATGGTGATCGTGATCGCAGCGGTCTCGAGCTACGCGGGCATCCGGAGGGTGCTGAAGATCGACCCGTTCGAGATCTTCCGCGGCTGAGTCGCGGCCCGGGCGCCTTCACGACCGCGCCGCCGCGGCGGCCCTGCGCTCGGCCTGCACCCGCAGTTTCGGCAGCGACGTCGGATATTCGCGCCGCACGAAGTCGACGAGTCCCTCCCGCAGGCGGCAGCGCAGGTCCCACGCGCGGTCCGCATTGGAGGCCGAGCACAGCCCCCGAACCTGGATGGCGTGCTCGTTCGCGTCGGTCACCTGGACGTTCACCACGCGACCGTCCCACTCCGGCGCCGCGCGGCACTGCCTCTCGAACTCCTCGCGCAGCTTCTGCACCGGCACGCCGTAGTCGAACCACCAGGTGACGGCTCAGATGATCTGCGAGGAGGTCTTCGTCCAGTTCTGGAACGGGTTCTCGATGAACCAGTGCAGCGGGATCACGAGGCGGCGCTCGTCCCAGATCTTCAGCACGGCGAACGCCGAGGTGATCTCCTCCACGCGCCCCCATTCGCCGTCCACGATGAGCACGTCGTCGATGCGGATGGGCTGGGTGAACGCGATCTGCAGCCCCGCCATCACGTTGCCGAGGACCGTGCGCGCGGCGAGCCCCGCCACGAGCCCCGCCACGCCCGCGGAGGCGAGGAGGGTGGTCCCGAGCTGGCGCACGTCGGGGAAGGTCATGAGCACCGCGCAGGCGCCGACGAAGATGGCGAGGCCCTTGACGGTCCGGCCGAGCACCCGGGCCCGCGTGGCGAGCGCCCGCGCCTGCAGGTTGTCGGCGACGTCGGACGGATGCAACGCGATGACGATGGCGGTGAACGCGTCGATCGCGCTCGCCACGAGCCACGTCGCGCACGCGATGAGGCCGATGTCGGCCCAGTGCAGCAGCGTGGCGCCCAGCGGCGCCGGAGGCGGGGCCACCTCGATCGAGAGGGCGAGCGCGAGGAAGGCGATCGTCCAGCGCGAAGGGGCGCGCGTGGCGCGCAGCAGGATCTGCAGGGACCCGCGCCCGCGCAGCACGCGGCGCAGCACGGCGATCGCCGCGGCGTGGACGAGCACGGCGATGGCCGGGGCGATCAGGAGGTCGATCGCCGTCTCGAGAGCGGGGCTCGCCGTGATGAATTCGCGGATCGGCATTTGCGAAACGTTACTTCTCCGTCCGGCCCGGCGCAAGGAAAGTTCCCGCGGCTCGCCATTCTTCCGTGCAGCCGGGGGAAGGCTGTCGGATAATGGCCTTGCCATGGCGAGGATCGAAGGCCGATGCGATTGCTGAACGTCCATGCCGACCTCGACCGGTTCTTCCACCACGTCGCGTGCGCCCCGGAGCGCGTGCTCTTCCTCGACTATGACGGAACGCTCGCTCCCTTCCACGTCGATCCCGCCCGGGCGCGGCCCTATCCCGGCGTCGCGCAGGCCCTCGCCGCGCTCTCCGGAAGCCGCGGGACCCGCGTCGTGATCGTGAGCGCGCGGCGAATCGGCGACCTGCGCGGAATGCTCGCCGGAATCCGCCACGACGAGGCGTGGGGAGCGCACGGCCGGGAGCGAGCGGCGCCGCGCGGGCCGGTGACGGAATTCGCCCCCGAGGAGGCAGCGACCCGGCAGCTCGCGCTCGCCGAGGCGCCCGCGCGGCAGCTCGCGTTCGGGGGCGCGCGCGTGGAGCGCAAGCCCGCGAGCGTGGCGATGCACTGGCGGGGCCTCGCGCCGCCGCGGGCGCAGCTCGTGCGCGAGCGCCTCCTTCACGCGTGGCGCGAGATCGCCGACGCGAGCGTCGAGCTGCTGCCCTTCGACGAGGGGATGGAGATGCGCGCGCGGGGACGCGACAAGGGCGACGCGGTGAGAGAGGTGCTCGCCGGCTGCTCGCGCGAAACCGCGTGCGCGTACCTCGGCGACGACTTCACCGACGAGGACGCCTTCGACGCCCTCCGCGGTCGCGGGCTCGCGGTGCTCGTGCGCCCGGAGCTGCGCGAGACGGGCGCCGACCTGTGGCTCAAGCCCCCGCGGGAGCTGCTCGCGTTCCTGCGCCGCTGGGCCGCGGCGGCGAAGCGGGGGCGATGATGCGCGCGACCGATGGCGCGCACGCCCGCTCGCGCCTCGTGGTGGTCTCCAACCGCCTGCCCTTCGCATTCAAGCGGACGGACGCGGGTCGCTGGGTCGCTCAAGCGGGCAGCGGCGGCCTCGTGACGGCGCTCCTGCCCGTCCTGCGCAACCGGGGCGGCACGTGGATCGGATGGACGGGGACTGCGGGATCGTCGCGTGACTTCGGACAGGCGCTCGCGGAGGCGGGCGAGGAGGCGGGCTACACGCTGCAAGCGGTGGACCTCGCCGAGGAGGAAGTCCGCGATTTCTACCTCGGCTTCTCGAACGAGGTGGTCTGGCCGCTCTTCCACGACCTGCCCTCGCTGTGCAACTTCGACCCGAAGTACTGGCGCACCTATTGCCGCGTGAACCGCAAGTACGCGCAGGCGCTCGCCGGGCGCGCGGAGCGCGGCGACTTCGTCTGGGTGCACGACTACCACCTCATGGCGGTCGGCGCGGAGCTTCGCGCCCTGGGCACCGAGGCGCGCCTCGCGTTCTTCCTGCACATCCCGTTCCCCTCGCCCGACATCTTCATGAAGCTGCCGTGGCGCAAGCCCGTGGTGGAAGCGCTGCTCCAGTACGACCTGGTGGGCTTCCAGACGGGCCGCGACCGGCGCAACTTCGCGGCCTGCGTCGAGGCGCTGGTGGACGGGGCGCGCATCGAGGGGCGCGGTGCCGTGGTTACCGCCGCCGCCTCGGGCCGCAGGCTTCGGCTGGGCAGCTTCCCCATCAGCATCGACTACAACGCGTTCATGGGCGCCGCGGCCTCGCCGGCGGTCGCCGACAAGGCGCGCGAGCTGCACACGCTGCTGCCGCGGCGCAAGCTGGTCCTGGGCGTGGACCGCCTCGACTACACGAAGGGCATCGCGCTGCGCCTGCGCGCGTTCCAGGACCTGCTCGAGCGCCATCCGGAGATGCGCGGCCAGGTGTCGCTCATCCAGGTCGTGGTGCCGAGCCGCGAGGACATCCCGCAGTACCGCGCGATGAAGACGGAGATCGAGCAGCTCGTGGGCCGGATCAACGGCGCCTTCGCCCGCCCGGGCGGGTGGGTTCCGGTGTGGTACGAGTACCGCAGCCTCTCGCGCCTGGAGCTGCTCGCTTACTACCGCGCCGCGGACATCGCCCTCGTCACGCCGCTCAAGGACGGCATGAACCTCGTGGCGAAGGAGTATTGCGCGTGCAGCATCGAGGAGGACTGCGTGCTGATCCTCTCGGAGTTCGCGGGCGCGGCCGAGCAGCTCGGGCGCAGCGCGCTCCTCGTGAACCCGTACGACGTCGAGGGCGTGGCGGACGCGATCCGCGAGGCCCACTCCATGCCGAAGGAGGAGCGCGTGGCGCGCATGCGCGCGATGCGCCGTTCCATCCGCCGCTACGACGTCTTCGCGTGGGTCGATTCCTTCCTGCGCGCGGCCATCGCGCGCGACGTGCGGGCCTTCCCGCTCGCCCCGGACGCCCGGGCCGAGCGGTCGTGGGACGTGCTGCCGATCTGACGCGCCGGCGCCAGCGCCCGTCCCGCCGGCGGTTGATCTCGCTCAACCGGGCGCTTCGCCGGCCGTGGAAGATTGGGGCCACGGGCTTCCATCGGGAAAGATCGAGGCGAACATGGACATCGTCTTCCGTCACCAGCGGGACCGCATCTCCTCCGGCGAGCCGGCGCTGCTGTACGCCGACGTCGACGGGCGCCCCCTCGAGGCGCGCATCGACTGGGAGACGCTCCAGGGGCTGGGCGCCTCCGGCCGCGACGAGGCCGTGCGCGGTTTCCTCGAGCGCTATCGCAGGGAGATCGAGCGGGCCGTGCGCACGCAGCTCTTCGCGCAGGGCGTGCCCGTGAGCCGCCTCATCGTCCTCGATGCCGGCGACCTGCGCGCGGCGGGCGTGGGCGCACCGGAATCGCGATAGGAGGCGAGCCGCCCGTCGCCGCGCTTCGCGCTAGCGTTGCCACGACACGAGCGCGCACTCGGCCGGCGTGAAGGCCTCCGGGTGGAAGGCCACGACGCGCGGCGTGTAGTGCCACTCGGGCCGCGAGGCGCTCGCGCACGCCGAGTAGACGTAGCCGTTCGCCACACCCGCCAGCGCCGCGCCGCGCTCCATCGCCTCGCGCACGGCCTCGCCGCCCGCGACGGGGTCGGCGCACAGCTCGACCTTCACGGAATCGGCGGCGATCTCGCCGAGGTGCACGGTCACCTCGAAGAGCCAGTCGCCGCCCTGCCTCGTCGCGCGCACCTCCCCGAAGTGGATCTCGCTCCAGTTCGAGGCGAGCGCGCCCTGCCACGCGTGGAGCTCCCGCGCGAGCTTCGCGCCGGCTTCGGTGCGGCGCCGGTACGCGGAAGACGCCCCGCAGTAGTAGCGCTCGAGATACTCCCGCAGCATGCGATTGCTGCTGAAGCGCGGGGCGAGCGTGGAGATGCTCGCGCGCATGCGGCGGATCCAGGCGCGCGGAACGCCGAGGGCGTCGCGCTCGTAGAACCCGGGGATCACCTCGCTTTCGAGCACGCGATACAGGCGCTCGGCGTCCTGCGCGTCCTCGCCCGGGAGCCCGTCGCGCGCGTCGCCCACGACCCAGCCGACCTCCGGCGCGTACGCCTCGGCCCACCAGCCGTCGAGCGTCGAGACGTTGAGCCCGCCGTTCGCGAGCACCTTCATGCCGCTCGTGCCGCAGGCCTCCCACGGGCGGCGCGGCGTGTTGATCCAGACGTCCACGCCCTGGACGAGCTCCTGGGCGAGCGCGAGGTCGTAGTCCTCGAGGAACACCGCGTGCATGCGCATCTCGGGCCGGTTCACGAACGCGAGCCACGCCTGGATCCTGCGCTTGCCTTCCTCGTCGAGCGGATGGGCCTTCCCGGCGATCACCAGCTGCACGGGGCGGCGCGCGTCGAGCACGAGGCGGGCGAGGCGCTCCTCGTCGTGCAGCAGCAGGTCCGGCCGCTTGTACTCGGCGAAGCGCCGCGCGAAGCCGAGCGTGAGGACGTTGGGATCGAGCGCGTGGGAGACGGCCTCGACGCGGGCGGGGTCGGCTCCGCGCTGGGCGAGCTGCCACGAGAGCCTCCGGCGCGCGAGGCGGACGAGCTCAGCGCGCCGGCGCGCGGCGAGCTCCCACAGCGCCTCGTCGCTCACGGCTTCCATCGCGGCGGGCAGGGTGCCGAGCGGTCCGAGCCAGCGGCGCTTGCCGCACGCGCGCGACCACAGCTCGTCGGCCTCGGCCGAATCCCAAGAGGGAACGTGCACCCCGTTGGTGACGTGGCCCACCGGCACCTCGCCCTCCGGCCAGCCGGGATACAGCCCCTCGAAGAGGCGGCGGCTCACGGCGCCGTGGAGGCGGCTCACGCCGTTCGCCTGGGCGCAGCCGCGCAGCGCGAGGTACGCCATGTTGAAGGGCTCGGCCTCGTCGCGGGGATCGGCGCGCCCGAGGCCGAGCAGCTTCGGAAGCCCGATGCCCATTTCCCGGACAGGCTCGCGGAAGTAACGTCGCATGAGCCCCGGGTCGAACCGGTCGAACCCGGCGGCGACCGGCGTGTGCGTGGTGAAGACGTTGCCGGCGCGCGTGGCCCAGAGCGCCTCGTCGAACGAAACGCCCGTGCCGGCCATGAGAGCGCGCGCACGCTCGAGCACGGCGAAGGCGGCGTGCCCCTCGTTCAGGTGGCAGACCTCGGGGGCGATGCCGAGGGCTTCGAGCATCCTCCACCCGCCGATGCCGAGCACGATCTCCTGCATGAGGCGCGTCTCGGCGGCGTCTCCGTAGAGCTTCGCGGTGATGCCGCGGTCGACCGGGCCGTTCATCAGGCTGTTGCTGTCGAGCAGGTACAGGCGCGCGCGCCCGACCGTGGCCTGCCACACGCGCAGGTGGACGGTCCGGCCGGGGAACTCGACGTCGACGCGCAGCCATGCGCCGGAGGGGCCGATCACCGGCTGGATCGGGAGGCTCGTGGGATCGTTGTACGGATACGTCTCGAGCTGCGCGCCGCGTGCGTCCACCACCTGGCGGAAGTAGCCTTCCTGGTAGAGCAGGCCCACGCCCACGAGCGGCACGCCGAGGTCGCTCGCGGTCTTGAGGCAGTCGCCCGCGAGCACGCCGAGCCCTCCCGCGTAGAGCGGAAAGGCCTCGCTCAGGCCGAACTCCATGCAGAAGTAGGCGACGCTGCCGAGGCACGCCTCGCCGCACACGCGCGCGCACGATCCGGGCTCGGCGAGATAGCGCCGCCGGTCCTCGGCGAGGTCGGCGAGCGCCTTGCGGAAGCCGGCATCGGCCGCGAGCGCGTCGAGGCGCGACTCGGGGACGTTCTGCAGGATCGCCCACGGGTTGCGCGTGCGCTCCCAGAGCTCCCGGTCGAGGCTGCGCCAGACGGCGTCGCCGGCGTGACTCCACGTCCAGCGCGTGTCGAGCGCGAGCTCCGTGAGCGTCTCCAGCGATTCCGGAAGCGGCCGCGGCAGGAATTGGATCGTCATGGCCGCACGCTCAGGTGATCACCGTCGGCTCGTCGCGCCCGCAGCGGGCGCGGATCTCGAGGAGCCGCACGGCCGCGTCGCGCAGCGGCGCGAGCACGGCCCCGACCTCGCCGCTTCCCCCGTCGTCGCGATAGCGCTCGAGGTAGAGGCGCAGCGTCGCCCCTTCGGTGCCCGTGCCCGACAGGCGCGCGACGATGCGCGAGCCGTCGGCGAGCCGGATGCGCAGTCCCCCGTGCAGGGCTTCCGCCCCGGTGACCGGATCGCGGTACGCGAAGTCGTCGGCCGAGGCGACGGTGCTACCCGCGAGCGAAGCTCCCGCGAGTCCCGCGAGCCGGTCGCGAAGGTGGCCGACGAGGCCTTCGGCCGCCGCCGGATCGAGGGCCTCGTAGTCATGGCGCCGGAAGTAGCTGCGCCCGAAGCGGCGCCAGTGCGCGCGGGCGACCTCGGCGACCGAAGATCCCGAACGCGCGAGGATCGAGAGCCAGCACAGCACCGCCCACAGCCCGTCCTTCTCACGGATGTGGCTCGAGCCCGTGCCGAAGCTCTCCTCGCCGCAGATCGTGCACAGTCCCGCGTCCAGCAGGTCGCCGAAGAACTTCCACCCGGTGGGCGTCTCGTAGCAGGGGATGCGCAGCGCCGCGGCCACGCGGTCCACGGCCGTGCTGGTGGGCATCGAGCGCGCCACGCCCGCGAGTCCCACGCGGTATCCCGGAATGGAGGCCTGCGCGTGCTCGGCGATCATCGCGAGGGAATCGCCCGGGGAGACGAGGAGCCGCGGCCCGAGGATCATGTTGCGGTCGCCGTCGCCGTCGCACGCGGCGCCGAGGTCGGGCGCGCCGTCCCCGTCCATGAGCCGCACGAGCTCCGCGGCGTGCACGAGGTTGGGATCCGGATGCACGCCGCCGAAGTCCTCGAGCGGCGTGCCGCGCGCCACGGTGCCTGCGGGGGCGCCGAGGCGGCGCTCGAGGATCTCGTGCGCGTAGGGGCCGGTGATGCCGTTCATGGCGTCGAAGCGCATGCGCAGGTCGCCGCGGAACAGGCGCCGCAGCGCCTCGAAGTCGAAGAGGCTCTCCATGAGCGCGGCGTAGTCGGCGATCGGGTCGAACACGACGACGCGGGCGGCGCCGAGGGCGTGCTCCGCCTCGCGGTCGAGGTCGATGTCGGGCGATTCGATCGTGCGGTAGCGCGCGAGGGAACTTGCGACGCGGTAGATTTCCTCGGTCACCGCCTCGGGGGCGGGGCCGCCGTTGCGCACGTTGAACTTGACGCCGAAGTCGGCGTCGGGTCCGCCGGGGTTGTGGCTCGCCGAGAGCACGAGGCCGCCCTGCGCGCCGCGCGCCCGGATCACCGCGCTCATCGCGGGCGTGGAAAGCAGCCCCGAGCGCGCGACGAGCACCGTGCCGAAGCCGTTGGCCGCCGCCATGCGCACGATGCGCTGGATCGCCTCGCGGTTGAAGTAGCGCCCGTCACCGCCCACCACGAGCGTCTCGCGCGCGAGGCCTGCCTTCGCGCCCGCGGCGGCCACGTCGAGGACCGCCTGGACGAAGTTCTCCAGATAATGGGGCTGCATGAAGACGCGCGTCTTCTTGCGCAGGCCCGAGGTCCCCGGGCGCTGGTCGGGGAACGGGCGGGTGGGCACCTCGACGATCTCCGCGCGATACATGCGGTCCTGGGTTTGTTCCTGCGCCACGGGCTCTCCCTTCTTGTACCTATGACGCGCGCATTCTCGCGGAGTTCGGCCTCGTCGAGTGCGCGGCGAGCATTCAACCCTTGCGCGCCGCGGCACCCTGCTTCGCGATCCACGCCCCGATCCCGGGCCACGCATGCTCGAGCGTGCGCGAGCCCATGAAGAGACCGATGTGGCCGCCGGGCACGAGCTTCTTCTCGATGCGCTCCTTCGGCGTGCCCAGGAGGCGCTCGGCGTCGAAGACCTGCTCTCGCGTCGTGATGTCGTCGGACTCCCCGGCGAGCAGGTAGACGGGCACCTCGATCGCGCGTAGCGAGATCGTGCGCCCGAGCGCGACGAACGTGCCGCGCGCGAGGCGGTTCTCCTTGAAGAGCTCGCGGATCGCCTGGAGATACCATTTCCCGGGCAGGTCGACGGGATTCTCGTACCAGCGCTCGAAGCGCTCGGTGCGCTCCACGTACGACTCGTCCTCGATGTGCTCGTAGAGGTCGAGGTACTTGTCGAGGTACTGCTCGTCGGGGTTCATGTTCTTCCAGCCGGCGAGCATCATCCGGCCCAGCATGCGCCCGCCGCCGGCGGCGACCATCTCCTCGAAGAACGCCATGGGGAGACGGTGGGCGATGGCGCGGATCGCGCCGTGGCCCGCGTCGGTGTCGATGGGGGAGCCGGCGAGCACGAGGCTCGCGACTTTCGCCGGGAAGCGCGCCGCGAACATCGCCGCCATCCAGCCGCCCTGGCACAGGCCCACGAGGCTCACCTTCCCGCCGAGGTCGTCGACCGCGACGGCGAGCTCGGCGAGGTAGCCGTCGATGTCGAGGTACTTCATCTCCTCGGTCGCGCTCTTCCAGTCGGTGACGAGCACGCGCTTCAGGCCGCTCGCGAGCAGCGCTTCCACGAGGCTCTGTCCCTTGCGGTAATCGGCGATCGTCGAGCTGTGGCCCGCGTAGGGCGCATCCACGATCACGGGCACGTCGGCCGCGCCCGCGTCGCCGGGCGAGAAATCGCGCAGGCGCATCGTGCGCAGCTCGAGCGCGACGCGGTTCGGCGTGGCCCACTCGGGCGGCGGCGGCGCCTCGATCGCGCGCTCGGCGGCCGCGAAGCGCAGGTTGTCGTTCACGAGCTTCATGCCCTCGTCGGCGAGCTCGATGCCCGCGGCGAGCGGCCAGAACCACGGGACGGTGTGCTCCTGGCTGGTCTTGCGCACGGGGGGCTTCCGTTCCATGGCCGCCTCGCTGGGGTCAGAGATGGGCCGCGCGCTCGCCGGAGGCCGCAGCCGCGCTGAGCAGGATCACCTCGATCTCCTCGGTCATCTCCTCCTGGCGCATCGCGTTGCGGCGCGCGACGAGCCGCTCGCGGGCCTCGTCGATGCGCCGTAGCGCCCCTTCCAGGTGCTGCAGCCTGAGCTCGTTCTCCGCGAGCAACGCGTCGTAGAACATGCCGTGCAGCACCGCGAAGAGGTGGTGGTCGGCGAGCTCGCGGAAGAACGCCGGCGGATCGAGGTACAGGCGCGGGGGCTCGGTGAACGCGGGACGGGCGGGCCGGGGAGGCGCGAACGCGGGGCGGATGTGCACTCGGGCGGGGCCGCCGCCCGCCTCGTGGGAGGCGATCGTGAGCGCAGGGAGCAGCGTCGCGCCCGGCACCGGCAGCGTCTCGAGCGCATTCACCAGGCGGGTGATCGCCGCCGGCACCTCTTCGGAAAATCCCGGCCCCTCCACGACCGCCGCGGGCTCGAGCCGCGTGCCGAGGCGCGCCGCGAGCCGGTGCCCGACGACGACCACCAGCGGGTCGTCCTTCGCGGCCTTCGCCGCGGCCTCGGCGACCGCGTCGTTGTACGCGCCGCAGAAGCCGCGCTCGGATCCGACGAGCAGCAGCACCGTGCGCGCTCCGCGGGGCAGCCCGAGCGCCTGGGGATGGTGGTCGAGGAAATCGGCGGTCGCCGATTCCACGGTCCGCGCCACGCGCTGCTGGGCGGGCGCCACGCGGCGCAGCCGCGCGACCTGCGCGAGCGCGAGGTTCTTGAGCGCCGTCATCACGTCCCCGATGTCGGCGAGCGACCGAAGGCGCTGGTCGAGCTTGCGCGTCGCGCTCATGGGGCTACGCGGCCGCGAGCCACGACTTCACCGCGGCGACCCACTTCGCGCGCTCGGCGTCGAGCGACAGGGGCTCGCGCCCGAGGCCCTGCGCGAGGCGAGCGATCCGGCCGGCGACCTCCTCGGGCGGCGCGTCGTCGAGCAGCCCCTCGTTGAAGGCGACGAGCCACGCCATCTCGAGCTCGATCGGGACCGGCGCGAGGCGGTCCTGCTTGAGCGCCTCCCGCAGCACGCGCCCGCGCCGGATGCGCGCCTCGACGGCGGGCTCGAGCCGCGCCCCGAAGCGCGTGAAGACCTCGAGTTCGAGGAACTGCAGGTAGTCGAGCTTCGTGCGCCCGGCCTCGGCCTTGATCGCGGGATGCTGGGCGCTGCCGCCGATGCGCGACACCGAGCGCGTCACGTCGATCGCGGGAAGCACGCCCGCGTCGAAGAGCTGCGGGCTCATGTAGACCTGCCCGTCGGTGATGGAGATGAGGTTCGTGGGGATGTAGGCCGCGATCTCGCCCTGCATCGTCTCCACGATGGGCAGCGCCGTCATGCTGCCGCCGCCGGCCGAGCCGGCGAGGCAGGTCGCGCGCTCGAGCAGCCTCGAGTGCAGGTAGAAGATGTCCCCGGGATAGGCTTCCCGTCCCGGCGGGCGCTGCAGCAGCAGGGAGAGCTCCCGGTAGATGCGCGCGTGGGTGCTCAGGTCGTCGTACACCACGAGCGTGTCCTCGCCCGCACCCATCCACGCTTCCGCGATGGCGCAGCCGGCGTAGGGCGCGAGGTACTTGAGGCCGGGCAGCGCCGTGGCCTCGGCCACGACGACCACCGTGTGGGCGAGGGCGTCGCGCGAGCGCAGCGTCTCGATGGTGTTCACGACCGTGGAGCGCTTCTGGCCCACCAGCACGTAGACGCACTTCACGCCCTTGTCGCGCTGGTTGATCACGGTGTCGATCGCGAGCGCGCTCTTGCCCACGCCGTTGTCGCCGATCACGAGCTGGCGCTGGCCCTTGCCGATGGGGATCATCGTGTCGATGATCCGGTTGCCCGCGTAGAGCGGGCGGCTCACGAACGTGCGCTCGACGATGGGAGGGGCGGGAACGTCGAGCGGGGCGCGCCGCTCGCAGGCCGCAGCGGCGAGCCCGTCGAGCGGGGCGCCGAGCGGATCGACCACGCGCCCCAGCAGCTCGTCGCCGACCGGCACCTCGAGGCGCCGTCCCGTGAGCCGCGCATGGGTTCCGGCGGTGAGGGCCTCGGTCTGGTAGAGCAGGATCGCGCCGACGCGGCGCTCCTGGAGCTGGAAGACCAGCGCGCGGCTGCCGTCCTCGAGGTCCAGCAGCTCGTCCATGGCCGCCGAGGGGAGCCCCTCCACCCAGGCGATGCCGTCGCCCACCGAAGCTACGCGCCCCTGCTCGACCACGCGCAGCGCCGGCTCGTAGCTGGCGATCCAGCGCGCGCGGCGCGCGAGGAGATCGGGGCGGGCGGGCTCAGCGGCCATCGGCAGCGTCCGCGGCGAAGAGCTCGAGCTCCTCGCCCAGGTTGAAATGCAGGATCCAGGGGCCGATGCTCACGCGCACGCCCGCGAGGAGCGAGGAGTCCTCGCGGAAGATCCACTCGCGCGCTTGCCCCGTGGCTCCCTCGAGGGCGCGCGCGAGCGCCTCGCGCTGCGACGGCGCGAGCGGGAAGGCGGTGGTGACCGTCCCCGGCTCGGCGGATCCTTGCAGCGCGGCGCGCAGCCGCGCGCGGCGCTCGTCGTCCATCGCGCCGATCGCCTCGGCGGCCGATGCGGCGAGCCTCGCTTCCAGGTCGGGCGAGGCGAGCTTCGCGAGCAGCCGCCGCGCGAACTCCGCGGCCTGCGCGAGCGCCTCGCGCTCCAGACGACCCGCCGCTTCGGCCCGCCGCCGCTCGTCGAGCACCCGGGCCTTCTCGCGGGCCTCGGCGAGGCTCGCCTCCTGGGCGGCGAGGGCCTTCCGCCGCTCGTCGCGCAGCTCCTCCTGGAGCGCTGCGCGCGCCTGGGCGCGCTCCTGGTCCCAGTCGCGCAGGCGTCCTTCGTACTTCTGCTCGAGCTCGCGGGCGCGCGCCTCGGTCTCCCGGGCGCCGCTCGTCGCCCGGTCGATGGCGGCCTGCCGCGCGGCCACCACGTCGAGGATGGGGCGGTAGAGGAAGCGCTTGAGCAGCCACACGAGCACCAGGAAATTGACGACTTCCAGGGCGACGGTGGACCAGTCGAGCTGCATCGAGTCAGCCTCCGCGCTGTGTTCCCGGGCCGCGGCTCACTTGAGCACGTACTCGAGCAGCGGGTTGCGGAACAGGATGATGAGCACCACGACGAGCGTGTAGATCGCGAGCGACTCGATCATGGCGAGGCCGATGAAGAGCGTGCGCGTGATCGAGCGCTCGGCATCCGGCTGCCGCGCGAGGGAGTCGAGAGCCTGGGCGATCGCCTTTCCCATGGCGAAGGCCGGGAGGAGGGTGCCGATGGCGATCGCGAGGGCCGCGACGACGGTCGATGCGAGGACGATCCATCCGATGTTCATTTCGCTTCTTCTCCTTGCGGCGCCTGCGCGCCGGATGTGCGGGCCTGCAGCCCCCCGCCGATGTAGACGAGGGCGAGCATGCCGAAGATGTAGGCCTGGACCAGCGCCTCGACGATGTGCAGCATGAGGACGGGCACGGGCACGAGGAAGCCGGCCACCAGCAGCACGAGCAGCGCGGCGAGCTCCAGGCTCATGATGTTGCCGAAGAGGCGCATCGCGAGCGCCACCGTGCGGGTGATCTCCGAGACGAGGTGGAAGGGGAGCATCACGGGGCTCGGCGAGAGGTAGTGGCGGAGGTACCCGCGCAATCCCTCGTGGCGCACGCCGAACCAGTGCACCGAGAGAAAGACGAGGAGCGCCAGGGCCGCGGTCGCGGACAGGTCGGCCGTGGGCGAGCTCACGCCCGGCACGACGCCCGCGAGGTTCGCCGCGCCGATGTAGAGCCACAGCGTGCCGACGAACGGCAGGAGGCGCTCGCCTTCCCCGGGGACCACACCCTCGATCGCTTCGCGGATGGCGAGGACGGATCCCTCGAGCGCCGCCTGGGCGCGGCCGGGCCCCTCGACGCGCAGCCGCCGCGTCGTGGACCACGCGGCGAGCGCGAGCAGCGCCATGAGCGCCCACGTGGTCGCCACCGTGCGCGTGATCGCGAGCGGGCCGAGGTGCGCGAGCATGTCTTCGGCGCCCATGG
>DASPRQ010000048.1:0-40018 GCA_035624355.1 Usitatibacter sp. | reverse complement strand
GTGGCGAGGCGCACCTGGAGCACGTTGACGCCCTCGCCGGGCGGGCGGAAGGCCTGCGGGTCCGGGCTGCACAGCGTCACGAGCTTCGGGTCGAAGCGGTCCCAGACGGCCGGATCGGTGTAGCTGTCTCGGCAGCGGGCGATGTCGATCGCGGGAATGCGCGCGAGATAGGGCAGCGGCGGCATGTTCATGATCGACATGCACGGTACGCGAGCGGAAGCCACGGCGCCGAGCAGCTCGCGCACGCCGGGTGAGCCGTACTGCGGCTCCTGCATGGCGAGCGCCACGAGGTCGAAGGCGCGCGGGTCGAAGTCGCCCGTTCCTCCGGCGGCGAGCCGGCCGGGCAGCCCGCGCGAATCGACCTCCACGAGGCCCTCGCGGCCCCTGACCGGAAGGCGCACGATGGCGCCCTGCTCGTTGATGAGCTTCGCCTCGGCGGGCAGGCACACGAGCTTCACGGAATGCCCGGCGAGGGCGAGCTTCACCCCGAGGAGCGACCCGTACGAAGCGCCGAGGATGAGGATCTTGCGGTTCGGCATGGCGGATCTCCACGACCCCGGAAGGGACGCGGCCGCGGCCGGCCCTTCCCTCGATGGGGCCATTGTGGCGCTTCCCGCGCGCGGGAATACCACACGCGCAGGCAAGGGGCCTGCAACGGATTTGGGGGCGAACGGTGCCGCGCCGGCTTCAGCCCGCGGGCTCGCGCGCCCGGAACGTAACGACCAGCACGTCGCGAAACGCCGGCCGGCGCGGATCGAGGGGCCTCACGGGCGTGACCCCGTGCATGACGCGCGCGTCGTCCACCAGGGCCGCGTCGAACGGGTCGGCGAGCGTGAAGCTGCCGAGCAGCCGCCCGTCGAGGTCGTGAACGGTCGTGGTGCCGCTCTCGATGTTCACGCGGCGCACGAGCAGCACCAGCACGTAGTCGACTCCGTCGCGATGCACGCCCTCGGGCGTCGGCTGACCCGCGGCATCGCCCCGGGCCTCGATGCGGAACTGGTGGCATTCGATGTGCCAGTCGCGCTTCGGCCGAAGCGCGCCGAAGAGGCGCAGGGCAAACGCCATCACGCCACGGAACGTGTGGCCCCCGAGGACCTCCGGCCGTATCGGCTCGAACCACCGCTCGATGCCGCCCACGAGCCGGTTGTACTCCGGCGCCTGGTAATGGGGCTGGCGCGGCTCGACGCGGAAGCCCGATTCGCTCGCGCGCGCCGAAAGCGTCGCGTAGCGGCGGCGCCGGTAGCGGTGGCCTTCGGGAAGGTGGATGTCGAGGGGAAGGTCGTCCCAGCTCGCCACGAAGCGCTCCCAGTCGGCGAGCGCGTCGGCCGCGCCCAGCAGGGGCCGCATGTCCACCCCCGCGACGAGCGCGAATCCGTCGCGCCCGATGCGCTCCTCGATACGCATCGGCCGAATGTAGCACGGGCCGCGCCGCATCCCTCGTGACCATTCGATGACGGCGATCGCCGCGGGCCGCCCTTGCGAACGCCTCGGGAACGGTCATAATGCCCGCCTGTCTCCCGCCAGGGCTTCCCGAGGCGCTCCGCCATTGCCCGATAACGAGAAGAGCCGGAAGCGCAACGGCACCCGCGCCTTCGCGCCCAAGTCCGCGCCGCGCGTCGTCGTGACGTATCTCGACCGCACGTGGACCGACCAGCTCGCGGCGCGCCGCGTCGAGCTCGTCACCCGGGGCGAGGCACTGTGCCTGTGCATCGAGGTCGCGGCGCGCGTCCCCGGCAAGAAGGGCACGCGCGCGGAGGCGCTGCGCGATTTCATCGCCAAGCGCGGCCGCATCGACACGATCCAGATCGCCCGGCGCGGCCTCGCCTCGCTCCTGCGCAAGCGCCTGCGGGCCGACGAGCAGGGGGGACTGAGCGTGAGCCTGACCGCGGACGGCTTCGACTGTCTCTATCCCACGACGGTTTTCTTCGGTCCCGACGCCGTCACCCTGAACCTCGGCTGACGACAGGGTGCCTCCGCGACCGGGCGCGAATGGCCGGTTTGATCGGGCGCAAGGAAGCCGTCACATGGGGCTGCTATTTTCAGCCGACGACGACTTTCCCGGGAGCTAACCATGGGAAGCCTGCTGCGACAGGAATGGGCCGCCGCGCTCGAAGAGCACGAGCGGCGCATCGAGGAGCTTTCGCGAACGCTTGCGGGGCTCGAGGGCGGCGTCGAGGCCGACTACGCGAACGCGCAGATCACGCGCCACCGCATCGACATCGCGCTCCTCGCCTCGCGCCTCGCGGCGCCGGGCGAGCGGCGCTCTTCCTAGCTAGGGCGGAGGGCCCGCCCTCGCCTCCTTGGACCGGGCGCCCCGGGCGGCGAGCATCAGCCACGCCACGCCCGCGACGCCCGCCACGAGCGAGGCGAGCATCGTGCCGAGCTTCGCGCGCTCCACGTCCCCCGGCGCCTCGAAGGCGAGGCCGCCGATGAAAAGCGACATCGTGAACCCGATGCCGCCCAGCCACGCGCATCCCACGATGTGCCGCCATCCGACGCCGGGAGCGAGCCGCGCGAGGCGCAGCCGCACCGCGACCCACGAGAACGCGCTGATGCCGGCGAGCTTGCCGAGCACCAGGCCCGCCGCCACGCCGAGCGTGACCGGATGCGCGAGCGCCCCGTCCCACGCGATCGAGCGAAGGTCGATCCCGGCGTTGGCGAGCGCGAAGAGCGGCACGACCACAAACGCGACCCAGGGCGTGAGGCGGTGCTCGATGCGCTGCAGGGGGCTTTGCACCCAGATCGCGGTGCGCTCCATGGCCTCGGCCACGCCCGCCACGCGATCGTCGGACAACGCCCCCTCGTCCGCGCTTGCCGAGCCCTCCGCCGGAAGCGCCGAGTACAGCTCCTCGATCCGGTCGCGGAACTGCCCCGCGGTGAAGCGCGAGCGCGCGGGAATGGCGAGCGCCGTGAGGAGCCCCGCGAGGGTCGCGTGGACCCCGGAATGCAGCATCGAGTACCAGAGGAACGCCCCTACGACGGCGTAGGGAATGGGCGAGCGGATCCCCGCCCGGTTGAAGATCACGAGGAGCAGGAACAGAAGCCCCGCCGCCTGGAGCTGGAGAACCTGGACGTCGCTCGCGTAGAAGAAGGCGATGGCGAGCACCGCGAACAGGTCGTCGGCGATCGCGAGCGCCGTCATGAACACGATCGCCCCGCGCGGCACGCGCTCCGCGAGCATCACGAGC
Organism: Usitatibacter sp.; assembly: GCA_035624355.1. Classification (GTDB taxonomy): domain Bacteria; phylum Pseudomonadota; class Gammaproteobacteria; order Burkholderiales; family Usitatibacteraceae; genus Usitatibacter. The sequence goes on along the minus strand of DASPRQ010000048.1, from coordinate 36,830 downwards.
ACGCCGATGGCGAAGGCGATGTCGGTGGCGGTCGGCACGGCCCAGCCGCGGGCGGCCGGCGTCCCGGCATTGAGCCCCAGGTAGATGAGCGCGGGAACTACGACGCCGCCCAGCGCCCCCGCCGCGGGCAGCAGCGCATCGCGCAGCGACGAGAGCTCGCCCACCAGGATCTCGCGCTTGATCTCGAGGCCGACCAGGAGGAAGAAGAGCGCCATCAGCGCCTCGTTGACCCAGTCGTGCAGCGTGAGGCTCACCCCCGGTCCGCCCACCAGGTCCAGCGAGGCCACGCGCTCCCAGAAGGCGTCCACGGCGCTCTCGCCCAGCGCGGTCGCGACGGCGAGCGCGAGGACGGTGGCCCCCAGGAGCAGGATGCCCCCCGCGCTGGTGCGCCCGAGGAACTGCTCGAACGGCGAGACGATGCGCCGGAAGACGTCCTCGAGCGGGTAAGCCCTTCGATTCATGGAAGCAAATTCCTCCCCCGGCTGGTCCTCCGGCAGCGTGCGCGCAAGCCGCGCAGCCCGCCATCGTCCCTGGGTGCCGGTCGCGGTCCCGGCGGCACCTTGGTGCAATGGCGGGGCGACGCGGGCCGGTCCATGCTGCATCTCACCGGCGGCCGTCGCAGGCAGGTCCGTGCACGGCCCTCAACCCCGAGGAGGCGAGCATGTCACCCACACCCAAAGCCGAAGCGCGCAAGGGACTTTCGAGCTACTTTTCCGCCGCCCAGGCCCGCGTGGACCGCTGGCGGACCATCCACCGGATCGCCAAGGCGCTCGCGGCGGGATCGACCGCGGCCGAAGGCCTCCGCAAGGACGCGCTCGACGAGCTCGCCGCCCTCGGTCCCATCGAGGAATTGTGCGCCTATCCGGGCCCCGCCCTCATGGCGACCCTGAAGGAACGACTGCAGACCGGCGACTGGACGGCCTTCGCGCGGCTCGCCCAGCGCATCAGCGTCTCGCTGCTCTCGAACAGCTACCGCGACGATCCCGAAGCCTGGAAATCCGACGACGAAGGCGAGGCGCACACGCCCGAGGTGCTGCCGCCGGGCATCGGGCGCGGCCAGACTCGCAAGCCCTACTTCGAGGTGCTGGTGGTCACGCCGGGCGAGCGCTCGACGTGGGAGGCGACGCGCGAGGGGCTGCGCCGGCTGCGGCGCGACACCGACGCCTTCGTCTACGAGCCGGTCGTCGTCGGAAGCTTCGAGGACGCCGCGCTCGCCGCGATCATCAACTACAACATCCAGGCGGTCGTGATCTTCGACGGCTTCGCCTATCCGTCGCAGTACGCGGTCCCCGACCTGCGCGAGATCCTCTCGGCCCACGTCCCCGCGGAAGCGACCTCCGAGACCGACCTCGGGACCACGCTCGCGAAGCTGCTGCGCAACTACCGCCCCGAGCTCGACGTGTACCTCGCCACCGACCGCGACGTGGGCCAGCTCGCCGGCTCCGACGAGGCGGCCCCCATCCGCCGCGTGTTCTACGGCCTGGAGGAGATGCTCGAGATCCACCTGTCGATCCTCGACGGGATCGCCGAGCGCTACGCCACGCCCTACTTCGACAACCTCAAGAAATACGCCCAGCGCCCCATGGGCACCTTCCACGCCCTGCCGGTGGCGCGCGGCAAGTCGATCTTCAAGTCGAACTGGATCCGCGACATGGGCGACTTCTACGGGATCAACCTTTTCCTCGCGGAGTCCTCCGCCACGACGGGCGGGCTCGACAGCCTCCTCGAGCCCACCGGCAACATCAAGGTCGCCCAGGAGAAGGCCGCGCGCGCGCTCGGGGGCGACCGCAGCTTCTTCGTGACCAACGGCACCTCCACCTCGAACAAGATCGTGCACATGGCCCTCCTCAACCCCGGCGACATCGTGCTGATCGACCGCGACTGCCACAAGTCGCACCACTACGGCCTCGTGCTCGCCGGGGCGCAGCCGTACTACATCGACGCCTTCCCCCTCACGCAGTACTCGATGTACGGCAGCCTCGCGATCCGCCCGATCAAGGAGGCGCTCCTCGCGCTCAAGGCCGAGAACAAGCTCGACCGGGCGAAGATGATCGTGCTCACGAACTGCACGTTCGACGGCCACGTCGCGAACACCCTGCAGACCATGCTCGAATGCCTCGCGATCAAGCCGGACCTGATCTTCCTGTGGGACGAGGCCTGGTTCGGTTTCGCGCGCTTCTCCCCGTTCCTGCGCCGGCGCACCGCCATGGGGGCGGCGGCGAAGATCCGCGAGATGATGCGCGACCCGGCCTACCGCGAGCGCTACAACGCGTTCAAGGCGTCGGTCGGCGAGATCGACCCCAAGAACAAGAAGCTCCTCGACACCCCGCTCCTGCCCGACCCGGACAAGGTGCGCGTGCGCGTCTGGGAGACCGACTCGGTGCACAAGTCGATGTCGTCCCTGCGCCAGGGCTCGATCGTCGTCGCCGCCGACCAGGACTTCCACAAGATCGAGCCGATGTTCAAGGAGGCGTTCTTCACCCATACCTCCACCTCGCCCAACCTGCAGATCATCGCGAGCCTCGACGTCGCGCGCCGCCAGATGGAGCTCGAGGGCTACGAGCTCGTGCAGCGCGCCATCCAGCTCGCGATCGAGGCGCGCGCCGACATCAACTCGCACCCGCTGATCTCGAAGTACTTCCGCGCCGCCACGCCCGCGGAGATGATTCCCGCGCAGTACCGGCAATCCGGCTACTCCGATTTCGGCGCCCCGGGCTGGAACATGGCGAGGACCGTGAAGGCGCTGGACGGCGACGAGTTCTTCCTCGATCCCACCCGCATCACGGTGCTCTGCGGCAACGCCGGTTACGACGGCACGCAGTTCAAGGCGCTGCTCGCGAACGACTACGACATCCAGATCAACAAGACCTCGCGCAACAGCGTGCTGGTGCAGATCAACATCAACAACACGAGGAGCGACGTCGCGCACCTCGTGAAGTCGCTCGCCGACATGTCGCGCGCCATCGAGAAACGCCTCGCCGAAGGCGGCGACAAGGAGAAGGCGATCTTCGAGGCGCGGGTGAAGTCCCTCGTCACGGACGTGCCGGACCTCCCCAACTTCTCGCGCTTCCACGACGCGTTCCGCGACAACCCGAAGAGCGCGGCCAACGAGGGCCACATGCGCGAGGCCTTCTACCTCGCGGCGAACCCCGCGGCGTGCGAGTACCTGAAGCTCAACAGCAAGGAGCTGGACGACCGGATCAGGAACGGGCCGGAAGTCGTGTCCGCGAAGTTCGTGATCCCGTACCCGCCCGGCTTCCCGATCCTCGTTCCGGGGCAGGTCATCACCGAGTCGACGATCACCTTCATGCGCAAGCTCGACGTGAAGGAGATCCACGGCTACAACGCGGCCATGGGGCTCGAGTGCCTCAGGCCCGACGCGCTCGCGGCGCTCAAGGGCAAGCCCTCGGCCGACCGTCCCGCGAAACCCGTTCCCGTGGGAGCCTGAGCCATGCAACCCTTCTTCCAGTGGCTGGCATCGAACCAGTACATCCTGCTGTTCGTCGTGGTGCTGGGAGCGGTGCTCCTCGGCAAGGCCACCATCAAGGGCTACGGCCTGGGCATGGTGGCTTCCGCCATCGTGGTGGGTGCGGCGGTCTCCGCGATCGCCTCCACCATGGGCGTGAAGATGAGCATCGACAACTTCACCAAGTCGATGTTCTATTACCTCTTCATGTACGGCGTCGGGCTGCGGGTGGGGCCTTCCTTCATCAACAGCCTCAAGGGCGACGGCCTCAAGTTCACCATTCTCGCGGTGCTGTGCTCGGTGCTGGGGCTGCTGGGCGCCGTGATGTTCACGAAGATGTGGGACCTTCCCGCGGGAAGCGCCGGCGGCATCCTCGCCGGCTCCATGACGATGTCGGCGGCGATCGGGTCGGCCGAGGAGGCCGTGAAGCAGGGCGCGTTCCCGCTGCCCGCGGGCCAGAAGTTCGAGGACGTGAGCGGCATGATCGCGCTCTCCTACGGCCTTACCTATATATGGGGAACGGTGGGGATCATCCTCATCTGCAAGTACCTGCCGCGCTGGTGGGGCATCGACGCGAAGGCCGAGGCGAAGAAGTACGAGGAGCAGTTCGGGGTGCCGAACGTCGACGACGCCGGGCTCACGGGCTACCGCCCGCTCTCGGTGCGCGCCTACCGGCTCACCAGCGATACCCTCACGGGCTGGACGGTGCGCCAGTTCATCCAGAAGTACCCGCAGTACAAGGTGCTGAACGTCCTGCGCACGGTTCCCGCGCAGACGGCCGAGGCCGGGAGTGAGACGGCCGCCGCGGAGGGCGTGTCCAGCACGACCCGGCTGCACGATGTCGACGCGAGCCCCGCCGGCCAGGCGAGACGCGAGCGCGGCGTCGTTGCCGAGGTCTCGTACGCGAAGCTGGGCGCTCCCGACGACCTCGCCTTCCGCTCGGGCGACATCATCACGCTGGGCGGGCGCCTCGACGAGCTCACGCAGAACGTGGGGCTCATCGGGCCCGAGGTGTCGGAGCAGGCGGCGCTCGCCGTGCCGATCGACGCGGCCGAGGTCCTCGTCACCAACAAGGAGCTCGAGGGCAAGGAGCTCGGCGAGCTGCGCACCGCCGAATTCGCCGGCCAGGTGGCCCTGCACCACATCGAGCGCGGCGGCGTTCCCATCCCGCTCGGCCTGCACCTGAAGCTCCAGCGCTTCGACGTGCTGTTCGTGGCCGGCTTCAAGAGCGGCATCGACAAGCTCGCCGCGCTCGCGGGCAAGGTGGCGCGCCCCAGCAGCTCCACGGACCTGCTCACGCTCTCGGCGGGCATGATCCTGGGGCTGCTCATCGGCGCGATCTCGTTCCCGATGGCGGGAGCGAAGGTGGGCCTCGGCAACGCCGGGGGCCTGCTCGTCTCCGGCGTGATCGTCTCCTCCGTCGCCTCGCGACTGCGGTTCTTCGGCAACACGCCGAACGCCGCGCGCAACATCCTCGAGGACCTGGGGCTCGTGGTCTTCATCGCGATCGTCGGCATCAACGCCGGGGCCGCGCTGATCACGCAGCTCTCGGGGGAAGTCGCGCTGAAGATCCTCGTCGCGGGCTTCATCACCTGCACCGTTCCGCCGTTCGTCGTGTGGGCGATCGGGCTGCACATGATGAAGATCAACCCGGCGATCCTCATGGGCGGGGTGGCGGGCGCGCGCTCGCACTCGGGCCCGGCGCGCGAGGCGGCGAAGGAGATCGGCAGCTCCGTGCCGTGGATCGGCTTCCCCGTGGGCTACGCGGTGTCGGGGATCCTCCTCACGGTGTTCGGCTACGTCGCGATGATCCTGTCCAAGTAGAGCCTGCGCGATGCAGTGGCTCGCGCAGACGCTGCACAAGTACCCGGAGCTCGCGATCTTCCTGGTCGTGGGCCTCGGGTACTGGGTGGGCGCCCTCAAGGTGAAGGGATTCGGCCTGGGTCCCGTGACCGGCTCGCTCCTCGTGGGGCTCGCGGCGGGCTACCTCGTGGCGATCCCGGTGTCGTCCACCGCGAAATCCATCCTCTTCCTGATGTTCCTCTTCAGCATCGGCTACTCCGTCGGTCCCCGCTTCTTCGCCGCGATGAAGGGCGACGGCCTGCGTTGGGCGGCGCTCGGCGTGACGATCGCGTCGACGGGCCTCCTCGCCTCGCTCGCGGTCGCGAAGGTGCTCGCCCTCGACCCGGGCCTCGCGGGCGGGCTCCTCTCCGGCGCGCTCACCCAGTCGGCGGCCATCGGCACCGCGAGCGAGGCGATCCGCGCCCTGCCTCTGCCGGCCGCGGAGCAGGACCGCCTCGTCGCCCACGTCGCGGTCGCCGACGCGCTGTGCTACGTCTTCGGCGCGCTCGGCGTGATCCTTTTCTGCAGCCACGCAGGGCCGCGGCTCCTCGGGATCGACCTCAAGGCCGAGGCGCGCAAGCTCGAGGACGAGCTGGGCATCGACCGCGCGAAGGCGGGCGTGGCCTCCGCGTGGCGCCCCTTCGAGATGCGCGCCTACCGCCTCGAGCCCGGCGGGCGCGCGATCGGCATGACCGTCGAGGCGGCCGAGGCGGCCGTGCCCGACTCGCGCCTGTTCGTCGAGCGCATCCGCCGCGGCGCGGAGCTCATCACGCCCGCGCCCGGGACCGTCCTTCAGGAGGGCGACGTCGTGGTCGCCTCCGGGCGGCGCGAGGTCCTCGTCGATGCGCTGGGCAATTCCCCCGCGCGGGAGGTCGAGGACCGCGAGCTGCTCGACATCCCGGTCGCCTCCTACGACATCTTCGTGAGCGGCAAGGACGTGGTCGGCCGCACGCTCGGCGACATCGTGGGGACGATAGGCGAGGTGCGCGGCGTCTTCCTGCGCGAGATCGTGCGCGCGGGCGCGAAGGTGCCCGTGGGTCCCGGCACCGTCGTCGAGCGTGGCGACGTGCTGCGGGTGATGGGCCCCGAGCCCGCCGTGCAGCGCGCCGAGAAGGTCGTCGGCCACACCGTGTATCCGACCGAGGTCACCGACTTCGTGACCCTCGGGCTCGCCATTTGCGCAGGGGGCCTCATCGGCGTGCTCCTCGTGCTGCCCGTGGGCTCGATGCGCATCGCGATCGGGACGAGCGTCGGCACCCTCCTCGCGGGCCTCGTGGTCGGGTACCTGCATTCGGTGCGGCCGCTCTTCGGCCGCATCCCGGAGGGCGCCGTGTCGCTCATGACCTCCCTCGGGCTCGCGAGCTTCGTAGGCATGGTGGGCATCGGCGCGGGACCGCACTTCGTGGACGCGCTGCGCCAGGCCGGCCTGGGGCTGCTGGTGGGCGGCGTGGTCGTCACGCTCGTGCCGCTCTTCGTCGGGCTCTATTTCGGCCGCTACGTCCTCAAGCTCAACCCCGTCCTGCTCCTGGGCGGGATCGCCGGGGCGCAGACGATGACCGCGGGAATGGCCGCGGTGCAGGAGCGCTCCGAAAGCCCCGTCGCGGTGCTCGGCTACTCGGGCACGGTGGCCATCGGCCACATCCTGCTCACGACCTGGGGAACGGTCATCGTGAACCTGGTGACCTGAAGCCGCAGTGGTCCTGCCCGAGCTGACCAGCGACCTCGTCCTCACGGTCGTCGAAGCGGCCGCGGTGATCACTTCGGCCATCGCCGGGATGATCGTCGCGGCCAACAGGAGAATGGACATCGTGGGGGCCTACGCGCTCGCGTGCGTGAACGCGTTCGGCGGCGGGACGGTGCGCGACCTCCTGCTCGACAACCGCCCGTTCTACTGGATGCAGCACTGGGGGTTCCTGGTCGCGATCCTCGCGATCTGCGTGCCGTTCGTGTACAGCGCCCGGCTGTTCCGCCTCGCCTCCGAGGTCCACCGGCGCTCGGTGAAGATGGACGCCGTGGGGCTCGCCCTCTTCACCATCGCGGGCACGGGCATCGCGCTCGACAAGGGCACGCCGCTGATCGTCGCGGCCCTGATGGGTGTGATCACGGGGACGATGGGCGGCGTGCTGCGCGACGTCGTGGTGAACGAGGTGCCCGACCTCTTCACGCCCGGGGGCCTCTACGCGACCGCCTCCTTCGCCGGGGCGCTCGCCTACATCGCCGCCGTCGACCGGGGCCTGCACTACGGGCAAGCGGCCGCGATCGGCGCGGCGGTCGTCGTCGTCCTGCGACTGCTCTCGGTCCGCCTCGGGATCGCGGTTCCCGCGCCGCACTGGGCGCCGAAGGCCGAGCGGCGGGATTCCGGGGACGATTCGTAGGGAGATTCCCGGCGGGCGGCACCATGGTGCCATTTGAATTTGCTTCCGGCGGGCGCATTCTGACAGCCGGAACATCGGCACGAAAAGAGTGTCATCCAGGAGCGCCGATCCCTTGCGGGCGCCGCGCGGGACCGGCGGCGGCAGCGCAGAAGCGAACCCCATCCGAGGACCCCATGGATCGAGTGCTCACCCTGCACTTCATCGACGGCTCGAAGCTCGCGTTCGATTTCCCGGAGCAGTCGCCCAACGCCGCCGCGCGCCAGATCAAGCTCGCGGATTTCCTCACGAGCAAGCACCTGGTGGTGGAGGCCGACGGCAGCGTCCTGATCTTCCCGGTGAGCAGCATCAAGTACATGGCGTTGTCCCTGCCAACCCTCCCGCGCAAGGGAGCGCCCTCCTCGCTTCCCCGGCACGCGATCCTCGGCGCGCACATCCGCTCCTAGATCCCACTCTCCTTATCGAGGAAACCACCCATGAGACTTCGCTCCCTCTTCGCCGTCTTCGGCGTCCTGCTCGCCTTCTGCGCGTCGGGCGCCCTGGCCGCCCCCGACAAGGCCGCCAAGCAGGCCGAGATCCGCAAGGCCACCCAGGCCACGCTCGAGAAGTTCTACAAGACCCAGCCTGCCCTCAAGAACGAGGTCCGGGACGCTCCCGGATACGCCGTGTTCACGACCTACGGGCTGAGCTTCCTCGTCGGCGGCTCCGGCGGCTCGGGGCTCGCGCACGAGCGCAGGGCCGGCAAGATCACCTACATGAGCATGGCGCAGGCCACCGCCGGACTGCACGCCGGGATCGGGGAGCGCGAGATTCTCATCGTGTTCAAGACGGACAAGGCATTCAAGGAGTTCGTCGACAAGGGATGGGACGTCGGCGGCGGGGCCGCCATGGCGGGCGGCGCCGAGGGCAAGACCGCGGGCGGCGGCGCCGGCGAGCAGTTCCTCGCGACCGCCAACTACTTCACGCTCACCAAGAGCGGCATCGAGGTCGGCGGCGTCGTCTCGGGCACGAAGTTCTGGAAGGACAAGGACCTGAACTGAGGCCGGACGGAAAGCGCGCCATGGACCGTGCCGGTACCCCCACTTCCTCGCCGGATCCCGTCGCCCGCGCCGTGCGGGCGGCGGAGCTCGCCGCCAAGGTCGGCTTCGTCCTGCAGAAGCGCGCCCAGGTGGCGCTCGAGAGCTACACCGAGCGCACCCGGGCGGCGCTCGAGCAGGCCGGCGACGGCGCCACGGTCGCCACGGCGTGGGCGGAAGCGGCGAGCTACTGGACCGACCTCGCGCAGCGCTCGATCCTCTTCTGGGACGCGATGCGCGAGCGCGGCAACCGCTACATCGAGCACGTCCGCGCCGGGTCTCCGCCCGTCCTGCACTTCGACTACGAGACGGTGCTCGATGCGCGCACCTTCGAGCGGCCGGCGAACTACGCCCTCGTTCGCATCGTGCCCCCCGAGGGCGTGACGGTGCGGCCCGAGCTTCGCCCCTACATCGTGATCGACCCGCGCGCGGGCCACGGCCCGGGCATCGGCGGGATGAAGGACGATTCGCAGGTGGGCGTGGCGCTGCGGGCCGGCCACGCCGTCTATTTCGTGATGTTCCATCCGGAGCCGGAGCCGGGGCAGACGCTCCTCGACGTGTGCGAGGCGGAGCGGCGGTTCGTGCACAAGGTTCGCGAGCTGCACCCCGAAAGCCCGAAGCCCGCCATCATCGGCAACTGCCAGGGCGGCTGGGCCGCGATGATGGTCGCGGCTTCGGAGCCGGACGAGACGGGCCCCATCGTGATCAACGGCGCGCCCATGTCGTACTGGGGCGGAGCGTGGAGCGAGGGGGAAGGCGACAACCCCATGCGCTACGCGGGCGGGCTCCTCGGCGGCACGTGGCTCGCCTCGCTCGCTTCCGACCTCGGCGCCGGGAAGTTCGACGGCGCCCACCTCGTCCAGAACTTCGAGAACCTGAATCCCGCCAACACGTTCTGGGACAAGTACTACCACCTCTACGCGAACGTCGACACCGAGGCGCCGCGCTTCCTCGATTTCGAGCGCTGGTGGGGCGGCTTCTACCTGATGAACCGCGAAGAGATCGAGTGGATCACCCAGAACCTCTTCGTGGGCAACCGCCTGTGGGCGAAGTCCGACGCGAGCGGGCTCTTCGACCTGCGCGCGATCCGCGTGCCGATCGTCCTCTTCGCCTCCATGGGCGACAACATCACCCCGCCCCAGCAGGCCTTCAACTGGGTCGCGGACGTGTACGGCTCCACGCAGGAGATCAAGGCGAACGGCCAGGTCATCGTCGGGCTCGTCCACGAGCAGGTCGGGCACCTCGGCATCTTCGTCTCCGGCAAGGTCGCGAAGAAGGAGTACACCCAGATCGTTTCGGTGATGGACGCGATCGAGGCCCTGCCGCCGGGGCTCTACGCGATGAGAATCGACGAGAAGCCCGGCGGGGGCTACGAGGCGAGCTTCGCCGAGCGCACGCTCGAGGAGGTGACGAAGCGGCTCAACCGTTTTAAGCGCGAGGACGAGAAGGCCTTCGCCTCCGCCAGCGCGGTTTCCGAGTTCAACCAGCGCGCCTATGAGATTTTCGGGCGCCCCGCGGTCCAGGGTCTCGTGAACGAGGACGCCGCCCGCCTCGCGCGCCGGTTCCATCCGCTGCGGGCGCAGCGCTGGGCGTTCTCGGACCTCAACCCCTGGATGGCCGCGATCGGGCCCCTGGCGGCCGCGGTGCGCGCCAACCGCAAGGCGTTGCCGCCGGACGCGCCTTCGCGTCGTATCGAGAAGTACCTGTCCGAGATGCTGAGCGCCTCGCTCGACTACTACCGTGCGCTGCGCGACGCCGCGAGCGAGGCGGCGTTCTTCCAGATGTACGGGAACCTCTTCGCCATGGACCTCGGCCCGGGCGTCGCGCCCTCGCTGCCCGCGGAGATCCGCGAAGAGCCTTTCGCACGCCGCGTGCTCGAGAACATCGATCGCGGCGGCTACACCGAGGCGCTCGCGCGCGTGGCCGCGCTCCTCGCCCGCAAGGGCAACCCCATCCCGCTCGCGCGCCTCGACCTCAAGCGCGAGCTCGTCAAGAAATACGACGACCTGCTGCCGCGCCTCACGCCCGCGGAGTGGCATCGCGTGCGCGGCGAGCAGGAAGTGGCGGTCGACCTCGAGCCCGGCAAGGCGCTCGACACGCTGGGTGCGCTCGTCCCCGAGGCCCGGGATCGCGAGCGGCTGCTCTCGCTCATCGACCACGTGATCGCCGAGGGCGGCGCCCACGGCGTGACCCCGACGCCCGAGCAGCAGGCGACTCTCGCGCGCATCCGCGAGCTGCTCTCTACGAGCGCAGCCGCGCGCAAGCGCAGCAAGGCCGAGGCGTGAACGAAGTCGTCCACCGCGCCAAGTACGAGAGGCTCATCGAGGCCGCACGCCGTCTCGAGCCCGCCCCCACCGCGGTCGCCTACCCCTGCGACGAATCGTCGCTGCGCGGCGCGGTCGAGGCCGCGCACACGGGCCTCATGCAGGCGATCCTCGTGGGGCCCCGCAAGCGCATCGAGGACACGGCGCGCAAGGCGAAGATCGACATCGCCCACTTCGAGACGGTCGATTCCGAGGACAGCGAGCAGGCCGCGGCCGCCGAGGCCGTGCGGCTCGCGAGCGAGGGACGCGCGCAGATGCTCATGAAGGGAAGCCTGCATACCGACCAGATCATGGGCGCGGTGGTGCGGCGCGAGGCGGGCCTGCGCACGAGCCGGCGCATCAGCCACTGCTTCGTGATGGACGTGCCCGCCATCGACCGCGCGATCATCGTGACCGACGCGGCGATCAACATCTTCCCCACGCTCGAGGAGAAGGTCGACATCGTGCAGAACGCGATCGACCTCGCCCACGCGCTCGGCCGCCCGAAGCCGCTGGTGGCGATCCTCTCGGCGATGGAAACCGTGAATCCCAAGGTGGCCTCGACGATCGAGGCCGCCGCGCTGTGCAAGATGGCCGACCGGGGGCAGATCACCGGCGGCGTGCTCGACGGGCCCCTCGCCCTCGACAACGCGATCGACCTCGCCGCCGCGCGCATCAAGAAGATCGATTCGCCGGTCGCCGGCAAGGCCGACATCCTCGTCGTCCCCGACCTCGAGGCGGGCAACATGCTCGCCAAGAGCCTCACCTTCATGGCCAACGCCGACGCCGCGGGCATCGTGCTCGGGGCGCGGGTCCCGGTGATCCTCACCAGCCGGGCCGACCCGGTCACCACGCGCCTCGCCTCGTGCGCGGTCGCCGCCCTCGTGGCCCACGCGCGCAGCCACGACGTGCGGAAGGCCGTCGCATGACGAGCGCGATCGCCGTCCTCAACTCGGGCTCCTCGAGCATCAAGTTCTCCCTCTACCGGGGCGAAGAGGCGCACCCGTCGGTGGACGGCCAGGCCGAATCGATCCACACGAGCCCCAGGCTCAGGGCGCGCGACGGCGCCGGGGCGACGCTGCTGGACGATACGTGGAGCCCTGCCGCGGGCGCGGGCCACGAGCAGGCGCTCGACCGCATCATGGCCTTCCTGCGCAAGGCGCTCGGCGCCGATACGCTCCAGGCGGTGGGGCACCGCGTGGTGCACGGCGGCCTCGCGTATTCGAAGCCGGTGCGCGTCGACGCGAAGGTGCTCGCGACCCTCGAGGAATTCGTCCCCCTCGCGCCGCTGCACCAGCCGCACAACCTCGCACCGATCCGGCGCCTGCTCGAGCGCGCCCCCGGCGTGCCCCAGGTCGCGTGCTTCGACACCGCCTTCCACCGCTCGCAGCCCGAGCTCGCGCAGATGTTCGGCCTGCCCTACGCGATGCACGAATCGGGCGTGCGCCGCTTCGGCTTCCACGGCCTGTCGTACGAATACATCGCCTCGCAGCTCCCGGCGCTCGACCCGGCGGCCGCCCGCGGGCGCACGATCGTGCTGCACCTGGGCAACGGGGCGAGCATGTGCGCGATGCGCGAGACACGGAGCGTGGCGACCACGATGGGCTTCACCGCGGTCGACGGCCTGCTGATGGGCACGCGCTGCGGCTCGCTCGATCCGGGCGTCGTGCTCTATCTCATGCAGTCGCGAGGCATGGACGCGAAGGCGATCGAGAAGCTCCTCTACCAGGAATCGGGCCTGCTCGGCATCTCCGGCATCTCATCGGATATGCGCACGCTCCTCGCCTCGCCCGACCCCCGCGCGAAGCTCGCGATCGACCTCTACGCCTACCGCATCCGGCGGGAGATGGGCGCGCTCGCCGCGGTGCTGGGCGGGGTGGATGCGCTCGTCTTCACCGCCGGCATCGGCGAGAACTCCGCCCCGATCCGGGAGCGCGTCTGCCGCGACGCGGCCTGGCTCGGCGTGGAGCTCGACCCCGCGGCCAACGCCGCCGGCGCCGCGCTCGTCACGACCGCCGCGAGCCGCGTGAAGGCCTTTCGCGTGCCGACCGACGAGGAAGGCGTGATCGCGCGCCACACGCGCCGCCTCACGGAAGACGCTCCTGCAAGGGAAAACGTCGATGCCTGAGCGCCGCAGCACCGCCAGCCGCGCGGCCCCTGACGCCGGCAGGTCCCCCGTACTGAAAGGCCGCAAGGCGCTCGTCGTGGGTATCGCGAACGAGCATTCCATCGCCTGGGGCTGCGCCTCGGCGTTCCGCCAGCTCGGCGCGGACGTCGCCGTCACCTACCTCAACGACAAGGCGAAGACCTATGTCGAGCCGCTCGCGAAGGAGCTCCAGGCCCCGATCCTGATGCCGCTCGACGTCTCCAGGCCGGGCGAGCTGGAGGCCGTGTTCGGGCGCGTCGCGAAGGAATGGGGAAAGCTCGACATCCTCGTGCATTCGATCGCCTGGGCGCCAAAGGCGGACCTCGAGGGGGGGCTCCTCGACTGCAGCGCCGAAGGCTTCGCGAAGGCGATGGATATCTCGTGCCACTCCTTCGTGCGCATGGCGAAGCTCGCCGCCCCGCTCATGGCCGACGGGGGCACCATGTTCGCGATGAGCTATCATGGCGCCGCCAAGGTGGTGCCCAACTACAACGTGATGGGTCCCGTGAAGGCGGCCCTCGAATCCGCATGCCGCTACCTCGCCTACGAGCTGGGGAAGAGAAAGATCCGCGTCCACGCGATCTCGCCCGGTCCCCTCAAGACCCGCGCCGCCTCGGGGCTGCGCGACTTCGACCTCATGCTCAACGAGGCGGTCCGCCGCGCGCCGGTGGGCGACCTGGTGGACATCATGGACGTGGGCTTCGCCTGCGCCTACCTCGCCATGCCGTACGCGCGCCGCATCACGGGCGAGACGATGTACGTGGACGGCGGCGTGAACATCATGGCCTGACGGAGAGGACATGAAGCTCTGGATCGGCAACATCGCGCCGGGAACGAACGACGACGAGCTGCGCGCGTTCCTCGGCCGCTACGGGGTCGCGGAGGTCGCCTCGATCGAGCAGGTGCCCGGCGACGGGACCCGCCCGGCGGTGATCCTCGACGTCGCCGCCACGCCCGAAGCGCTTTCGAAGCTCACGCAACGCCTGAACGGCATGTACTGGAAGGGTCGCTCCCTCACGGTGCACGCCATGACGAGGTGACCCACATGGACCGCAAGCCCTCCCTCCCCCTTCGCCTCGCGGTGCTCGCCGTCTCGGCGGGCATGGCGCTCGAGCCCGTCGCCTTCGCGCAGCAGGCCGCGCCGCCGACGGGCCAGGCGCCGGCCGCCCCCGCCGCGCAGCAGGCCGCCGGCGGCGCGACCTTCAACCAGCAGAGCCTCGACGAGCTGCTCGCCCCCATCGCCCTCTATCCCGACGCGCTGCTCTCGCAAATCCTCATGGCATCGACGTATCCGCTCGAGGTCGTGGAGGCCGCTCGCTGGCAGAAGCAGAATCCGAACCTCAAGGAGAAGGCCCTCGAGGACGCGCTCGAGAAGCAGTCCTGGGACCCGAGCGTGAAATCGCTCACCGCCGTGCCGCAGGTCCTCACGATGATGAACGAGAAGCTCGACTGGACGCAGAAGCTGGGGGATGCCTTCCTCGCGCAGCAGGCCGACGTGCTGAAGACCGTCCAGAAGCTGCGCGAGAAGGCCGAGGCCGCCGGCAACCTCAAGACGTCGAAGGAAATGACCGTCGAGAAGGAGAACGAGGGCGGCGTCCAGATCATCAAGATCGAGCAGCCGAATCCCGAGGTGGTCTACGTCCCGACCTACAACCCCGCGACGGTCTACGGCCCGTGGTGGTACTCGTACCCCCCGCCCTACTACTACTACCCGCCGGGCTACGTGGCGGGCTCCGCCTTCTGGTTCGCCACGGGCGTCGTGGTCGGCGCCGCGATCTGGGGCGGCATCGGCTGGGGCAACAACAACGTGAACATCAACGTGAACCGGTACAACAACTTCAACAAGACCAACATCTCCAACGGGAACTGGAACCACAACGCCGAGCACCGCAAGGGCGCGGCATACCGCGACCAGGGCACGGCGCAGAAGTACGGCCGCGGGAGCGACCGGCAGGCCGCGCAGTCGCGCGACCAGTTCCGTGGACGGGCGGAGCAGGGGCGCACCGAGATGTCCCAGATGGGGCGCGGGGAGATGCAGGGACGAGTGCAATCGGCCGACCGTGCCGCGGCCGCGCAGCGCGGCGGCGGCGCGGGAGGCGCCGGGACGGGCTCGCGGGGCGGCGCCGGTGCCTCGACGGCCCAGCGGGGCGGCGGTGGCGGCGGCTTCTCGGGCGCCGGCGGCGGAGGCTCGTCGACGCGTGCCGCGAGCTCGCGCGGCAGCTCGAGCATGGGCCGCAGCGGCGGTGGCGGCCGGTCCGGCGGCGGCGGCCGTGGCGGCGGCGGACGGCGCTGAACGCCCCCATCCTTCCAGGAGACCGACATGAAGATCCCCAAGCACATCGTTTTCGCGGCGCTGGCCGGAGCCGTCGCGCTCGCCCTGGGCGCGGACGTTTCCGCGCAGGCTCCCTCCTCCGAGCCCGCCGCCAAGCAGGCGCCCGCCAAGCACGCCGCGCCCGCCAAGCAGCTCACCTTCGCCACCCCGGACGATGCCGCCAAGGCGCTCGCCGACGCGGTCCGCGCGAAGAGCGCCCACGACCTGCTCGCGGTCGTGGGCCCCGAATCGAAGTCGTGGCTCTTCTCGGGCGACAAGGTGGCCGACGCCAACGACTGGAAGAAATTCCTCGACGCCTACGATCAGAAGGTGTCGCTCGACAAGCAGGGCGAGGACAAGGTCATCCTCGACGTGGGCAACGACGGCTGGCCGTTCCCGGCGCCCATCGTGAAGCGCGACGGGCACTGGGCCTTCGACGCGAACGCCGGGCACGACGAGATCGTCGACCGCCGCGTGGGCCGCAACGAGCTCGACACGATCCAGACGCTGCTCGCCATCGTGGACGCGCAGCGCGAGTACGCCTCGACCGACGCCGACGGCAACGGCTTCGACGACTACGCGCGGCGCTTCCGGTCCACGCCGGGCAAGAAGGACGGCCTCTACTGGCCCACGAAGGAGGGCGACAAGGAGAGCCCGCTGGGCCCGCTGGTCGCCGAGGCCTCGAGCGAGGGCTACCTCAAATCCTCGAAGGGCAAGAGCGGCCACAAGGAGCCCTACCACGGCTACTACTACCGGATCCTCACTTCCCAGGGCAAGAATGCGTCCGGGGGCGCGTTCAACTACATGGTCGGCGACAAGCTGCTCGGCGGCTTCGCCATCGAGGCCTGGCCGGCGAAGTATCGCTCCTCGGGGGTGATGACCTTCGTCGTGAACCACGAAGGGGTGGTCTACCAGAAGGACCTGGGGCCGCGGACCCCGGCGGTCGCCGGGTCGATGACGCAGTACAACCCCGACGCGACCTGGAGGAAGGCCGAATGAGGGCGATGCTCGCCGTCGTTGCGCTCGCCGCGGGCCTGAACGCCTGGGGCGCCGGCCCCGAGGCGCACCCCGCCGCACCCTCCCCGGCCGCCGCGGACACGGAGGCGATCCGGCAGGCCGCGCAGGCGGACAAGCGCGGCCTGGTGGAGAGAAACATGCAGCTCACCCCCGAGGAGGCGAAGCGCTTCTGGCCGATCTACGAGGACTACCAGCGCCGCCTGGAACCGATCGCGCGCCGGCAGAACCGCGCGATCCAGGACTACCTCGCCGCAGAATCGTCCATGACGGACGCGAACGCGAAGCGAATCGCGCGCGAGGTCCTCGCGGCGGACGCCGACGAGCAGAAGCTGCGGGAGCGCGAGCTGCGCAAGCTCCTTTCGGCGCTGCCGGCCCGCAAGGCGGTGCGCTACCTGCAGATCGAAAACAAGCTGCGCGCGATCAATCGGTACGAGCTCGCGCGCCAGATCCCGCTGGTGCGCTGATGGGCCGATCGACGCTCCGGGCCGCCTTGAAGATCGCGATCGCCGCCGGGACGCTCCTCTGGCTCGCCGCGTGCACGACCCCGGCGGAAAAGGGGGTCGCGTCGGAATGCGGTCCCAACCTGAGCGCGGCCCAATCGTGCAAGAACTGGTACAGCGGCGGCAGCTAACCTGGGAGAACCGGCAATGACCACGAAATCGATCCGGGGCGGATTGGCCCTTCTGCTCGCCGCCTCGCTCGCCCTCACCGCCTGCGAGAACCCGCCCACGAAGGAGCAGAAAGGCGCGGTCGCCGGCGCCGTGGTGGGCGGCGTCGTGGGCTCGACCATCGGCGGCGGCACGGGCCGCACCGTGGCGATCGTCGCGGGCACGGTCGCCGGCGCGCTCATCGGCGGCAACATCGGCCGCAAGATGGACGAGGCCGACCGCCTCAAGGCCGCCCAGGCGCTCGAGAAGACGCCCACGGGCCAGCAATCGACGTGGCGCAACCCCGACACCGGCAACAGCTACACCGTGACGCCCACGCGCACCTACGAGGCGTCGGGCACGCCGTGCCGCGAGTACACGGTCGACGCGACGGTCGACGGAAAGCCCGACAAGGTGAAGGGAACCGCGTGCCGGCAGCCCGACGGAAGCTGGAAGCCCGTGAGCTGAGTCACGCCTGCGGCGGCGGCTCCTCGACCCGCAGGAGCTTGGGAACGAGGCTCACGACAACGGCCACGCCGATCCCGAGCACCGTCTCGGCGAAACGGGCGAGCGCGTAGGCCCAGGGCTGCGTCGTGTGCTCGAGCAGGACGATGCCGCACACGTAGCCGGCGAGCTTCCCGGCCTCCCTCATGCGCAGCAGCCGGCACGCGAGCATCGCGCCGAAGATGCCCGCGCCGATGACGATCGCTCCCGGCGGGAACCACGGGCTCAGGGCGGCGCCGAACGAGGCGCCGAGGACGGTCCCCACGAGCCGCGGAATCGCGAGCTTGCGCGTCTGGGCCGGCGAGAGGTCCGTGACGATCACGGCCGCGATCATCGCGTAGATCGGGAAGCGCATCTCCAGCCATCCCGCGAGCGCCACCGAGAAGGCCGCTGCCAGGGCGGCGCGCAGCGAAAGTTGGAAGTCCGGTACGAAGCGTCGCACCCTAGAGGAGCAGCTTGAGCAGGCGCTTCACGAGCTCCTCGAGCGGGATCACCGTGAGGAGCAGCGGCGCGAGGGGCGCGAGCACGGCCATGGCGAGCTTGAGGACCGCATCGCGCGTGACCGGAACCGTGCGCGTAGCGCGGGCCGCGGCCATGCTGTTGGCCAAGTCCGCGAGCGACTGGATGTCGCTCGCCCCGAGCGGCGATTCCCCTGCCGGCGATCCTTCCGGGAGCCACCTGGCCTCGAAGTCGCGCACATAGCGCTGCGCGAGCCGCCCGTATTCCCGCCCGGCCCGGCGCTTCGCCTCCGAGATCTGCGGCGCGAAGACCGCCAGCGGCCCGAGCACCAGCAGCAGCAGGAAGCCCACGACCACCCCGATCTCGATCCGGGAGTCCACGAGCGAGCCCCCGAGATGGAAGATGCGGTTCGCGATGTTGCCGGCGAGCAGCGCCCCGTGCGCCATGAGCAGCGGCACGAAGGCGTACACGGTCGCGGTGAGGAACCCGAGTCCCGCGGCCTGGTCGCCGTGCATGGCGGAGACGTTCAGGCGGATGCGCGACACCTGCCACAGGAAGCGCGTCCAGATCGCCAGCCGGTAGTACCAGCGCAGCAGGAGGAACTGGAACAGCGGCACGCTCACGTACGCATACCAGTAGCCCGCCGCCGTGAGCCGCGGCCCCTCGGGCCCGGGGTGCGAGTACCAGGTCGCCACGTCGAGCGCCGCGAAATGCCGCCACACGAACGGAATGCCCCCGCCGTAGATGAGCGCGATCATCGCGACTTCCGCCGCGATGGAATTGCGCAGCCGGAAGGCCGAGCGCACGGCGTCCCGGAAGCGCTCGAGGGATTGCTCGGGCACGAGGCCGCGCGTCAGGAACTCCTGCGCCACGGGGCGGATCCTGAGGTGCACGAGGAGCTCCGCGGCGACGAGCAGCGGCACCGCCACCAGGAAGCGGACGTGCACCTCCACGTCCTTCACGAAGGGCACCGCCGCCGCCCCGCCCAGGGCCTCGCCGCCGGCCGCCGCGAGCACCAGCAGCGGCAGCCACGCGAAGAGCGCGATCGCGATCACGCGACGGCGCGCGAGCTCGGCCGCGTCGCCCTCGAGGTGCGCGCGGCGCAGCAGCTGGAAGAGCGGGCCGCCGAGGACGATCGAGAAATTGGCGGGGTCGGTCGCCGCGGGTCCGCCCGCGCGGCCGCCCGATCCTGCGCCGGAATCCATCGCTCAGCTCACCGGCATCGCGACGACGGATTGGCCGCGCAGGGCCTCCCCCGGCCGGGGGAGGCCCCGAAGGCCTACTCCTTCTTCTTCGCCGGGGCCTTTTTGGCCGGAGCGGCCGGCTCGAGAGACACCGCGAGCGCCTCGGTGTAGGTGACCTCCACGTGGTCGCCCTTCTCGACGAGCTTCACCTGCGCCGGATCGTGCAGGTGCAGGTCGACGATCTCCCCCTTGTCGTTCTTCACCGACACGATCATGTGCTTGCGGTCGACGCCCACCACCTCGACGGTCGCCGTGATCTGGTGCGCAGCCACGCCGCCCGGCTTCTCGCCCGGCTCCGCGCGCTCGATGGCCGCGCCCTCCTTGGTGCCGACGATCTCCTTGCCGCCCTTCTTCAGCTCGAGCGTAAGCGCTTCGGCGTACTTGACGTGCACCTTGTCGCCGACCTTGATCTGGTCGAAGTTGCGGACCTCGTCGCCCGCCACGAAGCTGCGGGTCTTGCCGTGGGGCAGCTTGAGCGTGACGGTGCGCGTGGCGGGATCGACCGCCTCCACGGTGGCGGTCGCCTTGACGGTCTGCACGACGGCGCCCTTGCCGGGGGCGGTCGCGACGTGCCGGGTGACTTCGGGCTGCTCGGCAGGCACCGCGGCCGGCAGGGCCGCGGCGAGGACGAGCGCGAGGACGGGCAGTGGACGCATGGAATCTCCTTATCGGGGTGTGGAATCGACTTTGACAGCTTGGGGCCCGGCGCAGCGAATCTCCATGGCACCTAGGTGCCGGGTCAGTAGGCTTCGGGGACGTACTTGTAAGGATAGTCGGGGGCGTGGTAGCCGTGGGCCTTCTGGCGATCGGGCAGGACCACCTTCTCCGACTTGGTCCGCTTGTACGGGATCTTCTGGATGATGTGCGAGAGGGTGTTGAGCCGCGCGCGCTTCTTGTCGTTCGAGCGCACGACGTACCAGGGCGCCCACGCCGTATCGGTCTCGGCGAACATCTCGTCGCGGGCGCGCGAGTAGTCGTACCACCGGCTGTAGGAGCGCAGGTCCATGGGCGAGAGCTTCCAGATCTTGCGCCCGTCGTCGATGCGCGCCTGCAGCCGCTTCGTCTGCTCCTCGGGGCTCACCTCGAGCCAGTACTTGAGGAGCAGCACGCCGGAATGGACGATCGCCTTCTCCACGTCGGGAAGCACGCGCAGGAAGTCGCGCACCTGCTCGTCGCTCGCGAAGCCCATCACGCGCTCGACGCCCGCGCGGTTGTACCAGCTGCGGTCGAAGATCACGACCTCGCCGGCCGCCGGAAGATGCGGCAGGTAGCGCTGGATGTACATCTGCGACTTCTCGCGCTCGGTGGGCGCGGGAAGCGCGACCACGCGGAAAATGCGCGGGCTCACGCGCTCGGTGAGCGCCTTGATGGTCCCGCCCTTGCCGGCGCCGTCGCGGCCCTCGAACACGATGCAGATCTTGAGGCCCTTCTGCTGGACCCAGAGCTGGATCTGCACCAGCTCCTCGTGCAGCTTCGCGAGCGCGGCCTCGTATTCCTTGCGCCCCAGCTTCTCGGACTTGCCTGCCGGGGCGGGCTTGCGCCGGGCGTCGCCGCCCGCCTGCTTCTTGGCCTTCTTGCCCTTCTTGTCCTTCATGGCGTCTTCTCCTTACAGGAACTTCTCGGCTTCGGCGAGCCGGTTGTCGGCTCGCAGCTCCCCGTGCGGGAACCGCGCGACGAGCACCGCGTACGGCGGGCGCTCGACGAGCTTCAGGATCGCGACCCGGGGCGTGGTCGTCGCCGCCGAAGGCTCGACGGCGAAGTTCATCGCGTCGAGCGCGAGCGTGCACGGCTCGATGGTGAGGTACTTCCGCGGCTCGCCGAGGACCCGGGCCATCTCCTCGATGAGGCTCGGCAGGAGCTGGCGCGAGGCCGCCGCTTCCAGCTCGCGCACGGTGCTCTCGAGGTCGCGCTCGATCTCGGCGGCGGGCGTTCCCTCCGCGGCCATGCCGCCGAAGCCCGCGCCGCGCTTCCGCGCGAGCTTGAGCTCCGCCTGCAGCAGCGCGCGCTCCTTCTCGAGCTCGTGTCGCTCCGCGCGCATCGCTCCCACGGCCTGCAGCGCGCGCAGGGCGAGGTACTCTAGAGCGCGCCCCACGAGCTCCTCGCGCACGGCCGCCTCGCCGGCTCCGGGCGCGAGGATCTGCGGCTCGGTGAAGCTCACGGTGGTGCGCGCGACCTCGGCCTGCACCGACTCGCCCTGGAGCACGCTCGTGAGGACGCGCCGCTCGCGCTGCTCGAGAGCCAGCATTCCGAAGCAGTCGGATCCGGGGTGCGCGCCGAAGAAGGCGCGGACCCCCTCGTCCCGGCTGAAGGCCGCCGCCGCGTCCTCGGCGCGCGCGAAAAGGGCACGCACCGTCGTATCGGCCGACCACGCCTTCGTGCCCACCTCGGTGGGCCCCGGGATGCGCGCGACGGCTTCCCGCATCCGCTCGCGCGCGGCGAGGACCGGCGCGCGGAGCCGCTCGCGATAGCCCTTCACGTAGGCGAGGCGCCGGTCGGTCGCCGCGACGAGGCGGTCGATCAGGGGATCGGCCTCGGCCGCTCCCTCGCCGCCCGGGGACGTGCCGAAGATCCGCGCGAGCAGGCTCATGGCTTCTCCGGCTCCTCGGGCGGCAGCATCTCGAAGCTCCCGCCGAGGGCGAGGTAGAGGTTCACGCGCTGGGCCAGGCTGTCGGCCTGCACGCGCAGGAGCGCGGCGCGCGCGGCGTAGAGCGCGAGCTGCTGCTGCTGCACGGCGCGCTGGTCGGCCGAGCCGACGTCGTAGCGCACCCGGGCGAGGCCGAGCGCGCGCTCGTTGGCCTGGACGGCGCGGGCGAGCACCTCGGAGCGCCGCTCAAGGTTGAACGAGCTGGAGAGCGCCCCCTCGACCTCGTCGAAGGCGCGCGCGCCGATGCGCCCGTAGTCCGCGAGCGCGGCCTTCTGGTCGGCGGTGGATGCATCCACCTGCGCCTGCAGCGCCCCCCCGGTGAAGATCGGGGCGAGCAGCGTCGCGCCGGCGCTCCACGTGGGATTGTCCCGTTCCTTCAGCACGAGGAGGTCGCTCGAGACGCTGTTCACGCCGCCGGTGAGCGAGATCCTCGGCAGGCGCGCGGCCTTCGCCTCCTCCGTCCGGTAGAACGCCGCCGCCACGCGCCGCTCGGCCGCCTGCACGTCGGGGCGGCGCTCGAGCAGCTGCGACGGCAATCCCGCGGGGACCAGCCCCGGCAGCGCGGGGAGCGTGCCACCGGCATCGACCGTGGCCGAAGGATAGCGGCCCGCGAGGATCTCGATCGCGCGCAGAGCATTGCGTCGCGCTATGTCCGCCTGCAGCACGAGGTCGCGGTACGAGAGCGTGCTCGCCTCCGCCTGGGCCACCTCGAGCTCGTCGGCCTTGCCGACGCGCTGCCGGTCGCGGGCGAGCGCCGCGAGGGATTCGGCGGAAACCACGCTGCTGGTCGCGAGGGCCTGCTGCGCCTCCGCGGCACGCGCGAGGAACCAGCTCTTGGCAACCAGCGCCGCGATCGACTCCCGTGCGTAGCGCGCGTCGAGGGCCGCGGACTCGTACTGCGCCGCGGCGGCGGCCCGCGAGGCGCGCACGCGTCCCCAGACGTCGATCTCCCAGCTCGCGAAGAGGCCGAAGACCTCGAGGCCCGTGTTGTCGCCGCCCATCTTCCCGCCGCCGTGGCCCGCGACGTTCACCTGCGGATAGAGCGCGGCCCCCGCGGCGCGCGCGCTCGCTTCCGCGGCCTCCACCCGCGCGGCCGCCACCCGCAGGTCGGGGTTGTTGGCGATGGCCTCGGAGACGAGCTGGTCGAGCGCGGCGTCGTGGAAGGAGGTGAGCCAGCCAACCTCCACCTCGCCCTGGCCGACCGGGCCGGCTGCCCAGTGGGCCGGAACCCGCGCATTCGGAAGCGCCTGCGCGCGCAGCTCCTCGCCCGTCGGGGGCGGGGCGAGCGCGCAGCCGGAGGCCGCGGCGGCGAGCGCGGCCGCCACGGCAAGCCTGCGGAGCGCGAAGCGGTCCATCAGTGCAGCTTGAGGATGAGGTAGTTGAGCTTGGTGCCGATGCGCAGGATGATCTTGCGCAGGATCTGGATCGCCTCGACGTGCTCGGTGTAGATCGCCGCGTCGCCCCGTGCGCCCGCGGCGAGGAAGACGTCCCGGTACTTCGGATCGACCGTCAGCTTCACGGGAAAGCGCCCCGGCGGAATCGGCGCCGCCCCCGTCGTCGGCAGGACGCTCGAGGGCGCGACCTGTCCCTGCCCCTGCGCCCAGACGATCGAGTCCACCTTCGCCTTGATGATCTCGCCCGGCAGCGTGCGCAGCGCGATCTCCGCCTCGTCGCCCGGCGCCACGAGGTGGAGCTCGTTCTGGTGATAGAGCGCGATGACGGAGAACTCGTTCTCCACGAAGGTGAGCACGGGAAGGGCTGGAAAGGCCGCAGTCATGGACCCGGGCCGCAGCTGCAGGTTGATCGCCGTGCCATCCGCGGGCGCGACCACCGTGGTCTGCGAAAGATCCCATTTGGCCTTCTCGAGCTCCGCGCGCGCCTGCGCGATCTGCGCCCACTGCCCGTTCGACTTCGCCCCGATGCGCTGGCGGATCTGCCGCTCCGAGGCGAGCGCCTGCGCCTCGGCGCCGCGCGCCTGGGCCTCGGTGCTGCGCGCCCCGTCGAGCGCGCCTTCGGCCTCGCGCAGGTTGGTCTCCGCCTGCTCCAGGTCGAAGCGGCTGCCCGCCCCCTTCGCCACGAGCTGGCGGTTCTGCTCCACCCGCTTCCTCGCGAGGTCGAGCTGCGCCTCGGCCTGGGCCACGCGCGCGGTCGCGCTCTCGATCGAGGCCTTCGCCTGCGCCACCTGGGCCACGGCCCCCGTCAGCTGCTCCTCGAGCTCGCGGCTCGTGCCCTCGACGTTCGCGAGCTGGGCCTCGAGGGCGTCCACCTGCAGCTGGTACGGCGTCGGATCGATCCGGAAGAGCACGTCGCCCTTCTTCATCGGCCGGTTGCCCTCGGCGGGCACGTCGATCACGCGCCCGCGCACCTGCGGCACCACGTTCACCACGTACTTGACGACGCGCACGTCGCTGGAGGACGGCGCCACCACGTTCAGCAGGAGGACGAGCACCGTGAGCCCGACGATCGGGATCGTGATCACGATCACCTGGGAGACCGTGTTCCACGGCAGCCACTTGAACTTGAAGAAGATGAGCCAGACGAAGAAGGCGTAGATGCCTAGCAGCAGGGCTTCCATCTATTCGTCTCCTCCACGCGCGGGCCCGGCCGCCCGGGCCGGCTTCTCGGACGCGGAGACCAGCGCGTCGAGGTCCTCGCGCAGCCGCCTGATCGGCGGCGGGAGCGTGCCCTTCGCCTCCATGGCCGCGAGCTCGGTGCGCAAGTGCGCGATCTCCTCCGCGGTCAGTGCGCCGGCGAGCGCCTTCTCGCCCATCTCCTCGTAGTAGTCCTCGTGTCTTTCGGTGCCGTAGGCCGCGCGAAAGGCGATGGGGCGCGTGTACGCCCAGAGCCAGGCGAAGGGCCAGAGCATCCCGCCGAAGAAGAGCGAGAGGATGCACAGGACCTTGATCGCGTGCTTCTGCGGATGGTGGTTCCTTTCGGCGATCTTCTCCGGCAGCACGTGCACGAAGAGGAAGGCCGCGATCGCCGCCGCCGGGACGACGGCGATCACGAACCACGAAAGGGCGTTGGCCGCGGTGTCGAGGGCCTCGCCCGAAAGGAACGAGGCTTGGGCGGCAGGGGCCGCGAGCAGCAGGAACGCGGCCGAAGCGGCGACCGATGCGCGCGCCGCGATCGACGGCCGCCGAATCCCGGCGACGCGATCCACGTCGCTCACGAGGCGGGCTTCTGGAACTTGCGCGCGCACTCGGAGATCGGCTCCGTGTAGACCTGCGGCTCCCACTTCGTGCCCGTCGTGCGCCGGGCCGCGATGCGGTAGCGCGTGCACGGCTCGAGGTTCAGGTCGAGCTCGCGCGTCGCCTCGGCCTCCGACTGGTTCACCCGCGCGGTCTCGAAGCGGATCGTGACCACGTGCTTGCCCGGCGCCACCGCCTCGGAGCGCTTCGGATTGGACGTGCTGCGCCCGTCGATCTGCGTGATCGATGCCGGAAACTCCTTGCGCACCGTCGAGGCGTCGGCGGGCTCCACGGCGGACCACGGCTGGTCGTAGAGGCCGGCGACGGCGGCGGAGGAGGACGCGAGCAGCAGGCCCGCGAAGAGGCGACTCGATACCATGGCAAGCCCTCGATGGATGCCGACACCGGACTATGGCCCGGAAGCCGGCGGTTGCGAATTGGACCAAGGTCCAATGGCCGCCCGCCTGACGGCGACCCCATGATCCGGCCGAAACACGGCGCGCGAAACGAAAGTATGCCATGGTGCCGAGCGGGCTTCCCGGGCCGCTTGACGCCGATCAAGCGCGACGAGCGGGCGGATGGAAGAATGGCCGATTCCGGCCGGAGAGGCGCCTCGGCGACGCCGTACCATGAGGCACGACGGAGGGAATGCTGCTGCAATCCGAGACAGGCAGGCACCGCCCGCGGCATCGCAGGGGCCCGCTCGGGCCCGCGCTCCTTTTCCTTTGGCTCGTGCTGCTCACCGCCCTTCCCGCGGCCGCCCCGGCCGAAACGCCCGCGGTGCCCGCCGCGCAGCCCTGGCGCGTGGTGCTGATCCGCGACTGGGATTCCCAGTACCCCGTCAATGTCGTGCGCGAGAAGGCGCTGCGCGACGCGCTCGACGAGAACGCGCCGCGCGTGATCGAGGTCTACCCCGAGGAGATCGATACCCTGCGCTTCTCGGAGAGGATCGAGGGCGAGTACGTCGACTTCCTGCGCGAGAAGTACCGCGACCTCCGGATCGACGTCGTCATCGCCTCGGGCAACGAGCCGCTGGAGTTCGCGACCCGCTACCGCGACGCGATCTGGCCCGGGGCGTCTATCGTGTTCGACGGCGTGATCGACGGATCGCTCGAGGGCTGGAAGCGGCCACCGCGCACCACGGGGCTCACGATGGCGCTCGACGTGAAGGGCGCGGTCGAGCTCGGCCGGGCGCTCGCACCGGGCGCGCGCAGGCTCTACGTCGTGTCGGGAGCGGCGGACTTCGACCGCTTCTACCTCGGGCTCGCGCAGAAGGCCTTGCGCGGCCTGGAGCCGCCGCTCGACGTGCGCTACATCGTGGGCCTGCCGCGCAGGGAGATGCTCGAGCGCGTCTCGCGCATCGAGGCCGACTCCATCGTGCTCTACCTCACGGTTCTCAAGGACGGCGACGGCCAGATCTCCGGGCCGGGCGCCGACACGGTGGGCCAGGTGGCGGCCCGCTCGAAGGCGCCGGTGGTCGCCGCGATCCAGACGCTGCTGCGGCGCGGCCCCGCCGGCGTGTCCTCCTCGAGGTTCGACGTGCATGGTCGCGATGCGGGCCTGCTGGTGCGCACCGTCCTCGAGGGCGCGGACCCGGACCGCATCCCCGTGAAGGCCGACCCGCCCCCGGAGTGCGCGGTGGACTGGAAGGCGCTCGAGCGCTGGGGCATCGCCGCGACGCGCATCCCAGGGCACTGCGCGATCGTCGGGCACCCGCTCCATCCGTGGGAAGCTTACCGCTGGCAGTTCCTGGCGCTCGCGGCGACCATCGTTGTCGAAGGGGCGCTCATCGGGGCGCTGGTGCAGCAGAGCCGCCGTCGCCGGCGCGCGGAGGAGGCCGCGGCGGCGCGCCGCGCCGAGCTCGCGCGCGTTTCGCGGCTTTCCACCCTGGGCGCGCTCACCGCGAGCATCGCCCATGAGATCAACCAGCCGATGGGGGCGATCCTGACCAACGCCGACGCCGCCGAGATGATGCTCGACCGGGGAACGCTCGACGTCTCCAAGCTGCGCGAGATCCTCGCCGACATCCGCGGCGAGGGCCTGCGCGCGAGCGAGGTGATCCGCGGCCTGCGCAGGCTCCTCTCCAGCCGCGAGACCCGCTCCGTCGCGCTCGACGTGAACGCCGAGGTCGCGCACGCGCTGCACCACCTCGCGCTCGATGCGGCCCGGCGCCGCGTGCGTCTGGTGCCCGCCTTCGATCCGGAAACTCCCGCGATCCTCGGCGACCCGGTGCAGCTGCAGCAAGTGGTGATCAACCTCGTCGCGAACGCCATGGACGCGCTCGTCTCCGCGTCCGACTTCCTGCGCGAGGTCCGGATCGAGACGCGAGCGCACGCCGGAGGCGCCGAGATCGCGGTTAAAGACCACGGGCCGGGCGTTGCGCCCGAGCAGGCCGAAGCCCTCTTCGAGTCGTTCCACACCTCGAAGCCGGACGGCATGGGCCTGGGGCTCGCGATCGTGCGCAACATCGTGGAGATGCACGGAGGGCGCGTCGCGTACGAGGCCAACATGCCCCATGGCGCGATCTTCCGCGTGTGGCTCCCGGCGATCGGGACGTGAGCGCGCCGGCCCCGCTTCCCGGCATCGTGCACGTCGTGGACGACGACAAGGCGTTCCGCACGGCGGTGGGGCGCCTGCTCGAGGCCGCGGGCTACCGGCCCCGCCTTTACGGATCCGCGCCCGAGTATCTCGCCGCAGACGATTCCGAGGGGCCGGCGTGCGTCCTGCTCGACCTGCGCATGCCGGGGCAGACCGGGCTCGACCTGCAGCTTGCCCTGGCGAACCGCGCGCACCCGCATCCGGTGATCTTCCTGAGCGGTCACGGCGACATTCCGAGCACGGTGAAGGCCATGCGCGGGGGGGCGCTCGACTTCCTCACCAAGCCGGTGAAGACCTCCGCGCTGCTCGATGCCGTCACGCGCGCGCTCGAACGCGACGCCGAGCGCGCCCGGCGCTTCGCGCACCTTGCGGATCTCGAGGCGCGCTATGCCTCCCTCACGCCGCGGGAGCGCCAGGTGATGGCCGGCGTGGTCGCGGGACGGCTGAACAAGCAGATCTGCTTCGCGCTGCACGCGGCCGAGCGCACCGTGAAGACGCACCGCTCGCGAGTCATGGCGAAGATGAAGGTGCGCTCCGTCGCGGAGCTGGTGCGGCTCGCCGAGGAGCTGGCGTCGGCCGGCGTCGCGCTCGAAAGCATGCCATCCGGGTAAGATGATTCCGGCACCATGGTGCTATAGGAGCCGAAACAGCCTTGCGCGCATGCTGGCTGCGGGCATCACTCGCAGGAGAAGCTCCATGAAACATATTCGCGACGCCATGAGGCGCCTCGCGTGGACGGCGGCGGCGATCGCGGTGGCGTGGCCGGCCGCCGCCCAGTTCGTCTATCCCGCCAAGGGCCAAAGCCCCGAGCAGCAGAAGAAGGACGAGGCCGCTTGCCACAGCTGGGCGGTGGATCAGAGCGGCTTCGATCCCGCGAAGCCTCCGCCCGCACCGCCGCCGGCCGCCCCTCCGCCCGTCACCGGTAGCGGGGCGCGGGCGCGCGGCGCCGCCGCGGGCGCCGCCGTCGGCGCCATGACGGACCGCGACACGGGCGATGCCGCCAAGGCAGGCGCGGTCGGAGCGGCCGCCGCCCAGCGCGGCGCGAACCGCCGGGCCGCGGCCCAGCAGCAGCAGGCCGCGGGCGCCCAGCAGCAGGCAGGACAAGCATCGTTCGAGAAAGCCCGCGCCGCATGCCTCGAGGGCCGCGGGTATACCGTGAAGTGATCGCCGCGCTGCGCGGCTTGGCGCTGTGCCTCGCCGCCGCCGCGTGCGCGCTGCCCGCCGCCGCGGACGCCCGTCCGCGCGTGTGCCTGGTGCTGTCGGGCGGCGGGGCCCGGGGCGCGGCCCACATCGGTGTGCTGAAGGTGCTCGAGGAAATGCGCGTGCCGATCGACTGCATCGCGGCCACGAGCATGGGCTCCATCGTGGGAGGCGCCTACGCGAGCGGGATGCCGCTCGGCGAGATGGAGAAGATCGTCGGGGGGATCACCAGCGACAAGCTCTTCGTCGAGCGCCCGCCGCGGCAGGACCTCGCCCTGCGCCGCAAGCTCGACGACCGCAGCATCCTCTTCGGCCTCGAGTTCGGCGTGAAGGACCGCGGGCTCAAGCTCCCCAAGGGGCTCGTGTCGGGCGTGCAGCTCGAAGGGGTGCTGCGCTCGCTCGTACGCACGCCCGGCGAGCGCGACTTCGACAAGCTCCCGATCCCGTTCCGGGCGATAGCGACCGACCTCGAGACCGGCAAGGCGGTCGTGATCGCGCACGGCGAGGTGGCCGACGCGATGCGCGCGAGCATGTCCGTGCCCGGCGCGATCGCGCCCGCGGAGCAGAACGGCCGGATCCTCGTCGACGGCGGCCTCACCGACAACCTTCCCGTGGACGTGGCGCGCGCCATGGGCGCCCAGATCGTGATCGCGGTGAACCTCGGCACGCCCCTGCTCAAGCGCGACAGCCTCGGCTCGGTCCTCGGCGTGACGAGCCAGATGATCAACATCCTCACGGAGCAGAACGTGCGCGCCTCGCTCGCCTCGCTCCATCCCCAGGACATCCTGATCGAGCCCGAGCTGGGCGATTTCTCCGCGGCGGATTTCGACGACCTGCCCAAGGCGATTCCGATCGGCGAGGCGGCCGCGCGCAAGATCGCCACCCGGCTGGCGGCCCTGTCGCTCCCGAAGGATCAGTACGCGGCGCTCGAGGCGGCGCGCATCCACCCGGTGCCCGGACCCGTGGTGATCGACGAGATCCGCTTCGCGCCGATGGCGCGCGTGAATCCCGACGTGCCGCGCGGGTGGATGGACACCAAGGCCGGCGAACCCCTCGATCCGGACAAGCTCAACAAGGACCTGAGCCGCCTCTTCGGCACCGGCGACTTCGAACGCGTGGGCTACAGCATCGTGGAGGAGCGCGGGCGGCGAGTGCTCATCGTGGACGCCGTGGAGAAATCGTGGGGGCCGAACTACCTGCGCTTCGGCCTGGGGCTCGGCTCCGACTTCAAGGGCGACGACTTCTTCAACGCGGCGGCGAGCTACCGCATGACGTGGCTCAACCCGCTGGGCGCCGAGTGGCGGACCGACGCGCAGATCGGCGAGACGACCTACCTCGGCACGGAGTTCTACCAGCCGCTCTTCGTCAACCGCTCGCTCTTCGTCGCCCCGCGCGCCGAGATCGGCCGCAACAACTTCGACCTCTACCAGGGCTTCGATCACGTCGCGCGGATCGACATACGAAGGCGCCTCGCCGGCATCGACCTCGGCAGCGACTTCGGCCGCTACGGCGAGCTGCGCGTCGGCGTCGTGAAAGGCGGGCTCGACGCCACCGAGCAGACCGGCCCGCCCGGCCTCGTCCAGCCGACCGGGCGCATCGGACAGGGTGCGTACACGGGACGCCTCATCGTGGACCAGTTCGACAGCGCGAACTTCCCGCGCAGCGGCTACGGCGGGCACGTCTCGGTCTACGCCGCAAATCCCGACCTGGGATCGGACCTGCGCTACACCCGCGTCGACGCCGACGCCGGCCTCGCCTTCTCGTTCGGCCGCAGCACCATCCAGCTCGCGGCGAAGGGCGGCGGGCCCGTCGGAAGCGAGCGGCTCCCCGCCTACGACCAGTTCGTGTGGGGCGGCTTCCTCCAGCAATCGGGATATCCGAGGGGCTCGCTCGTCGGGCAGAATCTCACGTTCGGGCGCGCGGTGTACACCTTCAAGGTGCAGCACGCGCACTTCTTCGAAGGAACCTATGCCGGCCTTTCGCTCGAGGCGGGCCGCATCGGATCGCCGCTGGTGCCCGGGACGCCCACGGGACTGCTGAAGTCCGGGGCGGTATTCATCGGCATGGACACGCCGATCGGGCCGGTCTACCTGGGCTACGGGCGCGCGTCCACCGGGAGCACGGCAGCCTACTTCTACGTCGGGCGCCCCTGAGCGCGCTGGCCGACGCCCGCGACGCGGCACAGGTCCACCAGCGCAGCGAGCGAGTCGGCGACCATCTTCTCCATCACCTTCGCGCGGTGGGCCTTGACGGTCTTCACCGAGATGCCGAGATCGGCCGCGATCTGCTTGTTGAGCCTTCCCGCGATCACGTAGGTCATCACCTCGCGCTCCCGGGGCGAGAGGCGCGCGAGCCGCGACTCGACCTCGCTGCGCTCGCTCTCGCGCCGCAATGCATCGGCGTGGCGATCGAGGGCCGCGCGCACCGCGCGCACGATGACCTGTCCGGGCACGGGCTTCTCCAGGAAGTCGACGGCGCCGAGCTTCATCGCGTCGACGCTCGTGGGAATGTCGCCGTGGCCGGTGAGGAAGATCACGGGAAGGGACATGCCCCGCCCGAGCATCGTCCGATGCAGCTCCGGCCCCTTCATCCCCGGCATCTTGACGTCGAGGATCACGCAGCCCGGACCGTCCTCGCAGCGTCCGCCGTGCGCGAGGAACTCCGCGGCCGACGAGAACACCTCGGGGTTCCAGCCCGCCGCCCGGACCAGGCGCGACAGGCCGCGCGCGAAGGTCGCGTCGTCGTCGACGATGAAGACCGTTTCCGTGGGCGTCATCTCGTGGCCCCGATCGCACGGCCACGCTCGAGCCGTCACGGGACGATCCCATGCTAGGCCCTACCGGCCCGCTCGACGATGGCCCTTTGGGGCCATGGGTCCCCGACGCCGGATGGAACCAAGGTGCCATTGATCGCGCCCGCCCCGGCGCGCGATAAGATCGCGCTCATGCGGGACTTCCCCCCAGAAGCGCGCCGCCGGCTCCGCGGCGCCCGGGTCGTGCGTCCGTGAGCACGCCCGCCACGGGGCATCGCCCGGGCCCCGGCGCCCGCCTCCTCGCGCGCTGGCGCCGGCTCGAGCGGCGCGTGCGCGGCGAGATCACCTGGAACCGCATCTATCGCGCGACGAGCTACGTCAAGTCCGCGCTGTGGGTCGTGCCCCTCGTCGCGATCGTGCTCGACCTCGCGTTCGCGCCCGTCCTGCGCGAGCTCGACCGGGCGCTCGGCTGGAAGCTCACGGGCCTGGACGAGGCGGGCGCCACCGCCCTCTTCCAGACGGTCATCACCCTCACGCTCTCGTTCCTGGTGTTCACGTTCGGATCGCTGCTCGTGGCGATCCAGGTCGCGGGCGGGCAGCTCACGCCGCGCATCATCGCCACGACGCTCCTGCGCGACAACGTGGTGCGCTACAGCGTGGGCCTGTTCGTGTTCACCCTCGTGCTCACGGTGACGGCGCTCAATCGGGTCACGGTGAGCGTGCACCAGATCGTCGTCGTGGTCGTGGCGGTCCTGGGCATCGCGTGCATGGCCACGTTCCTTTTCCTCATCGACTACGCGGCGCGGCTGCTGCGCCCGGTGAGCATCCTCAGCCGGGTCGGCGAAGAGGGCCTGAAAGTGATCGACGCCGTGTACCCCGAGACCGTGGGCGGCCTCGGGGGGGACACCGCGGCGCCCTGGGCCGCCCCCGGCGCGCCGGCCCGAACCATGTCCCACGAGGGATCCTCGGAGATCGTCCTCGCCGTGGACCTCGCCACGCTCGTGGCGGAGGCGCGCCGCCGCGACGGCGTGATCGAGCTCGCGCCGCAGGTAGGCGACTTCCTCGCCTTCGGCGAGCCGCTCTTCCACTTGTACGGGGGGGCGGCGGCGGTCCCGAACCGCAAGCTCGAGGCCGCCGTGGCCCTCGGGCCGGAGCGCACCCTCGAGCAGGACCCGATGTTCGCGTTCCGGATTCTGGTGGACATCGCGCTCAAGGCCCTGTCGCCCGCGATCAACGACCCGACCACCGCTGTGCTCGCGCTCGACCAGGTCCACAGGCTGCTGCGCATCGTCGGCAGGCGGCAGCTCCGGGCCGAGGCGATCCGCGATCCGGCCGGCGCCGTGCGCGTGATCTTCCGCACGCCCAACTGGGAGGATTTCGTGCACATCGCGTGCACCGAGGTGCGCGCCTGCGGCGCCTCCAGCGTCCAGGTGGCGCGGCGCCTGCGCGCGATGCTCGTCGACCTGCTGCGCCTGCTCCCGGCGCATCGCCATCCGTCGCTGCGCACGGAGCTGGAGCTCCTCGACCGCACGCTCGAGGTGCATTACCGAGAGCCCGAGGACCTCGCGCTCGCGCGGATCCCGGACGTGCAGGGCCTGGGCGGCTCGACGCGCGGGCAGCCGGGCGCCGCGCCCTGATGCGTTCCCGCCCGCCGATTCGCCGGATGCGCCCGTCGTCGCCGGCATGATCCCCGACTGGATCCTGGCGTGGGTCGCGGTCCCGGCGGTGTTCACGCTCATGTTCCACCTGGGCATGATCGTCGCCCCGGGCGAATACCGGCTGGCGTGGCGCAAGCCCGGCCTCATGCTGAAGGGACTCTTCGCGAGCCTCGTCGCCGTTCCCATGCTGGTCGTGGTGGTGGCCCGGGCTTTCGACCTCCCGCGGCCCGTGGAGATCGGCATGGTGCTGATGGCGATCTCGCCGGGCGCGCCCGTCGCGCTGCGGCGCGCCCTGAGCGCGGGCGGGGACCACACCTTCGCGCCGGCCCTCCAGGTCGCCGTCGCCACGCTCGCCGTGGTGTCGATGCCGCTGTCGATCGCCGCCTTCGACGAGGTCTATGCGGGACGCGCCGCGGTCGAGCCCGCGCAGCTTGCCCGGCAGCTGTTCTTCGCGCAGCTCCTCCCGCTCGCTCTGGGGATGGGGGCGCGCCGTTTCTTCGGCGCGCGGCTCGCGTCCTTCGAGCCTTTCGTCGGCCGGCTCGCGACGGCCCTGCTCGCGATCTTCGTGGCCCTGGCGTTCCTGGACGTGTGGCGGGCCGTCGCCGGCGCGGGCGGCCGCGGGGCGCTCGCCATGGCTTGCGCGAACCTTGCGGCGCTCGCCTGCGGGCACCTGCTGGGCGGGCCGTCGGCCGAAACCCGCACGGCGCTCGGCGTCGCGTGCACGGC
Source organism: Usitatibacter sp. (assembly GCA_035624355.1). Classification (GTDB taxonomy): domain Bacteria; phylum Pseudomonadota; class Gammaproteobacteria; order Burkholderiales; family Usitatibacteraceae; genus Usitatibacter. The sequence goes on along the minus strand of DASPRQ010000048.1, from coordinate 2,674 downwards.
GCGCAACGCGGGCCTCGCGATGCTGGTGGCCTCGGTGAACAACGCCGCGCCGGCGATCAAGGCGACCCTGATCGCGTATCTCGTGGTCTCGGCGCTGGTGGCGACGCCCTACGTCTTCTGGCGCCGCCGGATCGGGGCCGCGCCGCCCAAGGCGCGCGCCCCGTGAGCGGACTTCAGAACAGCAGCTGGCCGAAGAGGCTCACGCTGTTCATCTTCCAGGCGAGGTTGCCGTTGAAGTCGCTCTTCGTCACGTCGGCGCCCACGTCGGTGTACATGTAGCGCATCCCGAGGCCGAAGTTGCGCACGAGCATGTACTCGGCGGTCGCCCCTATCACGTACGCGTGCCCGTCGACGTCGCTCACCTTGGCCTTCAGGCCCTCGAACTGCGCGCCGAACTTCCACTGCCGGTCCGGGTACCAGTCGAAGGTCAGGGCGAGCAGCGGCAGGGGGACGGTCGTCGAGACCGACCTGTTGTAGGTCGTCTGCACGGTTCCGCCGTTGCCGGTCGCGTTCAAGTCGTAGGTGAACTTGCCGCCGTAGAAGCCGATCCCGGCGGCGACCTCGTATTGCGGGTCCTTCGCGAACGAGTAGCGGTAGTCGGCCAGGAGGAAATCGTCCTTCGACGAGGCGAAGACGTTGGCCCCGACGGGGAACGGCGTCCCGCCGATGTCGATCTCCCCGGTGTAGTCGCGGCTGCCCGAGCGCTTGGCCGTGAAGTACTGGGCGTCGATGCGGTGGCGCGAGAGGAAGCGCCAGGCGAGCGCCGCCTCGAAGCTCGACAGGTTCTTCTTGAGGCCGTTGTTCTCCAGGTTGATGTCGGTTCCCCGCGTCGTCTGGCCGTCGAGGCGCAGGCTCGTGTTGAACTGGTTGAGGATGCCGCCCAGGTCGATGGACAGCGATTCCTCACCCCCGGGGATGAAAGCCTGCGACATGTAGCTCTGCGCCGCGGCGGCCTGCGCGCCGGCGGCGGCGGCCATGGCGGCAAGGGTGGTCAGGATCCGGCGGGACGTACGCGCGCGGCTGTGCATGGAAGGGCTCCTCTTCGATTTGTTCACCGGATCCGGGAAGAACACATCGTGGCAAGTCTGGCCATTCGTGGCAAGGGGGGATTGATCCCCGTCAACTACTGGTTCTCGCGCAGCTGCTCGAGGATCCCCGGGTTCTCGAGCGTCGAGGTGTCCTGCGTGATGTCCTCGCCCTTCGCGATCGAGCGCAGCAGCCGGCGCATGATCTTGCCCGACCGCGTCTTCGGCAGGTTGTCGCCGAATCGGATGTCCTTGGGCTTGGCGATCGCGCCGATCTCCTTGCCGACCCAGTCGCGCAGCTCCTTGGCGATGCGGTGGGCCTCGTCGCCCTTCGGGCGCGGCCCCTTGAGCACCACGAACGCGCAGACCGCCTCGCCCGTGAGGTCGTCCGGGCGCGCCACGACGGCGGCCTCGGCCACGAGCTTCGAGTTCGCGACGAGCGCCGACTCGATCTCCATCGTGCCCAGGCGGTGGCCCGAGACGTTCAGCACGTCGTCGATGCGGCCGATGATGCGGAAGTAGCCGTCCTCGTCGGTGCTCGCGCCGTCGCCGGCCACGTAGTACCGCCCCTGGAACTCGTCCGGATAGTAGCCCTTCTTGAACCGCTCCGGGTTGCCCCAGATTGTGCGGATCATCGACGGCCACGGCCGCTTGATGACGAGGATGCCGCCCTTGCCGCGCCCGACGGGCTCCCCGGTCTCGTCCACGATGTCGGCAACGATGCCCGGCAGCGGGAACGTGCACGAGCCCGGCTTGAGCGGCGTGGCGCCCGGCAGCGGCGAGATGAGGTGCCCGCCCGTCTCGGTCTGCCACCAGGTGTCGACGATGGGGCAGCGCTCGCCGCCCACCACCGTGTAGTACCACATCCACGCCTCGGGATTGATCGGCTCGCCGACGGTGCCGAGGATGCGCAGGCTCGAGAGGTCGTAGCGCCTGGGCAGGTCGCCGCCCGCCTTGATGAGCGCGCGGATCGCCGTGGGGGCCGTGTAGAAGACCGTGACCTTGTGGTCCTGGATCATCTTCCAGAAGCGCCCGGCGTCCGGATACGTCGGCACGCCTTCGAAGACGACTTGCGTCGCGCCGATCCCGAGCGGCCCGTAGGCGCCGTAGGAGTGGCCGGTGATCCAGCCCACGTCGGCCGTGCACCAGAAGACGTCGGTCGGCTTGTAGTCGAAGACCCAGCGCATCGTGAGGATGGTCCACAGCAGGAAGCCGCCCGTGGAGTGCTGGACGCCCTTGGGCTTGCCGGTCGAACCCGACGTATAGAGCATGAAGAGCGGATGCTCGGCATCGACGAACGTAGGCTCGCATTCCTGCGGCAGGCCTGCGACCACGTCGCCCCACCAGCGGTCGCGGCCGGGGTGCATGTCGACGGCGCTGCCGGTGCGCCGGTAGACCACGACGTTCTTCACCGCTTCGCACCCGCCCATCCCGATCGCCTCGTCGATGGCGGGCTTCAGCCCGATCTCCTTGCCGCCGCGCATCTGTCCGTCGGCGGTGATGATCGCGACGGCGCCCAGGTCCACGAGGCGCTCCTGCACGCTCTTCGCGGAGAAGCCGCCGAAGACGACGGAGTGCGGCGCGGCGATGCGCGCGCACGCCTGCATCGCGACGATCGCCTCCACCGACATCGGCATGTAGACGAGGAC
>DASPRQ010000047.1:0-7322 GCA_035624355.1 Usitatibacter sp. | reverse complement strand
GCGCACCTGGGGCGCGCCGCCTGGACGCCCACGGTGACCCTCTTCGGGCCCGGATCCGCGGTGATCTGCGGGCCGGGCCGCTTCTGGCGCGACACGCCCTGGACTGCGGTGACCGAGGACCCCTTCCCCTGCCGCGACCAGCGCATCCTCTTCCGCCGGGAGATCCCCTGGGTGCGCCGCTGCGGCCGTTCGCCGGCCGAGTGCGCCGAGCCGCGCTGCATGCACGCGATCGCGGTCGATGCGGTGCTCGCGGCCGTCGCGCGGGTGCGCAAGGCCCCATAATCAGGCTCATGGAAACCGGCTTTCCCCGATGGCTGCGCCGCGCCGCGGCGCTCCTCCTCGCCGCGGCGTTGCCCGCCTGGGCGCAGCTGCCCGTCGTGATGGGCGAGGCGGCGCGCTCGCCCAAGGTGGAGGCGCCCGCCGCGCAGCTGCGCCTGGAAGGGGCCGTGGCGGCGCATCCGGCGCTGCGCGCGCGCGCGGTGCTGGCGCCGGTCGGCGCAGCCGAGATCGCGGCCGTCCAGCGCGCCAACGCGGGCTCGGGCGGGAGGATGCAGGCGAAACGGGTCGTGATCGGCGTCGTGCGCCCCGCGCAGGCCGCCACGCACCTTCCCTCGGCCGCGGATCTCGCGTGGCTGCCCGTGCCGGGCGGCAACGCGGCGCAGATGGCGGTCTCCTCGCCCGGGGCCGCGGCGCTGCGTGTCTCCTTCGACCTCGCCGCCGTCCCGGCGGACGTGCAGATGGTCTTCTTCGGCTCCGACGATCCCGGCCGCCTCGTGGGCCCGGTGCGCGTCGCCGACATTCCCGACCGCACCGCGCCGTGGTGGTCCCCGGTGACCGACGGCGACGCGCAGACCGTCGAGTTCTTCTCCCCCGGCGAAGGCGATCCGCGCACGCTCGGCTTCCGCACGACGGCCGTCTCGCACCTGTTCGCCGGGCCGTCGAGCCGCTTCGAGAAGCGCGTGCAGGACATCGGCGCCGCGGGCTCGTGCAACGTGGACCTGCCCTGCTCGCCGCTCGCCTCCGACAGCGCGTTCCAGAGCGCCGCGGCGGCGGTCGCGCAGATGGTCTTCACGGACGGCAACTTCACCGTCCTCTGCTCCGGGACGCTCCTCAACGACACCGACGGCTCCACGCAGATCCCGTGGTTCTTCAGCGCCAACCACTGCTTCGACAACGACTCCGCGCCGTACAAGACGCCGGGCGAAATGCAGGTCGTGGCGAACACCCTGGATACGCTCTGGTTCTTCCAGTCGAGCGCGTGCAACGCCGGCGTCCCGGGCGCAGCCTATCGCGAGCTTCCGACGGGCGCCACGTACATCTACAGCAATGCGACGACGGACGTGCTCTTCCTGCGCCTCAACGGGACGCCGCCGCAGGGCGCCTTCTTCGCCGGCTGGAGCGCGAACGCGCTCGCGGCGGGAACGGCGGTGGTGGCCATCCACCATCCCGAAGGCGACCTCAAGAAGGTCTCGCAGGGAACGGCGCTCGGCTTCACCACGCCGACGATCGCGCCCGCCTCGAGCGGCGTGAACCAGTACATCCTGGTGCGCTGGAGCTCGGGCGTCACGGAGGGCGGCAGCAGCGGCGGGGGGCTGTTCACGAGCGCGAGCTCGCAATACGTGCTGCGCGGCGCGCTTTGGGGCGGCGCGTCCTCGTGCTCGGCGCCGACCCAGCCCGACGCCTTCTCGCGCTTCGACGTCGCCTACTCCGCGCTCGCGCCCTACCTCGCGCCCGCGAACGTTCCCGCGTACGACTATACCGACCTCTGGTGGAACCCCGCGGAATCCGGATGGGGACTGAACATCGTGCAGCACGCGAGCCACACGATCTTCGCCGTCTGGTACACCTACGGCGCGGACGGCAAGCGCATCTGGTACGTGATGCCGTCGGGAAGCTGGACTTCGTCGAGCACGTACACGGGGCCGCTGTACGTCACATCGGGCCCGGCGTTCGACGGGCCTTTCGATCCTTCGCAGGTGGGCGTGACGCAGGTGGGAAACGCCACGCTCCGCTTCACGGACGCGAACGACGGCACCTGGACCTACTCCGTGAACGGCGTGTCGGGCACGAAGTCCATCGTGCGCCAGTCCTACTAGCCGCTTGAGCGGGCGCGGACGGCCCGATACCCTGTGACGGCCATGGCCGCCCCCGCGCTCTCCGCGACCGTCGTCACCTACCGTCCCGGCCCCGCGCTGCTCTCCCGCGCGCTCGCCTCGCTCGCCGCCGCCGTCCAGCGCGCGCGCTCCGAGGGCCTGCTCGGCGCCGTCGCCCTCTTCGTGGTGGACAACGGTCCCGACGACGCGCGCGAGGACGTGCGCCGCGCGCTCGCCGCGTGGCCGCGCGAGGCGGGGACGATCGAGCTCGTCGCGGGACACGGCAACGTCGGCTACGGGCGCGCCAACAACCTCGTGCTCGACCGGCTCGAGTCCGACTTTCACCTCGTGATGAACCCCGACGTGGAGCTGGATCTCGGAGCGCTCGCCGCGGCGCTGCGCGTGCTCGCCTCGCGCCCCGAGCTCGGGCTGATCGCACCCGACGCGTACGGCGACGACGGCGCGCGCCAGTACCTGTGCAAGCGCTATCCGTCGGTGTGGGTGCTCTTCCTGCGCGGCTTCGCGCCCGCGAGCCTGCGGCGCCGCTACGCGCGCGCTCTCGAGGACTACGAGATGCGCGACGTGATCGACGGCGAGATCGTCGCGAACGTCCCGCTCGCGAGCGGCTGCTTCATGCTGCTGCGCACGGCCCTCTTCCGGCGCCTCGGCGGGTTCGACCCGCGCTTCTTCCTCTACTTCGAGGACTACGACCTGAGCCTGCGCGTGGGCCGCGAGGCGGCGGTCGCCTTCGTCCCGGCGGCGCGCATCGTGCACCACGGCGGAGAGGCGGCCGGCAAGGGGCTGCGGCACGTCGCCTGGTTCGTCCGCTCGGCGTGGCGCTTCTTCGCCACGCACGGGTGGAAGATCGCCTGAGGGCCTAGCCCCCGCGCGCCGCGCGCGCGAGGAAGTCCTCCAGCGCCCGCACCGGCTCGTCGCGCTCGAATAGCGCCCCGAGGTTCGCGCGGATCTTCGCGGCCACCGCGGCGCGCTCCGCGGGGTCGAGCCCGAGGCGCCCGGCGATGGCGAGATAGCCCTCGAGGTCGGGGGCTACGAGCTCCTCCGCGCCCAGCGCGCGCAGCATCGCCTGGCTCTGGCGCCCGCGCATGAGCGAGCCGGGCAGGGTCACCACCGGCAGCCCGCTCGCGAGCGCGTCGAGCGAGGTGTTGCCGCCCGACCAGTGCACGGTGTCGAGCATCACGTCGCAGAGCTGGTTCACCCGCAGGTACTCGCCGTGCGGCAGGAAGGGCGCGAGGAAGCAGGTGCGCTCGTGGATGTCGAGGCCGCGCTTCTCGAGGGCCGCAGAGAGGCGCGCCGCGTAGGCATCGGTGAGCCGGGCGTGGTGCGAGGCGAAGATCACCGCCACGCCCCGGGGGTCGCCCTCGAGGATGCGCGCCAGGATCTCGTCGTTGTCGGGATGGATCTTGTAGAGCGACTGCGGCACGAGGTAGAGCGTGCGATCCCCGGGCAGCTCGAAGTCGGCGCGCGTGCGGGTCGAGGCGGTCTGCGGCGTGCGATAGCGCGTGCCGAGCCCCGGCAGCAGCGCGAGGCGCTCGGTGTAGTGGCGCCCGGCGCCGGGCGGCTCCATCGCCTCGCAGGAGATGAACCAGTCGATCTCCGGATGCCCCGTGGTGTCCGGATGGCCCCATCCCGCGCATTGCACCGGCGCGAGCCGCAGCGCCGCGAGCGTGAAGGTCTCCGGATGCATGCCCAGCTCGGGGTAGACGAGCACGTCCAGCTCGTCGCCGGCGACGGCTTGCGCGACCGCGTGCATCGAGCGGCCGGGCAGATGGCGGAACCTCGAGGCCGCCGCGGCGATCGCGCGCGTGTCGTCCGCCACCCACTCGTTCGTGTAGTACACGAAGGTCTCGAAGCGCTCGCGGTCGAGGTGCGTGATCCACGACGAGAAGTAGCGCCCGGCCGTGCAGTTGAAGAAGAAGTGGCTGAGGAACCCCACGCGGATGCGTCCCGCGCGCTCGCGCCGGGGGCGCGGGGCGAAGAATTCGGGCAGCACGGGCGCGAGGACGGAGCGCAGGAACGTTCCGTAGCGCTTCTGCAGCCCGGCGTCCTCCCGCCCCTGGTATGCGAGGTAGAAATTGGTCCAGCGCGCATCGGAGAGCGCGACGTCGCCGCGCGGGAAGCGGTACGTGGCCGCGGCCTCCTCGAGCCTTCCGAGCCCCTCGCCGTATTCCCCGCGCACGCGGTCGAGCTCCTCGACGCTCGCGTAGACCTGCGGCAGGAGCAGGTTCGCGGGGAGCGCCGCCCGAAGGCTTCCCGGAAACTGCGCGGCGATGCGGCGGTACTCGCCCCGCGCCTCCCCGAAGCCGCCGGAAGCCGAGATCGCCCCGGCGAGCGCGAGCCGCGCCTTGAGGTCGCCCGGCGCGGCGCGCGCCGCCGCGGAGAAGGCCGCGAGCGCGCTCTCGGTTTCGCGCTGCTGCGTGTGGATGTCGCCGATCAGCAGCCACGCCTCGACGTTCGAGGGGTCGGACTTCACCGCGTGGCGCGCGTGCTCGAGGGCGAGCTTCGCGTCGCCTCGCCCCTTGTGCAGCCGCGCGAGGTTGAAGTGGGCCACCGCGTAGCCGGGCTCGATCGACAGCGCGTAGTCGAACGCGCGGATCGCCTCGTCCACGCGGTCGAGCGACTGGAGCGCATAGCCGAGGTTGTTCCACGCCCTCACGTGGCGCGGCTCGGCGGTCACCGCCGCGCGGAAGTCGAGCACCGCCTCTTCCATGCGCCCCTGGTCCATGCGCACGCGGCCCCTCTCGACGTGGCCCGGCGCCCAGTCGGGGCGCAGCTCCGCCACCCGCGAGAAGTCCGCCTCGGCGCCCGCGAGGTCGCCGCGGTCGTGCAGGATCCCGCCGCGCAGGAGCAGGAAGGCGGGCCGCTCGCCGCCCAGCGCGATCGCCCGATCGAGGCTCGCCGCCGCGTCCCCGAGCCGCCCCGACTGGTGCTCCGCCAGCGCCTTCAGGTGCCAGACGTCGGCGAGGCCCGGATCGTTCGCGAGCACCTCGTCGTAGGTGGAGATGGCGCGCGCGAGCTCTCCGCTGCGGTGCAGGCGGCGCGCTTCGTCGATGCGGGGCTCGGCCATGTCGGTTCGGAATCCCGATCAGGGCGCCCGGCCGCGCCCCGGAAGCCACGCGTGCGCGAGGCGCACGAGCCCGTAGTCGCGCGTCTCGCCCGTCACCACGAAGTCCATCTCGAAGGTGTCGAAGAGGCGCAGCCCGTCGAGAGTGTGGACGCGCAGGCGGTACTTGCCCGGCAGCAGGGCCAGCGACTCGAAGCGCGCGGCGAACGCGAACCGGCGCGGCGCCACGCGCGGCGGCTCGTAGCCGTCCTCGTCGGAGTGGGACCCGTAGACCGGCGTGCCGTCGGCGCGCACGAAGCCGAAGAGCAGCACCGGCGCACGATCGTCGGGCTCGAAGGCGATCCCCTGGAGGACCAGCGTCTCGCCCTGCCGGAAGGTCGCCGCCGCCGTCCCGTCCGCGCGCTCCGTCCAGGCCGATTCGATGTGCGGCAGCGTGGCGACGGCGGCGCGCTGGGCCGGCCGTCCCGCGCCGGTCTTCTCCTCGTGGTACGTGAGGTACTCGCGCGTCACGTCGAACGCGCTGCCCCGCATGCGCACCGCGCCGTGGTGGATCCACACCGCGCGGCGGCAGAGCGTCTGCACGTGGAACATGCTGTGGGAGCACAGGAGCAGCGTCCCGCCCTGCGCGAGGTAGCCCTCGAGCCAGGCGATGCACTTCTTCTGGAAGGACTCGTCGCCCACCGCGAGCACCTCGTCGGTGATGAGGAGCTCGGGCTCGAGGGCGGTCGCGACCGCGAACCCGAGGCGCACGACCATGCCCGAGGAGTAATGCTTGATGGGCTCGTCGATCTGCGCGCCGATGTCGGCGAACTCGACGATCGCATCCACCTTCTCGCGAGCCTCGCGCCGCGTGAGGCCCATGAGCGCGCTCGACAGGTAGATGTTCTCCCGGCCCGTGTAGTCGGGATGGAAGCCGCTTCCGAGCTCGAGGAGCGCCCCCACGCGGCCCCGGACGCGCACCTCGCCTGAGGTCGGACGGACCACCCCCGCGATGATCTTGAGGAGCGTCGACTTTCCCGCGCCGTTCTCGCCCACGATGCCGAGCGATTCACCGCGCCGCACCTCGAGGTCGACGGCGTCGAGCGCGCGGAAGTGCGGAATGTCGCGGCTCCGGAAGAGGAGCGCGGCGAGCGTCCGCAGCCGGTCGCCGCCCGTGGACACCTTCGGGTAGTCCTTGGTGATCGCCCGCAACGACACGAGGGGCGCCGCCTCGGTCGCCGGCGGGACGGACGCGCCCTCGGGGACCCGGAGCAGCGTCACAGGAAGTCCTCGAAGTGGGGCGACAGGCGCTCGAAGAACCAGAGGCCCGCCGCGAAGACGATCACGCACAGCGCCGCGATCGCGAGGTCGCCGGCCACGGGCCCCGAGCCGTGCAGCAGCACCTCCCGCAGGCGCTCGGAGAACCATCCCAGGGGATTCCAGCGCATCCAGGGCTGGAGCGAGGCCGGCGCGAGGCTCGCGGGATAGAGGATCGGCGTCGCGTAGAAGAGCACCTGAAGCACCACCTGCAGCACGTGCTCCACGTCGCGCAGCAGCGTCTGGAGCGCGGCGAGGAACGCGGCGATGCCGGTGGCGAGCAGCATGTAGGGAACCAGCAGGGCGAAGGCCATGGGCAGGGCCGCGAGGCGGATCGGCTCGCCGGCGATGCGCAGCGCCGCGAGCACCACGACGTAGCCCGCGCAGTGCACCACGCACGTGCCCAGGATCGCCGAGAACACGAGCAGCCGGTGGGGAAAGGCGACCTTGCGGACGAGCCCCGCGTTGGCGGCGATGCTGCCCATGCCGCGCTGCAGGCCCTCGGAGAAGAGGATCCAGGGCCACAGCGCGATCGCCACGAAGGTGACGTAGCCGGTTCCGGGATAGCCCGCCGGCACGGACACGCGGAAGACGCGGCTGAAGACGAAGGCGAAGACGGCGAGCTGCGCGAGGGGATGCAGGAGCGTCCACGCGAGCCCCGTCGCGCTGCCCGCGTAGCGGTTGAGGACCTCCCGGCGAACGAACGAGGCGAGGAGCCAGCCCCAGCGCGGGGCGAGCGGGGCCGATGCGGGCGGCGAGCTCATGGCGGGCGGGCGCCGCGGCCCTCGGGTCGCCTAGGAAGCGGCGGCGGCCCTGGCGCGGCTCTCCACGCGAAGCATGGCGTCGCGCTC
>DASPRQ010000040.1:0-11247 GCA_035624355.1 Usitatibacter sp. | reverse complement strand
GCCGTGAACCTCGTGGCGCCCATGCGCCTCATGCGGCGGTTCCTGCGCATGACCGAGGGGGCCGCGCCGCTGCGGCGCATCGTCAACATCTCCTCGGGCGCGGGGCGGCGCCCGGTGGCGGGATGGAGCGCCTATTGCGTGGCGAAAGCGGGCCTGGACATGGCCTCGCGCGTGGCCGCGCTCGAGGCGCGGGAACGCGGCGCGGCGGTCGAGGTGACGAGCCTCGCGCCCGGCGTCGTGGATACCGGCATGCAGGCCGCGGTGCGCTCGGTCTCCGAGGCCGACTTCCCCGACGTCGAGCGCTTTCGCCGCATGAAGGCGGAGGGAGCTCTGAGGAGCGCCGGCGACGTGGCCGCCGACATCCTGCGCCTCGAGGCGGCGGGACGCCTCGCCGGGGAGCCCGTGCTCGACCTGAGGCAGCTCGCCGATTCCTGAGGGCGGAGCTTCCAACGCCGCCGCCCCGGCGCGTCACGCCGCACGAGCGCCGGGATGCCCGTCCTCGACGGCGAAGGTCGCGCGCGTGGAGATCGGGGAGTCCGGATCCTTCACCGAGGCCACGGTGCGCAGGCGCGTTTCCAGGTGGCCGCGCGCGAAGTCGAGCACGACGTAGCCGCGCTTCGTGGATTCGGCGAAGAGGATGTGGGGATTCGCCGCGGCGATCTCCCGCACGATCCCGGCGCCGAGGCCCTGGGAGGTGATCGACGTCCCGCAGAACTCGGTCGCGACGACGGGCGTATCCATCCGCTCCGGATGCACGCGCAGGTCGGCGACGTAGTTCGCGTGCACGTCGCCGCCCAGCACGACGGGATTGCGCGCGCGCGTGCGCTCGATCGCGGCGAGAAGCCGCTCGCGGGCCGCCGGATACCCGTCCCAGCCGTCGGTCCAGTGAAGGAGCCCGCGCGCGGAGGGGCGGCCCGCGGTCGCCATGAGGGTCTGCTGCACCACGATGTTCCACGCCGCCCGCGAGCGCGCCATGCCCTCCTCGAACCAGCGCTCCTGGCGCTCGCCGAGAATCGTGCGCGAGGGATCGAGCCGCTCGGCGCACTCCGGGCCGACGACGTTGGAGCCTCCGCGCCCCGGCCGCGGGCACACCTCGTGCGAGCGGTACTGGCGATCGTCGAGCACGTGCAGCCGGGCGAGCGATCCCCACGAGTGGCGGCCGTAGATGCGGTACTCGCCCGCCATGGGGCGAAGCAGCGACGCTCGCACGGGAAGGTGCTCGAGGAACGCCTGGTAGGCCGCCGCGCGCCGCGCCAGGAAGTCCGGCTCGAGGTCCTCGGCGCGGTCGTTCGCATAGTCGTTGTCGACCTCGTGGTCGTCCCACGTGACGATCCACGGCGCGCACGCATGCGAGCGCTGCAGGTCGGGATCGGTCTTGTACTGGGCGTAGCGGTCGCGGTATTGCGCGAGGGTGTAAGGCTCGCCCGACGCGTGGTGGCGGACGTGATCGCCGCCCCAGCTCGACTCGTAGATGTAGTCGCCCACGAACGCGACGAGGTCCACGCCCTCGGCGGCGAGGTGGCGGTGCGCCACGTACCAGCCCTGCTCGTATTGCTGGCAGCTCGCGAGGGCGAGCCGCAGCCGCTCGTCGCCGTGGCCCGGCGCGGGCGCCGTGCGCGTGCGCGCCTCGGGGCTCGCTTCCGCGCCCGCGAAGAACCGGTACCAGTACTCGCGCGCGGGCGCGAGCCCGTCGACCTCGACGTGCACCGTGTGCGCGGCCGCGGGAAGCGCCGCCTGCGTGCCGCTGCGCACGACGCGCCGGAAGGCCTCGTCCTCGGCCACTTCCCAGCGCACGTCGACCGGCACCGGGTCCATGCCGCCGCCTTCGAGGGGCGCGGGAGCGAGGCGCGTCCACAGCACGACGCCGTCGGGGCGCGGAGAGCCGGAAGCGACCCCCAGCGTGAAGGGATGGGAGGCGAAGCGGACCTCGCGCGAGGCGCATCCCGCGAGCGGCTGCAGGAAGCCCGCGGCGCCGAGGGCGAGCGCGCGCTCGAGGAAGGCCCGGCGGCCGGCTTTCGGAAGGGAACGCAAGCTCCGGCTCTAGCGCGCCTTGCGCGCGAACGCGAACCACACGGTCGCCGCGACGAAGAGCACGAACCAGACGAGAGCCCATTCCGCGATCGACATGCCGAGCAGCCGCCAGTGCACGGCCGCGCAGTCCGCGCTGCCCGCGAAGATCTTCGGCAGCGCTTGCGAGATCGGGAACGTGTTCACCAGGAACTCGAGGTCGGTGCCGCAGCTCGTGGTGGCGGGCGGGAAGTGCTGGATGTACGACTGGCGCGCCGCCACCCCGCCGCCGGCGATCGCGAGGAGCACCACGAGCGCGCCGTAAACCTTGGGGAACGCGCCGCCGCGCGGGCCGTGGATCACCGCCGCGAGCGCGACGATCGCGATCAGCGTGAACGCGTAGCGCTGCAGGATGCACATCGGGCAGGGCTCGAGGCCCACCTCCTCCTGCAGGTAGATGGCGAAGGAGAGCAAGCCCGCGCAGGCGAGGAGGATCGCGCCGAAGAACAGCCGGGAAGGGGTCTTCATCGCAGCCATTTTCCCACAAGTGGCTTTGGTATGATCCCGCCATGTCCCTGCAACTGCCCAGCCGCAAGGTCCTCACGCTGGAGGCCGCGCGCGTCGTGCTCGCCGCCTGCGAGGCCGAGGCCCTCAGGCACCAGTGGAAGGTCGTGATCGCCGTGGTGGACGAGGGAGGGCACGCGCTCGTGCTCGCGCGCCTCGACGGGGCGCAATGGTCGAGCGTCGAGACCGCCGTCGAGAAGGCCCGCGCGGCCGTGGCCTGGAAGCGGCCCTCGCGGCTGCTCGAGGAGTCGGTCAACGCCGGGCGGACCGCCTTCCTGTCCATCGCCCAGGGCATGGCGATCCTGCAGGGCGGCGTACCCCTCGAGGTGGACGGCCAGCTCGTGGGCGCGGTGGGCGTCTCCGGGGTCAAGGCCTCCGACGACGAGCTGATCGCGCTCGCGGGCGTGAACGCGCTCAAGGCCGCCCTCGGCTAGCAATCCCCTGCGGGGGGCGGCAGAATATCGGTCCCGGCCGGAGGCCCCGCGCGCCCGCGGCCGCCGCTAACTAGAACAATGGACCTACATTCCCTGGGGTTACTCGACACGCTGCGCGCGTACCGCGAGGGGCGCGCGACCGTGCAGGACTACGTGGCCGCCTGCTCGCAGCGCATCGCCGCCCTGGAGCCGCGCGTCCAGGCCTGGGAGTGGTTCGACGCCTCGCGCGCGATGGCCGACGCCGAGGAGCGCGCCGGCGGCATCCTGGCCGACCTGCCGCTCTACGGGATCCCCGTGGGGGTGAAGGACATCGTCAACACGCGCGGCATCCCGACCCGCATGGGCTCGGTGATCTTCGCGAGCCACGTGCCGACCACCTCCGCGTGGGTCGTGCGCCGCCTCGAGGCCCTGGGCGGGCTGGTGATGGGCAAGACCGTCACGACCGAGTTCGCCTACCGGGCACCGGGCAAGACCCGCAATCCCTGGAACCCCGCGCACACGCCCGGGGGCTCGTCGAGCGGCTCTGCGGCGGCGGTCGCCGCGGGGTTCGTCCCGGTGGCGATCGGCACCCAGACCCTCGGCTCGGTGATCCGTCCGGCCGCTTTCTGCGGGGTCGTGGGGTACAAGCCCACGCATGGGGCGATCTCCCGCACCGGCATCCACCCCTTCGCCCCCACGCTCGACACCGTGGGAGTGTTCGCGCGCTCCGTGGCCGACGCGGCGTGGTTCGGCGCCTGCCTCATGGGCGCCGACGCGCGCGACGAGGCGACGATGGTCCGGGCCGCGCCCCGCCTGCTCCACGTGCCCTTGGAGCCGCTCGCCGCCGCCCCGCGCGTGGCCGTCGTGCGCACGCAGAAGTGGACTCTCGCCTCCGATGCCCAGCGCGCGCACTTCGACGAATGCGTCGCGAAGCTCGCCGCGGCGGGGGCGCGCGCGAAGGACGTGAACCTGCCGCGCCTCTTCGAGGCCGCCTGGGGCGACGCGATGACGATCATGGAGCGCGAGGCGGTGAAGAGCTTCGCGGCCGTCGAGTCGCGGCACCGCATCCGGCTCTCGCCCCACCTCACCGAGGTCCTCGATCGGGGCCGCGCCGTGACCCCCGAGCGCTACGCCCGGGCGCGCGCACGGCGCGAAGACTATCGCGCCTGGCTCGACCGGCTCTTCGAAAGCCACGAGGCGATCGTCACGATTCCCGCGCCGGGGGAAGCGCCCGAGGGTCTCGCGAGCACGGGCGACGCGTCTTTCTGCTCGCTCTGGACGCTCACGGGCCTTCCCGCGGTGACGATCCCCTCGGGTCGCGGTCCGCGCGGGCTGCCGCTGGGCTTCCAGGTCGTGGGCCGCTACCGCGAGGACGAGCTCGCCCTGCGCGTGGCGGCCTGGTGCGAGTCGGTGCTCGGCTTCAATCCGGGCCTCGCCGGCGGCTGAGGAAAAGGAAAAGGGGTCAGGTTAGTTGTCGGGCCTGTCCCCATTTTCGTTCCACCGCCGTCGTGGCCGAGACGATGAGCAGGTCCAGCACGCAATAGAACGCCCCCGCCGCGAGCGGGGGATTCGCCGCGGCGAGCCCGAGCCACGGCACGCGCGCGCTCCACGCCCAGTTCCCCATCCACGTGCCGTAGAGCTCCATCGCGAGCGATAGAACGAACATCGTCGCGTAGAGCCTGCGCGAGGGCGAGATCCACAGGCACGCGAGGAAGAGGGCATAGAGGAGCGGCCCCAGCGTGTCGCGGCCGGTCCACGCGAAGAGCGCCACCAGGGGCAGCCCGAGGGCCGCGACCGCCCATTCGCCGCGTGCCGGGATGCGTTGCGCGATGCGCGTGCCGAGGAAGTAGAGCAGCACGTGCCCCGGCGGGACGAAGAGCGGGATGTTGCCGAGGCGGTAGGTGTAGAGGCCCCACGCGAGCGAGAGAAACGCCTCCCCGGCGGTGGCGAACGCGAGGCACGCCGCGAGCGAGATTCGCGAGCGGCGGTCGCTGCGCTTCCAGAGCGCGAGGCACACGATCCACGCAGCCGCGCTCACCACGGCCTGGCCGTAGCGGGCCCAGTGCTGGTCCGCGGCGAGTCCCAGGACGATGGTGGCGACGATGAGGGCGTCCATGCCGGCATTCTGGCACGGGTGCCGGCGCGACCCGCCACGATGTCCGCTACGGAGATGCTCCGGACCCGGCGCGGACGCCCCACACGCCGAGCTCTATCGGTCGGCCGTGCACGGGATCGATCCCGTCGATCGCGGAGGCTTGTCGCACGTCCACGCCGAGCGCGCCGGCGGCCCGGACGAATTCCGCTGCGCGGGAGCTCGCCACGATCGCCGCAGCGCCGGGGTGAGCCCGCAGGGCCGCGGCCGCCTCGGCCGCACCCAGGAAACGGGTCCTCGTGCCGAGCAGGAATACGAGGCTCGGTTCGCGGTAGCCGACGACAAGCGCCTGCGTCCCCGTGGCCGCAATCGATCGCGCGGCGTGCGCCGCTCTTTCCGCGATCCACAGGCGCTCCAGCCGCGGCATGACGATGCCGAATAGAAGCACGGACGCGAGGATGCCGCACAGCGTCGCGGCGCCGGCCGATCGCTCGACGCCTCCGCGCCGGGCAACGACCGCGGCCAGAACCACCGACGCAAGGAGTGCCAACGTGCCCGCCGCCGCGGCGGCGTCGAGGCCGCTCCCCAGCCAGATCGACGCGAACGGGACGACGCCGACGACCAGCAGGCCGGCGAGCAGAAACAGCACGACGCCGATTCTCGAGGACGCACGCGAGCGCGATTGGAGCGCGTCTTGACCGGCGCGCGCGGTCATCAGCAGCGCCAGCATCGGAACGAGCGGCAATATGTAGTGCGGGAGCTTGGTCGGGGCGAGCTCGAACAGCAGCCATCCCGGCAGGATTGCCGCGACGCAGAACCGTACGGGCGGATCGTGCCGGCCGCGCCAGGCGGTCTCCAGCGCCGAGGGCAGCAGCAGGGTCGCCGGCCAGAGCGTGAGCGGCGCCGTGAGCGCGTACGCGAGCGGAGGCGCGCCGTGCGATTCCTGGGCGGAGACGAGCTTGGGAAAAATATCCGTTTGCCAGGCCCGGATGAAGAACGACGCTCCGTGCAGCTCGTACATGGCGATCGGCCAGGGCAGGAGGAGGAGCAGGAAGAGCGGCACTCCCCATCGCGGCCGCAGCGGCTCGAGCCAACGCCAGTCCCCTTCCAGCAGCACCAGCGCCGCGATCGCAAGCGCGATCAGGGCAGGAACGACGGGTCCCTTGATGAGAATCGCCGCAGCGAGACTGATCCAGAACAGGGCTGCGAGCCGCGCGGACGGCGCTTTCGCAGGCACGGTGCGCGACGCGTGACTTCGAGCCAGCGGCAATACGCTGCCCAGCATCGACGCAAGCAGCAAGGCATCGGCGCGGGCCTGATGAGCCTGGCTTTGCACCAGCAGCATGCTCGCGAAGAGCGCGGCGCCGGGCAGCGCGGCGCGCCGGTCGAAAAGCGCCAGTCCCAGCTCGTAGGTGAGCAGCGTGGCGAGCAGCACGGCGAGCACCGACGGAATCCGGTACGCCCATATCTCGTTGCGCTCCGGCCCGCTGAACGCCGCCGCCGAAGCCGCCTGCAGCCAATAGGTCAGGATGGGCTTCTCGTAGAACGGAGCGTCCTGGAAGCGAATGTCGACGAAGTCCCCGGTCTCGAGCATTTGCCGAGCGGGTTGCGCGAAATAGGGCTCGTCCCGATCGATCGGCGGGATGCCTGCGAGGCCGGCTGCACCGAGAAATGCAACCAGCAGCGCCAGCACCAGCCGTGGATGGCGTTCCCTCAGGAGGGCGAACATGAGGCCTTCTTGTCGCTGCGAGGAGGGGTTCCCGTGCCAGGCGGATGATGGCCGTATCGGCGATGACTTCGCTTACGCTTCGGGAGCTCTGTATCGAGCGGCCTGTGCGGGGCGGCCGAAGCCTCGCCGCTCTCGCCGGAGTCTCGGGCGGGCTGCCCGGCCCGGCGAGTGCCATCGGCGGTTGCAGTTACAGGAACGAGTGGCATATCAGGATGTTACGCATCGGGATCGACCTGGGCGGCACGAAGATCGAGCTCGCGGCGCTCGAGGCGGCGGGCAGCGTGCGCCTGCGCGAGCGCATCGCCACCCCCGCGGGCGACTACGAAGCCACGGTGGAAGCAGTGGGGAAGCTCGTGGAAACGGCGGAGCGCGCACTGGGCGAGCGCGGCAGCGTCGGCGTGGGTGTGCCCGGCGCGCTTTCCCTCGCGACGGGGCGCCTGAAGAATGCGAACTCCACCTGGCTCATCGGCCGCCCGCTCAGGGAGGATCTCGAGGTGCGCCTCGGGCGCGAGGTGCGGATCGCGAACGACGCCAACTGCTTCGCGCTGTCCGAGGCGGTCGACGGCGCCGCGCGCGGCGCGGCCGTCGTCTTCGGCGTGATCCTCGGCACCGGCGTGGGCGGCGGCATCGTGGTGAACGGCCGGATCCTCGAGGGGGCGAACGCGATCGCGGGCGAGTGGGGACACAACCCGCTTCCGCTTCCGCGCGCCGAGGACCATCCGCTGCCCGCGTGCTACTGCGGCCGGCGCGGCTGCATCGAGACCTATCTCTCCGGCCCGGGCATGGCGGCCGACCACGCGCGCGCGACCGGCGAGCGCCGCGAGGCCGCGGAGATCGCGGCGCGCGCCGGGCACGGCGATCGTCCCTGCGAGGAAACGCTGGGGCGCTACGTCGAGCGCCTCGCCCGCGGCCTCGCCTCGGTGATCAACGTGCTCGATCCCGACGCGATCGTGCTGGGCGGGGGGCTGTCGCGCATCGAGCGGCTCTACACGGAAGTCCCGCGCCTCTGGGGCCGGTACGTCTTCTCCGACGAGGTGCGCACGCGGCTGCTCGCGCCCGCCCACGGCGACTCGAGCGGGGTGCGGGGCGCCGCCTGGCTGTGGGATCCCGCGTAAGGCGCGCAGGCCCGTCCCGACGCATAATGGCCATTCACCCCGCGGAGCGACCATGAGACTGCTTGCCGCATCGATCGCCGCACTCGCCGTGCTCGGCGCTTTCCCCGGCGAGACCGCCGCGACCGAGATGCCGAAGGTCCCGCCCGGAGACCAGGTCGCCACTTTCGCCGGCGGCTGCTTCTGGTGCATGCAGGAAGACTTCGACAAGGTGACGGGCGTGGCCCACACGGTCGCCGGCTATACGGGTGGGCACACGGTGAACCCCACCTACGAGGAGGTCTCGTCGGGCACCACGGGCCACGCCGAATCGGTCGAGGTGATCTTCGACCCGAAGAAGGTCACCTACAAGCGCCTGCTCGAGGTGTACTGGACGAGCGTCGATCCCACGGTGAAGGACCAGCAGTTCTGCGACGTGGGCACCCAATACCGGACGGCGATCTTCTACCACGACGAGGAGCAGCGGAAGGAAGCCGAGGCGTCCAGGAAGCAGATCGAGGCGACCAAGCCCTTCAAGGCCCCGATCGTCACCGCGATCGAGATGGCGGGCGCGTTCTATCCGGCCGAGGAATACCATCAGGAGTACTACCTGAAGAACCCGGTGCGCTACGAGTTCTACCGCAAGGGCTGCGGCCGCGACGCGCGGCTGAAGGAGCTGTGGGGAGCGCGCGCGGGCGGCCGCTAGGGGGCGCCGCCGCCATGGAGATGAAGCGACTGAACGCCGCGGGCCTGAAGGCGGCCGGCTACGACGAGAGGAACCGCAAGCTCGTGGTGGAGACCGCCACGGGCACCTTCGAGTACGCCAACGTCTCGCCCGAGATCTACCGGCGGCTCGTGAGCTCGCCCACCCCGGGCAGCTACTACCACGAAGCCATCGAGGAGGAGTTCACCGGGCGCCGGATCAAGTAGCGGCGCCTACTGCTTCCACGGCGGCACGCAACGCACGATGTTCGCGAAGGGCGCGCTCGGGTCGCGCGACTTCGCGGGGTCGGCGCAGAAGCACGCCTCGTCCCAGTACCAGCGCCCGCTCTTGCCCTGGCGCATGACGTGCTCGCACGTGAGCCCCGTCATCTGGTTCGGGAAGGCGAACGGGCGCAGCGCGAGCGGCGGCGGGGCGGGCGGCGAGCTGTCGGGCTTGGGGGGCGGAACGTCGTAGACGGTGTCGCACACGGGCATCTGCTTGCAGTTGCCCTCGCCGTTGCACAGCCATTCCCAGTGGCAGCTCGCGCTCGCGGCGGGGGCGACGAGCGCGAGCGCGGCGGCGAGCAGCATGCGGTAGGTCATCTCGTTCTCCTCGATCCGGGCGCCACCCGGAAAGGCGGCGCAGTTGGAGGAAGTTTGCGCCGCGCCCTTCGGCCCCTACAATGCACGGCGGCTTTCGGATCGTTACGGTTTGTCACCCTCGCAGGCCTCATCGGCCGGGGCCCGACAGCTTGCCGAAAGCCTGCCCGGCGCCGCTCGCGCGGGGGCGGAAATGTGCGGAATTGCGTTTTCCAACGCCCTGAATTCATGCCATTATTGGCCGTCAGGGAGAGGTAGGGGCCGGGAGCCGATGGATCGAACGACGGTATTCACAAAGACCGCGAAGGGCATCACGCAGGTCAACCAGAAATCCGCGTCGCTTTCCAAGGACCTCATGAAGGTCCTCAAGCTGATCGACGGCAAGTCGAACTTCGGCCAGATCATGGAAAAGGCCGATCTCGACAAGGGCGCCCTCGAGAAGGCCCTCAGCACCCTCACGAAGGATGGATTCGCGCGCGTCTTCGAGGTCCGCAAGGAGGAGGCGGATCCCTTCGGCGAGGACGATTTCGACTTCACCGCCCCGGGCAAGATGCCCGCCTCGACGCAGCGCGTGGTGCCCGGCGCGGCCCTCGACATCAGCGAGCTCGTGCGCCAGCAGGAGAAGGCGGACGCCGAGCGCAAGGCGCGCGAGAAGGCCCACGAAGCGGCGCGGGTGCGGGCGAAGGCGGAGGCCGAGTCGCGCGCGAAGCTCGAGGCCGAGGCGCGCGCCAAGGCGCAGGCCGAGCAGGCGGCGATGGAGCAGGCCCGGCGCGCCAAGGAGGCGGCCGAGCGCGCGAAGGCGGAGCTCGAGGCGAAGACGCGCGAGGAGGAAGCGCGCAACCGGGCGCTCGCCGACCAGCAGGCGCGCCTCACCGCCGAGCAGAAGGCGAAGGAGGAAGCGGAGAGCCGGCGCCTCGCGGAGATGCGCGTCAAGGCGGAGAAGGAAGCGCGCTCGCTCGCGGAGGCGCGCGCGCGGGCCGAGGCGGAGGCCCAGGCGCTCGCGAAGGCGCGCGCCGAGGCCGAAGCCGCGGCGAAGAAGCAGGCCCAGGAAGCCACCAGCGCCGAGCACCAGCTCAAGGCGCGCCTCAAGGAGGAGATCGAGGAGCGCATCCGCGGCGAGATGGAGGAGCTGCTGCGCAACGAGCTCGAGGAGAAGGCGCGCAACGAGCTGCGCGAGCAGATCCTCGCGGAGGCCCGCCTCGCGGCGAAGGCGGAGCTCGAGGAGCGGCTGCGCGAGGAGCGCGAGGCGCTCGCCCGCGCGGAGGCCGAGGCGCGTTCCCGGGCCGAGGCGGAGGCGCGCGAGCGCGCCGACCGGGAAGCGAAGCTGCGCGCCCAGGCCGAGGCGAAGGCCGCGGCGGAGGCCGAGGCGCGCATCAAGGCCGAGGACGAGGCGCGCAGGCTCCGGCACGCGGAAGCGCGCGCCCGGGAGGAGGCCGAGGCGCGCACGCGGGAGGCGAAGGAGACCGAGCAGCGCCTCGAGGCCGAGCGCCGCGCGAAGTACGAGGCCGAGGCGCGCGTGAAGATCGAGGCCGAGGAGCGCGAGCGGCGCGAGCGCGAGCTGCAGGCGACCCTCGAGGAAGAGCGCCGCGCCAAGCAGGAAGCGGAGACCCGCGCGCGCATCGAGGCGCGCGCGAGGGAGACGATCGCCGAGGACACGCGCGCCAAGGTGCAGGCCGAGATCGAGGCGGACATGGAGAAGCGCGCCGAGGTCGAGGGCAAGGCGCAGGCCAAGGCCTACATGCACGCCAAGGCGCAGGCCGAGCGCGACGAGGAGGAGCGCATCCGCGCCGAGCAGACGCGCAGGGCGCACGAGATCGCCGAGGTCCTGCGCACCCGGGTCGAGCCCGACGAGGTCGCGCCCGAGGCCGCCCCGGCCGCGCGCCGCCGGCGCCGCCGGCGCGGCAGCCTCGCCAAGACGATCGCCTTCGGGCTGGTCGGCGTGCTGGTGCTGGGCATCATCGCCCTGCACGTGGTGCCGCTGCGGCCCTATGCGGCGAAGCTCGAGCGCACGATGTCGACGTGGCTGCACGACGAGGCCTCCATCGGCTC
>DASPRQ010000033.1:0-75795 GCA_035624355.1 Usitatibacter sp. | reverse complement strand
GATGGGGTTCACGTGGCCCCAGTAGCTCTCCACCTGCGGGTGCACTTCCGGGTCGCCGTAGACCTCGGAGGTCGAGGCCTGGAGGATCTTCGCCTTCACGCGCTTGGCGAGCCCCAGCATGTTGATCGCGCCGTGCACGCTCGTCTTCGTGGTCTGCACGGGGTCGAACTGGTAGTGGATGGGCGCCGCGGGGCAGGCGAGGTTGAAGATCTCGTCCACCTCCACGTAGAGCGGGAAGGTCACGTCGTGGCGCTGCAGCTCGAAGTGCGGGTCGGCCACGAGGTGCGCGATGTTGTCCTTCGTGCCCGTGAAGAAGTTGTCCGCGCAGAGCACGTCGCAGCCGTCGGCGAGCAGCCGCTCGCACAGGTGCGAACCAATGAAACCCGCCCCTCCCGTGACCAACACGCGGCGACGGCTCGAGTACTTCCGGGTCACCTTTCCATTCCCCCTCCGTTACGACTGCCTAGCACCTTATTCATTTCCCCGGAAACCGGCAACTGCGGTCTGAGGGTCCCCGTTCGAATCGGCCGGCCTACTACTCACCGTCGACATCGGACGTTTTGATTTTGCCATGGGCCTCGGGGTAAGCTCTCAGCACGACCTCCGACCAGGACGTTGTGCGATGCAGACCGGGATCCAGCGAGCCTTCGCGCCAATCAGGCGATTCACACCGCGCTGGTTCTGGAGCCCGATGCGGCGCGTAATGATCGCACTCCTCGCCCCGGTCCTCTTCTCGCTCCGCGAGGGTCATTTCCGGAGCAGCCTGAAGGGAATGGCCGTGGACTCTCGAGGGAATCCCCTGCCGTGGTACACCTACCCGGCGATCGACTTCCTCCGGCGCAGGTCCTTCGCCGGCAAGCGCATCCTCGAGTTCGGCGCGGGCCAATCAACACTGTGGTGGGCCGCACGGGCCGCCTCCGTAGTTTCGATCGAGAAGAGCGAGGAATGGCTCGAGCGCGTGCAATCCCGCGCGCCGTCCAACGTTGAGCTCCACCTCGCGCGCTCGGACTCGCCGGAGAGCTGCCTCGCCGACGCGCGCCGCGCAATCGCAGGAAGGATGTTCGACGTGATCGTGATCGATGGGCTCTTCCGCCACGAGCTTATTCCGCTGTCGATCGAGCATCTCGCGCCGCGGGGCGCGATCGTCTGCGACAACTCCGACGGATACGGCTTCCACGAGGGCTTTCTTCCCTCGGGAATGCTCCACGTCGATTTCTTCGGCCTCGCGCCCGCTGGAATCCATTCCTTCTACTGCACGTCAGTATTCTTCCGGCCGGATAGCTTCGTGGTCGACGCGGAAGTTCCGATACTCGCCGACGTTCGCGAGGCTGAATCCGCGGTGACTTCCGCGGTATAGCTGGTTCGCGAAATGCCCCGCCCTGACTACGCTGCCGTTCGCTGGAACCGCAGCACACGCCAGAATAAGAGGTAGGCCCACGCGGCGGTCAGCGCGCGGTTCTGGGATCGGCGTGCGCCGTCTGCGCGGAAAGCGGCAGCTCGCGGAAGGGCATGGTTGCTAGACATTCTATGGATTGTCTAGCAACCGGCAAGGTTACTTCTTGCGGAAGTCGCCCGCCTTCACGACGCTCACCTTCGCCGGGTCGACGTACCTGCGCAGCGCGGCGTTGATGTCGTCCACGGTGAGCGCCTTCAGCTTGTCCTCGAAGTCCTGGCTGAACCGGAAGGTGCGGCCGAGGTAGAGGTTCGAGGCCCAGGCGGCGGCGAGGACGCGGTCCTGCGAGCGGTTCTGCGCCCGCATCTGGAGGATGCCGGACTTGGCCGCGTCGAGCTCCGCCTGCGTGAAGCCGTCCTTCTCGGCGCGCGCGAGCTCGTCGCGGAAGGCGCTCTCCACCTTCGCGACGTTCTGCGGCGCCGCGATCGCGTAGGCGCTCCAGGCGCCCACGCGGTCGAGGGAATCCACGGCGAGCTCCGTGCCCACGTCGTAGGACAGCCCCTCCTTCTGCCGGATGCGCTTCGTGAGGCGCGAGTCGAAGCCCGCGCCGCCGCCGAAGATGTAGTCGGCGACGTAGAGCGCGGGATAGTCCGGGTCGTCGTCGCGGACGGCGAGGTTCTGGCGCGCGAGGAAGACGGCGTTCTCCTTGTCGGGCGTCTCGATCGAGCGCTCGACGGGCGCGATGTCGCGGTACTCGGCCTTCACGCGCTCGTACGGCACCTTCGGCTTCCACGAGCCGAAGAGCTCCTTCAGCAGCGCCTCCGTCTTCGCCTCGTCGAAGTCGCCGACGATCGCGATGTCGGCGGGGTCCGCGCCGTAGAACTCGTCGTGGAAGCGGCGGGCGTCCTCGAGCTTAGCGGCCTTCGCGTTCGCGAGCGACTCCTCGAGGGTGGGCGAGTAGCGCCAGTCGCCCTTCGGGTAGATGTTGAAGACCTTCGCGAGCTCCTCGGAAGCACGGGCCCCGGGCTGGGAGCGCTCTGCCTGGATGCCCGTGACGACCTGGGAGCGCAGCTGCTCGAACTCCGCCGGGTCGAACCGCGGGTGCCTCAGCACCTCGGCCACCAGCCGCAGCGCCCCCTCGAGGTTCGGCCCCGTCGTCTGGAAGCTCGCGCCCGGGCCCGCGATGCCGCCCGACACCTTGAGCTTCTCGAGGGCGTCCGCGAGCTCCGTCCGCGTGAGGCGCGTGGTGCCGCGCGCGAGCATCTGCCCGGCGAAGGAGGCGTTGGTGCGCTCGCCGAAGAGCGCCTTCTCGTTGCCGATGTGCAGCGCGATGGCCACGTTCACCGTCTCGCCGCGATTCTTCTTCGCGAGCAGCGCGACCTTCACCGGACCGAGCTGCATCCGCTTCGTGCGCGCGTCGATGTTCGCCTGCGACGGGTCGAAGGCCTCGGCCTCGCTCGCGGCGGCCTTGGCGGTGAAGCCCTTCATCACCTCTTCCACCGCCGGGGCCGCGGGGACCGCGGCGCGCTCGGGCTTGTCGGTGGGAAGGAAGAGCCCCACGGTGCGGTTGTCGCGGCGGAAGTACGCGCCCGAGACCCGCGCCACGTCCTCGGCCTTCACGGTCTTCAGCCGGTCGCGCCCGAGGAAGAAGAGCCGCCAGTCGCCGAGCGCGATGTACTCCGAGAGCTCCACGCCGAGCGTCTCGTGGTTGTCGAGGGTCTTCTCGAAGGCGTTCGCGTAGGAGATGCGCGCGCGCTCCATCTCCTCCTTCGTGGGGGGCGAGGCCCCGAAGGTCTCCACCGTCTTCTCGAGCGCCTCCTTCACGGGCTCGATGGGCTGCCCCTTCTGCACGACGGCGCCGAAGATCTCGAGCCCCGGGTCGACTCCCGTGAGCGGATACGCGAACACCTGGGCGGCGAGCCCCGTCTCCACGAGCGCCTTGTGCAGCCGCCCGCTGGGCACGTCGCCGAGGATGAAGGAAGCGAAGTCGAGGGCGTCGGAATCGGGATGCAGGCTCGAGGGCACGTGGTAGGCCGCGGCCACGATCTGGATGTCGCCGCTGCGGCGCACCGTGTACTCGCGGTCGCCGTCCTGCGTGGGCTCCACGGTCCAGAAGACCGGTCGAGGGGCCGCCGGTTTCGGGATCCGCCCGAAGGTCCGCGCGACGACGGCGAGCGCCTTCGCCGGGTCGAACTTGCCCGCCACGAGCAGCACCGCGTTGTCGGGCTCGTAGTAGAGGTGGTAGAAGGCCTGCAGGTGCGGGATGTCGACGTTCTCGATGTCGCTGCGGTTGCCGATCGTCGGCCGGCCGTAGGAGTGCCAGTCGTAGGCCACGCTCTGCATGCGCTTGAGCAGCACCGAGAAGGGCGAGTTCTCCCCCTCCTCGTACTCGTTGCGCACCACCGTCATCTCGGTCGCGAGGTCCCGGCGCGAGATGAAGGAGCTCACCATGCGGCTCGACTCGAGCTCGATCGCCCACTCGAGGTTCGCTTCGCTCGAGTCGAAGATCTCGTAGTAGTTCGTGCGGTCGAGCCACGTGCTGCCGTTGAAGCGCACGCCCCGCTGGTTGAACTCCTTGTCGATGTGCGGGTGCTCGGGCGTGCCCTTGAACATGAGGTGCTCGAGCAGGTGCGCCATGCCCGTCTCGCCGTAGTTCTCGAAGCGGCTGCCCACGAGATACGTGACGTTCACCACGACGGTGGGCTTGGAGGCGTCGGGGAAGAGCAGCACCTTGAGGCCGTTGGGAAGCCGGTACTCCGCGATGCCCTCGACGGTGGTGATCCTGCGGATCGCCGAGACGTCGATCGGGGCCCCCAGGTGCACCTCGAAGGCGGCCTTCTGCGGCGCCTCGGCGGCGGCGCCCGAAGCCTGCGCCGGGGTTTCGTCCTTCGCGAGCGCGGCCGCGGGGGCGAGGAAGAGGGGGAGCGCCGCGAGCAGGGCGGCGAGCGTGGCACGCAGGAAGGCCATGGCGGGGGGAGGTGGCGGCGGAGGGCGGATTATCGCAAAGAGGGTGCGGTACGGTGGAGCTTCACGGGGCGAGACGCCGGCGCCGCGCCTCGTAGAGGCAGATGCCGCTCGCGACCGACACGTTGAGGCTCTCGACCGCGCCCAGCATCGGGATCGCGACGAGCAGGTCGCAGCTGTCCTTGGTGAGGCGGCGCAGCCCCTCGCCCTCGGCGCCCAGCACCATCGCGACCGCCCCTTCGAGCTCGGCCTGGTAGATCGAGGTGGGCGCCTCGTCGTCGGCGCCGATGAGCCAGATGCCGCGCTCCTTCAGCTCCCGCATCGTGCGCGCGAGGTTCGTCACCACGATGTAGGGAACCGACTCGGCCGCGCCCGAGGCCACCTTGATCGCCGCGGCGGTGAGCCCCACGCTGCGGTCCTTGGGCGCGATCACGGCGTGGGCGCCCGCCCCGTCGGCGACGCGCAGGCACGCTCCGAGGTTGTGCGGGTCCTGGACGCCGTCGAGCACCAGCAGGAGCGGCGGCTCCTCGAGCTCCTCGAGCACGTCCTCGATGAACTTCGGCATGTCGACGGGCTCGGCCATCGCGACCACGCCCTGGTGGCGCACGCCGCCCGCCATGCCGTCGAGGCGCTTCGCGTCCACGGCGATCACGCGCACCGAGAGGCGCTTCGCGAGCTCCCGCAGGTCCTTCGCGCGGGCGTCCCGGCGCTCGGCGTCGACGTAGATCTCGCGGATGGTGCCGGGCCGCTGCCGCAGCCGGCTCGTCACCGCGTGGAAGCCGGCGAGGCTCTTCACCTGCGGAAGAGCCCCGATTTGCGCCGCTCGCGCCGCGGGCCTCCGGCCCCGGGAGCCGGAGCGCGTTCCCGGTGCTCGTCGGTGAGCACGAAGTCGATCTTCGCCTGCTCGAGGCTCACGCGCACCACTTTCACGCGCACGCGCCCGCCGAGCTGGTAGCGCACGCCCGTGCGCTCGCCGCGCAGCATGTGGCGGGCCGCGTCGAACTGGAAGTAGTCCTGGCCGAGGTCCGAGACGTGCACGAGGCCGTCCACGTAGAGGTCGTCGAGGGTCACGAAGAGGCCGAAGTTGGTGACGCCGCTGACGGTCCCGGCGAACTCGCTGCCGACGTGGTCCTGCATGTAGTAGCTCTTGAGCCACGCCTCGACGTCGCGCGTGGCCTCGTCGGCGCGGCGCTCGGTCTCCGAGCAGTGCGCGCCGACGTGCTCGAGGTTGCCGGCCTCGTAGCGGCTGCCCGCGAGCGCCGCCTTGATGGCCCGGTGCACGAGCAGGTCCGGATAGCGCCGGATGGGCGAGGTGAAATGCGCGTAGGCGTCGTAGGCGAGGCCGAAGTGGCCCACGTTCTCGGGGCTGTACACCGCCTGCGAGAGCGAGCGCAGCATCACCGTCTGGAGCATCCCGGCGTAGGGCTTGTCGCGGATGCGCTTCAGCAGCTCCGCGTAGTCGCGCGCCTGGGGCTCGTCTCCCCCGCCGAGCGCGAGTCCGAAGTCCTTCAGCATCGCGCGCAGCGCCTCGAGCTTCTCGGGCGTGGGCCCCTCGTGGACGCGGTAGAGCGTGGGCTGCTTCTTCTTCTCGAGGAAGTCCGAGGCGCTCACGTTGGCGGCGAGCATGCACTCCTCGATCAGGCGGTGCGCGTCGTTCCTCTCCACGGGCACGATGCGCTCGATCTTGCCGCGCTCGTCGAAGACCATCTGCGCTTCCACCGTCTCGAAGTCGATCGCCCCGCGCTTGCCGCGCGCGAGCGCGAGCGCCTTGTAGGCGCGGTAGAGCTCGTCGATCTCGGGCCGGGTCTCCTCGACCCCCTCGATCATGGCGGCGACCTGCGTGTAGGTCATGCGCTCGTGCGAGCGGATCACGCCCGGGTAGAACTCGTAGCCGCGCACCGCGCCCCCGGCGCTCACCTCCATCTCGCACACCATCACGAGGCGGTCCACGCGGGGCTTGAGCGAGCACAGCTCGTTCGAGAGGGCCTCGGGCAGCATCGGGATCACGCGGCGCGGAAAGTACACCGAGTTCCCGCGCTCGTAGGCCCCGTGGTCGAGCGGCTCGCCGTGGCGCACGTAGTGGCTCACGTCGGCGATCGCCACCCAGAGCCTGAAGCCCTTTCCCTCGCGCTCGCAGTAGACCGCGTCGTCGAAGTCCTTCGCCGTCTCCCCGTCGATCGTCACGAAGGGGAGCTTGCGCAGGTCGCGCCGGCCCTTGAGGTCCTTCGCCGGCACCGCCTTCGGGAACCGGCGCGCCGCCTCGAGCGCGGCCTGCGGCCATTCGTGCGGCAGGTCGTGCTTGCGCAGCGCGATCTCGATCTCCATGCCGGGATCGGCGTAGTTGCCGAGCACCTCGACGACGCGCCCGATGGGCTCCTTGTCGCGCGTGGGCTGCTCGACGATCTCGGCCACGGCCACCTGCCCTTCCCGGGCGCCGCCGAGCCCGTCGGGCACGATCAGGATGTCCTGGCTGATGCGCTTGTTCTCCGCCACGAGGAACGCGACCCCGTGCTCGATGAACACGCGCCCGACCACGCGGCGGTTCGCGCGCTCGAGCACCTCCACGATCGAGCCCTCGAGGCGGCCGCGCCGGTCCACGCCGGTCACGCGCACGAGCGCCACGTCGCCGTGCAGCGCCTTGTGCATCTGCTTCGGCCCGAGGAAGAGGTCGTCGCGGCCGTCCTCGGGCTTGAGGAAGCCGAAGCCGTCGGGATGCCCGATCACGCGCCCCTTGATGAGCCCCGCCTTGTCGGGAAGGAGCAGCGCGCCGCGGCGGTTGCGCAGGATCTCGCCGTCGCGCTCCATCGCCGCGAGCCGGCGCTCGAAGCCCTCGCGCTCGGCCTCGCCGTGCACGCTCAGCTGCTCGAGGAGGTCGGCCTCCGGCACCGGAACGCCCGCCTCGCCGAGCAGCTCCAGAACCTCCTCGCGGCTCGGGATCTCGGTGGGATAGGCCTTCTTCAGGTCCTTGGTCTTTATGGACATTCCCCTACCCGCCGGGTAAAATTTCGCGTTCTCCGCGCCCAGATGGCGGAATTGGTAGACGCACCAGTTTCAGGTACTGGCGGGTAACACCGTGGAGGTTCGAGTCCTCTTCTGGGCACCAGGTTTCACTCGAAAGGGTGGCGCAGCACGATGGTCTCCTCCCGGTCGGGTCCCGTCGAGATGAGCGCCATGGGAGCGGCCACGAGCGCTTCCAGGCGCTCGAGGTAGGCCCGGGCGTTCGCGGGCAGGTCCGCGTAGCGCTTCACCCCCACGGTGCTCTCCTTCCAGCCGGGGTGCTCCTCGTAGATCGGCTCGCAGATGGCGAGCGCCTCGGCGCCCACGGGCAGGATGTCGCGCGTCCCCCCCGCCACCTTGTAGCCCACGGCCACGCGCACCTTGTCGAGGCCGTCGAGCACGTCGAGCTTCGTGATGCACAGGCCCGAGATGCCGTTCAGCTGCACCGCGCGCTTGAGCGCGGCCGCGTCGAACCATCCGCAGCGCCGCGGCCTCCCGGTGACCGAGCCGTACTCGTTGCCCTTCACCCGCAGGCGCTCGCCCACCTCGTCGTCGAGTTCCGTCGGGAAGGGGCCGGCGCCCACGCGCGTCGCGTAGGCCTTGGCGACCCCCAGCACGTAGTGCAGCTGCCCGGGGCCCACGCCCGCGCCCGCGGCGGCCTGCCCCGCCACGCAGTTCGACGAGGTGACGAAGGGATAGGTGCCGTGGTCCACGTCGAGGAGCGCCGCCTGCGCGCCCTCGAAGAGGATCGGCTGGTCGGCGCGGATGATGGCGTTGATCTCGCCGGAGACGTCGCCCACCATGGGCTTCAGCCGGTCGGCCAAGGCGAGGGTCTCGTCGAGCGTCTGCTGGAACGGCACCGTGTCGGCCTTGAAGTAGTTGCGCAGCACGAAGTTGTGGTAGTCGAGCACCTCGCCGAGCTTCGCGGCGAAGCGCTCGCGGGCGTAGAGGTCCTGGATGCGGATCGCGCGGCGCGCCACCTTGTCCTCGTAGGCCGGGCCGATCCCGCGCCCCGTGGTGCCGATCTTGGCCTCGCCCTTCGCGCGCTCGCGCGCCTGGTCGAGCGCGATATGGTGCGGGAGGATCAGCGCGCAGGCCTCCGAGATGCGCAGCTGCCGCGTCACGTCGACGCCGAGCTTGTCGAGCTCGTCGATCTCCTCGACGAGGGCCCGGGGCGAGACGACCACGCCGTTGCCGATGAAGCACTTCACGGACCCGTGCAGGATGCCCGAGGGGATGAGCCGCAGGATGGTCTTGCGCCCGCCGATCACCAGCGTGTGGCCGGCGTTGTGGCCGCCCTGGAAGCGCACCACGGCGGAGGCGTGGTCCGTGAGCCAGTCGACGATCTTGCCCTTGCCCTCGTCGCCCCACTGCGTGCCGATGACCACTACGTTACGCGCCATTTGCCTTCCTTCTTCTCGAGCCTGCGGTCGCAGGCGAGCTCGCCCTGCGCGGCCTCGTGCCCCGGCAGGTCCTCGACGACGATCTCGCCCGCCTCCCGCAGCTGCGCGATCGCGACCTTCAGCGCGGCATCGTCCACGGCCGGGGCGAGGATCGCGCGCCGCGGCGGCGGCGGCGGAGCGAGCGCGGCGAGCTGCCGCAGGTCCATGGTGAATCCCGTGGCGGGGCGCGCGCGCCCGAAGGAGGCGCCCACCTCGTCGTAGCGGCCGCCGCGCGCGATGGCGTCGGGCGAGCCCGCCGTGAAGGCGGCGAACACGATGCCGCTCTCGTAGTTGAAGCCCCCCAGCTCGGCGAGGTCCACGGAGAGCTCGACGTCCGGCGCCGCGCACTGCGCCGCGAGGTTCTCGAGCGCGTCGAGCGCCCGCGCGATCTCGGGCAGCCGCGGAAGCGCCGACCGGGCGCGCGCTGCGACTTCCCCCACCGGACCGTTGAGCTCCGTGAGGATGGCGAGCTCCCCCGCCTCCGCCGCGTCCTTCAGCTGGACCGCGTGGAAGAGCGACTCGGCGCGCTCGACGTCGGCGCCGCGGGCCATCGCGCGGTAGATCGCGGGGTTGCCGATGTCGATGTGCGGCCGCCCGATGCCCGCGCGCCGCAGCGCCGCGATCATGAGGCGCACGACCTCCACGTCGGCCTCCAGGCCCGCGTGGCCGTAGAGCTCCGCGCCGATCTGGATCGGCTCGCGCATCTTCGTCATGCCGGCGGGCACGGTGTGCAGGACGCTCCCGCAGTAGCACAGGCGCGCGACTCCCTGGCGGTTGAGCAGGTGCGCGTCGATGCGCGCCACCTGCGGCGTGTGGTCGGCCCGCACGCCCACCATGCGGCCCGAGAGCTGGTCGACGAGCTTGAAGGTCGCGAGGTCCATGTCGCGCCCCGTGCCCGAGAGCAGCGACTCGAGGTACTCGAGGAGCGGCGGCGCGACCAGCTCGTAGCCGCTCGCCTCGAAGAGGTCGAGGATCGAGCGGCGCAGGCGCTCCATCGCGCGCGCCTCGGCGGGGAGCACGTCCTCGATGTGCTCGGGCAGCAGCCAGCGTCTCACGGCTAGTGGAAGATGAGGAGGATCACGAGCCCCGCCATCATGGACGTGAGGCCCAGGAAACGGATCTGGCCGTCGCTCATGTCGGTGAGCCTGCGGAACACGTCGCGCCACAGGCGCGGGGCCGTGAAGGGCAGGATGCCTTCGATCACGAGCATGATGGCGAACGCCGCGATGAAGATCCCGGTCATGGCGCCGGGGGCTTCGCCCGGCCCGGGGACCTCAGGTACTTGAAGAAGTCCGACGAGGGGTCGAGCACCAGCACGTCGCCCTTGCCGCGCAGGCTCAGGCGGTAGGCCTCGAGGCTGCGGTAGAAGCTGTAGAACTCGGGGTTCTTCCCGAAGGCCTCGGCGTAGATGCGCGAGGCCTGCGCGTCGCCCTCGCCCTTCACGCGCTGCGCGTCGCGGTAGGCCTCGGCCACGATCACCTGGCGCTGGCGGTCGGCATCGGCCTTGATCTTCTCGCCCTCGGCCTGGCCCGTGGCGCGCAGCTCGTTCGCCACGCGCTTCCTCTCCGATTCCATGCGGCGGTAGACGTCCGCGTTGATGTCCGGCACGAAGTCCACCCGCTTCAACCGCACGTCGACCACGGCGATGCCGATCTGGCGCGCGTCCTCGTCCACCTTCCTCGCCACCGTGCTCATGATCTGGTCGCGCTCGCCGGAGACCACGTCGTGCACGGTGCGCTTCGCGAACTCGGCGCGCAGGGCGTCGTTCACCGTCTGCGCGAGGCGCGCCTCGGCCTTGGCGGGATCGCCGCTCACGGTGACGTAGTACTGCTTCACATCCTCCACCCGCCACTTCACGAACGAGTCGACGAGCACGTTGCGGTTCTCGGAGGTGAGGAAGCGCTCCGCCTCGCGCGGCTCCATCGTCTGGATGCGCATGTCGAAGAGGCGCACGTTCTGCACCAGCGGCACGAGGAAGTACAGCCCCGGCTTCGTGTCGACGGCGACGACCTCGCCGAACTGGAACTTGATCGCGGCCCTGCCCTGCTTCACGACGTACATGCTCATCGAGCCGAGCGCCAGCGCGAGGAGCGCGATCCCGAACACGATGAAGGTGGCGCGCCTCATCGCGACTCCCGCTCGCGCGAGCGCAGCGCGTCGCGCCGCGCGGTGACGTCGGTCGGCCCGGGCATCGTCTCCGCGGGCGTGCCCAGCTGCGTGGAGGGCTCGGCGGCGGCCGGCGTCGCGGGGGCGGCCTGGGACTGGGAGGAAAGCTGCATCAGCTTGTCGAGGGGCAGGTAGAGCAGGTTCTGCCCCGTCGTCTTCTGGTCCACGAGGACCTTGCTCGTGGAGGCGAGGATCTGCTGCATCGTGTCGAGGTACATGCGCTCGCGCGTCACCGCCGGCGCCTTCTCGTACTCGGCGAGGATCTCCTTGAAGCGCGCGGCGTCGCCCTGGGCGGTGGCGATGACGCTCTGGCGGTAGCCCGCGGCCTCCTCGCCGAGGCGCGCGGCGATGCCCCGCGCCTTGGGCACGACGTCGTTCGCGTAGGCCTGCCCCTCGTTCTTGAAGCGCTCGCGGTCCTGCTTCGCGCGTTGAACGTCCTCGAACGCCGGCAGCACCTGGTCGGGCGCCTGCGTGTTCTGCATGTTGACCGAAAGGATCTGGATCCCGGTCTTGTAGCGGTCGAGCATCTGCTGCATGAGCCTCTTCACGTCGGCGCCCACTTCGGTGCGGCCGGCGGAAAGCACGAAGTCCATCTTGCTCTTGCCGACCACCTCGCGGATCGAGCTTTCCGCGGCCTGGCGCACGTTCTCGTCCGGGTCCTTGTTGTTGAAGAGGTAGTCCTCGGGGCTCTTGATGTTGTACTGGACCGCGAACTGCACGTCGACGATGTTCTCGTCGTCGGTCAGCATCAGCGCTTCCTTGGGCTGCGGGTTCTTCGTGGTGCCGCGATAGCCCACCTCGACGGGACGCACGCTCGCGATGTCCACCACCTGGACGCTCTCGACGGGATACGGGATGTGCCAGTGCGCGCCGGGCATGGTGGTCTCGACGTACCGCCCGAAGCGCAGCACCACGCCGCGCTTGCCCTCGTCCACGATGTAGAAGCCGCTGCCGACCCACACGGCGACGACCAGCAGGGTCACCGCCGCCATGCCGCCGCCCCACGCGCCCCCGTGATGTCCCGTGCCGCCCCCGCCGCCGGTCGCCCCCGGGGGAGGCGCGCCGCGGCGACGCAGCCCGAGGAGCTCGGCGATCTTCTGCTGCAGCTTCCTCAGGGTTTCGTCGAGGTCGGGCGGACCCTCGTTATCCTTCTTTCCCCACTGGGGCTCGTTCGGAGGCATGGGAGGAACTCTTCAGGCGGCGGTGGCGAGCGAACCCGGCAGGGGCTCGCGCGCGGCGTCCGCGAGCGCTTCCCGCAGCGCTTCGATCCCCGCGCCCGTGGCCGCACTCACCTTGATATTCAAGATCTTACCACACGCGTCGCGGACGACCTCGGGGGCGAGGCCCGGGACGCGGTCGATCTGGTTATAGACCAGGATCTGGGGCACGTCGGAGGCGCCGATCTCGGCGAGCACCGTGTTCACCGCCTCGATCTGCTCGTCGCGCCGCGGGCTCGCGCTGTCGACCACGTGCAGCAGGAGGTCGGCTTGGACCGTCTCCTCGAGGGTCGCGCGGAACGCATCCACGAGGGCGTGGGGCAGGTCGCGGATGAAGCCCACGGTGTCGGAGAGCGCGATCGTCGCGCCATCCGCCAGGTACACGCGCCGCGTGGTGGTGTCGAGGGTCGCGAAGAGCTGGTCGGCGACGTAGGCATCGGAGCGCGCGAGGCGGTTGAAGAGCGTCGACTTGCCCGCGTTCGTGTAGCCCACCAGCGCCACCTTGAGCACCCCGGAGCGCGCGCGGCCGGCCCGCTGGGTCGCGCGCACCTTGCCCACCTTGCGGATCTTCTCGCGCAGGCGCTTCACGCGCTCGCCGATCATGCGCCGGTCGAGCTCGATCTGCTTCTCGCCCGGCCCGCCGGTCTTGCCGAGCGAGCCGCGCTGGCGCTCGAGGTGCGTCCACCCGCGCACGAGGCGCGTGGACAGGTGCTCGAGGCGGGCGAGCTCCACCTGGAGCTTGCCCTCGTGCGAGCGGGCGCGCTGCGCGAAGATCTCGAGGATCACGTCCGTGCGGTCGAAGACGCGCACCCCGGGGCCGCCGTCGGCGAGCGAGCGCTCGAGGTTGCGCACCTGGGCGGCCGAGAGCGCCTGGTCGAAGACGACCACGTCGGCGCGGTGCTCGCGCAGCGCCATGCGGATCTCGTCGACCTTCCCGGAGCCCGCGAAGGTCGCGGCGTCGGGGCGGTCGCGCCGGCCGCGGATCACCTCGACCACCTCCGCCCCGGCGCTGTCGACCAGGCGCGCGGCCTCCTCGGCCCGTTCCCCGGCCTTCGCGGGACGACCGATGTCGAGGGCTACGAGGACGGCGCGCGTGCGCTCAGGATTCCTGGGAATGCTCAAGCGGGACCGACACCGGCCGTGCCGGGACCACCGTGGAAATGGCGTGCTTGTAGACCATCTGGGTCACGGTGTTCTTGAGGAGCACGACGTACTGGTCGAACGATTCGATCTGGCCCTGGAGCTTGATGCCGTTCACCAGGTAGATCGAGACGGGAACGTGCTCCTTGCGCAAGGTATTGAGGAACGGGTCCTGCAGCAGCTGGCCCTTGTTGCTCATTGTTCTGCCCCTTTTGGGACCATCGGGTTTCCCGGTCTGCGCCGGGCCGTTCACCTGCTTCGGGAAGTATACCTGTCCGGACAGCGGGGGCCGCGGGGAGTTCATGAAGGGGGCCTCATCCGTAGCGGCGCTTGGAGATGATCTTGCGCCGCCGGCGCTGCGCGTCCTGCTTTTCCGTCAAGGGCTTGCGTCGCCCTTCGTAAGGGTTCGCCGCCGAGCGCAGCTCGATGCGCAGGGGCGTCCCGGCGAGCTTGAAGGCCTTCTGGAAGACGTTCTCGAGGTAGCGCCGGTAGGGGGCCCGCACGCCCTCCAGGCCCGAGCCGTGGATCACGATGACGGGGGGGTTCGAGCCGCCCTGGTGGGCATAGCGCATCTTCGGCCGGAAGCGCCCGGACCGGGGCGGCTCCTGCCGGGCGACCGCCGCCTGGAGCGTGCGCGTGAGGCGGGGCGTGGGCAGCTTCGCCATGGCGGCGGCGAAGGCCACGTCCACCGCGGCGAGCAACGGCCGGATGCCGGTCCCCTTCAGCGCCGAGATGGGGACGAAGGGCGCGAAGTCCAGGAACTGGAGCTTGCGCTCGAGCTCGGACTGCACCTCCTTGCGGCGGTCCGCGTCGACCGCGTCCCACTTGTTCACGGCCACCACGAGCGCCCGCCCCGCCTCGAGGATGTAGCCCCCGATGTGCGCGTCCTGGTCGGCGATGTCGGCCGAGGCGTCGACCACCAGCACCACGACGTTCGCGCGCTCGATCGCCTGCAGCGTCTTCACGACGGAGAACTTCTCGACCGACTCGAACACCCGGCCCCTGCGCCGGATGCCCGCGGTGTCGACCAGGGTGTAGCGGCGCCCGTCGCGCTCGAGCTCCACCTCGATCGCGTCGCGCGTGGTGCCGGGCTCGCCGAAGGCGATCACCCGCTCCTCCCCGAGCAGCCGATTCACCAGCGTGGACTTGCCGACGTTGGGACGGCCCACGATGGCGACCCGCGGATGGTCCGGCGGGGCTTCCTCCTCTTCGTGGGCCTCGAAGCCGGCGAGCGCCTCGTCGAGCAGCTCGCGCACCCCGTCGCCGTGCTCGGCGGAGATCGCATGGGGCTCGCCCAGGGCGAGCTCGTGGAACTCCGCCGTGACGAGCTCCTCGCGCATGCCCTCGGCCTTGTTCACCGCGACGAGCACCGGGGCGTGCGCCTCGCGAAGCTGCTGGGCGATGCGCCGGTCCTGGGGCGTGAGGCCCGTGCGGGCGTCGGTCATGAAGACGATCACGTCGGCCTCGGCGATCGCCTCGCGGGCCTGGCGCGCCATCTCCGACAGGATTCCCTCCTTCGCGACCGGCTCGAAGCCGCCGGTGTCCACCGCGATGAAGGGCTTGTCGCCCAGGCGCCCCTGGCCGTAGTGCCGGTCGCGCGTGAGGCCCGGGAGATCGGCCACGAGCGCGTCGCGCGAGCGCGTGAGGCGGTTGAAGAGCGTCGACTTGCCGACGTTCGGTCGCCCGACGAGGACGAGGGTGGGCTTCAAGGCCTAGTAGCGGACCGCGATGAGCGCCCCTCCCGCGGTCTGCGCGAACAGCGCCGAGAGCCCCGGAACCAGCGAGACGATGGCCGTGCCGTCGCTGTAGCCCCGGCCGATGATGGACCCGTCTTCGGGGGAAAGCACGTGCACGTAGCCCTCTCCGTCGCCCACCACGACCTTGCGGTCGTAGACCGCGGGCGGGGTGAGGTGGCGGTACAGGAGCTTGTCCTGCTTCCACACGCTCGCCCCGGTCTTCTTGTCGAACGCGTGCACGGCGCCCTCATCGTCGACCATGTAGAGGTTCTTCTCGTCGACCGCGAGGTCCTTGGAGCTCGACAGGTCGCGCGACCACAGGAGGTTGCGGGTGGCGATCTCGAAGCACGCCACCTTCTCCTGGTAGGCGGCCGCGCACACGTCGCCCCCGTCGATCACCGGGAGCCCCGCGACGTCGGCGATGCGCTCGAGCTCGGTGGCGCCCTTGGGCAGCGCCACCGTCGCCTCCCAGGTGAGCTTTCCGTCGTCGATGTCGAGGGCGATGAGCTTGCCGTTCGGGTAGCCCGCCACGACGTCGCGCCCGATCGCGATCACGCCCGCCGAGCTGCGCAGCAGCAGCGGCGGGGTGAGCCGCTGGTAGACCCAGAGGCGCTTTCCGTCGAGCGCGGAGAACGCGAAGATGCGCCCGTCGGAAGTGCGCACGACGACGATGTCGCGCGACACCGACGGCGGCGCGAGCACCTCGCCGTCGACCGAGGCGGTCCACAGGCTCTTGCCCGACCCGTCGAACGCGAGCACCTCCCCCTTGAGCGTGCCCGCGAAGACGCGCCCTTCGTTCGCCTCGACTCCCCCGGTGATGGGCTTGTGGGTCTCGAAGCGCGCGAGCACGCGCCCGTCGTCCTCCGCGAGCACCGAGATCACGCCCTCGGCGGAGGCCGCGTAGACCTTGCCCGCCTCGATCGCGGGGCGCAGGTGGTAGCCCGCGGACTTGCCGACCTCCGCGTGCCAGGCCGCGCGCAGCCGCACCTTCTCGTTGAAGGGGGCGAGCGGCGTCGGCGGATGGGCGGGCAGGCTCTTCACGCCGATCCAGACGAGGGGGTTGTAGGCCCCGCAGGCCGCGGCGAGCGCAAGCGGCGCGAGCAGCGCCAGGCGGGCGAGCCTCATGCGCCCCCCAGCGCCTCGAGCTTCGTCGAAGCGATGCCGCGCACCGGATCGCCGGGGCCGGCCTTCTCGACGGCGAGCTTGTAGGCGGCGCGCGCCTCGTCCAGGCGCCCCTGGGCGAGCATGATGTCGCCGCGCATGTCGGCGGCGAGCGGCGCGTAGGCCTCGTCGCGGTTGCCGTCGAGCACCTTGAGCGCCTCGTCGTACTTCTTCTGGTCGAGCAGCACCGCCGCGAGGCGCACGCGCGCGATGCCGCGGTGCTCCTCGGAGCCGTGGTTCATGACCCACTCGAGCCGCCTGCGCGCCTCGTCGAGGTCGCCGGCGTCGAACGCCGCCTTGGCCGCGGCGAGCGCCGCTTCCGAGGCGAAGTAGGAGCCCGGGTGCTTGTCGATGAGCGGCTGGGCGAGGGCCGCGACCTTCTTCGGGTCGTTCTTCATCGCCTGCGCGACGGGCTGGAACATGGCGGCCGCGTCCTCGTCCTCGCGGTGCCTCCACCACGTCCAGCCGCGATACCCGGCGAAGGCGATCACCGCGGCGGCCAGGGCCCCGATCACGTACCAGCGGTTGTCCTCCCACCAGGCCTTCAGCTCCGCGATGCGTTCCTGCTCCTCGAAATCGTACGATCCGGCCATTCCCTAGCTCACTTCCTGGAGGGCTTCGCGCGGGTCGAGCGTCCTCTGCTCGCCGCCGCCGCGAAGCGGTTTGAGGGTGACGCGCTTCGAGCTCACCTCATCGTCGCCGATGATCACCGCGTAGCGGGCGCCGCTCGCGTCCGCCCTCTTCATCTGCGACTTGAAGCTGCCCCCCGCGCCCAGCACGACGCTGCGTCCCGCGTCGCGCCATTGCTCGGCGAGCTGCCACGCCGCCTGCTCCGCCGCCTCGCCCGAGTGCACGACGAAGACGTCCAGGCGCGCGGCCGCCTCCACGCCCGCCGCCGCCATCGCGAGCAGCACGCGCTCGACGCCCATGCCGAAGCCGCAGGCCGGCGTGGGCTTGCCGCCCAGCTGCTCGAAGAGCGCATCGTAGCGCCCCCCGCCGGCGATCGTGGACTGCGCGCCGACGTGCGGCGAGACGAACTCGAACACGGTGCGGTTGTAGTAGTCGAGCCCGCGCACGAGGCGCGGGTTCACCGTGTACGCGAGCCCCGCCGACTCGAGCAGCCACTTGAACTGCTCGAAGTGCTGCGCGGCCGCCTCCCCGAGGTGGTCGAGCAGGCGCGGCGCGCCCTCGATCATCTCCTGCATCGCGGGGTTCTTGGAGTCGAGGATGCGCAGCGGGTTCGTGTGCAGGCGCCGCCGCGCGTCCTCGTCGAGCAGCTCGGCGTGCTTCTCGAAGTACGCGACGAGCGTCGCGCGGTGCGCCCGGCGGTCGGGCGCGTCGGCGATCGAGTTCACGTGCAGCTCCACGCCTTCCAGCCCCAGCCGCCGCCACAGGCGCGCGAGCATCACGACCTGCTCGGCGTCCACGTCCGGCCCCTCGAAGCCGAGCGCCTCGACGTCGAACTGGTGGAACTGCCGCTGGCGGCCCTTCTGCGGCCGCTCGTAGCGGAACATGGGCCCGGCGGTCCACACGCGCAGCGGGCCGTTGTAGAGGAAGCTGTGCTCGATCGCCGAGCGCACGATGCCCGCGGTCGCCTCGGGCCGGAGCGCGAGGCTCTCGCCGTTGCGGTCCTCGAAGACGTACATCTCCTTCTCGACGATGTCGGTGACCTCGCCCAGCCCGCGCACGAACAGCGTCATCGGCTCGACCGCGGGCGTGCGCACGTTGCGGTAGCCGTAGAGCTCGAGGACCTCGCGCGTCGCGTCCTCGAGCTTCTGCCACAGCGGGGTGCGATCCGGCAGCACGTCCTCCATGCCGCGGATTCCCTGGATCTTGCGCGTCACGAGCCGATTTCCTGGATCGAGATCGTCCTGCGGGGCCGCCCGGCCGCGCCACCGGCGCCGGGGGCGTAACGCTCCTGCACGTAGCGCTCGACGATCGCCTGGAACTCCTCGGCGATGCGCTCGCCCTTGAGGGTCACGGTCTTCTTCCCATCCACGTACACCGGCGCCACGGGCTTCTCCCCGGAGCCGGGGAGCGAGATGCCGATGTCCGCGAGCTTCGATTCGCCGGGCCCGTTCACGACGCAGCCCATCACCGCCACGTGCATCTCCTCGACGCCGGGGTAGCGCGCGCGCCACGCGGGCATCTGGCTGCGCAGGTACCCCTGGATGCGGTCGGCGAGCTCCTGGAAGAACGTGCTCGTCGTGCGCCCGCAGCCGGGGCACGCGGAGACCATCGGCGCGAACGAGCGCAGCCCCATCGTCTGCAGGATCTCCTGGGCGACCACGACCTCGCGCGTGCGGTCCCCGCCCGGCTCGGGCGTGAGCGAGACGCGGATGGTGTCGCCGATGCCTTCCTGGAGGAGCACGCCGATCGCCGCCGTCGAGGCGACGATGCCCTTCGTGCCCATGCCCGCCTCCGTGAGGCCCAGGTGCAGCGCGTAGTCGCAGCGCGCGGCGAGCGCGCGGTAGACGCGGATCAGGTCCTGCACGGCCGACACCTTGCACGAGAGCACGATGCGCTCGGCGGGAAGGCCGATCTCGCGCGCCTTCGCGGCGCTCTCGAGGGCCGAGACCACCAGCGCCTCGCGCATCACCTCCTCGGCCTCGAGCGGCCGGGCGAGGCGATGGTTCTCGTCCATCATGCGCGCGAGGAGCTCGGGGTCGAGCGAGCCCCAGTTCACGCCGATGCGCACGGGCTTGCCGTGCTCGATCGCCTTCTCGACCAGGGTCGCGAACTGCTCGTCGCGCTTCGAGCCGTGGCCCACGTTGCCCGGGTTGATGCGGTACTTGTCGAGCACCACCGCGCACTCGGGCACCTGCGCGAGGAGCTTGTGGCCGTTGAAGTGGAAGTCGCCCACCAGCGGCACCTCGACGCCCATCTGCTCGAGCCGGGCGCGGATCGCCGGCACCTGGCGCGCGGCCTCGAGCGTGTTCACGGTGATGCGCACGATCTCGGAGCCGGCGCGCGCGAGGGAGGCGACCTGCCGCGCCGTCGCCTCGGCGTCCTCGGTGTCGGTGTTGGTCATCGACTGCACGAGGATGGGCGCGTCGCCGCCGATCACCTTGTCGGCGACGCGCACGGGGCGTGAGGGGCGTCGGGGGGTCATGGGAGGGCGATGGCTATTCGAGCGTGAACCGGGCGACGGCCACGTTGGTGTGCGGCTCCAGCGGGAAGTCGCGCCCGTCGTAGGTGACCTGCACCTCGGGCGCGTTGCCCACCACCACGTCGAGGGGCGGGCGTCCCGCGACCTCCGCCTCGGTGCCGGCGGCGTTGAGCCGCTGGAAGATCACCTTGCCGCGGGCGTCGCGCACCTCCACCCACGAGTCGCCTGCGAAGTGGAAATGGACGAGCTTGGCGCCGGCCTTCACGGGCGCCTTCGCGGGCGCCGGCTGGGCCTCGCCGGCGGCCCCGTCGGCGGGCGCCGGGCTCGCCTTCGCGGCGGCGGGCGGCACGCTCGCGGGCGACGGCGAGGCGGCGGGTGCCGATGCCGCCGGCGGCGTGGCGGCCGGGCCCGGCGCGGGAGAGTTGGTGGGCGCAGCGACCCGGGGCGCCGCGGGCGCCGGCGCCGCGGGGGCCTGCGTGGCCGTCGTCGCCTTGTGAACCCTGGAGGTCGCGGGGCGCACGAACATCGCCCAGTACATCGCGGCGAATCCGATCGACACCGCGACCACGGCGAGCGCCGCCGCCTTCACGTACGGGCTCGAGAGGCGCTCGCCCAGGGGATCGAAGCGGATGTTCTGCGTGGGCACCACGATGCCCGGGGACGACTGGCGCGGCGCGCCCTCGGCGAGGAGGGCGAGCGCCTCGTCGGGCGCGAGGCCCAGCAGCTTCGCGTAGTTGCGCACGAAG
This sequence comes from Usitatibacter sp., assembly GCA_035624355.1. Lineage (GTDB taxonomy): Bacteria > Pseudomonadota > Gammaproteobacteria > Burkholderiales > Usitatibacteraceae > Usitatibacter. The sequence continues at coordinate 55,724 of DASPRQ010000033.1, read as the reverse complement.
CCGCGCAGGAACGTGCCCTTCGGCAGGCGCTGGTAGTCGCCGACCTCGAGCGCCTCGATCTGCCAGGGGCTCATGTGCAGCCGCTGCGCGACGTCGGCCCGCGACAGGGCCTGGCGCTCGCGCTCGGCGGCGAGCCGCTCGCCGAGCGTTCGTCGCCCGCCGTTGCCGGGATTGTCGGCTGCGACGTCCACGGGCCTCTAGGGGCGCTTCTCGGCGAGCTCGCGCGTCTGGGGCGCGTCCGGGAACCGGCGGCGCAGCTGCACCAGGTAGCTCTGCTCGGAAGCCTGGTCCTTGGTGGCGCGCGCGATCTGCACCCCGAGCACGAGCCCGTCGAGCGGCGGCTCCATGAACAGGCGCATGTAGCGGTTGAGGTATTCCTCCGCCTCCTTGTAGGCGCCGCGCTCGTAGTCGATCGCCGCGAGGTTGTAGAGCGCGCCGATGAGGTTGGGACGGATCGCCACGGCGCGGCGCAGGTACTTCTCGGCCTCGTCGTCCTTGTGCATGCGCCGCAGGCACAGGCCCGTCGAGAGGTACGCCTTCTCGGGCGTGGGATACAGCGGATCGCTCGAGGCGCGCTGCAGCATGCCCATGGCGCGGTCCGTCTCGCCGCGCGTGCAGAGGAACCACCCGTAGTTGTTCAGCACCTCGGGGTCGTTCGGCGCGAGCGAGAGCGCGCGCTCGAAGGATTCCCGCGCGGAGCGGTCCTCGCGCAGCTCCATGTACACCAGGCCCAGCATGTTGTGCGCGGCCACGTAGCCCGGGTCGTCCCTGATCGCGAGCTTCGTCTCGTTCAGCGCCACGGTGAAGTTGCCGCGCGAGAAGTACTCGCCGGCGAGCGCGGTGTGGACCTCGGCGCGCCGGTGGGCGGTCGCCATCTGGCTTTCGGTCACCGGATGCGACTCGACGCTGTTCTGGCTGACGCACCCGGCGAGGAGCGCCACGGCGAGCGGTGCGAGCACCGCAAGGGCTGGGGAAGGAATGCGCATCATGGCCTCGCGGAATGAGGATGGACCCGGACGGGCCGGGGCTTCATGCGGTTCACGACCTGGCCGGCGAGCTGGCCGCAGGCCGCGTCGATGTCGTCGCCGCGCGTCTTGCGCACGGTCGCGACGTATCCCGCCTCGATCAGGATCTTCTGGAAGCGCCTCACGCGCTCCGGGTCCGATCCCTCGAAGCCCGAATCGGGGAACGGGTTGAACGGGATCAGGTTCACCTTGGACGGCACGGAGGCGAGCAGCCTCGCGAGCTCGCGCGCGTGCTCCGGCGCGTCGTTCACGCCTCCGAGCATCACGTACTCGAACGTGATGAAGTCGCGCGGGGCGGCCTCGAGGTAGTCGCGGCAGGCCGCGAGGAGCTCCGCGATCGGATAGGCGTCGTTCACCGGCATGATGCGGCTGCGGATCGCGTCGCTGGGCGCGTGCAGGCTCACGGCGAGCGCGACGGGGAGCCGCTCCTTGAGCCGGCGGATCTGCGGCACGACGCCCGAGGTGGACAGCGTCACGCGGCGGCGCGAAAGCCCGTAGCCGTGGTCGTCGAGCATGACCGACATCGCCTCCACGACGGGCTCGAAGTTGTTGAGCGGCTCGCCCATGCCCATCATCACGACGTTGGTGACGGGCCGCGGCGGCGGGCCCGCAGCCTCGCCCGGCGCCAGGCGCGAAAGGCCCGGGCCGCCCTCGGCCTGCATCTCGCGCAAACGCCGGTTCGCGACCCACAGCTGGCCCACGATCTCCGCGACGCGCAAGTCGCGGTTGAAGCCCTGGCGGCCGGTCGAGCAGAACGTGCACCCGAGGGCGCAGCCCACCTGCGAGGACACGCACAGCGTGCCGCGGTCCTCCTCGGGGATGAAGACCGTCTCGATGCCGTTGCCCACACCCACGTCGAAGAGCCACTTCACCGTGCCGTCGGCGGAGCGCTGCTCCGAGAGGATCGCGGGCGGGCGCACCTCGGCCGCCGCGGCGAGCTTCTCGCGCAGCGACTTCGCGAGATCGGTCATGGCCTCGAAGTCCGCGACGCCGTGCACGTGGATCCAGCGGAAGAGCTGGCGCGCGCGAAACGGCTTCTCGCCCCGCGCGGCGAGCCACTCCGTCAGGCGGGGAAGCGTGAAGTCGAGGAGGTTCGCGCGCTCGCTCATGCGCTATCGCGAATGGATCTCGCTCTGCGCGAAGAAATAGGCGATCTCGGTGGCGGCCGTCCCGGGCGCGTCCGAGCCGTGCACCGCGTTGGCGTCGATCGACTGGGCGTAGTCGGCGCGGATCGTGCCCCGGGCGGCCTTCTTCGGGTCGGTGGCCCCCATGAGGTCGCGGTTCTTCTGGATCGCGCCCTCGCCCTCGAGCACCTGGATCATCACCGGCCCCGAGATCATGAATTCCACGAGGTCCCCGAAGAACGGGCGCCCTCTGTGGACGGCGTAAAAGCCCTCGGCCTCGTTGCGCGACAGCCGCGCCATCCTCGCCGCGACGATCTTGAGGCCGGCCTTCTCGAACCGCGCGTAAATCTCCCCGATCACGTTCTTCGCGACGGCATCCGGCTTGATGATCGAGAGGGTGCGCTCCAACGCCATGTTTTCCCCGCTAAATTTATGAAAAATTTAGCTTTTCATTCTATCACAGCCGGATTCGGCCCGACTAGTCGGGCGCGCATTCCGGCGCTGCGGGATGCCACGCCGGCACGAGGCCCGGGGCACCCGGCGCGCAGGAAAATTCCGCCGCCACGCCGATGCCGGGGACCCACGCGAGTCGCCCGCCCTGGAAGAGCAGCGGCAGGCGCGCGCGTTGCCATTCCGGCACCGCCGCTTCCCGCAGCAGGTTCTTGAGGGTGCGGCTGGGCCGCCCTGCATCGGGCCGGAAGCGCTCCCCGCCGCGCCGCGGCGCGAAGTGCCAGTCCGCGCCCCCGAGCGCTCCCGCTCCCAACCCAGCGCCCACGGCGCTTTCGAAGCGCACGCGCCCGCGCCCCGGTCCCAGGTCGACGTCGGGCTCGCCGCGCCAATCGACCCGCCACGCCGTCCCTTCGGGCGCGCCCGCCTCGAGGCCGCCGGCGACGTGCACGAGGCCGCGGTGGCGCACGAGCATCGCCCCGCCGTGCCCGATGCGGATGCGTGCGTCGTCGCGCGCCTCGTAGAGCTGGCGCGCCATTTCCGCGAGCCGCGGCTCCGTGGGCATGGGCAGGCCCTCGAGCGCGAGGAAAGCGCGCAGCGCGTTCGCGCGGCGCGCGCCTTCGAGCCGCCCGTCCACGCGCAAGCCCTCGCCCGGCCGGCGGGGCGCGCCGTCGACGTGAGCGAGCTCGCCGAGCAGCTCCTCGGCGCTCGCCGCGTGGCGCGCGAAGCGCGCGAGCGCCTCGCGCCAGCCCGCGAAGCGCGCGTCCAGGCGCGGGGCGACCTCGTGGCGCAGGAAGTTGCGGTCGTGCGCCTTCGAAGCGTTGGACTCGTCCTCGACCCACGCGATGCCCCGCCGCACGGCATGGGCGCGAAGCTCGGAACGCGCGATCGGGAGCAGCGGACGGAAGAGGGCCACGGCCGATCCCGACAGCGCGCGCAACTCCGGCATGCCGGCCGCGCCCTTCACTCCCGTGCCGCGCAGCAGCTGCAGCAGCAGCGTCTCAGCTTGGTCGTCGAGGTGGTGGGCGAGCGCGACGACGGGCTCGGGGCGCGCGGCGTACGCCGCGTAACGCGCCGCGCGGGCGGCCGCCTCCAGGCCCTCCGGCGCGCCGCGCTCCACGCTCACGCGCCGCACGTCGAGCGCCACGCCGAGGCGCGCGCACGCGGCCGCGCACGCCGCGGCCCAGTCGTCCGCGTTCGGGCTGAGCCCATGGTGCACGTGCACGGCGCTCACGCGATGGCCGCGCGCCGGCCCCGCGCGCGCGAGGAGATCCAGCAGCACCATGGAGTCGAGTCCCCCCGACAGCCCTACGCAGATCGCAGTCCCGCGAGCGAGCGCCGCTTCCAGCCGCGCGCCGAGGTGTGCTTCGAGGTCCATGGACCCAAGGATAGCGCCGACCCGGCCCGGCGCCGCACCCTACTCGGCCGCCAGCCGGAACTTGCCGTAGTTCACCCACCGCTCCTGGCGGCGCTCGAGCAGCTGCTCGGGAGACAGATCGCCCAGGGCGCGCAGGCCGTCCTGGATCGCCTTCTTCAGGTGCTTGGCGGCCTCCGCGGGGTCGCGGTGCGCCCCGCCGAGCGGCTCCGGCACGACCTTGTCCACGAGGCCCAGGGTCTTGAGGCGCGGCGCGGTGATGCCGAGGCTCTCGGCGGCCTCGAGCGCGTTCTCCACGCTCTTCCACAGGATGGCGGCGCAGCCTTCCGGCGAGATCACGGAGTAGGTCGCGTACTGCATCATGAGCGTCACGTCGCCCACCGCGATCGCGAGCGCGCCGCCCGAGCCGCCCTCGCCGATCACGCACACCACGACCGGCACGCGCAGGCCCGCCATCGCGTAGAGGTTGCGGCCGATCGCCTCCGACTGGCCGCGCTCCTCGGCGCCGATGCCCGGGTAGGCGCCGGGCGTGTCCACGAACGTGACGAGCGGCACCCCGAACTTCTCCGCGAGCCTCATGAGGCGCAGCGCCTTGCGGTAGCCCTCGGGGCGCGGCATGCCGAAGTTGCGGTAGATCTTGTCGTTGGTGTCGCGGCCCTTCTGGTGCCCGATCACCATGACGCTGCGGCCGTTGAAGCGCGCGAGCCCGCCCACGATCGCGGGATCGTCGGCGAACGCGCGGTCGCCGTGCATCTCCTCGAAGTCCGTGCAGATCGCGGCGACGTAGTCGAGCGTGTAGGGACGCTGCGGATGGCGCGCGACCTTCGAGATCTGCCAGGCGGAGAGCTTGCCGTAGATGTCCTTCGTGAGCTCGCGGCTCTTCTTCGACAGCCGCTCGATCTCCTGGGAGATGTCCACTGCGCTGTCGTCCTGCACGAAGCGCAGCTCTTCGATCTTCTGCTCGAGCTCGGCGATGGGCTGCTCGAAATCCAGGAAACTCGTCTTCACGTCGCGGCGCAATCCCCGGTGAACGCCCGCATCATAGCAGCCGACGTTACAATGCGGGCATGGCGAACCGGCTCACGAAGATCGCGACCCGCACCGGGGACGACGGCACCACGGGCCTCGGCGACGGCAGCCGCGTGCGCAAGGACGCGCTGCGCGTGGAGGCGATGGGCAACATCGACGAGCTGAGCTCGGCGATCGGCTGCGCGCTCGCCGAGCCCATGCCCGAGGAGATCCGCGTGCTGCTCCTCTCGGTCCAGAACGACCTCTTCGACCTCGGGGGCGAGGTGTGCATCCCGGGCCGTTCCGCGCTCTGGGACGCGCACGTGGAGCGCCTCGACCGCAAGCTCGAGAGCCTGCGCGAGCCGCTTCCGCCGCTGCGCGATTTCGTGTTCCCCGGCGGGACTCGCGCGGGAGCCGCGTGCCACTACGCGCGCGCGGTCTGCCGCAGGGCGGAGCGCTCCCTGGTGGCGCTCGCCGCCGTGGAGACCGTCTCGAGCCTGAGCCTCAAGTACCTGAACCGCCTCTCCGACCTGCTCTTCCTCGCGGCCCGCACCATCAACGCGTCCGAGGGCACTCCCGAAACGATCTGGCGCCCCGGCGGCGAGGTCGAGGGATCCTGAGGCGCTGGCGAGCGCGCGGGCGCAGCGCGTCCACCGCCGCGCAGAGCTCGGCGATGCCGTCGGGCGTGCGCAGGGTCGGGCGCTGCAGCCGGTCGGGATCGACGAACGCGAGGCGCCCTCCGCGCACCGCGGAAAGCGTCGCGTGCGATCGCCACTCGGCGCGGAAGGCGCTCGCCGACTCCGCCGAGCCGATCCCCACGATCGCCTCGGGGTCGCGGGCGTAGAGCGCCTCCCACGACACCTCGGGCGCGACCCCGGGCAGGCCCGCGAAGACGTTGCGCGCGCCGCAGATCGCGAGCGCCTCGTTCATGAAGTGGCGCCCGGAGATCGTCGTGAGCGGGCGGTGCCAGATCTCGAGGAAGACCTCGACCGGCGGCCGGCCGGCATAGGTCGCGCGCAGGCGCTCGAGCTTCGCCTCGTAGCCCTCGGCGGCCGCGCGCGTGTCCTCGCCCGTGAGCGCCCCGATCGCGGCGAGCAGCCGCGGCACGTCGGCGAGCGTGCGCGCCCGGGCGACGAACACCGCGGTCCCGAGCCGCGCGATGCGCTCGACCTCCTCCGGGCGCACGCCGTCCTCCCACGCGAGCACGAGGTCGGGGCGCAGGGCGGCGAGCCGCTCGAGGGAAAGGCCCGCGGCGGTGGCGACCCGGGGCAGCGTCCGGGCCTGCGGGGGATAGTCGCTGTACGCGCTCGCCCCCACCACGCGCGGCCCGGCCCCCGCGGAGAACGCGAGCTCCGTGAGGAAGGGCGCGAGCGTCACGATGCGCTGCGCCGGGCGCGCGAGCTCGACCGTGCGCCCCAGGTCGTCCTTCAGCGCGATACCCGCCGCGGCGGCGGCGGCGGACACGGTCAAGCAAACGGCGAGGAGTCCGCCGATGAACGCCGATGAACGCCGCGAAGGCCCCATGGCCATCGAGGCGAATTGCCCGACTGGACGAAGGTGCCGCCGCACTACGGAAACCCTATCTGCGTTTATCGGCGTTCATCGGCGGATTCACGCCTTGCCTTCGCGCAGGGCACGGCGCTTGAGGTAGGCCTCGCGGGCGACGGCGCAGTCGTCGAGGAAGGCGGGCAGCTCCTCGAGCGTGAGCGCCTGCGAGCCGTCCACCAGCGCCTTGCGCGGCTCGGGGTGGATGTCGGTGAGCACGAGGTTCGCGCCCGCGACGATGCCCTGCGCGGCGGCGTGGAAGATGTCCTCGATGCCGTCGGGAGAGGCGCCGCGCAGGCCCACCGAGTGCGACGGGTCGACGCACACCGGCATGCGCGTGAGGCGCTTGACGACCGGCACGTGGGCGAAGTCGACGAGGTTGCGGTGCGGGTCGCCGAAATTCGTCTTCATCCCGCGCAGGCAGAACACGATGTCGCGGTTGCCCGAGGCGGCGATGTACTCGGCGGCGAGCAGCGACTCGTGCAGCGTGATGCCGAAGCCGCGCTTGAGAAGGATCGGGAAGTCCCGCTGGCTGCCCACGGTCTTCAGGAGCTCGAAGTTCTGGGTGTTGCGCGTGCCGATCTGGAGCATGACGCCCGTGGGCTCGCCCGTCTCGGCGAGCGCCGCGCGGATCTCGTCCACGTGCTCGTCGCGCGTGACCTCCATCGAGATCACGCGGATGCCGTACTTGCCCGCGAGCTCGAAGACGTAGGGCAGGCACTGCTTGCCGTAGCCCTGGAACGAATAGGGGCTGGTGCGGGGCTTGTACGCGCCCATGCGGGCGCACACCTGTCCCGCCTCCTTGAGCGCGCGGAAGGTGCGCTCGGTGAACTCGCGCGTGTCCACGGCGTTGAGCCCCGCGACCACGTGGAAGCAGTCCTGGTGGAAATCGACGCCCTTGCAGCTGAAGCGGACCGACTCCTCGTTGCCCTCGCGGCGGCCGAGGATGCGGAACTCGGATTTCGCCTTCATTCGCTGCGCGCGAGGCGGCGCTGGCGCACCGCGGCGGCGAGGGTGTCGAGCACGCGCTCGGTGTCGTCCCAGCCGATGCACGCGTCGGTGATCGACACGCCGTAGGCGAGCGGCTGGCCCGCCACGAGGTCCTGGCGGCCCGGGTTGAGGTGGCTCTCCACCATGACGCCCACGATGCGCTCGTCGCCCGCGGCGATCTGGCGCCCCACGTCGGCGGCCACCTCCACCTGCCGCTCGTAGCGGCGCGAGGAGTTCGCGTGGGAGAAGTCGATCATGAGGTGCGCGGCGAGCCCCGCGGCCGCGAGCTCCCGCGCCGCCGCCTCGACGCTCGCCGCGTCGTAGTTGGGCTTCGCGCCGCCGCGCAGGATCACGTGGCAGTCCTCGTTGCCGACGGTCTCGAAGATCGCGGCCTGGCCGGTCTTGGTCATGCCCATGAACGCGTGGGGCGCGGCCGCGGCGCGCAGCGCGTCGACGGCCACCTTGACGGAGCCGTCCGTGCCGTTCTTGAACCCCACGGGGCACGACAGGCCCGAGGCGAGCTGGCGGTGCGTCTGGCTCTCCGTGGTGCGCGCGCCGATCGCCCCCCAGGCGATGAGGTCCGAGATGTACTGGGGCGAGAGCAGGTCGAGGAATTCCGTCCCGCAGGGGAGCCCCAGGCGGTTGATCTCGAGCAGGAGCTTCCTCGCGAGGCGCAGGCCCTCGTTGATCGCGAAGCTCCCGTCGAGGTGCGGGTCGTTGATGAAGCCCTTCCAGCCGACCGTGGTGCGCGGCTTCTCGAAGTACACGCGCATCACGACGAGCAGGTCCGCCTCGTGGCGCGCCGCGGCCGCGGCAAGGCGGCGCGCGTACTCGAGCGCGGCCTCCGAGTCGTGGATCGAGCAGGGCCCCACGACCGCGAGCAGCCGGTCGTCGGCGCCGTGCAGCACGCGGTGCACCGCATGGCGCGCGTTCGACACGGTGGCGAGCGCCGCCGCATCCACGGGCAGCTCCTCGAGCAGGAGCTGCGGCGGGATCAGCGCGCGCACCGCGCCGATGCGCAGGTCGTCGGTGCGTCCCACCACCGCGACCTGGGAGGCGGGCGGCGACTTCGATTCGGGTCTGGGATTCATGTCAGTCCTCCGCGGCGAGGCGCCGCTTCCTCACGCCCTCGGCGAGCGCGTCGAGCAGCGCCACCGTGTCGTCCCACCCGAGGCAGGCGTCGGTGATCGACACGCCGTACTCGAGGGGCTTGCCGGGCCGCAGGTCCTGCCGCCCCGGGTTGATGTGGCTCTCGGCCATCACGCCGATGATGCGGCGCTCGCCGCCGGCGAGCTGGCGCGCCACGTCCGCGCCCACCTCGAGCTGCCGGCGGAACTGCTTCTGCGAGTTGGCGTGGGACAAATCCACCATCACGTGCTGCGCGAGGCCCGCCGAGGCGAGCTCGCGGCAGGCCGCCTCGATGCTCGCGGCGTCGTAGTTGGGCTTCGTGCCGCCGCGCAGGATCACGTGGCAGTCCTCGTTGCCGGCGGTCTTGAACACGGCGACGTGGCCCGACTTGGTCACGGAGATGAAGTGGTGGCGGGCGCTCGCCGCCTTGATCGCGTCCACCGCGATGCGGATGTTGCCGTCGGTGCCGTTCTTGAACCCCACGGGGCACGACAGGCCCGAGGCGAGCTGGCGGTGCGTCTGGCTCTCCGTGGTGCGCGCGCCGATCGCCCCCCAGGCGATGAGGTCGGCGATGTACTGCGGCGAGATGAGGTCGAGGAACTCGGTGGCGCACGGCAGCCCCAGCTCGTTGATCTCCAGCAGGAGCTTCCTCGCGAGCCGCAGCCCCTCGTTCATGTCGAAGGTCTCGTTCAGGTGCGGGTCGTTGATGAAGCCCTTCCAGCCGACCGTGGTGCGCGGCTTCTCGAAGTACACGCGCATCACGATCGCGAGGTCGCCGGCGAGGCGCTCGCGCTGGGCGGCCAGCCGCGTGGCGTAGTCGACCGCCGCCGCGTAGTCGTGGATCGAGCAGGGGCCCACCACCGCGACCAGCCGGTCGTCGGCCCCGCGCAGGATGTCGTGCACGTCCCGGCGCCCCTCGAAGGTCACGCGCCGCGTGCCCTCGGTGGAGGGCAGCTCGCGCATCACCTGCATCGGCGCGAGCAGCTCGTCGCCCTGCTCGATGCGGACGTCGTCCGTCCGGTAATGGGTCATCGGTTTCGTTCCACCGCCGCGTCCTTCGGGCATGAAAAAAAAACCGCCAGTCTTCGGCTGGCGGTCTCTCGGGATTTCGCTGGGCTCTTTCCGGCTCAACCTCTCTCGACCGCCTCCGGCGTGAGATATGCGAACCAGTAGAAGAAGGGCCGAGCCGGGATCACGGAAGCCATCCTAGCACACCCGGCCTACGCGGGGATGAACTTGAGCGCGACGCCGTTGTTGCAATAGCGCTTGCCCGTGGGCGGCGGGCCGTCGTCGAACACGTGGCCCTGGTGGCCCCCGCAGCGCGCGCAGTGGTACTCGGTGCGCGGGAAGATCAGCTTGAAGTCGTTCTTCATCCCGAGGTGGCCGGCGATGTAGGTGAAGAAGCTGGGCCAGCCCGTGCCGCTGTCGTACTTCGCCGACGAGTCGAAGAGCGGCAGGTCGCAGCCGGCGCACACGTAGGTCCCCTTGCGCGTCTCGTGGTCGAGCGGGCTCGACCCCGCGCGCTCGGTGGCCTCCTCGCGCAGGACCGCGAACTGCTCGGGGGTGAGGCGCTTGCGCCACTCGGCCTCGCTGAGCACGAGCTTCTGGACGGTCGGCGCGTCCTTCGGGGCGGCGGCGGCCCGCCCGAGCCCGGCCAGTCCCGCGACGATTGCGACGAAATGACGGCGGTTCATGATGGCCTCGTGAGGAATGGGAAGATGGCCATGGGTCGGGCGCGAAGCCCCGGGCTTACGCGGTGCCCCCGACGGTGAGCCCCTCGATGCGGATCGTGGGCTGCCCCACGCCCACGGGCACGCTCTGCCCGTCCTTGCCGCACATCCCGATGCCGGGGTCGAGGCACATGTCGTTGCCGATCATCGTCACCTGGGTGAGCGCGTCGGGGCCGTTGCCGATCAGGGTGGCGCCCTTCACGGGATAGCGGATGCGCCCGTCCTCGATCCAGTACGCCTCCGAGGCGGAGAACACGAACTTGCCGCTGGTGATGTCCACCTCGCCGCCGCCGAAGTTGACTGCGTACAGGCCGCGGCCCACCGAGGCGATGATCTCGTCGGGCGACCGGTGGCCCCCCAGCATGAAGGTGTTGGTCATGCGCGGCATCGGAATGCTCGCGTACGACTCGCGCCGCCCGTTGCCCGTCGGGGTCATGCCCATCAGGCGCGCGTTGAGACGGTCCTGCAGGTAGCCGCGCAGGATGCCGTCCTCGATCAGCACGCTGCGGGTCGTCGGCTGCCCCTCGTCGTCCACCGACAGCGACCCGCGGCGGTCGGGCAGCGTCCCGTCGTCGATCACCGTGACCCCGGGGGCCGCGACGCGCTCGCCCACGCGGCCGCTGAAGGCCGAGGTTCCCTTGCGGTTGAAGTCGCCCTCGAGCCCGTGGCCGACGGCCTCGTGCAGCAGGACCCCCGGCCAGCCCGGACCGAGCACCACGCTCATCACGCCCGCGGGCGCGGGGCGCGCCTCGAGGTTCACCAGCGCCTGGCGCGCCGCCTCGCGCCCGAGGCGCTCGAGCACCTCCGGCGTGTAGAAGCCGTAGCCGAAGCGCCCCCCCGCACCCTGGTGGCCCTGCTCGCGGCGGCCGTCCTGCTCCACGATCACCGTCACCGACAGGTGGACCAGCGGGCGCACGTCCGCGGCGAGCGCGCCGTCGGCCCGCGCCACCAGCACCACGTCGTACTCGCCCGACAATCTCCCGATCACCTGCTTAACGCGCGGATCGGCGGCCCGGGCATAGCGCTCGAGCGACTCGAGGATACGGACCTTGGCGGCGTCGTCGAACTGGGCCACCGGGTCGATCGGGGCGTAGAGGCCGTGGCCGGCGCGCACGACCGGGGTGCCGACCCTCCGATCGCCCCCTTGGGCCGCGATCGCGCGGGTCACGCCGGCGGCCGCCTCGAGCGCGGCAGGGGTGATGTCGTCGGCGTAGGCGAACGCGGTCTTCTCGCCCGCCACCACCCGGACGCCCACTCCCTGGTCGATCGAGTAGCTGCCGGACTTGACCTCCCCTTCCTCCAGGGACCAGCTCTCCGAGCGGTTGTACTGGAAGAAGAGGTCCGCATCGTCGGCGCGATGCGCGAGGATCGTCCCGAAGACGCGCTCCCGCGCCCTCTCGTCGATCCCGAAGGGGGCAAGGAGCGTGGCCCCGGCGATGTCCAGGGTCGAGGGTTCCGGCTTCGTCAAGTAAGTGCTCTTATCTTCGGCCAACTTCATTGAATTTCGCGATTTCGGCTGCTTCCGGGCACCCGTCAGAGCTGGTGCACCGTCTTGTGGCTCAACGCGGGGAGGCTCCGGCGAATCTTAGCCTGATAAGTGGGGTTCACGCCCGCCACGACAACCCCCGACCCCCGGGGAAGCCGGTCGAGCACCACTCCCCAGGGATCGACGATCATCGTGTGGCCGTGGGTCTCGCGGCCGTTCACGTGGTAGCCGCCCTGGGCCGGGGCGACCACATAGGCGAGGTTCTCGATGGCGCGCGCCCGGACCAGGATGTCCCAGTGGGCTTTGCCCGTGGTCTCGGTGAAGGCCGACGGCACGAAGATGAGGTCCACATCGCCCATGGCGCGGTAGAGCTCGGGAAAGCGCAGGTCGTAGCAGACCGAGATGCCCAGCCGCCCGTAGGGAGAATCGAGCGCGACCACGCGCTCGCCCGGCTCGATCGTGCGCTCCTCGCTGTAGCGCTCGTTGCCGAGCTCGAAGCCGAAGAGGTGGATCTTGTCGTAGCGCGCCACCCGCCGCCCGTCCTGGTCGTAGACGAGGCAGGCGTTGCGCACCTTGTCCGCCACGCTCGCCTCGAGCGGCACCGAGCCGCCCACGATCCACAGGCGATGGCGGCGCGCCTGCTCGGCGAGGAACGCCTGGATCGGGCCGTCGCCATCCTTCTCGCGGGCGGCGACCTTGTCGGTGTCCTTCATGCCCATGATGGCGAAGTACTCGGGCAGGCCCACGATGCGCGCGCCGGTGGCCGCGGCGAGCTCGATCAGGCGCCCGGCCTCCTGGAGGTTCGCGGGGACGTGGGGGCCGGAGGCCATCTGGATGGCGGCGACGCGGAACATCGACTGCGTCGTGCTCATCGTCTCGCGCAGCGCCTGCGGCGTCGTCGAGTTGCGGGTGATGATCATGGCAGGGCCGCGGGCTGGGCCGCGGCGGACTTCGGCTCGGGGGCGGAGACGCGCGTGACCTGGGGATTATCCCACGAGCCGGTCACCCGGTACTGGTAGGCCACGATCTTCCCGAGCGGGTTCTGCAGCAGCTTCGAGACGAGCAGCGTGGAAAGCCCCAGCACCGGCGTGCCGATGATCGTCGCCGCGAGCGCCGCGCCCTCGCTCACCTCGGGGACGACGCGCAGGGTGAGCGCCTGGGTCTCGTCGGGAAGCGACACCTCGCCCGCGATGCTCACGTACGCCGAGGGGCCGCTGATCTCGAAGGCGTCGGTGGCGAGGATGCCGTGCGTGACCCTCACGTCGCCCTGGATGCGCTCGAAGGCGAAGCCCTCGCTGAAGACGTCGCGGAAGTCGAGCGTCACGCGCCGCGGCAGCGACTGGAGCGACAGCAGCCCGAGGAGCTTGCCCGCCCCGGGCTCGATCTTGGCGAACTGCCCGCGCCGCGCCTCGACCTTCAGGGTGCCGGCGAGCGCGGCGAGCGCGAACTCGTAGGGATACCCGGGCCAGACGAGGGTTCCTTCGAGCCGGCCTTCGCCGCGCTTGAGGTAGTCGCCGTACCCGAACTGCCCGAGGAGCGCGTTGAGGTTGTCCGTGTCGAGCTTCACGGCGAGCGAGGTGAGCGAGCGATCGCCGGCACGCCGCCAGCCGCCCGAAGAGGTGAACTTCGCGTGCCCGTTCGAGATGTCGAGCTGGTCGATGCGCCATTCGTCGCCGGCCGGCTCCGCCTTGAGGACCAGCGCGCCCAGCCAGTGGCCGCGGAACTCGAAGCGCTGCGCGGTCACGTCGAGCGCCGGAAGGTCCGAGGTGGACGAGAGAGCGTCGCGCCCGCCCGGGTGTCCCGACTCGGCGAGCGCGAGGCGCGCGAGGTGCGCCGTGAGGTGGCCCCTGCCCGCCGGATCCCAGCGCACCTCGCCCGCCACCTTCGGGCTCTCGAGCGTGCCGCTCCACGTCGAGGCGGAATGCTCGAGCTTTGCGTGCATGTCCGCGAAGTCCCGGCCGAAGTAGCGCACGTGCCCCAGCGTGAGGTCCACGGCGCGCAGCTCGAAGGCCGCGGGCGCCGGGGAAACGACGCTCGCCGGCGGGGGCGACGGGTTGGAGACGCTCGCCGCCGCGACGGCCGGAGAAGCGACAGGCGCGGCTGCCGCGGAATCCGCGCTCGCGGGCGTGGCCGGTGGCGGGGGAGCGGTCTCCGCGGGCGCGCCCGCCGGAGCCGGCGCGGAGGGGGGCGCCGCCGCGAACACCGCCTGCCATGCGTCCACGTCGAGGTCGTCGAGACGGCCGTAAAGCCGTACGCCCTCGCCTTCCGGCGCCTGGACGGGCGTTCCGAAAGCGAGCGCCGCGTTCCATCGCTCGACGCCGTCGACGGTCGCACGCGCGAAGCGTCCCTGCACGCCGCCGGCGAGATCGACGCTCGTGGTCTCGCCGGGCGCGCCGAGGTGCTCGACCGAGAAGACGATGGGACGGGCCTCGCCCGCCTCCTTCGCGAGCGGCGCGGGAAGCGCCACCGCGAGGCCCACGAGGTCCGAGACGACGGTGAGCGAGGTATCGTCGCGCCCGGAGAGGATGCGGGCCACCCAGGCCGATCCGCCGCTCATGCGATCGGCGATCGCGCGGGGCACGAAGGCGCCGAGCGAGGACGCCTCGATGCGCGAGTCGACCGTGGTGAGCACCCGGCCGTCGGGCTGCGAGGACATCCTGAGCCTCGCGGGCTGGCCGAACAGGGTGCCGGTGATGCGCGGCGCGCTCACGCCCTGCTCGGTGAACGAGAGGTGGCCGTTCACGTTCCGCAGGGCGAGGTTGGGGGTGACGGTCGCGGTCGCCCCCGCGAATTCGTAGTCTCCGGCGACGTGCACCCCTTCCGCGCTGCCCAGGGGAAATGCGAGGTGGAGCTTCAGGTGCCCCGGGCCGTCGATGGCGATGGCGCGCGTGAAGGCCCCGGGGCCGTTCACGAGGGGCGATTCCCGGAGGAAGCGCATGCCGTCGGCGCCCGTGGTGTCCACGTCGCCGTCGATCGTGAGCACGGGCGGATGGGCCCCCAGGTCCTCGATCACGGCCGAGACGCCGGCCGCGCGGCTCGCGAAGATCCGCGCCTCGCGCGCGCGGATCTCCACGCGCCGGTTCTCGAACCGGAACGAGCCCTGCACCGCGTCGACGGACGGCCAGTCCGGGCGGTACTTGAGGCGCCCGTCGCGGATGTCGCCCTCGACGAGGAAGTGGCCGCCGCCTTCGCCGTAGGGGAAGCGCCGCAGGTCGCCTTTCAGCTCGAAGTCCACGGAATCGCTCGTGCCCGAGCGCAGCGCCTGCTCGAGCCATTCGCGCGTCTGCGCCACGCGGTTCGGGAGGTAGTCGGCCACGCGGCTCGCCGAGGCGTGGGAGAGCGTGCCCTTCAGGTCGACGAGGCCCGGCGAGCGCTCGGGCGAGTCGGGAAGCGAGCGCCACGTGCCGCTCAGGGAGCCGGTCGCGTCGGCGTTCGCGAAGCGCATCTGCCCGATCGAGACCTCGAGCGAGCGCCCCTCGTGGCGCCAGGTCGCCTCGGCCTCGAGGCGGTCGAGCGCGATCGGCGCGCGGAAGGTGCGCAGCATCGTGAAGGTGACCCCGCGCGAATCGAGGTGCACCGTTCCGCCGGCCTGGGTGCCCTCGAGGCTGCCGGAGATCCCCGTGGCGCCCGGCCAGGCGTCCACCGCGTTCACGGCGAGATCCTGGAACCGCCCCTTCAGGCTATAGCTCTTGGCCCGCGCCGCGTCCTCCCCGTTCCACGTGAGGGCCGCGTCCTCGAGGCGGCCGCGCGGGGCGAAGCGCCGCACCTCGCCCTTGATGTCGCGCGGCACCGGAAAGTAGTCGATGAGCGTGGACGCGATCTTGAGGTCGATGCCGTCGGCGCGCACCTCGACGCGGGGAGGCTTGCCCGCCGCCGTGGTGCGGTCGATCGAGAAGCGGCCGGGCACCGCCTCCTCGCCCGTGGCGAGGCGGAAGCGCAGCCCCTCGGTCGCGAAGGAGAAGCCGTCGCGGCGCGCCCGGTAGGTGGCGCGTCCCGAGATCGAGGCGAGCGCAAGCGGCAGCGCGTCGGCGGCGAGCTGCGCCCGGGCGTCGCGCATGTTCACGTCGGCGACGACCTCCTTCACCGCGTCGTTCGCGATCGTGACCCAGACGCGCAGGCTTCCCACTCCGGCGCGCAGCGACTCCGGCACGGGCAGGTGCGCGCGCAGCCCTCCCAGGTCGGTCTCGAGCCCCTCGGCGAAGATCCGCCCGGCCACCTGCCAGCGCGAGGCCACGCGCTTGATGGAGAGGTCGGCGCGCGCGTCGATTCGCCCGGAAAGCTGCGGCGGCGGCAGCGCCGAGAGCGCCGCGCGGTTGCGGCCCAGGCGGCGGCGCAGGACGATCTCCACGCGCGTAAGGCGCACTTCCGGCGCGCCGGTAAGCTCGTCGCGCCACACGAGCGTGGCGTCGTGCACCGCGAGCCGCGGCTGCGCGAGGAGCCACACGATGAAGGCGCCGTCGTCGCCGGCGCCGCGGTTGAGCGGCTTGTCGGCGAGGTAGACGAGCCCGTCGGCGCCGCGCCGCAGCTCGAGGCTCGGCCGGAAGAAGTCCACGTCGTGGAAGCGCAGCCGCCCGCCGAACAGCGCCCACCACGAGAGCGTCACGTCGGCGCGCTCGAGATCGAGCGCGGTGCGCCCCGCGTGATCGGCGAGCTCGAAGCCCTCGAGCGACAGGCTCGGGCGCAGGCCCTCCCACCCGCCCTGGATCGCGCGGGCCTTCACGACCATGCCCGAGGCGCGCTCGATCGACGAGACGATCAGGGTGCGGTAGCGATCGACGTGGGGCAGCGCGTCGTAGCGCAGCCAGAGCACGAGCGCGGCGAAGGCCACGAAGAGGAATGCCGCGGCGCCCGCTGCGAGGCGGAGAACGATGCGGGGTATGGCCTTGATGCTGCGGTCCTCGGGCGGGCGGGCTTTGTGCGCTATTGTAGCGTCAATGATGGACGACCCCGCCGCGTCGTTCCGGGCGGCCTTCGAGCGCACGCTCCGCCTTTCCCGGTACGTCGCGCGCGTCGCCGCCGCGCGCCCCGCGCTCGTGGACGAGCTGGCCGCGCGCCACGGCGAACCGTTCGCGCGCGCGGGGATGCGCTCGGCGCTCGCCGGCGATCCCGCGGAGCTGGACGTGCGCCTGAGGCGCCTGCGCGAGCGGGTGATGGTGCGCCTCGCGCATCGCGACCTCAACGGCCTCGCGCCCCTCGAGGAGGTCTTCGCCACCATGGGCGCGCTCGCCGAGGAGTGCATCGCGGCGGCGGCCCGGGAGGCGCAGCGCGAGGCCGCGGCCGCTCACGGCGAGCCGGCGCACGGCACGGCGCTCGCCGTCGTCGCCCTGGGCAAGCTCGGCGGCGGCGAGCTCAACGTCTCCTCGGACGTGGACCTCGTCTTCCTCTACGGCGCGGAAGGCGAGACCGCCGGGCCGCGGACGGTGAGCCACGCCGAATTCTTCGCCGCGGCGGGGCGGCGGCTCATCGCGCTGCTCTCGGAGGCGACCGCCGACGGCCAGGCGTTCCGGGTCGACATGCGCCTGCGCCCGTTCGGCGACAGCGGCCCGCTCGTCGCCTCGCTCGCCGGCCTCGAGGACTACTTCGTCGCGCACGGGCGGCCCTGGGAGCGCTACGCCTGGCTCAAGGCGCGCGTCGTCGCGGGCCCGCCCGAGGGCGTGCGCGAGCGCGTCGAGCCCTTCGTCTACCGGCGCTACCTCGACTACGGCATGCTCGACGCGCTGCGCGAGCTGCACGCGCGCATCTTCGAGGCCGCGACCCGGCGGCGCAAGGCCGACGACATCAAGGTCGGCGCCGGCGGCATCCGCGAGATCGAGTTCGCCGCCCAGCTCTTCCAGATGGTGCGCGGCGGCCGCGACCCGGCCCTGCGCACGACCTCCACCCGCGCCGCGCTCGCGGCGATCGCGGAGCGCGGGCTCCTCGATCGCGCTCGCGCCGCCGCCCTCGAGCGGGCCTACGAGTTCCTGCGGCGCCTCGAGCACCGCCTCCAGTACTACGACGACCAGCAGACCCAGTCGCTGCCGCGCGCGCCCGAGCACCGGGCCCTCGTCGCCGAGGCCATGGGGTTCGGGAGCTGGGACGAGCTCGCCGAACGCCTCGCGGAGCATCGCGCGCGCGTGCAGGAGGCCTTCGGCGCGCTCTTCGAGGCGCCGCCCGAGCACGCCCGGGCCGCGAGCCTCGCCGCGTGGCTCTACGACCCGCAGGCGAGCGGCGACGCCGAGGGCCTCGCGGAGGACCTCGCCGAGGCGGGCATCGCGGAGGCCGCGCCCGTGGCGCGGCGCCTCGTGGATTTCACGCGCTCGCGCCGCTACCGGGCGCTCTCGGCCGCATCGCGCGCGCGCCTCGAGCAGCTGCTGCCGCTGCTCGTCTCCGCGCTCGCGCGCGAGGGCGGAGACGAGGCCACGGCCGCGCGCCTGCTCGACCTGCTGGAGGCGATCGGCGGGCGCGAGGCGTACTACTCGCTCCTCGTCGAGCAGCCGAGGGTCCTCGAGCGCGCGGCGCGCCTGGTCGCGAAGAGCGCATGGGCCGCGCGCCTGCTCGCGCGGCACCCGATCCTGCTCGACGAGCTCACGCGCACGGCGGCGAGCTTCACCGCCACGGACTGGGAGGCGGAGCGCTCGGCCCTGCGTGCCGAGTGCGCGGCGCTCGGCGGCGACGTGGAGCGCCTCCTCGACCACCTGCGCCACTTCAAGCAGCGCCACGTGCTGCGCTTCACGATCGCGGACCTCGAGGGCGAGCTCCCGGTGATGGCGCTGTCCGACGAGCTGGCGGCGCTCGCCGACGCGATCCTCGACGTGACGCTCGAGGAAGCCGCGGCGAGCGCGGGCCTCACGCGCGAGGCGCCCGTCCCCGGCCTTGCCGTCGTCGGATACGGCAAGCTCGGCGCGAAGGAGCTGGGCTACGGCTCCGACCTCGACGTGATCTTCGTCTACGACGAGGCCCGGGCCGCGCAGGCCGAGGGCTTCGCGCGCGTGGCGCAGCGCGTGAACGCCTGGATGACGAGCTTCACCCCGGCGGGCGTGCTCTACGAGATGGACCTGCGGCTGCGGCCCGACGGCGCCTCGGGGCTGCTGGTGAGCTCGCTCGAGGCCTTCCGCGAATACCAGGCGAGCCGCGCGTGGACGTGGGAGCACCAGGCGCTCACCCGAGCGCGCGCGTGCGCCGGCGACCGCGCGCTCGGGCGACGCTTCGAGCGGGTGCGCGACGAGATCCTCGCGATGCCGCGCGACCGCGCGAAGCTCCTCGCGGAGATCGTCGCCATGCGCCGCAAGATGCGCGCGGAGCGCCGCACCCGCGAAGCGCGGCACGCCGCCCGCGTCGAGGACCTGAAGCACGCCGAGGGCGGCGTGATCGACCTCGAGTTCTGCGTGCAGGCGATCGTGCTCGCGGACGGCCCCCGGCACCCGGGGCTGCGCGAGAACAAGGGCAACCACACCCTGCTCAACCGGGCCGCCGCGCTGGACCTGCTGGACCCCGCGCTCGCCGCCGCAGCCGCCGAGGCCTACCTCGCGATGCGCCAGCGCCTGCACGAGGCGGCGCTCAACGACGAAGAGACCGCGTGGGTCGGCCCCGGCGATCTCGTCGCCGAGCGCGCCGCGGTGAAGCGCCTCTGGGAGGCCCTCTTCGGGCCGGGCTAGCCGCGGGAGGCGGCCTGGCGCCCCTCCGGCGCCTCGAGCGGGCCGAGCAGGCGAAAGATCTGCATGCGCCCCTTGCCCTTGATCTCCACCTCGTGCGGCTCCTCGAAGCGGAAGCGGTGCTGCAGCCGCCGGTGGGTGGTGAAGTCCATCTGGATCGTGCCGGCGCGGGCCTCGGCGACCATGCGAAAGGCGACGTTCACGGTGTCGCCCCACATGTCGTAGATGAACTTCTTCTTGCCGATCACGCCGGCGACGACGGGCCCCGTGCCGATGCCGATGCGCACCTCGATGCGCTCGCCCGCGCGGCGCCGGTATTCGTCGACCTTCGCCAGCATTTCGAGCGCCAAGTGGGCGACGGCGTCGGCGTAGTGCACCTGGGCGCCCGTCTCGAGCCCGGCGGCGGCCATGTACGCGTCGCCGATCGTCTTGATCTTCTCGACGCCGTAGCGGTCGGCGATGTCGTCGAAGCTCGTGAAGATGTCGTTCAGCATCTTCACCGTCTCCACCGGCGAGAGCTCCTCGGTCATGCGCGTGAAGCCCACGATATCGGCCACGAGCACGGTCACGTCCGCGTGGCCCTGCGCGATGTTGACCTCGTTCCTCTTCAGCCGCTCGGCGATGGCCGGCGGGAGGATGTTGAGCAGCAGCTTCTCGCTGCGGTCGCGCTCGAGGCGGATCTCCTCGTGGGAGGCGTCGACCAGCGCGCGCAGCTTCTGCTTCTCGTTCGCGAAGTACCACAGCAGCGAGTAGATCATCACCGAGATCGCGGCGAAGTTGAGCACGAAGAACACCGCGACCGTCTGCAGGTCGAAGCGCTGGACGGTGCCCGAGAGCATGTAGTCGAAGACGCCCGCCATCACCGTCATGAACAGCCACGCGAAGAACCACGGCATCGACTGGCGCGTGCCGAGCACGGTCACGGCCCCCACGGGCGCCATCAGGCCCCAGAGGCTCACCCCCGAGGAGTTCACGAAGTTGCCGATCGCCCACTGCATCGCGAACGGCGTGAAGAGGATGAGCGCGAGCTGCAGCACCGCGAAGGCTTCCAGGCGCCGGAACTTCCAGTACAGCATGACGGTGACCAGCGACAGGCCCTGGAAGATGAGGGGGATCGCGGTCGAATACTGGTAGCCCATGCTCCAGTACACGGCGAGCCAGAGCGCAGCCGCGCACATCATGAAGCCCGTCGTGAGCATCAGCATGTCGCCCGAGAGCTTCTCCTCGGGCGTGAGTCCGGGCGCCCCGGTGGCTGCGGGGCTGCCCGGCGGATTGCGCAGCGGATCCGCGGGCATCGGCTCGTCGTTCTCCCTTGTTTGTCGTTCGCGCGGGGCTTCTGTCGCCGGGGTCGATTATGGCACAGAGCCCGCTCGGGCGGCGGCGCGGGCGCGCGGGGCTCGCGGCGCGGTTTTGGGCTAGAATTTCCCCTCTCGATCGGATCGGATTCCGGAGTTCCCCACCATGTCGATGGCAGACCGCGACGGCTTCATCTGGTACGACGGCAAGCTCGTGCCCTGGCGCGAGGCCACCACCCATGTCCTCACCCACTCGCTGCACTACGGGCTCGCGGTCTTCGAGGGCGTCCGGGCGTACAAGACCGAGATCGGCACGGCCATCTTCCGCATGAAGGAGCACACCGACCGCCTGTTCAACTCGGCCAAGATCTACATGATGGAGATTCCCTACGGGAAGGACGAGATCATGGCCGCGCAGCGCGAAGTCGTGCGCGCCAACAAGCTGGAAAGCTGCTACCTGCGACCGATCGCCTTCTACGGGTCCGAGAAGATGGGCGTGTCGCCGGTCGGCGCGCGCGTGCACGTCGCGGTGGCCGCGTGGCCGTGGGGCGCCTACCTCGGCGAGGAGGGGCTCAAGCGCGGCATCCGGGTGAAGACGTCGTCGTTCGCGCGCCACCACGTGAACGTGACGATGGCGCGCGCCAAGGTGTCGACCACGTACGCCAACTCGATCCTCGCCAACCTCGAGGCGACCCAGGAGGGCTACGACGAGGGCCTGCTCCTCGACACCGACGGATTCGTCGCCGAGGGCCCCGGCGAGAACCTCTTCATCGTGAAGGACGGGCGCGTCTACACGCCGCAGCTCACCACCGCGCTCGACGGCATCACGTGGAGAAGCGTGCAGTCGATCTGCGCCGATCTCGGCATCGCGGTAGAGAAGACGCGCATCACGCGCGACGACGTCTACATCGCCGACGAGGCCTTCTTCACGGGCACCGCGGCGGAGGTCACGCCCATCCGCGAGCTCGACCGGCGCGTGATCGGAAGCGGCTCGCGCGGGCCCGTGACCGAGCGCATCCAGACCGCCTTCTTCGAGATCGTGGCCGGCCGCAACCGCAAGTACCACCACTGGCTCACCCCCGTGCAGTCCGAAAATGTCGCTGCCGTCCGAGCTTGACCAGCGCACGGTCGAGGTGACGGCGGCGGACCTTCCGCTGCACTGCCCGCTGCCTTCCGAGAAGCTGTGGAACGCGCACCCGCGCGTGTACCTGCCCATCGAGGCGACGCGTGAGGTGCGCTGCCCCTATTGCGGCACGCTCTACAAGCTCGTCGGCGGGGCCCCCGCGGCCCACTAGGCGCCGGGCCCGCGCCGGCCTGAGGCGGACGGCGCGGTCGAAGCCCGGACCCCATCCATGCGAACGCTGGTCGTCGGGCCTTCTTGGATCGGGGACGCGGTCCTGTCCCATTCGCTGATCCAGCGCCTCGTGCAGCTCGACCCCGGCGGATCCGTCGACGTCCTCGCGCCCGCCTGGGCGCTGCCCATCTATCGGCGGATGCCCGAGGTGCGGCAGGCGATCGCGCTGCCCTTCGGCCACGGCGACCTCGAGCTCGGGAAGCGGCGCGCCTTCGCGCGCTCGCTCGCGCCCTACGACCGCGCGGTGGTGCTGCCCAACAGCTGGAAATCGGCCCTCGTCCCATGGCACGCAGCGATCCCGGTGCGCACGGGCTACCGCGGCGAGATGCGCTACGGGCTGCTGAACGACCTGCGCGCCCTCGACGAGCGGGCGCTGCCCCTCATCGTCGAGCGCTACGCGGCGCTCGCGCAACCCGCGGGCGAGGCGCTGCGCCGCCCCGTGCCGCGGCCCCGCCTGGCGGCCGACGCCGCGAGCGCGGCGCAGACCCTGCGGCGGCTCGGCCTCGCGAGCGACCGGCCCGCCGCGGCCTTCGCCCCCGGCGCCGAGTACGGGCCGGCCAAGCGCTGGCCCGCGCGCCACTTCGCCACCCTCGCGCGCACGCTGGGCGGGCGCGGCTGGCAGGTCTGGCTGCTGGGATCGGGCGCCGATGCGCCGATCGCGGCCTCGATCCGCGAGGCGGCGGGAGAGGCTTGCGTGGACCTTGCGGGGCGCACCTCCCTCGACGAAGCGATCGACCTTCTCGCCTCCGCCGCGCAGGTGGTCACGAACGACTCGGGCCTCATGCACGTGGCCGCCGCGCTCGACCGGCCCACCGCCGCGCTCTTCGGCTCCTCGAGCCCGGAGTTCACGCCGCCGCTATCGCCCCGCGCCCGGGTGCTCAGCCTGCGGCTCGCGTGCAGCCCGTGCTTCGCCCGCGTCTGCCCCCTGGGCCACACCGACTGCCTCGAGAAGCTCGATCCGCGGGCGGTCCTCGAGGCGATGGAGGAAAATGCGTCCTGAAGCCCCGTCGCGCCGAACCTACCGGACGTCCCGGAGATCGAACCCACGATGAAGATCGCTCCGCTCCTCGCGCTCGCCGCCGCGCTCGCCGCGCCCGCGCTCGCCGCCGATTCCGACTACGTGAAGAGCGTCGAGGCCTGGCGCGCGAGAGTCGAGGCGCACCTGCGCGCCGACAACGGCTGGCTCACGCTCGCCGGCCGCTACGTCCTGAAGCCGGGCGCGAACACTTTCGGCACGGGCGCGGCCAACGACGTCGTGTTCCCCGCGGGCCTCGGTCCCGGCCGGATGGGCACCATCACCGTCGAGCCGGGGCGCGTCGCCGTGAAGCTCGAGCCGGGCCTCGCGATGACGAAGGACGGCATCCCGATGACCGACACGGTGATGGACACGAGCGGCGACGTCCCGGACTGGGTCGCGATGGGCCGCGCGTCGTTCCACGTGATCGAGCGCGACGGGCGCTACGTGCTGCGGCTGGCCGACAACCAGAGCCCCCACCGCGCCCATTTCGGAGGGCGCGTCTGGTACCCGGTGCGGGAGCGCTATCGCGTCCCGGCGAAGTTCGTCGCCTACGAGCCGCAGCACCACATCCCCATCGTGAACATCATCGACGAGGTCTCGGACGCGCCCTCGCCCGGGTACGCCGAGTTCCAGCTCGACGGCAAGACCTACCGCCTCGACGCGCTGGGCGACGCCGGGGGGCTCTTCTTCATCTTCCGGGACGCGACCGCCGGCAAGACCACGTACGGTTCGGGGCGCTTCCTCTTCGTGGAGAAGAAGCCCGCCCCGGGTGCGACGTTCATGCTCGACCTCAACCGCGCCTACAACCCGCCGTGCGCGTTCAGCAAGTTCACCACCTGCCCGCTGCCTCCGAAGCAGAACGTCCTCGACGCACGGATCGAGGCGGGCGAGAAGTATCCGCCACGGGAGCGCGGCTGAAGGCCATGGGCGCGCGGCTGCCGGGCGTGCTCCTCGCCGTCGCGACGGCGACCGGCGCGGCGGCGGGCACGCCAGCCTGGCCCCCGCCGCCCGACGTCGAGACGCGCATGCACGCACTGCAAGCCGTGATCGACAGCGCCACGGCGACCCCGGCGCAGCGCGAGGCGGCGCGCACCGAGCTCGGCCGGCTGCTGATGAGCCCCGAAGCCCTCGCACGCGGCGCCACGGCCGGCGAAACCACGGCACACCCGCCCCGCGCGGCGATCGAGCCCTACCCGAGCACCGTGAAGCCGCTGCCGCCGCCTCCCGCGCCGGCCGCGAACGAACCGGGCCGCGCGCGCCTCGAGCTCGCGCGCCCGCCCGCCCCGGTCGTGGACGCGAAGACCGGAAGAGTGATCGTGCCCACGGGCAAGGTCGCGATCGACCCGAAGACCGGCGCCGTGCTCCACGAGGTTCCCGGCGGCTACGTCGATCCGCGCACCGGGCAATTCATCCCGCGCTGAGCGCTGCGTGCCCGAAGCCTAGAACACCACCACCTGCCGGACCGCCTGGCCCGTGCGCAGCCGCTCGAAGCCCGCGTTGATGTCGTCGAGGGCGAGGCGGTGCGTGAGCAGCCTGTCCACCGGCAGGCGCCCCTCGCGGTAGAGCGCGACGTAGCGCGGAAGGTCGCGCGCGGGCACGCAGGTCCCGATGTAGCTGCCCTTCACGGTGCGCTCCTCGGCGACGAGGTGCGTCTGGGGCAAGGCGAAGGTCGCGTCCGGGGGCGGCAGGCCCGCCGTCACCGTCGTGCCGCCGCGGCGCGTGATGCGGTAGGCGAGGTCCATCGCCTTCACCGAGCCCGCGAACTCGAGCGCGAAATCGACGCCGCCCCCGGTCGCCTCGCGGATCGCCTCGACCGCTCCGGGGACGCCCGCATCGAAGGCGTCGGTCGCGCCGAGGGACTTCGCCCGCTCGCGCTTGTCGGCGGCGAGGTCCACGGCGAGCACGCGGCTCGCCCCGCAGGCGAGCGCTCCGATGAGCGCGGCGAGCCCCACGCCGCCCAGCCCCACGATCGCGACCGTCGCTCCCATCGGGACCTTCGCCGTGTTCGCCACGGCGCCCACGCCCGTGAGCACCGCGCAGCCGAAGAGCGCCGCCTCCTCGAGCGGCAGGTCCGGATCGACCTTCACCAGCGAGTGACGCGAGACCACCGCGTGCTGCGCGAAGGCCGAGCAGCCCATGTGGTGATTGATCGCCGTGCCGCCGCGGAAGATGCGCCGGTGTCCGCCGAGGAGCGTTCCCGCGCCGTTGGCCGCCGCGCCCGGCGCGCACAGCGCGGGGCGCCCTTCGGCGCACGGCAGGCAATGGCCGCAGCTCGGAACGAAGACCAGCACGACGTGGTCCCCCACGCCGAGGTCCGCGATTCCGTCGCCCAGCGCCTCCACGACTCCCGCAGCCTCGTGCCCGAGCAGCATCGGCGTGGGGCGCGGGCGGTCGCCGTTGATCACCGAGAGGTCCGAATGGCACAGCCCGGCGGCCGCGATCCGCACCAGCACCTCGCCCCGCCCGGGCGGCTGCAGCTCGACCTCGTCGATGGCGAGCGGCTTCGTCCGGTCGTAGGGCGGCTCGACGCCCATGGCGTTCAGCACGGCACCGCGGGTGCGCATCGGCTCGTCCTTCGCAGCGAAAAGCCGAGATTACCTTTTCGCGGCGGCGCCGGAAATGCGCTGCGATCCCGCCTCGCGCA
This sequence comes from Usitatibacter sp., assembly GCA_035624355.1. Lineage (GTDB taxonomy): Bacteria > Pseudomonadota > Gammaproteobacteria > Burkholderiales > Usitatibacteraceae > Usitatibacter. The sequence goes on along the minus strand of DASPRQ010000033.1, from coordinate 29,924 downwards.
GCGCCTCGAGCTGCGCGGGCGTGTCCAGGTCGAGGAAGATCCCGGGATCGTCCGTGGGAAGGGCCTGCAGGCTCCCGCGGTGCCGCTCGACCACGGAGCGCGCCCCCGCGTCGCCCGCGAGCGCGAGGAGCTCCGCACGAAGCGGCGCCGCGAATCCGACCGGATGTCCGCGCGCGCCCGTCTCCGCCGAGACGGGTGCCGCGAGCAGCGCGCCTTCCTCGAGGGCCCGGCGCACGGCCGCGATGGTGGCGGGATTCGCGAGCGGCATGTCGCCCAGGGCCACGATCCACCCGTCGGCGCGCTCGTTCGCCGCGACGAGCGCCGCGAGGCTCGCCCCCATGCCCTCAGACGTGCGGTCCGATTCGAGGACCGCGCAGCCGGCCTCCTCGAGGACGGAGCGCAGGGACGACGCCCCCGTGGGCACGATCGCGTGCGCGTTGCCCGCGCCTTCGAGAAGACTGCGCGCCGCGCGCGCGGCGATCGGGCCCGCGGGCTCCTGGCCCGGGACCACGGCGAGCAGCTTGTCGGAACCGAATCGGGCCGCGCGCCCGCCGCACAGCAGCAGGCCGCGGATGTCCATCGGCGCGCGCCGCTTTCGGGCCGCGCTACGCCCGCAGGCGGGCGGCCTCGCCGGCGCTCTTCTCGAGGATGATGCCGTTGCGCGAGGCGATCAGGTCCGCGAGGATGGCCACCGCGATCTCCGGCGGCGTGCGCGACCCGATGGAAAGTCCCACGGGCCCGCGCAGGCGCGCGACCTGCTGGGCGGTGAGGTCGAAGTCCGCGAGGCGCTTGCGCCGCTCCGCGTTGGTGCGCGCCGATCCCACGGCGCCCACGTAGAAGGCGTCGCTCTTCAGGGCTTCGAGCAGCGCCATGTCGTCGAGCTTCGGATCGTGCGAAACGGTGAGGATCACGCTGTGGCCGTCGGGACGGAAGGCGACGACGGCGTCGTCCGGCATGCCGTCGATCCACTGCGCGCTCGTCGCGCGCCAGGCGCCGCGGTATTCCTCGCGCGGATCGCACACGGACACCTGGAAGTCCACCGTCGCCGCCATTTCCGCGAGATAGTGGGCGATCTCCGAGGCGCCGATCACGAGCATCCGCCAGCGCGGGCCGTGGATGCTGGTGAAGCGCGAGGCGGTGCGAACGCACTCGTCGCGGGGGCTCGCCGGCTCGAGGCTCCAGGCGCCGCTCTCGAGGTCCACGTGACGCGCGACGATGCGCCCGGCGCCGATGCGCTCGAGGATCGCCTCGTACTCGGCCGGCTCCACGCCGGGCTCGACGATCACCTCGAGCTGACCGCCGCAGGGCAGGCCGAAGCGGCGCGCGTCCTCGGCGGTCACGCCATAGGACTTGAACTGGGGCTTGCGTCCCCGGTACTCCTCGCGCCGGCGCACGAGGTCGTCCTCGATGCATCCGCCGGACACGGAGCCCAGGAGAATGCCGTCCTCGCGGATCGCGGCCAGCGACCCGGGCGGACGGGGGCTCGCGCCGAAAGTCTGCGCGACGGTGATCAGCCACACCTTCCGGCCGGCGCGCCGCCACTCCAGCGCCCGCTTGAGCACGTCGAGGTCGAGGCTTTGCATGATCGGATCTTACTCCTAGCGGTGGAAGATCACGGGAAACGGGGTGCTGCGCTGCTCGGTCTCGGTCTGGATCACGATCCAGGCCGAAATGAGCACGACCACGATCGCGACGACCACCTCGACCGTCGGGTTCGTGACGATTCTCCAGAGGATCTTGTGCCAACCCTGGGCGAGTCTCGGCATGCGCCCTCCCCGGATCCTTCCCCGATACGACTGCGCGCGGAACCGGCCGTTCCGCGGGCTTCCGACGTGCGGCCCAATCGATGCAAGTTCAATGCCGGCCCGCTCACGTCCAGGCCTGGGAAGCGAGTGGCAGCTTGCGGGCCCTCTTGCCGGTGAGCGCGAAAAGCGCGTTGGCGACCGCCGGCGCCACGGGCGGCGTCGCGGGCTCGCCGACTCCGGTGGGCTTGTCGCCCCCGCCGGTGAGGTGCACTTCCACTTCCGGCATCTCCTCCAGGCGCAGCACGCGATAGTCGTGGAAGTTCGACTGCACGACGCGCCCGTCGGCGAACGTGATCTCGCTGAAGAGCGCGGCGCCCAGGCCGAAGGCGATGGCGCTCTGCACCTGCGCCTCCACGCCGAGGGGATTGACCACCAGGCCGCAATCGAACGCCGCCACGATCCGGTGCACGCGGGGCGCACCGTCCTGGAGCGAGACCTCCGCCACCTGGGCGCAGACGCTCCCGAACGACTCGTGCACGGCGATCCCGCGTGCCCGTCCCTTCGGGAGCGCCGTGCCCCATCCGCCCTTGGCCGCCGCGACCTCGAGGACGTTGCGCACCCGCGGCTGGTTCGCGAGCAGCTCGCGGCGCAGGGCCACCGGGTCCTTGTTCGCGGCCGCGGCGATCTCGTCGATCAGCGTCTCCATCACGAACGCGGCGTGCGAGTGGCCCACCGAGCGCCACCAGAGCACGGGCACCCCGGTGTCCACGGTGTGCAGCGTGACCTCCATGCCGGCGAGCGCGTAGGGCGTGTCCGCCACGCCCTCGACGGAGGTCGGATCGACCCCGTTCTTCACCATCATCGGCTCGAAGGGCGTGCCGGCCATGATCGAGGGGCCGGCGATCGCGTGCTTCCATCCGGCGATCGCGCCCTGGCCGTCGAGGCCCACCTCCACGCGGTGCACGACCATCGGCCTGTAGTAGCCGCCGCGGATGTCGTCCTCGCGCGTCCAGACGACCTTCACCGGAACCTTCGTGCGCCGGGCGAGCTCGCAGGCCTCGACCACGAAGTCCGACGCGGGGTTCGCGCGGCGCCCGAAGCCGCCGCCCGCGAGCATGGTGTTGAGGCGCACCTTCTCCAGGGGCAGCCCGAGCGCCTTCGCCGCGGCCGGATGGTCCACGCCCTGGAACTGCGTGCCGGTCCAGATCTGCGCGCCGTCGCCGTCGAGCTCCACCGTGCAGTTGAGCGGCTCCATCGGCGCGTGGGCGAGGAACGGCACCTCGTACTCCGCGGAGATCGTGCGCTCGACCGGGGCGGCCGCGGCGGGCGCGGGCGGGGCCTTGCGCGCGATCGCGCCCGGCGCTTTCATCGCCTCCCGCAGCCGCGCGCCGAGCGCCTCGGTCGAAAGCGCCGCGTTCGGACCCAGGTCCCATTCCACCTGCAGGGCGTCGCGCCCCTTCTTCGCCGCCCAGAAGTTGTTGCCCACCACCGCCACGCCGTTGCGCAGCGCCACGACGTGGGTCACGCCGGGCACGGATTTCACCTTGTCCGCGTCGAGCGACTTCACCCGTGCGCCGAACACCGGGGGCCGCGCGACGAGCGCGGTGTGCAGGCCCTTGCGCTGCACGTCCATCCCGAACTTCGCACGGCCCGCGGCCTTCTCGGCCGAATCGAGGCGCCGAGTGCTCAGGCCGATGCGCCTGAATTCGGATGCGGGCTTGAGCGTCACGTGCTCCGGCACCGGCAGCCGGCTCGCCGCCGCCGTGAGCTGCCCGTAGGACAGCCGGCGCTTCCCGGGCCCGTGCACGAATCCCTTCTCCGCGCGGCACTGGCCCGGATCCACCTTCCATTGTCGCGCGGCCGCCTCGACAAGCATGGTGCGTGCCTGGGCGCCTGCGGTGCGCAGCTGCTCCCACGAGTTCCAGACGCTGGAGGAGCCGCCCGTCATCTGGATCCCGAAGGCCGTGTGGGCGTATTCCGGGGCGGCGGGAGCGAGCTCCGCACGCACCCGCGACCAGTCGCACTCGAGCTCCTCGGCGAGGATCATCGGCAGCGACGTGGTGACGCCCTGGCCGAACTCGAGGTGCTTCACGACGACCGTGACGGCGCCGTCCTTCTCGATGCGCACGAAGGCGTTGGGCGGCACGCCCTTCTTCGGCTCCTGGGCCTCGGCGAAGCGCCCGCGGCCCGCCGGCAGGAAAAAGCCCACCACGAGCACGCCGCCGAGCGCGGCCGAGGACTTGAGGAAGCGGCGGCGGGAGCGATGCACGGAGTTGTTCATGGCGCCTCCTCAGGCCTTGCGCAGCGCGGCCGCGGCGCTGCGGACCGCCTCGCGCACGCGCTGGTACGTGCCGCAGCGGCACAGGTTCCCATTCATCGCCTCCTCGATCTGCGCGTCGGTGGGATGGGGATTCTTCGAGAGCAGGGCGATCGCCGACATCACCTGGCCCGGCTGGCAATAGCCGCACTGGACCACGTCCTTGTCGATCCACGCCGCGTGCACCGCCTCCGCCACGCGGGCGCGCGAGGTGTTGCCGATGCCCTCGATCGTGACCACGCGCTTGCCTTGCAGGGAGCCGACCGGCGTGATGCACGAGCGCGTCGCCGCGCCGTCCACGTGCACCGTGCAGGCGCCGCACAGGCCGGCGCCGCAGCCGAACTTGGCGCCCGTGAAGCCGAGCTGGTCGCGAAGCGCCCAGAGCAGCGGCGTGTCGGGGTCGGCGCGGAAGTCGACGGGCTCGCCGTTCACGAAGAACTTGACCATGGAAGCACCCGTTGGAATGCGGGGAGGAATCGGGGAATATAAAGCAAAATTCCGGTAAGCTCTCGCGCCGATGAAGACCGCGCGCCCCGCCAGTCGCAGCAGGCTCTACCCCACGCCGGACGACGCCGAGAACGCCTTCTACGACGCGTTCGAGCGCGGCGACCTCGCGGCGATGATGGCGGTGTGGGCCGAGGCCGACGACGTGGTCTGCGTGCATCCGCAGGGCCCGCGCCTCGTGGGCTTCGAGGCGGTGCGCGAGAGCTGGGGCCAGATCTTCGCCGGCGGCTCCCAGGTGCGGATCCAGGTTTCCGAGACGCACCGCTTCGACGGCCCGACGGTGGCCGTGCATTCGCTCGTGGAAAGCCTGGCGCCGGCCGGGGGCGGCGCATCGGGATCGGTCCACGCGACCAACGTGTACGAGCTCACCGAGGGCGGCTGGCGCATGGTGGTGCACCACGCCTCGCTCCTCGGCGAGGCGGCGGCTCCGGACGAGCCTCCCGCTCCGGCGCACACGCTGCACTAGCGTTCGGCCTCCGCGCGAGCGCGGCGAGGCGTCCGGAGACGCCGGGAGGCGTTGCGCATCGCGCGCGCGGCGGCGATCATGGGCGACGCAAGCCCCGCAGCCTGGATGACCCTCCCGAACAGCGATCGCGTCCCCCGGCCCCCATCGGCGGTCCCGAGGTCCCTGGCCGGCCTCGTGCTTGCGCTCGCCCTCGCCACCGCGGCGGGCGCGGCGGACATGGCCAAGACGGTGCGCGTGGCCTATCCGAGCGCAGAGAGCGGGTTCGATCCCCAGGCCCAGAGCGACGAGGCCACGGACGGCATCAGCGACAACATCTTCGACGCCCTGCTCGAGTACGACTACCTCGCCCGGCCGGCGTTGCTCAAGCCGCGCGCCGCGGTCGCGCTGCCCGAGGTGAGCGCGGACGGCCGCGTGTACACCCTGCGCGTGAAGCCGGGCATCTACTTCACGCCCGACCCGGCCTTCGGCGGCAAGCCGCGCGAGCTCGTCGCGCAGGACTACGTCTACTCGATCGAGCGCCTCCTCGACCCGAAGCTCAAGAGCCAGTGGCTGTTCCTCGTGGAGGGCAAGATCCGCGGGGCGGATGCGCTGCGGCAGGAGGCGCTGAAGACCGGGCACTTCGACTACGACCGCCCCGTCGAGGGCCTGCGGGCGCTCGACCGCTACACGCTGCGCATCGAGCTCGACGACACCGACTTCGATTTCGGCTACGTGCTCGCCATGCCCGCCACCGCGGCGCTCGCCCGCGAGGTGGTCGAGCGCTACGGCGACGACATCCGCTCCCATCCGGTGGGCACCGGGCCGTACCGGCTCGCGCAGTGGGTGCGCGGCTCGCGCCTGGTGCTGGAAGCGAACCCGGGCTATCGCGAGGACGTGTTCGAGAGCGTCGGCCACGACGACCCGCGCTCGCGCGAGATCGCCGCGAGCCTGCGCGGCAAGCGCCTGCCGATCGTCGGCCGCATCGAGGTGGACATCGTGGACGAGGCCCAGCCGCGCTGGCTCGCCTTCCTGGGCGGGGAGCACGACTACCTGCGCCCCCTGCCCGAGGAGTTCGCCGACGTCGCGATGCCGGGCGGGAAGCTCGCGCCCAACCTGGCGAGGAAGGGCGTCCGCGCCACGCCCGACGAGATCGCGTACACCACGTACACGACGTTCAACATGCTGACCACGGTCGACGGGCGCCCCAATCCGCTCGGCGGGTACAGCCCGGAGCGCGTGGCGCTGCGCCGCGCCATCTGCCTCGGCTTCCGGATCGACGACGAGATCTCGATCCTCGACAAGCACCAGTCGGTGCGCGCCCAGTCGCCGCTGCCGCCGTCGGTGGCGGGCTACGACCCGCATTTCCGCAGCCCCACGCTCGAGTACGATCCGGCGAAGGCGAAGGCGCTCCTCGACCTCTACGGCTACGTGGACCGCGACGGCGACGGCTACCGCGAGAACCCCGACGGCACGCCGCTCAGCTTCGACCACGCGTGGTATCCCACGCAGCGCGAGCGCCACAGGAACGAGCTGTGGAAGCGCTCCATGGACGACATCGGCATCCGCGTGACCTTCAACAAGGTCGAGAAGCTGCCGGACCTGCGCAACGACGCCCGCGTGGGCAAGGTCCAGTCCTTCAGCTACGGGTGGATCGCCGACTACCCCGACGGCGACGACTTCCTGCAGCTGTTCTGGCGCGGCTCGATCGGCCAGGCCAACTACGCGATGTTCGACCTGCCCGAGTTCAACGCGCTCTACGAGCGGGCGCGCCGCATGCCGCCGGGCCCGGAGCGCGACGCGCTCTACACGCGCATGGTGAAGCTGGTTCTCGTCTACGTTCCCTGGATGGTGGAGACCTACAAGGCGCAGACCGTGCTCGTGCAGCCCTGGCTCCTCAACTACAAGAAGCACCCCTTCGCGATCGAGCCCTGGAAATACCTCGACGTCGATCCCGCCCGCCGCGCGGCCGAACGGCGCTAACATCACGTCATGGCCATTCCCGCCCCCGCCCATCCGCCCGGGAAGGACGGCGCCTTCGGCACCGCGCTCGTCGTGGCGCTCACCCTCGTCCTCGCCTGGCAGCTCGCGCACTGGACGTGGAAGCTGGCGCTGCCCGGGGCGGCGCCCTCGGCCCGTGCGCAGCCCGCCGCCGAGGTGGACCTCGCCGCGATCGCCCGCCTCTTCGGCGCGTCCGCGCCCGGCGCCTCGTCGACCGCCGACGGCCTCGTCCTCAAGGGCGTGGTCGCGCCCACGCCCGGGGTCGCCGCCTCGGCGATCTTCGCCCCGCGCGCGGGCAGGGACATCTCGGTCTTCATCGGGGGCGAGGTGACCCCCGGCACGACGCTCGCCGAGGTGGACCCCGACCACGTGATCGTCTCCCGCGGGGGCGTGCGGAGCCGCATCGACCTCGCGACCCGCGGCCCCGGCGCCGCCGCGCCGCGCGCCGCGGCCGCCGCGCGCGGCTTCCGCCTCGACGTCTCGCGCTCGGGCGAGAACGGCTACAGCCTCTCGCGCCACGAGCTCGACGAGGCGCTGCGCGACCCGGGCCAGCTCCAGTACCTGGGCCAGATCGTCATGCCGCCCGGGGGCGGCGTGCGCATGGAATCGGCCCCCGTCGGGAGCCTCGCCGCCAAGCTCGGGCTGCGCTCCGGCGACGTGATCCGCAAGATCAACGGCCAGCCGGTCGCCTCCACGGGCGATCTCGCGCGGCTCTACCAGCAGTTCGGCAGCCTCTCGACCGTCCAGGCCGAGATCCAGCGCGGGAGCGCGACGGTCCACCTGAGCTACCAGATCCATTGAAAGGGCGGGTCCGCCGGGGCCTTCCCAGGGGTGCGCGCGGCGTTTCCCTGGTGTAGACTGGTTCACGCGAAAACGCTGGCAAATCAACGGAAAAGCAACCAATCGTGACAAGGTTTCTAACTGCCGTGGCGCGCGGCGCCCTGGCCTCGCTGACCTTCGCGGCGCTGCTGGCCGCGGCCGCTCCCCCGCCGGGCGCGCCCGACGAGGAAAAGATCACCGTCAACTTCGTGAACGCCGACATCCAGTCGGTCATCAAGACGGTGGGCCAGCACACGGGCAAGAACTTCATCCTCGACCCGCGCGTGACCGGCACGGTGAACATCATCTCCGACCACCCGGTGTCGAAGGACATGCTCTACCGGATCCTCCTCTCGGCGCTGCGGGTGCAGGGATACGCCGCGGTGGAAGGCGACGGATTCGTGAAGATCGTCCCCGAGGCCGAGGCCAAGTCCTCCGCCGTGCCGATGGGCGAGCAGGCGGCCCGCGCGGCGGGCGACAGCATCGTGACCCAGGTCTTCGTCCTGCAGAACGAGAACGCGGTGCAGCTCGTCCCGGTCCTGCGCCCGCTCGTGACCGCCAACAATTTCATCGCGGCCTATCCCAACAACAACGCGATCGTCATCACCGACTACGCGTCCAACGTGCGGCGCATCCAGCGCATCGTCGAGTCCATCGACCGTCCCTCGGGGTCGGACGTGGAGATCATCCGGCTGCAGAACGCCTCCGCCATCGACATCGCCCAGATGATCCAGCGCGTGGTGCCCGAAACGAACGTGTCGCCCAACGCGCCGGGCTCGCTCCCGAAGGCGGCCATCGCGGTGGACGCGCGCACCAACAGCCTCGTGGTGCGCGCGGACAACGGCCCCCTCATGCACCACATCAAGGCGCTCGCCCTGGGGCTGGACACGCCCGGCGCGGGCAGCGGCAACATCTATACGGTCTTCCTGCGCAACGCCGAGGCGACCCGCATCGCCGACACGCTCCGGGGATTGCTCGCGGGCGGCGAAGGCTCCCACGCCGCGGCTTCCCTCACCGTCCCGGCCGGCATGCAGGGCGCTCCGGGCGGCGCACCCTCCCCGGCGGCCGGGGCGGCGACGGCGACGCCCGCCTCCGTGATCCAGGCGTACCCGCCCACCAACTCGATCATCATCTCGGCACCGGAGCCGGTGTACCGCAACCTGCGCAGCGTCATCGACGCGCTCGACCAGCGGCGCGCCCAGGTATACATCGAGGCGCTCATCGTCGAGGTCACCACGGGCCTCGCCTCGGAGTTCGGCGTGCAATGGAACGCGGGCCACAACATCGGCAACGGGCAGTCGCTGTTCGCCGGCACCAACTTCAGCACCACCGCCGGCGCGAACATCCTCGGCCTCGCGGCCAATCCCCTCACCAACATCGGCCAGGGCCTCAACCTCGGCATCATCAAGGGCTCGATCACCATCCCGGGGCTGGTGGACGCGAACGGCAATCCCGTCACGATCCCCAACCTGCAGCTCCTCGCGCGCGCCCTCGAGGGCACCTCGGACGCGAACGTGCTGTCCACGCCCAACGTGCTCACCCTCGACAACGAGCAGGCGAAGATCGTCGTGGGGCAGAACGTGCCCTTCATCACCGGCACCTACACGCCGGTGGCGGGCAGCGCGGTCACCCCCTTCCAGACGATCGAGCGCAAGGACATCGGCCTCACGCTGCAGGTGACGCCGCAGGTCTCCGAGGCGGGCGCGGTGAAGCTCAAGATCTTCCAGGAGGTCTCGAGCGTGACCACGGACAAGGCGCTCGTGCAGTCGGCCGACATCATCACCAACAAGCGCTCGCTCGAATCGACGGTGCTGGTCGACGACGGCGAGATCGTGGTCCTGGGCGGCCTCATCCAGGACGACCAGGAGTCCTCGGTCGACAAGGTGCCGGTGCTCGGCAACATCCCTTTCCTGGGCTCGCTCTTCAAGTACGACTCGCGCACGCACAAGCGCACGAACCTCATGATCTTCCTGCGGCCGGTCGTGCTGAAGGACGAGAAGGCCGCCTCCGCGGTCACCGGCGACCGCTACGACTACATCCGCAACCTCCAGGGCGAGATGGGGCTGCCGGCGAGCGGACTGCTGCCGCCGCGGCCCGCGAAGCAGCTTCCCCCGCTCGACGAGGCCAGGAAGAAGCCGCTGGGAGAGTGACATGGACGAGACCCCGCGATGACAGCTCCCCTCGAGAGAACGGTGAACCCCCAGGACCTCGATCCCCAGACGGTGCGGCTGCTGCCGTACCCGTTCGCCAAGTCGAAGGGCGTGCTCGCGGCGCGGATGGTGCCCGGGGACGGCCCCGATCGAACGGCCGCGCTCGAGGTGTGGATCAAGCCCTACCCGCAGGCCTCCACGCTCGCGGAAGTGCGGCGCATGGCGGGCAAGCCCCTGAAGGAGGTGCTGCTCACGCCGGAGGAGTTCGAGCACTGCCTCGCGCTCGCCTACACGCGCGAGCCCTCGGCGGCGGAGACCATCGTCGAGGACATCGGGGAGTCGGTGGACCTCGCGAAGCTCACCGAGCAGCTGCCCGAGGTGGCGGACCTGCTCGAGGCCGAGAACGACGCGCCCATCATCCGCCTCATCAACGCGCTGCTCACGCAGGCGGTGCGCGAGGGATCCTCCGACGTTCACCTCGAGATCTTCGAGGCCCGCGCGGCCGTGCGCTTCCGCGTGGACGGCGCGCTGCGCGACGTGGTCGAGCCGCGGCGGGGGCTGCACCCGGCGATGGTCTCGCGCATCAAGGTGATGGCCTCGCTCGACATCGCGGAAAAGCGCCTGCCGCAGGACGGGCGGATCGCGCTGCGCATCGCGGGCCGGCCCATCGACGTGCGCGTCTCCACCATTCCCACGGCCAACGGCGAGCGCGTGGTGCTGCGCCTGCTCGACAAGCAGGCCGGGCGCCTCACGCTGGACGCCCTCGGCATGTCCGCGGCCACGCGCGACGCCGTCGACGAGCTGGTCCACGCGCCCCACGGCATCTTCCTGGTGACCGGCCCCACGGGCTCGGGCAAGACCACGACGCTCTACTCCGCGCTCTCCCGCCTGGACCGCAAGACGCGCAACATCCTCACCGTCGAGGACCCGATCGAGTACGAGCTCGACGGCATCGGCCAGACGCAGGTGAACCCGCGCATCGAGATGACGTTCGCCCGCGCGCTGCGCGGGATCCTGCGCCAGGACCCGGACGTGGTGATGATCGGCGAGATCCGCGACCTGGAGACGGCGCAGATCGCGGTGCAGGCGTCCCTCACGGGCCACCTCGTGCTCGCCACGCTGCACACGAACGACGCGCCCGGCGCGGTCACGCGGCTCGTCGACATGGGCATCGAGCCGTACCTGCTCGCCTCCACGCTGAACGGGGTCCTCGCGCAGCGCCTCGTGCGCCGCCTGTGCCCCGAGTGCCGCGTGCCCTACGAGCCCGACGCGGGCGAGCGCGGCCTCTTCGGGCACAGCGTCCCCGAGCGGCTCTACCGCGCCGCGGGCTGCGGGGCGTGCAACTTCACCGGCTATCGCGGCCGCACCGGCATCTACGAGCTGATGACCGTGGACGAGGACATGCGCAAGCTCGTGCACGACACCGTGGCCGAGCGCGAGCTGCGCGCCCACGGCGTGCGCGCCGGGATGATCCGGCTGCGCGAGGACGGCCTGCGCTGGGTGCGCGAGGGCGCCACCGCCCTCGACGAGGTGCTGAGAGTGACGCGGACGTAATCCGGGGTTCGCCGACATGCCCGGATTCCGCTACCAGGCGTACAACATCGAGGGCAAGCTGCACCGCGGCGTGCTCGAGGCCGACAGCGCGCGCCAGGCGCGCGCGGCCCTGCGCGAGCAGGGGCTCACGCCCTACCGCGTGGACGTCATCGCGGCGAACGACCCCGCCGGAGGCGCGCGCCTGCGGCCGGTCTCGCTGCCCGTCGCGGAAGTCACCCAGCTCACGCGGGGGCTCGCATCCCTCCTCGAGGCCGGGCTCACGGTGGAGCAGGCGTTCAATGCGCTCATCGAGCAGGCCGAGAGCGAGCGCCTGCGCCAGGTGCTCGCGGCGCTGCGCGGCGAGGTGCTCGCCGGCCACTCGGTGGCGCGGGCGCTCGCGGCGTTCCCCGGAGTGTTCCCCGAGCTGCACCGCACGCTCGTGGCCGCGGGCGAGGCCTCCGGGCAGCTGCCGCGCGTCCTCGCACGCCTCGCCGACTACCTCGAGGAGCGCCAGCAGCTGCGCGCGCGGCTCTCGCTCGCGCTCATCTATCCCTCGATCGTGCTCGCCGTGGCGGTGACGGTGGTGGGCGCGCTGCTGGTCTACGTGCTGCCGCAGGTCGTGCAGGTCTTCGAGCACGCGCACCAGCGCCTTCCGATCCTCACGCGCGCGCTCATCGCGTTCTCGGGATTCCTGCGCGCGACCTGGGTGGTCTGGGCGATCGTGCTCGCGGCGGCGGCCTTCGCGCTGCGCTGGGCTTTGCGGCGGCCGGCGACCCGGGCCCGCCTGCACCGGCTCGCGTTCCGGGCGCCGGTCGCCGGACCGCTGCTGCGCCGGCTGGACGCCGCCCGGCTCGCCGCCACGCTCTCGATCCTCGTGGGCAGCCGCGTTCCGATCCTCGCGGCGCTCGAGGCGGGGGGCGGCGTGATGACCCTCGTGCCGATGCGCGAGGCGCTCGAGACCGCGGCCCGCGGCGTACGCGAGGGCATGCCGCTCGCGCGCGCGCTCGGCGCTACCGGCGCCTTCCCGCCGGTGATGGTGCACCTCATCGCGAGCGGCGAGGCGAGCGGGCGCCTGGACGAGGCGCTCGAGCGGGCGTCGCGCCAGCAGCACGCGGACATCGCCACGCGGCTCGCCGCTTTCGTGGCGCTGTTCGAGCCGGCCATGATCCTCGCCATGGGCGGGCTCGTGCTCGGCATCGTGGTGGCGATCCTGCTGCCGATTTTCCAGTTGAACCAGTTGGTCGGCAAATAGATGGATATCGGTCGAGAGAACGAGGGCATCGGGAACGGCGTTGGAGCGGACGACCACTCGCCGCTCAACGCCCTTGAGCAAAGGGCGTTCACGCTCATCGAGGTGCTCGTGGTGGTGGCGATCCTCGCGATCCTCGCGGCGATCGTGGTGCCGAAGATCATGGACCGGCCCGACGAAGCCAAGCGCGTGGCGGCGAAGGCCGACATCGGCGCGATCGTGCAGTCGCTCAAGCTCTACCGCCTGGACAACGGCTTCTATCCGACGACGGACCAGGGGCTCGCGGCGCTCGTGCACCGCCCGGCCACCCCGCCCGTGCCGACCAACTGGAAGCAGGGCGGCTACCTCGAGCGCCTCCCGAAGGACCCCTGGGGCGGCGACTACCAGTACCTCAGCCCCGGCGTGCACGGCGAGATCGACGTGTACAGCCTCGGCGCGGACCACGCGCCCGGCGGCGAGGGCAACGGGGCCGACATTGGCAACTGGGACTGAGCGCTTCGGGCGCACGGCCGGTTTCACGCTGGTCGAGGTGCTCGTGGTCGTGGCGATCACCGGCATCGTCGTCGCGCTCGCCGCGGTGAACCTCTTCCCCGGCGACGTGGAGATCGGCCGGCGCGAATCGGGACGCGTGGCGCTCGCCCTCGAGCACGCGCGCGACGCGGCGTGGTTCGGCGGCCGCCCCACGGCCATGACCTTCGGGGACGGGCGCATGCGCGAATGGCGCCTCACGGGCAGCTCGTGGACGGCGGACCCCTCGCACGACGAGGCCCTCGACGGCTCGACCCGCGTGACCGGGCTCTACGTGGACGGCCAGTCCCTCAGGCCCGGCGACCGCCTCGTGTTCCTGCCCGACGGCCTCGGCATCCCGTTCCGCGTCGCCTTCGAGGTGCGCGGCCTGCCCTGGGCGGTCGAAGGCGACGCGGCCGGCGCCGTGACGGTGACGGGACAATGAGGCCCGCGCGCGGCTTTACGCTCATCGAGATCCTCGTCGCCGTAGCGATCCTCGCCGTGGCGCTCGCCGCCACGACGCGCGCCGCGAGCATCGCCACCGACGGCGCCCTCGAGACGCGCGAGCGGCTGCTCGCCACGTGGGCGGCGGAGAACCGCATCGCCGAGCTGCGCGCGAGCCGGGCGTTCCCCGACACCTCGACGTCGCGGCTCGACGTGCAGGAGGGCGGGCTCGCGCTCGTCGTCGAGGAGACGGTGAGCGAGACGCCGAACGCGACGATCCGGCGCGTCGACGAGGCCGTCTCCGACGCGCGCGACCCCGCTCGCGTGCTCACGACGCTCACGGGCTATGTCTCGCGCTAGCCGCGGATTCACGCTGGTCGAGCTGCTGGTGGCGCTCGCCATCTTCGCCGTCCTCTCGGGCTTCGCGTACCGGGGCCTCACGGCGCTCCTCACGAGCCGCGACGCCCTGGAGCACGACGCGCGCAAGTGGCGCGACGCCGCGCTCTTCGTGGGCCGCTTCGAGCGCGACGTCGCGGCGGCGATCGTGCGCCCGCAGCCGTCGAAGGGCGCTTCGGGCGCGCCGCTGCCGGCGGTGTCCTCGACCCTCGACACTTCCCCGATCGGCGTGGGGCTCTCGCTCACGCGCTGCGGCAGCCCCCTGCAGGACAACGCGCTCGCCGCTCCCCAGCGCATCGCCTATCGCCTGAACGGGGACCGCGTGGAGCGCCTTTCGTGGGCCGGCGTCGACGCGGCCCCGCGCGAGCAGCCCGCCGCCGTCACGGTGCTCGCGCCGGTGCGCTCGCTCGCCTTCCGCTTCATGAATCCCGTCGACGGCCAGTGGCTCACGACGTGGCCCGCGGGAACCGCGGCCGCCCCGGCCGCGGTCGAGGTCACGGTGGAGCTCGCGAGCGGCGAGCGCATCGTGCGCCTCGTGGACCTCACGAGGACGCGATGAGGCGCGCACGCCAATCGGGAGTGGCCGCGATCACCGCGGTGCTCATCGTCGCCGTGGCCGCTTCCGCGGTCGCGCTCATGCTCGCTCAGCAGTCGGCCACCCTCGACCAGGCGATGATGGTCGCCTCGCGCGCGCAGGCCGACGAGTACGCGCAGGCCGGGCTCGACTGGGCGCGCGGCGTGATCGCGGCCGACGACCCGGGCGTGGATTCGCTCGCCGACGGCTGGGCCCAGCCCATGGTGGGCCTGCCCGTGGACCGCGCCATCGTGTCGGGCGAGATCACCGACGAGCAGGGCAAGTTCAACCTGAACAACCTGGTCGTGGGCGACAAGGTGAGCCCCGACGACGTCGCGATCTTCCGGCGCCTGCTCGCCTCCCTCGGTCTGCCGCCGGAGCTCTCCGACGCCGTCGTCGACTGGATCGATTCGAACGACACGCCGACGGGCGCCGCGGGCGCGGAGGACGCCTGGTACCTCGCCCTCCCCCAGCCCTATCGCACCGCGGACCAGCCGATGGTGCAGGTCGAGGAGCTGTATCGCGTGCGGGGATTCGACCCGGCGACGGTCGCGAAGCTCAGGCCCTACGTGACCGCGCTCGTGGTCCCCGGCGTGCGCACGACGATCAACGCCAACACCGCGAGCGCCGTCGTGCTCGAGGCGGTCCTTCCCGACGTCCCTCCCGCTGCCATCGACCGGATGGTCGCGCAGCGGGTCGCCAATCCGTTCCGCAGCGGCGAGCAGCTCTCGCGCTGGGCCCTGGGCGTCGACGCGAAGGCCGATACGTCCGCGCTCGGCGTGGCGAGCTCGTTCTTCTCCGTGCAGGTGCGCGTGACCCAGGACGACATCCAGCTCGCCACCGACGCCCTGATCCAGCGCGGCGCGGCCGCCGGGCAGACATCGGGCGCGACCCTCCTGTGGCGGCGGCCCCGCTACTGAGCGCGCGACCGCCATGAGGCTGCGCGTCTTCCTGCCGTCCGCCGACCGCCCCGACGCCTCGGCGGCGTGGCCGTGGATGCTCTTCGACTCGCGCCGCGAGCTCCTGCGCGAGGAGCGCTCGCCGCCCTCCGGCATGCCGCGCGCCGACGACGTGGAGATCGTGCTGCCCGCCGCGCGCGTGCTGTTCGCGCGCCTGAGGCTGCCGCGCGTGGGCGCCGCCACGCTGCGCGAGCTCCTGCCCTATGCCGTCGAGGACCGGCTGCTCGCCGATCCCTCCCGCATCCAGGCGATCGCGGGGCCGGTCGACGCGCGCGGCGAGACGCTGGTCGCGGTGATCGACCGCGAGTGGCTGCGCGGCATGGTCGAAGCGCTCCAGGCCGCGGGCATCCAGCCCGCCAGGGCGTGGTGCGAAAGCGCCCTGGCGCCTAGCGCGGCGGGGGAGTGGCACCTCGTCCTCGGGCCCGCGCGCGGGATGCTCGTGGACGACCTGGGCGCCGGCGTCGCGTTCGACCGCGACGCCGGCGGCGCCTTCCCCCTCGCTTTGCGCATCGCCCTCGACGAGGCGAGCGCGCGCGGCGACCGCCCCCGCGCGGTCCGCGTGCACGGCGAGGGCGATGCCTCCGCGCCCGAGCTCGCGCGCTGGAGCGCCGAGGCCGGCGTGGCGCTCGAGACCGGATCGCGGTGGGAGGCGCTCGCGCGTGGCGCGCCCGCTTCTGGCGCGATCGATCTCCTCGGCCCCGAGCTCGCGGCGCGCTCCCGCCGGCTCGCCGCCCTGCGCGTCCCGCGCGCCGCCCTGGTTCTCGCCGCGGCGATCGCCGTGGTGCAGCTCGCCCTCGACGGCGCGCAGACCTGGCGTCTCGCCCGGGAGCGCTCGGCGCTCCACGCGAAGGCCGAGTCCATCTTCCGCGCGACGTTCCCCGAAGCGCGGGCGGTGGTCGATCCGCGCCTGCAGATGGAGCGCAACCTCGCCGACCTGCGCCGCACGCGCGGGCTCGCCGCGGGCGACGATTTCCTCGCGCAGCTCACGCGCGCCGCGCGCGCCGCCGACCGGCCGGCGAGCGCGATCGAATACGCGAACGGCCGCCTCGAGGTCCGCACCGGCGGCGCGCCGATCGCGGAGGCGAAGCGATGAACGAGCTCGCCGCCGCGTGGAGCCGGCGTTCCGCCGGGGAACGGCGAATGCTCGCCGCCGCCGCGGCGGCGGCCGCCGTGCTCCTGTTCGCCGCCTTCGTGTGGCTGCCGCTCGAGCGTGCCCGCGCGCGCCTCGAGCGCGAGGTGCCGGGGCTGCGCGCCGACGTGGCGGCGCTCGAGGGCGACGCGCAGGAAGTGCGGCGCCTGCGCTCGATGCCGCCGACCGCGGCGGCCGCGGCGCACCGGCCGCTGGCCGCGCTCGCCGCCGGAGCGCTCGCCGTGCCCCCGGGCGCACGCCTCACCCTGGCGGACGAGCGCCACCTGCGGCTCGCCGCCGGAGACGTGGACTTCGCGAAGCTCGTCGAATGGCTCGCCTCCACGCAGGCCTCGGAGGGCCTGCGGGTGGAGAGCGCCCGCGTGGAGGCGCTGGCGACCCGGGGGCGGGTCCGCGCCGAGATCACGCTCGCGGGATCTTGAGCGATGCGTGCGCGCGCGATCGTCGTCCTCGGTGTCGCGGCCTACGCCGTCTTCGCCGTCGCGACCGTGCCGGCGCAGCTCGTGGCGCGCCGGGCGAGCGTGCCCGGCGCGATCGAGCTCGCCGACGCGCACGGCACGCTCTGGAACGGAAGCGCGCGGGCGACGATCGGCCCGCCGGGCGCGGCGATCTCCCTCGGCGCGCTGCACTGGCGCTTCCTCGCCTCGCGCCTCCTCGCGAGCCGCCTCGCCTTCGCGATCGATGCGCAGGGCGACCACCTCGAGGCCCACGGGACGATCGAGCGCGGCCTCACCCTCACGGAGGCGCGCGACCTGCGCCTGCGCGCCGACGCGGCCGCGCTCGCCGCGCTCGCGCCGCTCGCCGCGAGCTGGCGCCCGGAGGGCGCCGTGACGCTCAGCGCCCCGGCCGTCGCGTGGGACGGGAGCGAAGCGCGCGGCCACGCCCGGCTGGAGTGGCGCGATGCGGCGCTCGCCCTGTCCGGCGTGCGCCCCCTGGGCTCCTATCGCGTCGACGCGACCGCCGACGGCGGGCCCGCGAGGATCGCGGTGGCCACGCTCGAGGGGCCGCTGCGCGTCTCGGGGACGGGGACGTTCGCGCCGCCCGCGTCCCTCGCCTTCTCGGGCGAGGCGCGCGCCGAAGGCCCCTCGTCGGCCGCGCTCGAGCCCCTGCTCGACCTGCTCGGACCGCGGCGCCCCGACGGCGCCCACGCGCTCCAATGGCGCTCGACGCCGGGCGTCGCGCGCCGGTGACGTTCGCGCCCTTCGTGCCGGCGCCGGGCCTCGGCAACCCGCACCTGCAGACGCTCTACGGAGCGCTCCTCGCGCCCGCGCCGCGCGTGACGCTCGCGCGCGAGCGCTGGGAGACGCCCGACGGCGATTTCGTCGACGTCGACGTGCTCCCGGGACCGGAATCCGCGCCGTGGGTGCAGCTCTTCCACGGCCTGGAAGGCTCGTCCGAGTCGCCCTACGCGCGCATGCTGATGGAGCACGTGCGCCGGCGCGCGTGGCGCGGGAGCGTATTGCACTTCCGCGGCTGCAGCGGCGAGCCCAATCGGCTCTCGCGCGCGTACCACTCGGGCGACTCCGACGAGGCCGACTGGGTGCTGCGCCGGCTCAAGGCACGCTCGGGCGCGGCGCCCCTCTACGCCGCGGGCGTGAGCCTCGGCGGCAACGTGCTCGCCAAGTGGCTCGGCGAGCGCGGCGAGGCGGCGCGCTCCGTGGTCGCGCGCGCGGCGGTCGTGAGCGCGCCGGTGGACCTCACAGCCGGGGGCGAGGCGCTCGGGCGCGGCTTCGCGCGCGTCTACGCCTGGCATTTCCTGCGGTCGCTGCGCCGCCGCGCGCTCGAGCGCCTCGGCCGCCATCCGGGTCTCTACGACGCGGCGGCCGTGCGGCGCGCGTGGACGCTGCGCGATTTCGACAACATCGTGACGGCGCCGCTGCACGGGTTCCGCGACACGGACGATTACTGGACGCGCGCAAGCTCCAAGCCGTGGCTCGTCTCCGTGCGGGTGCCCACGCTGCTGCTCAACGCGCGCGACGATCCGTTCCTTCCGGAAGCGGCGCTGCCCACGGCCCGAGAGGTGTCGGCCGCGGTGAAGCTCGAATACCCGCCGCGCGGCGGGCACGTGGGCTTCGTGTCGGGCCCGTTTCCCGGCAACATCGAGTGGCTTCCCCGGCGTATCCTCCATTTCCTCGAGCACGGCGAATGACCTCTCCGGTCGCACCCGAGATCTTCAAGGCCTACGACATCCGCGGGATCGTGGAACGCACGCTCACCCTCGAGGCGGTCGAGGCGATCGGGCGGGCGCTCGGCACCCTCGGGCGGCGCGTCGGCGTCCCGCGCTTCGTGATCGGGCGCGACGGGCGCCTTTCGGGGCCGAAGCTCTCGGAGGCGCTCGCGCGCGGGCTCAACGCAGCCGGGATGGACGTCGTCGACATCGGCGTGGTCGCCACCCCGATGGTGTACTTCGCCACCCACCACTTCGGCACCGGCAGCGGCGTGATGGTCACCGGCAGCCACAACCCGCCCGAGTACAACGGCCTCAAGATGATGGTGGCCGGCGAGACGCTCGCGGCGGGCGCGATCCAGGACCTGCGCCGCCTCGTGGAGAGCGGAAATTTCGCTTCCGGCCACGGGCGGCTCGAGCGCGCCGACGTCCGCGAAGCCTACCTCGCGCGCATCGCCTCCGACGTGAAGCTCGCGCGGCCTCTCACGATCGCCGTGGACTGCGGCAACGGCTCGGCGGGCGCGGTGGCCCCCGAGCTCTACCGCCGCCTCGGGTGCGAGGTGATCGAGCTCTACTGCGAGGTGGACGGGACCTTTCCCCACCACCATCCCGATCCCTCGAAGCCGGAGAACCTCGGGGACCTCGCGCGCAGCCTCGCCTCGGGCCCAGCCGAGCTGGGGCTCGCCTTCGACGGCGACGGCGACCGGCTGGGCGTGGTCACGAAGTCCGGCCGCATCGTCTACCCGGACCGCCAGCTCATGCTGTTCGCGGCCGACGTGCTCGCGCGCCATCCGGGCGCCGAGGTGATCTTCGACGTGAAGTGCACGCGCAACCTCTTCCCCTGGATCCGCGCCCACGGCGGGCGGCCGCTCCTGTGGAAGACCGGGCACTCCTTGATCAAGGCGAAGCTCGCCGAGACCGGGGCGCCGCTCGCCGGCGAGATGAGCGGCCACATCTTCTTCAAGGACCGCTGGTACGGCTTCGACGACGGCCTCTACGCGGGGGCCCGGCTGCTCGAGCTCGTCTCGCGCGGGCCGGACGCCTCCGCGCCGCTCGAAGCGCTCCCGGATTCGATCTGCACCCCGGAGATCCACCTGGAGCTCGCGAAGGAAGGCGAGAACCATCGCCTCGTCGAAACGCTCCAGCGCACGGCGCGCTTCGAGGGCGCGACCGAAGTGAACACGATCGACGGCGTGCGCGTGGAATATCCCGACGGCTTCGGCCTCGCGCGCGCCTCGAACACGACGCCGGTGCTCGTGCTGCGCTTCGAAGCCGACGACCTCGCCGCGCTCGCGCGCATCCAAGCCGATTTCCGGCGGGTCCTCCGCCAGGCGAAGCCGGACGCGCAAGTGCCGTTCTGAGGCGCGAGCCTCGGGGCTCCACGCGCGCTCAGGCCGCGGGATCGCCCCTTTTCCGGCCGCGCTTGCGGCCGGCGCTTTCCGAGGCCGCCTTCGACGCCTGGTCCATCACCTGGCGCCCCGCCTGGGCCATCATGTTCCACGCCCACAGGGCGGGATTCGGCGCCTCGGCCGACGGCGCTTCCCCGCCCTGCATCGCGGCCGCGGCCTTCTCGCCGCCCTGCAGCAGCGCGCGCTGGTACTCGAGCGACTTGATCGAGAGCTGGAGCATGCTGAGGTTCGCCTTGAGCCAGTGCTCGACCGTCTCGAGCTCGGCGATCTTCTTCTCGATCTCGCGCGCGTCGAGCACCGGGAACATGAGGCTCTGCAGCGGGAAGGCCCCCGGGTTCACCATCTTCTGCCAGAGGTCGAACAGCTCCTGCGGGGTGACGGGCTTCGTCATGGGGGAACCTCCGCTCCCGCGCCTCAGGCGTACCGGGCGATGAAGGCCTTGATGCGCGGGTAGATCAGCTCGCGGAACTTGCGGCCGCTGAAGATGCCGTAGTGCCCCACGCCCTTCGCCTCGAAATGCTGCTTGTTGCGGGCCGCGATGCCGCGCGTGAGGCCGTGGGCCGCCTCGGTCTGGCCGTTGCCCGAGATGTCGTCGAGCTCGCCCTCGATCGTGAAGAGCGCGGAGCCGCGGATCGCCTCGGGGCGCACGCGCTCGCCCGCCACGGTGAGGCGCCCTTGCGGCAGCAGGTGGCGATGGAAGACGCGGTCCACGGTCTCCAGGTAGTACTCGGCCGGCAGGTCCATCACGGCGTTGTACTCGTCGTAGAAGCGCCGGTGGGCCTCGGCGCTCTCGCCGTCGCCCTGCACGAGGTGGTGGTAGTACTGCACGTGGGATTCCATGTGGCGGTCGGGATTCATGGCGACGAATCCCGCGAACTGCAGGAACCCCGGGTAGACGCGCCGCATGAAGCCGGGGTAGCGCATCGGCACGCGCTGGATCACCCGCGCCTCGAACCACGAGAGCGGCCGGTGCTTGGCGAAGGTGTTGACCGCCGTGGGGCTGCGGCGCGTGTCGATGGGCCCGCCCATCATGGTGAGCGTGCGCGGGATCTCCTCGCCGTCGGCCGCCATGAGCGAGACGCCCGCGAGCACGGGGACCGTGGGCTGGCACACGGAGATCGCGTGCGCCCCGGGTCCCACGAAGCCGACGAACTCGCGCACGTAGGCGACGTAGTCGTCGAAGTGGAAGGGCCCCACCGAGATGGGAATCTCCTTCGCGTCCTTCCAGTCCGTGATCCACACGTCGTGGTCGGCGAGCAGCGTGCGCACGGTGTCGCGCAGCAGGGTGGCGAAGTGCCCCGACAGCGGCGCGAAGACGAGCACGCGCGGCTGCTCCGGCGCCCCTTCCTTCGCGAAGTGCAGCAGCCGGCAGAAGGGCTTGTCGATCTCGCAGCGCTCCCGCACCGCGTATTCGGCCTCTCCCGCGCGCACCGAGTCGATGCCGAACGCGGGGCGCTCGTAGCGCTGCGTGAGGCGGGTCATCAGGTCGAACGCGGCGGCGACGTTGCGGCTGCCGGGGAGGTACGAGAGCGGGCTGTCGGGATGGCCGTAGAGCTGGTTGGCGGCCTGGGCGAGGGCCCTCCAGGGCTCGAGCGCCGCGCGCTGCCAGTCGTAGAGCTGGTAGAGCATCGCCTCCAAGGTGTCTTTCGCCCCGCTCAATGTTGCGATGCGACATAGTGTAAACGGTTTCCTCCGGCGCGGGCGTTGGTGCGACGCAAGAACGGGCGTGCGGCGCCGGGCGCCCATCTGCTAATCTTCACGGACCAACCGGAAATCGACCCATGCCCCAGGAGAAGCACTCCGGCGCGTCCGAGCCCTACCCGCTGTTTCCCCCGATCGAGCCGAGCAGGACCGGCATGCTGGCGCTGGATGCGCCGCACCGCATGTACTACGAGGAGACCGGCAATCCGCGCGGCGTGCCGGTGGTGTTCCTGCACGGGGGCCCCGGCGCCGGGTCGAGCCCCGTGCACCGGCAGTTCTTCGATCCGGCCTACTACCGCATCGTGGTCTACGACCAGCGCGGCGCCGGGCGCTCGACGCCGCTCGGCTGCCTCGAGGCGAACACGACGCCGCACCTCGTCGCCGACCTCGAGCGCCTGCGCGAGCACCTGGAGATCGAGCGCTGGGTCGTCTTCGGCGGCTCGTGGGGCTCGACGCTCGCGATCGCCTACGCCGAGCACCATCCCGCCCGCTGCCTCGCCCTGCTGCTGCGCGGCATCTTCCTCTGCCGCCCGAGCGAGATCGACTGGTTCCTGTACGGCCTGCGCGCGATCTTTCCCGAGGCGTGGAGGGTGTTCGCGGGCTACATCCCCGGGGCCGAGCGCGACGACCTGCTCGCGGCCTATCACCGGCGGCTCGTCGACCCGGATCCCGCCGTGCACATGCCGGCGGCGCGCTCGTGGAGCGTGTACGAGGGCTCGTGCTCGACGCTGCTGCCCAATCCCGGGCTGGTCGCGGACTTCGCAGCCGACCGCGTGGCCCTGGGCCTCGCGCGCATCGAGGCGCACTACTTCGCGAACGGCATCTTCCTGCCGCGCAACTTCCTGCTCGACAACGCGCGGCGCCTCGCGGGCATTCCGGGCGTGATCGTGCAGGGGCGATACGACATCGTCTGTCCCGTGGTCTCCGCCGACGACCTGCACCGCGCGTGGCCCGAGGCGGAGTACGCGATCGTGCCCGACGCGGGCCACTCCGCCTTCGAGCCGGGCATCCGCTCGCGCCTGGTGGCCGCCACGGAGGCCCTCAAGTCCCGGCTCTGACGAGGCGGCGCGCGGCGCCGGATCCGCCGATGAGCGCCGATGAACGCATCCCGGATCGCCGAGTCGTCAGCCCGAGGACGCGAGGCGCGCGATGTCCTGGGTGTAGCCCTGGATCCTCCGGCGCAGGTGCGAGCGCTGCTCGGGCGTGAGCGTGGCCGAGAGCCGGGCGATCATGAGGAACGTGGCCGCGTCGCGCGCGCCGAGCTTCGCCCGGTACTCGGGACGCCGCCACGAATCGGTATCGATCAGCAGGCGCCGCAGCCCCGCGGCGATGCGCGCCGGATCGCGGGTGCGCGCGAGGGCGAGGGTTTCCGATTGGCGGTAGCGGCGGTCGGCGAGACGCTCCTCGATCGTGGGCAGCGCCTCCTCGCGCGCGGCGACGATCGCGCGCTGCGGCGGGGAAAGCCTGCCGGTCCAGTCCTCGATGCGCGCCACGTTCCGCTTCACGGCCTCGGCGCGGCGCTCCTGCGGGGTCCCCTTCGTCGACTCGCGCACGAACTTGCGGTTGTCCTCGTCGAACCGGCGCTCGAGGTGGGCGAGCTGGCGCTCGTCGAGCGAGGCGAGGAAGGCCGAAGCCTCGGGCAGCACGCGCTCCACGACGCGCACGTAGGCCGCACGGACCTCGTCCCATGCCTGCGCGACCTCCGCCTCGCTGAACGGACGCCCGGCACGCTCGGATATCGAGGCGAGGAAGCGCCCGTAGCCGGGCAGCTCCACCGCGCGGTGCCAGGCCATCGCGCGCGCCACCTCGGAGCGCACCTGCTCCTTCTGGGCGCGATCGAGGTCCACGTAGTCGTCGACCGTCCACGTGATGAGCGCAGTGGCGTTCGCGTACGCGAGCGCCACGCCCAGGTGGGCGAAGCGCCCGCACGCGGCGAGCGCGAGCGCCGCCGCGCCGAGCAGGAGGAATCGGGCGGCCCGGGCGGCCACGTCACCAGGGAATCGGCTTGCGGTCCCGGAAGAACTGGCCCGTCGGGCCGTTGGAGGGCAGAAGGCTGAGCCAGACCGCGGTCTCCGCGCCTTCCTCGACGGAGCGGGGCGCGTCCTCGCCGCCCATGTCCGTCCTCACCCAGCCGGGGCTCATGGAATTCACCAGGATGCCGGTGCCGGCGACCTCGGAGGCGAGCGTGCGCGTGAGCGCGTTGAGCGCCGCCTTGGAGACGCGGTAGGCGGGGCTGCCCTCCCCCATCTGCTGCAGCTGGCCCATCCCGCTCGAGATGTTCACGATCCGCCCGTAGCGCATCTTCTTCATGAGCGGCAGCACCTCGCGGCACATGCGCACCGCGCCGAAGAGGTTGGTCTCGAAGGTCTCGCGCCACACCGAGGTGGGCGTGTCCGCGACGCGCGAGGCGGTCGCCTCGGGGTAGACGCCGGCGTTGTTCACGAGGATCGAGGGGGCCCCGTGCTGCTTCTCCACGTACTCGACGAACCGCCTCACCGTCTTCGTGTCGTTCACGTCGAGCGGGTGGGCGTCCACGTTGGCCCCGTCGCGGCGCAGCGCCTCGAGGGCTGCGTCGCACTTGGGCTGGTCGCGGCAGCCGACCACGACGAAGGCGTCCGCCTTCATGAGCTGGCGGGCGATCTCCTGGCCGATTCCGCGGTTGCCACCGGTCACGATGGCGATTCTCTTGGCAGGCATGGCGCTCCACGGGAGGGGCGACCGCGCCGGATGGAGCGGCCGGTCCGGCGCGCGGGGCGCGGCGGACGTCCAGTATCATAACGGGAGCCGATCCCCTTTCCGCACCCATGACCAAGCTGCTGCGCGCCGTTCGCCTCGACGATTCGGACGACGAGCTCTTCCGCGCCTGCGGCGCGGCGAAGGACGGCGAGCCGGTGGTGACCGGCGGCTACGCGGTGTGCGACTTCGCGGGGAAGCGGGCCTGCGACCCCTCGTGCCACTGCGAGTCGTCCTTCCTCGCGCTCGCCTCGAAGGCGCGCTGCACGCTCGCCGAGGTGGTCGAGGCGAGCGAGGAGGAGCTCGAGGCCCAGACCGACGCGCTCGCGTGGCACCTCGTGCGCGCGTGGGGCGCGCCCTCGTGGGAGGCGGCGCGGCGCCTCGCCGAGGAGGAGCTGCGCCACACCGCGGAGGTCTGCGAGACGCTCGCGCCCGAGGCGTGGATCGCGGTCAGGCGAGAGCCCGCGGCCGGCGGCGGCGCCGTGGAGGAGCAATATTCGGTGTACGACCGGCTGATGGTCGGCGCGCACCCCCTGTGAGGAGCCGGCGATGCTGAGGATCCTGGGGCGCCTTTCCTCGATCAACGTCCAGAAGGTCGTGTGGTGCTGCGACGAGATCGGCCTCGCCTACGAACGCGTCGACGTGGGCGGGAAGTTCGGCGGCAACGACACGCCGGAGTTCCTCGCGAAGAACCCCAACGGCCTCGTGCCCGTGATCGAGGAAGACGGCTTCGTCCTGTACGAGTCGAACCCCATCGTCCGCTACCTCTCCGCGCGGCACGCGCCCGGGACGCTCTGGCCCGACGACCTGCGCAGCCGCGCCGACGCGGACCGCTGGATGGAGTGGCAGTCGACGTCTTTCACTCCCGCCCAGCGCGACGCGTTCTGGCAGCTCTTCCGCGTGCCCGAGGACCGGCGCGACGCCGCGGCGATCGAGGCCTCGCGCGCGAGGAGCGAGAAGTGCGCCTCGATCCTCGACGCCCACCTCGCGAAGCGCCGCTTCCTGACCGGCGAGCGCTTCACCGCCGCCGACGTCGTGGTGGGCTGCGCCGTGCACCGGTGGCTCAACATGCCGCTCGCGCGCGTGGCGCGCCCGAACCTCGAGCGCTACTACGGCGACCTCAGATCGCGGCCGGGTTCGCGCCGCGTGATCTCGGAGCCGATCGGCTGAGGCGCGAGGCGACCGCGGCGCGCAGCGCCGCGACGTGCGCGACGGCGGCGAGCGGCATGCCCAGCCAGCCCAGCAGCGCGAACGGAAGGCGAGCGAAAGCGGCGAGCGGCTGCGGCTCGAGCTGCGCCTGGACCGCCGCGAGCGCGAACGCGGCATCCGCCGCGACGGCCACCCCGACCAGCATCGGGAGCGACCGGCCCTCGACCCACGCCCGCACGTCGACGTCGAGCGCATAGGCCTCCAGGGCGAAGGCGAAGGCGAACGCGGCGAGCGCGATGGAGACCGGCGCATCCAGGCGCGCGAGGACCCCGTCGGCGGCGGCGAGCGCCACGATCCCACCCCACACGGCGACGGCGACGGCGATCGTGAGCGCTGTGTTCCCGGGAATCGGTCGGCGGTCCATGGCGGTCTCCTTTAGTGTACGAACGTTCGTGCTAATCAAAGGCTGGGGCCTGTCCCCGTTTCGAGCCTGTCCCCAATTCAGGCGGCGTGCTGGCGGATGAGCCGCTCGAACGCTTCGCGGGCCCAGCGGCCCGCCTCCTCGCGGCCGACGACGAGCTCCGCCCGCCCCAGCACCAGCAGGATCCCGATGAAATCGAGCGCGAGCTGCTGCGCGTCGGTCCGCGGCGACAGCTCCCCGGTGTCGATCGCGAGCTGGACGGCCTTGCGCAACTCCCGGTCGAGCTGCTTCTGGCGCTCGACCACGGCGTCGCGCATGGGCCCCGGCCGGTGGTGGTATTCCCGCGAGGCCGCATCGATCGGGCAGCCCCCCGGAAGGCGCGCCCGGTGCGGCCAGGTGATCCAGCTCTCGAAGAGCGCCCGCAGCCGCTTCACGCCGCGCGGGGCCTTGAGGGCCGGAAGGAACACCGCCTCGGTGAACTGGCGCGCGGCCTCGTCGAGCGCGGCGAGCTGCAGCTCGAGCTTGGAGCCGAAATGCGCGAACAGCCCGCTCTTGGAGAGGCCCGTGCGCTCGGCGAGCGTGCCGATGGTGAGCGACTCGAAGCCGGAGGCGCTCGCCTGCTCGACGGCCGCGGCGAGGATCTGCGCGCGCGTGATCTCGCCCTTGGACGGCCGGGCGGCGCGGGCCGCGGCGGGGCGGGAGGATCGGACGGGGGCGGCGACGGGGCACATGACTCCAAAATAGTACGACCGTTCGTTCTTGTCAAGCCCCCCTGCGGCTCCCTTCCCCGGCGAGAATGCGATGGAAGGTGACGAGCATCCCGGCCGTGGCGCCCCAGATGTAGCGCTCGCCGTAGGGCACGGCCCAGAAACGGCGCAGGTGCCCCCGCTGGTACGCCGTCTCGTGGCGGTGGTTGCCCTCGTCGAGCAGGAAGGCGAGCGGCACCTCGAAGACGTCCTCGACCTCGCGCGGGTCCGGCCTCCAGGCGAGCGGCGGGAGCGCCCAGCCGACCACGGGCGTCACCGAGTAGCCGGTCGAGGTGCGGTACTCGGGAAGGCGGCCGAGGATCTCGACGCGCTCGGGGGCGAGGCCGATCTCCTCCGCGGCCTCCCGCAGCGCGGTGCGCTCCGGCGTGCGATCGCCCTCGTCGCAGCGCCCGCCGGGGAAGCTGATCTGTCCCGCGTGGTCGGCGAGATGCGCCGTGCGCTGCGTGAAGACGACGGTGGGACCGGACGGATGGCCCACCACGAGCAGCAGGACCGCCGCAGGTCGCAGGGGCCGGGCCCCGATCGACCTCTGCCGCTCGACGTCGTCGGCGGTGAGCAGGCTTTCGAGGGGCGGGTGCACGGCGAGGCGCGCGGCGATCGCGGCGCGGTCCGGAACCGCGTCCCCGGGGGGCGTCGTGGAAGCGTCCATGCGAAAGTATAAGGAAGTATCATGGCCGCGCCATGATCCTGTACGGCTATTTCCGCTCGTCCGCCGCCTACCGCGTGCGGATCGCGCTGAACCTGAAGGGCCTGCAGGTGGAGCATCGGGCCGTGCACCTGCGGCGCGGCGAGCAGCGCACGAGCGCCTATCTCGACGTGAATCCCCAGGGCCTGGTGCCCACGCTCGAGGTGGGCGATCGCCGCCTCGCCCAGTCGCTCGCGATCATCGAGTACCTCGAGGAGCGCCATCCGTTGCCGCCGCTGCTGCCGCTCGGCGCGGAGGACCGCGCGTGGGTGCGCGCCATCGCGCTCGCCATCGCGTGCGACATCCATCCGCTCGACAACACGCGCGTGCTCCGGTATCTCGAGCACGAGCTCGGCGTGGACGATGCGCGCCGCGACCGGTGGTATCGCCACTGGATCTCCGAGGGCTTCCGCGCGATCGAGCCGCAGCTCGCGGCGCGCGCCTCGGGCGCGTACTGCTTCGGCGAGGCACCCACGCTCGCCGACGTGTGCCTGGTGCCCCAGGTCGCCAACGCCCGGCGCGTGAACATGGACCTCGGCCCGTACCCGCGCATCTCGGCGATCAACGACGCCTGCCTCGCGCACCCCGCGTTCGACCTCGCGCGCCCCGAGAACCAGCGCGACGCCGAGTAGCATCGCGCGGCGCGGGCGCAGCGTCGCCGCCGCGCGGGAGGGCGGCCGCTATAATCGGAGCCTTGGGACACTCGGGGGATCCATGGGCAAGGGCGACAAGCGCAGCTTCAAGGGCAAGTTGTTCAAGGGCAGCTACGGCAAGACGCGCCCGCACCA
This sequence comes from Usitatibacter sp., assembly GCA_035624355.1. Taxonomy (GTDB): domain Bacteria; phylum Pseudomonadota; class Gammaproteobacteria; order Burkholderiales; family Usitatibacteraceae; genus Usitatibacter. The sequence continues at coordinate 1,317 of DASPRQ010000033.1, read as the reverse complement.
TCGCCGGAAGAAGGCCGCCGCGCCCGCCAGCCTGCGCCGGAAGTAGCCTCAGAAGCCCGAGCCGGGCTGCGCGAGGAACTCGAGCTCCTCCGGGGTCGAGGCGCGGGCGAGCGCCGCGTTGCGGTGCGGGAAGCGCCCGAAGCGCCGGATGACGGCGCGGTGCTTCTCGGCCCACTCGAGCGCTCCGCGCGTTTCCTCGAACGCGTCGATCGTCCCCATCAGCTCCACGCCGCGGTCCTGGTCCGCCGCGTCCTCGTGGTGGACGAATGGAAGGTAGAGGAATTGCCGCTCGACCGGCACGAGGCCCCGGTCGTCGCCGCGCTCCACGGCTTCGCGCGCGCACTCGCGGGCGTGGGCATCCTCGGCGAACGCGAGCGCCTCGCCGCGGAAGAGGTTGCGCGAGAACTGGTCGAGGACGACGACGAGCGCGAGCATCGGCCGGGGCGAAGCGCGCCACGGCTCCAGCTCGAGCGCCGCGGCCGCCCGGTGCAGCGCGCCGAAGCGCCGGCGGATCTCCTCGTCGAAGGCCGGGTCCTTGCGGAACCATTCGGCCCGCGCCTTCCCGCGCGCGCCGGGCGGCCCGAACCAGAAGTCGAGGACCGCTTCCCGGTCCTCGATGGATCCGCGGGGCGCCGTCGCCGCCGGCCGGCTCATACGACGTGGTCGGGAGCGAGCGCGCAGGGCGAGGTGCCCGTGGCGGTCTCCACCTGCAGCGTCGCGTGCCCGATGCGGAACCGATCGTGCACCTCGCGGCACACGGCGGCGAGGAAATCGTCGCCCGGGTGTCCGCCCGGCATCACGAGGTGCGCGGTGAGCGCCGTCTCGGTCGTGCTCATGCCCCAGATGTGCAGGTCGTGGACTTCCGCGACGCCGGGCAGGCCCGCGAGATGGCGCCGCACCGCCGCGGGATCCACGCCCGTGGGCACCGCATGGAGCGCGAGCTGCACGGACTCGCGCAGCAGCCCCCACGTGCCGGCGAGGATCACCACGGCGATCACGAGGCTCACCGCGGGGTCGAGCCAGAGCCACCCGGTGCGCAGCATCGCCACGCCCGCCGCGATGACGCCCACCGAGACGAGCGCGTCGGCCGCCATGTGCAGGAACGCGCCGCGCGCGTTCAGGTCGTGCTCGCGGCCGGGCAGGAACAGCAGCGCCGTCCCGGCGTTCACCACCACGCCCGCCGCGGCGACGCCGATCACCGTGGCGCTCGCGACCGGCGCGGGCTCCCGGAGCCTCAGGATCGCTTCCCACACGATGCCGCCGGTCGCGAGGAGCAGCAGCGTGGCGTTGCCGAGCGCCGCGAGGATGGTCGAGCCG
>DASPRQ010000023.1:0-17662 GCA_035624355.1 Usitatibacter sp. | reverse complement strand
TGCTCCACCATGCAGGGCATGATGAATTCCGGCGAGGAAGTGAAGCTCACCGGCGCGAGCGAGGTGCCCGCCGTGAGCACCTCCGCCTCGGGCGAAGGCACGGTCACCGTGAACGACGATCACACCGTCACCGCGCACATCAAGGTGACCGGCATGAACCCCACCGCCGCGCACATCCACCAGGGCGCGATGGGGTCCAACGGCAAGGTGATCGTTCCCTTCACGAAGACGGCCGACAACGAGTTCTCCGCCCCCGCCGGCGCGAAGCTCACCGACGAGCAGTACGCCGCCTACAAGGCGGGGAACCTGTACGTGAACGTGCACAGCGCCGCGCATCCCGGCGGCGAGATCCGCGCCCAGCTCGCGGGTCGCTAACCGCCGCAACCCGGCCCGCCGGGCGCAACGCCGGCGAGCCGTCGTTGCGGGGTCTCAGCGACCCGCGAGCTGCGCGCGGATCTCGCCGCCGGGATGCGCGGCGCTGTGCACGTTCACGTAGAGGTCGCCGGCCTTGTACGCGGCGTAGGCCTCGTCGCTGAGCTTCGCCCCCGCGGGCGCCGCGAAGTGGTTGTCGCCCACCTTCGTGAAGGGGACGACGACCTTGCCGTTCGCGCCCTTCGCGCCCTGGTGGATGTGAGCCGCGGTGGCGACCATGCCCGTGACGGTGATGTCCGCGCTCACCGTGTGGTCATCCTTGATCGTCACGGTGCCGCTGCCGGAGGCGGAGGTGCTCACCGGCGGGACCTCGTTGGCGCCGCTCAGGGTGACCTGCTGGCCCATGCCCATCATGTCGCTCATCGCGGAACAGCTCGCGAGGGCTGCGACGGTGCCGACCAGGGCGAGAGTGCGTGAAATCTTGTTCATGGTGGGATCTCCAAGGGTTGCGTGGGGGTGAAACGAGGGGTAAACAGCCCCGGCCCGGGATTTCATCCCGCGGGCCGTCACATCGAGATGGAGCCTTCGCGGAAATCGGTGCGGTCCAGCCACACGTTCACGAGGACGGGATGCCCCGCAGCAGCATACGCCTTTGCCCGCTCGAGCGTCTCCGGAACGTCCTCGTCGCGGCGCGCTTCCAGGCCTTCCGCGCCGAAGCCCGCCGCCACCCGGTGGTAGGCGGTGCGCGCGAGCGCCGTGCCCACGTCGTCGCCCAGGATCTTCACCTGCTCGCGCGCGATCTGCGACCACGAGGCGTCGTTGCCCACCACGGCGATCACGGGCACGCCGTGGCGCACGAAGGTGTCGAATTCCGCGAGCCCGTAGCCGCACGCGCCGTCGCCCCAGAGCAGCCACACCTCGGAGCCGGGGCGCGCGAGCGCCGCCCCGAGCGCGAAGCCCGCGCCCACGCCGAGCGTGCCGAAGGCGCCCGGATCGAGCCAGGAAAGCGGCGAGCGCGGCCGCACGATGTAGGAGGCCGTCGCCACGAAGTCGCCCCCGTCGGCGACGAGCACCGCGCCCTCGCCCGCCGCCCGCTCGAGCGCGCGCAGGAACGCGAGCGGGTTCACGTGCTCGCCGCGCCGGGCGGCCTGGGCGTCGATCTCGGCTTCGCGCGCCGCATCGCGCGCGCGCAGCGCGGCGATCCACTCGTCGCGGCGGGCGCCCTCGCCCAGGCGCTCCGCGAGGCGCTCGATGAACAGTCCCGCGTCGCCGATCGCCGCGATGGTCGGGCGGCGATTGAGCGTCGCGTCGGCGCGGCTGCGGTTCGCGGCGACGAGCGTCGCGGCCCGGCGCACGTGGCGGCCGTAATCGAGGCGGAAGTCGCACGGCACGCCGGCGAGCACCACGCAGTCGGACTCGCGCAGCGCCGCGCGCCTCGCGTGCCGCATCTGCAGCGGATGATCGCGCCCCAGCAGCCCGCGCGCCATGCCCGAGAGGTAGACGGGAATCGAAAGACGCCCGAGCGCCTGGGCGAGGCGCGCGGCTTCCGCGGGACGGGCGAGCGCCTGGCTGCCGATCACGAAGAGCGGGCGCTGCGCGACGGCAAGCGCCGCGGCGCTCTTCGCGATCGCCGTGCCGGGCGGCTCGGGCACCGCCACCTCGCGCGCCGCGGGCACGTAGGCCGTGCGGCTGCCCTTGAAGAGGCCGTTCACGTGGCGCCGCAGGTATCCCTGAAGGAAGCGGTCGGAGAGGGAAGTGCCCTTCCCCGCGGCCTGCGCGTACCACTCGCGGATCAGCTCCTCGCCGTAGAGCACGTCCACCGGGCACTCGACGAAGACCGGTCCCGGGACCCCGCGGCGTGCGAGCGCGAGCGCCTCCTCGACCGCCGGGCCCAGGTCGGCCACGCGCCGCACGCGGATCACCCGCTTCACGTGCGGCTCGACGAGCGGGGCCTGCGGGATGTCCTGGAGCGCCCCGCGGCCCTGCAGCGCCGTGGGCGCGGCCCCGCCGATCAGCACGACCGCGGACTGCGCGAGCTGCGCGTTCTTGAGCGCCGTGATCGTGTTGGTGATTCCGGGGCCCGCCGTCACGGCGGCGACGCCGGGCACGCCCGCGATCCGCGCCACCGCGTCGGCGGCGAAGAGCGCGGTCGCCTCGTCGCGGGTGTCCACCACGCGGATGCCGAGGCGCTTCGCGGCCACCAGGATCGGGGAGATGTGCCCCCCGCAGAGCGTGAAGAGGAACCGCACGCCGCCCGCCGCGAGCGCCGCGGCCACGCGCTCGCCTCCGGCCTGCGATCCCGCGCCGTCCTGCGTCACGCCGTTTCCTTCGCGTGGGCGCGCAGGTGCTCCTTCACCAGCGCGCGGTAGTCGATCTTGCCCACGCGCGTATGGGGAAGCGAATCGCGGAACTCGATCTCGCGCGGGCACGACCACTTGATGAGCCGCTCGCGGCAGTAGGCGATGAGCGAGCGCTCGGTCTCGGGCCCGGCGCGCGAGGGATCCTTGAGCACGACGACCGCCTTCACGCGCTCGACCTGCGCCGTGTCGGGCACGCCGATCACGCACGACTCGGCGACGAGCGGGTGCTCGTCGAGGACCGCCTCGACCTGCGCCGGGTACACGTTGAAGCCCGAGGACTTGATCATGCGCTTCAGGCGCACCGTGAAGTAGAAGAAGCTCTCCGCGTCCATGCGCGCGAGGTCGCCGGTGTGCAGCCACGTGCGCCCGTCGGCGTGCAGGCGCAGGGCGTCGGCCGTGGCCTGCGGCGCGTCGAGATAGCCCAGCATCACGGCCGGGCCGCTCACGCACAGCTCGCCCTCCTCGCCCACGGGCGCCGCCTCGGTGGTCCCGACCCGGCAGATCTTCGCGAGCATGTCCGGGAGGGGCACGCCGATGGAGCCCTCGCGATACGCCTCGACGGGGGTCGCCATGATGCCGCTCACCGCCTCGGTGAGGCCGTAGCCCTCGAGCAGCCGCGCGCTCCCGCCGCGGCTGCGCACCAGACCCTCGAAGCGCTCCTTCACCGGGCGCGGCAGCGTGTCGGCGCCGCAGAAGCACGCGGTGATGCACGACAGGTCCGCCTTCGCGAGCGCCGGGTCCTTCGAGAGCGCGTCGAAGAGCGTGGGCACGCCCACCAGGATGTTGGGCCGCTTGCGGCGGATGAGCTCCGAGGAGGACTTCGCGTCGAAGGTCGGCACGAGGACGGACTTCCCGCCCGCCATGAACACGGCGTTCACGCAGATCCCGAGGCCGAAGCCGTGGAAGATGGGAAGCGCGGCGAGCATCACGTCGCCCGCGCCCATCGAGACCCACGCCGAGCCCGCCAGCCCTTCGGCGATGAAGTTGCGGTTCGACAGCACGATGCCCTTGGGATCGCCCGTGGTGCCGCCCGAGAAGAGGATCGCCGCGGGGTCGTCCGCGGAGCGCTTCGACCCGGGCACGGCCGGCCAGTCGCGGGCCATGAGATCGCGCCACCAGCGCACCCGCGCATCCTGCGGCACGGCCGCGATCCTGCGCCCCTTGGTGAGCCAGAATCCGAAGCGCTTGAGCGGCGAGAGGTAGTCGCCGATGCGCGCGAGGATGATCGTCTGAAGGGGCCGTTTCGGCTTCGCCGCCGCGAGCGCGGGGTAGAACGCGTCGAGCGTGAGCGCGATGCGCGCGCCGGTCATGTCGAGGTAGCGCGTGATCTCCTCGGACGTGGACAGCGGATGGATCATGGCCGGCACCGCGTCCAGGCGGTTCGCGGCGTAGAAGGCGATCACGCCCTGGGGCGAGGTCGGCATCGAGACGAGAAGCCGCTCGCCTTCCTTCAGCCCGCAGGACGCGAGCGCCGCCGCGCAGCGCTCCACGTCGGCGAGCAGCCTCCGGTAGGTCGACGTCGTGCCGAAGAAGTCCCACGCGAGGGACTCGGGGCTGCGCGCGGCGGCTGCGGCGAGCGCCTGGTGCAGCGTGAGGTCGGGATAGTCGAGGTGGTGAGGCACGCGGCCGTAGTGCCGCAGCCAGGGGAATTCGTCGCTCATCGCCGTCAGGCGGGCACGGCCCCGCTCCAGCGGTCAGGGCCGCACGGCCGCATCGATGCCGATGACCGCCATGTTACGCCCTATCGGGCGCAGTCGCAGACGTCGCAGCCCTTGTCGAACACGATGCGCCACACGCCCGGCGACTCCTGCCGCCAGATCGACGTGAAGCGCGCGAAGACCCGGCCGCGGGGATCGCGCACCGGCCCGCTCGTGAGCGCGAGCGTGCCGGAATCGAGCACTTCCACCTGGTCGGGCTCCCACGAGAACGGCGGCTCGGGCTTCTCGAAGAAGCGCGCCCAGCGCGCGGAGACCTCGCGCCGGCCGCGCAGCGCCTTCGGCCCGGAGAAGAACACCGCCTCCTCCGAGATGAAGCTCGCGAAGCGCACGGCGTCGCGGTCGGCCATCGTCCTCGCGAAGGCGCGCTCGGTGTCGCCCACCTGGCGCTCGAGCTCGGCGCGCGAAGCATTGGGAACCGTGGTGCACGCCGCGACGAGGGCCGCGAGGAGCGCGGCGCAGGCGAGGCTCGTGTATCGCATCGGGGATCCTCCGTGCCGCGATCATCCCCGAAGATGCCGCCCGCCGCGTTTCATTTTGTTGCGGCGTCGTCCTTCACTTCCAGGATCTCGTAGCTCGCCGGCCCCGGCAGCAGCAGGCGGCTCGCGACGCGCACCTCGACCGCCTGCCCGGGGCGTGCGCGGATCCGGCCCGGCAGGCGCGCCTCGACGCGCGCTCCGCTCGCGAGCAGCACCGTCGCCCTCGTGTCGGCGCCGGCGGGCGCCGGCTCCACCGCGCCGACCACGCCCGAGGCCGACGCGAAAGGCCCTCCGGCGAGCTCCATCGCCAAGAACGCCCCCACGAGCAGCGCCGCGGCCAGGGCGAGCGCGCGGGCGGCCTTCATTCGGGCGCGACCTCCGGCGCGGACGCCGGCTCGCGCCCGTACGAGACCACCGCGCGCACCGGCTCCGGGGCCGCGGCCGCGAGCTGCCAGTCGGGACGGGCGCCCAGGGCGTCGTTCACCGTCGAGAACGCCACGCGGAAGGCGGCGAGCGCGGTCGCCTCGAAGACCTCGCGCTCGGACAGGCCCGCGGCGCGGAGGTGCTCCACGTCGGAGGCCTTGGTCGCGTTGGGGCTGCGCACCACCTGCCGCGCCCAGGCGGCGAGCGCCTTCTCGCGGGCCGTGAGCGCCTCCGGTTCCCCGGACCCGAGCACCGCCGCGGCGGTGCCCGCATCGCTGTCCTCGGCGAGGCGCCGGCCCCACGCGAGCGCGCAGTACGAATCGCCCAGGCTCGACACGGTGGCGCACACGATCACCGCGCGCTCGCGCGGCGTGAGGGTCGTGTGCGCGCCAAGCGCCTGGCGCAGCTCCCCGAACGCCCGCGCCACGTCGGGGCGCCACGCCCAGAGGCGCGTGAGGTTCATCACGAAGCCGTCTTCGTCGAGGTCGCCGCGGTACAACGCCGCGACCGCGGGGTCCTCGCGAGGCTCGTCGAGGAACATGTTTCCTCCCAGGCGGTTGTCGTCTGGCGCGATTGTAGCCGCATCGGGCGCGGCGGGCCGGACGGTCTACTCGGGCGAGCCCGCGTAGTCGAGGAAGAGCTCCGGGCTCACGCGGATCGCCGCGCCCGTGGGGCAGGCGCGCACGCAGGCCGGGCCGCCCGCGAGGTCCTTGCACATGTCGCACTTCACCGCCCTTTTCACCGCCTCCTTCGACGCGGCGTGCGCCTCCATGCCCGGCTCGGGGCCCGCGCCCCAGAGCAGCCACGACCAGAGGCTCGGGCGGCGCCGGGCGGGATCCACCGCGGCGAGCTGGATCACGCCGTACGGGCAGTTGCGCTCGCAGTTGCCGCAGCCGATGCACGCCTCGCTCACGAACACCTCGCCCTCCACCGAGCGGTGGATCGCGTCCGGCGGGCAGTCCTTCATGCAATGCGGGTGCTCGCAGTGGCGGCACGAGGTCGGCACGTGGATGCGCTCGTACGTGGGGCCGGCCTCGCGGTCCAGCCGCGAGGTGCCGCCGTGGGTGTCCGCGCACGCCTTCTCGCAGTTGTTGCAGCGCACGCACAGCGCCTCGTCGATGAGCAGCACGTCGGTCGCCTCGCCCACGCCCTGCTGCATGAGGAACGCGATCACGTTGCCCGGATCGGGCTGGGCCTCCATCGCGGCATTGGCCCGCAGGCGGTCGAGGAAGCGCGCCTCCATCTCCTCGCGCCACCTCGGGTTGCGCGCGAGCACGCGCTGGAAGGCGCCGGCGTCGAGGATCACCGCCTCCGTGGTCACCGCCGCCTTCACGGTCGCGGTGCGCGGCGACTCCGAGATGAGCGCCATCTCGCCCACGTAGTTGCCCGCCGAAAGGTACGACAGCACCACGTCGCGCCCGGCGATCGACCTCGAGACCGTCACCGACCCGCGGCGGATGAGATAGAGGCCGTCGGGCGGATCGCCTTCCCGGAAGAGCACCTCGCCGCCGCCGAAGGACTTCACCCGCACGCCGGCGCCGAGCAGCTCGTCGAGCTCGCGCTCGGGAAGCATCGGCGCGAGGTAGGTACGCACCGCGCGCTTGAGGAAGGTCTCGTCGACCTGCTTGCGGATCGACTCGACCGAGGCGATGAGCTTGAGCATCGCGCGGCGCGGCGCCTCCACGAGCACGCAGTCGGGGCCCGCGCGCACCGTGCTCGAGCGCCGCCGCCCCGAGATGAGCCCGAGCTCGCCGAAGAACTGGCCGGGGCCGAGCGCGAACCATTCCGAAGGCTCGTCCTCCTGCGGCACCTCGACCTGCACCTCGCCGCCCACCACCATGAAGAAGGAGTTCGTGTAGTCGTTGCGGCGGAAGAGGATCTCGCCCTCGGCGGGCGTGCGCAGCTCGCTCTCGAGCAGGAACTCGCGCAGCTGCAGGCGGTTGATGCCCGCGAGCAGCGGCACGTTGTCGCGGATGGTGTCGAGCACCTGGGCGACGGTCTTGCGCCGCGAGAAGGTCGCGAACTTCCGGGCGAGCAGCGGCTCGTCGGCGGGCTCGATCTCGCGGCCGAGCGCGAACTCGACCGCCTCGTAGCCCTGGTTCATCGCCTGCTTGATGAGCGGATAGCCCCCGAGCGCGCCGATGATGTAGAGGCCCTTCACGTTCGACTCGTACCGGTCGGTGAGCTCCGGCACGCTGTTGGGGTCGGCGCTCGGGAACTGCACGCCGAAGCCCTCCACGAGCTTGCGCGGCGGCACGGCGCCCAGGCGCGCGATGATGCGGTGGCATTCGATCGCCTCGGGCCCCGCCGGGGTCTTCACGCGGAAGGCGAGCGGCGGGTCGCCGCCCGGGGCGGCCACCTCGAGCGCCGAGGTCCCGTAGCGGCACTCGATGCGCCCGTCCTTGATCGCCGCCATCACCAGCGAGAGGTTGCCCTCCTTGCAGCGCGTGAACTCCTCGTTGCGGTTGATGAGGATCACGCGGTTGCGCTCCGCGAGCGCGATCGCGTTCTCGATGGCCGCGTCGCCCGCGCCCACCACGACGATCGTCTCGTCGCGGTACTCGTCCGGGTCGTCGAGCTGGTACTGCACGCGCTCGAGGTCCTCGCCGGGCACGCCGAGCTTGCGCAGGTTCCCCTGCAGGCCGATCGCGAGGATCACCTTGCGGGCGAAGAAGACCTCCCCGGAGCGGGTCCCCACCTCGAACATGCCGTCCTGCCCGCCGATGCGCGTCACCTCGCATCCGTAGCGCACGTCGATGCGGTGGCTCCCGATCCCGCGCTCCCAACCCTCGAGCACCGCTTCGCGCGTGCCGGCGGCGAACGGCAGCGGGCTGCGCAGCGGCAGGACCTGGGGCTCGGCCATGACGTGCTTGCCCTTCTGGTACTTGCGGATGGTGTTCGACGCGTGCGCCCCCGCTTCCAGCAGCACGTGGGAGACGCCGAGCTCGGCGGCGTGCGCGGCGGCCGACAGGCCCGCGGGGCCCGAGCCGACGATGGCCACCTTGAGCCACTGGAACTCGGTGCGGCGGTCGAAGGTCCCGGACATCAGCGCACCACCGTCGCGCGCAGGCCGGCGAGCGCCGCGCGGAAGCGCTCCGGCCGGAACTTCTCGTCGTCCTTCACGGACGCGTAGACCCCGTCGAGCGCCGCGTTGGCCGCGCGCACGTCGGCGAGCGCCCCGTGCCGGGCGAGGTAATCGAGGAGGTCCGCCATCGCCATCGTGGCCTGCTCCGCCGCGGAGTAGTCGTGGTAGCGGCCGTCGAGGCCGTCGTCGACGAGACTGGCAAGCATGGCACGAAGGTCGTCGACGCGGAAGGCGTGCGCGGCGAGCCGCCGGGTCACGTCGTCCAGCGTGGCGCGCAGCGCCTTCGCCGCCTCGAGCGTGTCGCCGCCGTCGACCGCGACCGCGCGCTCGAGCTGGTCCACGTCCTGGTCGAACCGCCCGGCCTCCTCCGCCGGTAGCGCCTGGCGCACGATCGCGCGCAGCATGAGCAGGCTCGAGTCGTTGAGCCGGATGTGCCCCGGGATCGTTCCGCGCCGCGGCGTCCAGCGCAGGTCCGTCATCGGATGGTGGCAGGCGTGGCAGTCGAAGACCACGAGCTCGGGGAAGAGCCCGTCGCGGCTGCGCTTGGGGTCGAGCAGCACGTCGAGCAGCTCCGCGGCGGCGAGCGCCTGCCCGACCGCCCAGATGCGCACCGGGTCCCAGTCGCCCTTGCGCCGGTGCCAGTCGGCGTCGATCACGTAGTGGGCGGGCTCGGTCGCCGCGAAGGTGTCGAGCTCGAAGCTCATGCGCGGGTGCCCCGCGCCCATCATGCGGTGGGTCACGAACTTGTCGCGATTGCCGAAGTGGCACGACAGGCACAGCCGCGCCTGGGCCACGGGACGCTCGAGCGGATACAGCCCCCGCTCCACGTTGCCCTCGTGGGTGGCGCCCGGCTCGACGTGGTACTCGATCCAGCCTCCGGCCGGGCCGTGGCACGCCTCGCAGCTCACGCCGTCCTCGACGTGGAAGCGCGGGCCGCGCCGCGCCGGCGGCGGATCGAAGGCGTGGCAGTCGAGGCAGAGCTTCGCGCGGTTCGGCGGCTCTTTCAGCCCCAGGTTCGCGGCGATGCGCTTCGACCGGTCGCTCGAGAGCACCGGGTAGGCGCGCGTCGCGTGCTTGTCCACCCGCGACCACGTGACGTACTCGTTCTGCAGCACGTCCGAGCCCTTCCAAGGCGAGATGGATCCGTGGCAGAGCGCGCTCGCGCAGGTCACGACGCCGAGGCTCTTGTACGTCGACTGGTAGGGGAGCACCTGCGCGGCCGCGCCCGCGGCGACCGCCAGGCCGAGCGCGCCCGCGGTCGCGGCGAGCGCACGGGCGGTGGCGCGCGGGGTCGCGGTCCTCACGGCGTGTCCTTCACGGTCCACACGGCGCCGTCGGGAGCGAGGTAGAGCTCGTGCTGCTCCTCGAGATTCAGGGGGCGCGAGCCGATGCGGCCGAACACCGCGATCTGCCCGCCGGTCTCGTCCACGGCGCGGTCGCGGTCCAGCCCCTTGGCGAGGGCGACCGCGCTCGAGCGCGTCTCGCGCCAGGCGATGAGCTGCGGGCGCGGCTCGGGGCTGAACCCGTAGAAGCGCGGCTGGGTGTCCGGCGCCGTGAGCTGGATCACCTCGAGGCCGTTGCGGCCGTCGGCCACGTAGGCGAAGAGCGAGGCGTTGGTCGAGCCCACGACCACGTCGCGCGCATCGTCGATGCGGCCGCCGCCGGTGAACTCGAGGAAGAGCTTCGGGTGCTCGGGACGCTCGACGTCCACGATCGCGAGCCCCTCGCGGCCGGCGGCCACGTAGGCGTAGGTGCGCGCGACGTAGATCCGGTGGGCGTCGGCGAGCGCCACGCGCGCGCCCTCCACGAGGTGCGCCTTCGGAGGCAGGGTCACGTCGAGGACCTCGAGCCCCGCGGGCGTGGTCACGAAGAGGTAGCGGAACTGCAGCGCGCTCGCCCGCGCCCCGCCCTCGATGGGAACCTTGGCCGCGACGCGGGGATGCAGGGGGTCGGCGAGGTCGACGACGACGATTCCCGTCGGCGTGGCCACGTAGGCGAAGTCGCCGCCCAGCGTGACGTGCCGCGCGCCGTCGAGCACCCGGTCCGGGTTCCACGTCACCGCGCGCTTCAGGAAGTTGTTGCGCGGCTCGCCGTCGGTGAGCGTGTCGACGTTCACGAGGATCAGTCCCTCCGCAGCGTCGGCGACCACGGCGTAGCTGTAGATCGGATGGAAGGCCTGCTCCTCGTTCTCGCCGCGCCGGCGCGCGTCGCGGTTGCGCGGCGGGCTGATGGGCTGGTTGGTCGGCAGCGCCACGCACGTCGCATCCTTGGACGCGACGTGGGTGTCGTGCCCGAGCGGCGAGAACGGGGCGGTCACGATGCGCTGCGACACGCCCTTGTTGGCGATCGAGGCCACGTCGTACACGCGCAGCCCCCCCGACCCTTCCGCGGCGTAGAGGTACTCGCCGCGCAGCACGAGGCAGCCCACGGGCCCGCCCGAGGCGTGGCCATGCGCCTCCTCGAGGCGTCGCGAGCGCTTCTCGTGCGCGGCATAGTCGTCGGGGTAGGCGTAGCGCTGCAGGTAGCTGCCGATCACCGCCTGGGGCTCGTCCCACTCGGTCACTCGCACGGCCTCCACGTCGCGCTCCTCGCCGAGCCAGGCGTCGAGGCCCACGAAGTTCACGAAGTTGGTCCCCTGCAGGAGCAGCTGCGCCATGATCGCATTGTTGTCGCCGTTCGCCGAGAGGTGGCAGTCGGTGCAGGTCTTGGTCTCGGTCTTGCGCTCGGTGTGCGGGTAGTGCGGCGCGAAGGCCTGGGAGGAGAACCCGCTCGCCGCGATGGGCGGCTGCTGCACGTAGATGTGCTCGCGGTTCGCGTTGGTCGAGGACAGCACCAGGGCCGAGCTCGAGCGCACCGGCGCGATCCGCCCTCCCTTCACCGAGGCGTGGATGCCGAGCTGGAACATGTCGGAGCGCGCGACCTGCGGGTTGTAGGTCGCGAAGTTGCGCGTCTCCCCGCCCTCGTAGTGGTGGCGCTCGGTCTTCCAGTTGGCCTGGATCGGCAGGTGGCATCCGGCGCAGCTCGTGGTCCACGAGAGGTGGCACGTGTAGCAGGTCATCTTGTCGTTGGAATGCGCGTACTCGGCCGCCCCCGGTCCCCACTCGCCCCGCCGGCCCGAGGCGCCTGCGTGCATGAGCTTCGCGCGCGCGGCCTTCTCGTCGTAGCGCGGGTTGCCGGGCGTCACCGTGTCCTTGACGAGCGTCACCTCCCACTCGCGGTCGGGATAGACCGCCGAGCGCTGGTAGAGCTTGCCGTGGCGCCACTCGAAGCGCCGGCGCCCGTCCTCGGTGCGCAGCAGCGACATGTCCATGCCGCCGGGGCGCGCGGCCGGCCCCGAGGTGCGCAGCGTCGGGTAGCGGTCGACGGTCCCGTGGCAGTCCACGCAGTCGATCTCGATCGCGGCCGGCACCTCGCCGTAGATGTGCCCGTTGCCGTGCGCGTCCTGGTCGAAGTGGCAATCCACGCACTGGAAGCCGAGGTCGAGGTGGATCGAGGTGAGGTGCACGGCCTTCTTGAACTTTTCCGGGTCGTCGTCGGCGACGACGTTCCCGTCCTTGTCGAGGAGCGCCCCGCGGCGGTCGCGCTTGAAGACCCAGCGGAAGTTCCACCCGTGCCCGTGGTAGTCCGCGAACTGCGTGTCCTTGAGCGTGGGGTTGAGCTTCGCGACGTTCTCGAGGAACCCGGGGTCGCCCCACTTGCCGCGTATGGCGGCCTCCTCGGGGTTGCGGTCGAGGATGCGCCGCGCCTCCTCCGCGGTCGGGTGCCTCTGCTTCTTCGGCCACATCGCGGGCGCGTCGCTCTCGTAGTCCCACATGATCGTGCCGTAGTAGCTGTTCAGGAAGATGTTGGGCTGGTGCATGTGGCACACCATGCACTGCGACGACGGGATCGCCCGCGTGAACTCGTGGCGGATCGGATGCCCCCGCTCGGCGCGCGGGATCGTGGGATCCGCGGTCGCCGTGCGCCCCGAGTGGCCGTAGCCCGCGTAGACGGCGGAGTGCGCGGGGTCCCGGTCGTTCGCGTAGATCACGTGGCACGCGCTGCAGCCGGAGGAGCGGTAGTCGCCGGGCTGGTCGTCGGTCCCGAGGAACCACAGGTTCGGGTCGTTCAGCCGCGTCTTGGTCATGTTGAGCACCGGCACGGCGATGCGGCTGCCCGTGCCCGGCCCGCGGTTCGACTGGCGGATGTCGGGACGCCCCGGCTCGTCGAGCTTCTCCAGCGCGCCCGTGGAGTTGGGCAGGCCGACTTCGGGAAACTGGCTTCCGATCACGCGCCCGCCGCGCTCGAACACGCGGAAGATGTCGGCCGGCGGGATCGTCTCCCACGCCGGCAGCGGCGCGACGGAGGGCAGGATTCCCTTCGAGCGCAGGAACGCGTCGGGCTTCACCGGGTTCACCACCGAGGCGGGCTCGCCGTCGCGCGTGTACGCCTCGCCGAGGATCGTGTGCTTGTACGGGAGGATCCCGTTGTTGTACGCGGCCGCGCCCCAGAACATCGCCGTGGTGGCCATGAGGCTGCGCTCCGACGACTGCACGATCGCGAGGTGGCAGGCGCCGCACGCCTCGCGCGCCACGCGCAGGTCGCCGGGGTTCATGAAGCGGACGAACTCCGGGCTCTCGCGGTTGAGCAGCGTGTAGGTGCGCGGCGGCGCGGCGCTCGAGGGCCAGTTCCACGCGCGCTCGTCGCGCGGCAGCACGTGGGCGCGGCGCATCGCCGCGAGGTACGCCGGGTCGCCCCGCTCGAGGCCCTTCACCTCGACCGTCGCGTCCCCGCCGTGGCAATCGGTGCAGCCGAGGACCACGGCGGGATTCTGGTGCATCGTGGGAAGATCGCTCGCGGTGTGGCAGCTCTTGCAGCCCGCGGACTTGGCCTCAGCCTGGGCGAGCGTCTGGGAGGCCGGCGCCGGGGGAGCGGCCGCACCCGCGGCGAGCGCGGCGGCGAGCAGGACGGCGGCGAGGATCGCGACGGGGGCTCTCATGGTCAGAACGCCGCCACCAGGCTCACGAGGATGGAGTACTGCGGCCCGCGCTGCCCCTCGTCGTAGAGCTCCTTGAGGCCCTTGCCGGGAAGGAGCGCGGCGGCCGAGGCGTCGAGCACCAGGTTCTGGCTCATGAAGGGGCGCCATTGCACCGAGGCGGAGACGTCCCAGCCGATGTCGCGCGCCGGGGGCGCCTGGTTGCGCAGCACGCCGAGCACGGCGGTATCGCCGAAGCGCAGCCACGACACGTTCGCGCTCACGCGAACCTCGGGCAGCAGGTCCGCGTCGCCGCCCGCGCCGAGCAGCACGAGGCCGGGGTTCACGAAGTTCGACTGGCCCTGGTCCTTGGAGGAGCGGAGGCTCGCGAGCACGCCGTTGCGCCCCGAGAGCGCCACGCCCCCGCCGCCGACGAGCGGCACGGCCTGGCGGATCCAGAAGCTCGTCTCCGCGCCGGCGAACTGCGGGTTCTCGAGGATCGCGTCGAACCCCGTGGCCTTGCCGTCGAAGGGATCCTTGTCCGCGCTCTGGAAGAGCGCGTTGAGCCGCAGGCGCATCCAGTCGAAGTCGCGCGAGAGCTCCGCCGCCGCGAAGCCCGCGCGGATCGACTGCGGGCGCTGCGCCACGGGATTGCGGTCGTCGTGTCCGAACGCGCCGTAGAGCGAGGCCGTGAGGTTCCACCGCCCGAAGTGCCCGTCGCCGTTGTAGCCGACGTAGGCCACGCGGTAGTCGTGGGGCCGCTCGTCGCCCACGGCGGCCGGGCGCACCAGGAAGCCGTTGGCGTCGTAGAACACGCTCGAGGCCTCGCGGTCGTCGTCGAGCGCGAGCAGCCCCTGGGAAGTGAAGCCCGGCACGGGGAAATCCTGGCGGTAGAGGTTCGCGAAGAGGACGTCGTCGTGCCGCAGCGGCCGCCCGAGGTCGTTCAGCCCCGAGTTCGTGTCCTTCTCCAGGCGCCGGAACCAGGCGAGGTTGTACTGCCAGCGGTTGTCGTCGCGGGTGCCGAAGAGGCGGATGCCGACCGGCACGTCCTGGAAGAGGAAGCCGCGGAAGTCGGCCTGGAACGGCTGGATGCCCGCGCGCACCGAGTCGAAGTCGTAGCGCGCGGAAACGTTGCGCAGGTGGACGTCGGCGAAGGCCTCCTGGAGCGACGCGTGCCGGTCGTCGCGCACGAGCCCCTGGCGCGGATCGACGTCGAGCACGCGGTCTTCCTCCGCGCGCGAGCGGTTGAGGTCGAAGGCGGGCGTCAGCCGGAACTCGTAGTCGGGGGGCCGGAAGGTGGTGTCGCCCTTGATGAGCGAGAACGAGGCGACGAGGGTCTCCGAGAAGGTCGACTGCTTGCCGCGGCCGAACACGTCGTTGGTGCCGGGGCGCGTGGGCGCCTGCGGCGGCACCGGCGTGGGAAGCCGGCGGAACTCCGCAACGGTATCGGAGACGAGGCCCACGTTCGCGAACCAGTCGGGCCCGAGGTGCCGCGCGAGCGACGGGAAGTGCTCGCGCACCCACGGCTCGTCCGCGATCGGCAGGTCCCCCTTGAGCACGTTCTGGTCGTAGGGGTCGAACCATGGCGCGCGAAAGCCGAGCGACTGCATGATGCGCCACCGATCCGGCACCGGCACCGTCTCGCGCGGCAGGACGGGCGAAGGCGCGGGGACCTGCGAAGGACTCACCGGCGGCGGGAAGTACCGCTCGGGCTCGCTCGGGCCGGGGCGGCGCCGCACGATCTCCTGGTCGGGGCGGGGATCGGGCGGGAACTTCTCCTCGGCGAGGACCGGCGCAGTGCAGAGCATCGTCATTCCCATGAGTGCGAGTCGCCAGCGGGGAGCGTCCCGCCGGCCCGGGCGCGGCCGCTCACTGTCCCGCGCAGACATCCTGGTCCGTCGAGTCGTTGAAGGGCGATTGCGGGCACTGCACGTAGCGCAGCCGCACGCCCTGCGGCGTGAGCTGGTCGGCCCGCATCGCGGCCGGCGCGTTTCCGAGCGTCCCGCCCAGGTCGCGGCTCGCGTTCGCCAGCCCCAGGAACGACACCAGGTCGTCCTGGTCCACGCCGTCGCCCGACACGCCGATCGCGCCCACCAGGCGCGCGCCGCGGTAGATGGGCACACCGCCGGGGAAGATCTGGATCCCGTCGGCGAGCGGCGCGTAGCCGCCGTCGGGGCCCGACGCGCCCGCGGGCAGCCGGCTCGCGCACCCCGTCGACGTGTCGCCGAGGATCCCCTTCACGAGCTGGTTGTAGACGAGGTCGAGCTGCAGTCCCACGTTGAACGGGCTCCAGCGCTCGATAGGGGTGGAGAACGGGCCGGGGGGCGTGCCGTCGATGCCGTCGGGGAAGAACGGGCGATGGATGTTGCCGATGGCGCGCGCGCTCCAGGCGGTGGCGCCCGTGAAGGCGGCGGGGTCGTCGAAGAACGTGCGCGCCGCGTCGAGGTAGCGCGCGACGGACACGTCGGTGCCGCTCACGATGTCGCGGGCCGGCAGGAATCCCGCGAGCGCGGCCGCCGCACCCGGGCTCGAGAAGAACGCGACCGTGCGCGCCTTCTGGACCGCGACGTCGATGCCGAAGAGCGGCCCGTCGGGCGTGCGCACGAGGCCGAGCACGCTCCCGTCCAGGCCCACGACCGCGATCGTCACCTGGGCCGTGGAGCCCAGCGGCCGGCGGATCTGGCCGCGCGCGCGCTGCGCGATCGCGAGCCCCTCCTGCATCAGCGTCTGCACTTCCACAGCCGTGAGGTCGCCCGCCGAGCCGGTCGCGGCGCGCGGCGGATAGCGGTTCGAGTTCGCCCCGTCGACCAGGATCCATCCGTCGGACGCCGCGAACGCGCCGTCGTCGGGGCGCAGTCCCGAGGCGGCCGTCCCGTAGGGCACGCCCGCGCTCAGGCGCGCCGCCGTATACCCGTCCACCTCGACCAGAGCGCCGGGAAGCGAGGCGAGCGGCGGCGCTGCCGCCGGGTCGCTCATCGTGGCGGTCGAATCCACGTAGCGGAAGCTGCGCCCGTTGGCCGTGATGCGATCGGCGCGGATGTCGTCGGGCGCGGCGAAGCCCGCGCCGCCCGCCACCGCGATCGCCTCCTCGTCGTCCGAGTCGACGTCGGTGATCACGCGATCGAGCGAATACACGCCGTCCGCCTCCACGCCGACGCCGCCCACCAGCACGCCGTCCTTGTACAGCGGCAGCCCGCCCGGGTCGGCGGCGAGACCGAGGGGCGAGCGCTTCGGGCCGAGGGTCGCGGCGGGGTCGTGCAGGTTCACGTCCGAGCAGGTGAGCTGCGAAAACTGCACGCCGTAGAGCGGGCCGGCCGGCTGGCCGAGCTCTCCGGGGTCGAAGTGCTCCTGGATGATCTGTCCCGCGGTGCGCGTGGTGAACGCGTTGCCGCCCGACGAGAGGTAGGCGCCCGTGATCGCCTTCGCGATCGCCGCGAGCGTGGCGGGCACGATGCCGGGGGGAATCCCGTCGAGGCCGCCCCTCACGCCCAGGCCGCTCGTGATCGCGACGGTGGCGGGCGCCCCGGGCATCGAGAAGACGCCCAGCACGTTGCCCATCCGGTCCACGACCGCCACGTGCGCATGCAGCCCGCGCGCCTGCGCCTCGAACACCGCCTGCGCGAGGATGCGGCTCACGTCGGCCTCGGTGAGCGCCTGGCTCGCCGCCACGGCGCAATCGCCGGAGCACGCGGACGCACCCGCGCTTCCCGACGAGCCCGAGCAGGCCGCGAGCGCTCCCGCGATCGCGCCGGCGGCGAGAGCGCGCGCGGCCCTAGCGAGCAAGGGCGGTCCTTTCCGGCGCCGCGCCGTTCCAGGGATGGGCCGCATCGTGGAATCCGTGGCAGAGCAGGCAATTGGAGGTGACCTTGCGCGCCACCGGCACGGAGCCTCCGTGGCAGCGGCGGCACGTGTCGATCGTGGGCATCGCGACCTCGTCCGCGCTCTTCGAGCCCCGGACGTCGTGGCACTCGGCGCACCGCGACGAGGCGTGCGCGCGGTGATCGAACTTCGCCTGCGGCATCCAGCGCTGGGTCGTGCGCACCCGCTCGATGCTCCACGCGGGCTGCGCCCCCGCGCCGACGCGCTGCACCGCGTGGCAGGTCTTGCAGACGCGCACCTCGAAGAGGTCGCGCGCCACCCGATCGGCCTTGCGCCGCGCGAGCTCCAGGGCGCCCTCGCGCTGCGCGTCGTCGGGCGCGCCCACGCGCCGCAGCAGGCCCTCGCCCGGGACGCCGAAGGCTTTCTCGAAGCTGTCCCGCGTGCCGTTCAGCGCG
>DASPRQ010000014.1:0-9763 GCA_035624355.1 Usitatibacter sp. | reverse complement strand
CCTCCGAGCGGGGGTTGCCGGAGCGGGTGCGCGTGGCCTCGGCGGGCACCCACGACTACCACGTCGGCGAATCCCCCGACCCGCGCGCGGTGCGCCACGCCGCGCGGCGCGGCTACGACCTCTCTTTGCTGCGCGCCTCGCAGGTGAGCGACCGGGATTTCCACAAGCACGACTACGTCCTCGCCATGGACCGCGGGCACCTGCGCCTGCTGCGCGCCATCGCGCCGCGGGGCTCGAAGGCGGCGCTGGGCCTCTTCCTCGACGCGAGCGAGCGCTGGAAGGGCGAGGACGTGCCCGATCCCTACTACGGCGGCGTGGAAGGCTTCGAGCGCGTCCTCGACATGGTGGAAGAGGCGGCCGCGCGCTGGCTCGACCGCATCGAGGCCGAGCTGGTCCCACCGCACAAGGGCGCGGCCTGAGGCCGCCGCGGCGCTGTGCTCAGTGCGCCGTGGCCGGCTGCGCGCGCTCGGAGTAGCGCCGCGCCATCGCCTCGAGGGGGGCGGGACGGATCTTCGTGGCCTGGCCGGCGCATCCGAACGCCTCGAAGCGCTCGCGGCACAGGTCGCGGGCCGCGGTTCGCGCCGCCTTGAGAAACGCCCGCGGGTCGAACTCCTCGGGGTGCTCGCCCATCACGCGGCGCATCGCGCCGGTCATGGCGAGGCGAATGTCGGTGTCGATGTTCACCTTGCGCACGCCGTGGCGGATGCCCTCGCGGATCTCCTCCACGGGAACGCCGTAGGTCTCGCGGATGGCGCCGCCGTACTTGCGGATCACCTCGAGCCATTCCTGCGGCACCGAGGACGAGCCGTGCATCACGAGGTGCGTGTTCGGGATGCGCGCGTGGATCGCCTTGATGCGGTCGATGGCGAGGATGTCGCCGGTGGGCTTGCGCGAGAACTTGTAGGCGCCGTGCGAGGTGCCGATCGCCACCGCGAGCGCGTCCACGCCCGTGAGGCGCACGAAGTCCGCGGCCTGGTCCGGATCGGTGAGGAGCTGCTCGCGCGAAAGCTTGCCCGCCGCCCCGGAGCCGTCCTCCTCGCCCGCCTCGCCCGACTCGAGCGAGCCCAGGCACCCCACCTCGCCTTCGACGGAGACGCCGAGCGGGTGCGCCATCTCGACGACCTTGCGCGTCACGGCCACGTTGTAGTCCCACGAGGCCGGCGTCTTCATGTCCTCCTGGAGCGAGCCGTCCATCATCACGCTCGTGAAGCCCGAGCGGATCGAGGCCTCGCAGACCGACGGGCTCGCGCCGTGGTCCTGGTGCATGACGATCGGGATCTTCGGATAGGACTCGAGCGCGCCCAGGATGAGGTGGCGCAGGAACGGCTCGCCCGCGTACTTGCGGGCCCCCGCCGAGGCCTGGAGGATCACCGGGCTCGAGGTGGCCTCGGCGGCCTCGAGGATCGCCTGCACCTGCTCGAGGTTGTTCACGTTGAAGGCGGGCACTCCGTAGTCGTGCTCGGCGGCGTGGTCGAGCACCTGGCGAAGGGAAACGAGGGGCATGGCGGGCTCCGGTTCGGGTCTTGTGGAATCGTCAGGCGAGGAGGGCGAGCGCGCGCCCGAGGGCGGCCTCCACCGTGAATCCGAAATGGCGCATGAGGTCGGCGGCGGGCGCCGACTCGCCGAAGGTCGCGATACCGATCACGTCGCTGCCCGGGCCGAGCGCGCCGGCGAGCCCCGACGGATGCCCCGCCTCGATGCCGAGCGTCGCAACGCCGCGCGGCAGCACCGCTTCGCGGGCGTCCTTCGGCTGCGCGAGGAAGCGCTCGACGCAGGGCAGGGACACCACGCGCGCGCCGCGGCCCTGCGCCTCGAGCTGCGCGGCCACGGAGGCGGCGAGCGCCACCTCGGACCCGGTGGCGGCGAGCACGATCGCGAGCGGCGCCTCCTCGCGCTTGAGAACGTAGCCGCCGCGGGCGATCGCGGCGCACGCGGCCTCGTCGCGCGCCATCGGCGGCAGCGCCTGGCGCGAGAGGACGAGAGCGCTGGGGCCGTCGCGGCGGCGCACCGCCTCGCGCCACGCGACGGCCGTTTCGGTCGCGTCGCAGGGCCGCCAGACGTCGAGGTTCGGGATGAGGCGCAGCGACGCGACGTGCTCCACCGGCTGGTGCGTGGGACCGTCCTCGCCCAGCCCGATCGAGTCGTGCGTGTAGACGTGTATCACGCGCTGCTTCATGAGCGCGGACATGCGCACGGCGTTGCGCGCGTAGTCGGAGAACACGAGGAACGTGCCGCCGAACGGGACCAGGCCGCCGTGCAGGGCGAGCCCGTTGAGCACCGCGGTCATGCCGAACTCGCGCACCCCGTAGGAGATGTAGTTGCCCCCGTCGTGCCCCACGGTCTCGGCGGCCTTCCACCGCGTGAGGTTCGAATGGGTGAGGTCGGCCGAGCCCCCGAAGAGCTCGGGAAGGGCCGCCGCGAGCGCCTCGATGGCGCGCTGGGACGCCTGGCGCGTCGCGATCGGCGCGTCGGAGGCGCGCACGGCCGCGAGGTGCCGATCCATCGCCGCGTCGAATTCGGCCGGGAGCTCGCCGGCCATCACGCGCGAGAATTCGGCCGCGAGGGCGGGATGGGCGGCGCGGTAGCGTTCGAAGAGCGCGTTCCACTCCGATTCGGCGCGCTCTCCGCGGCTGCGCGCGTCGAACCCCTGGCGCACCGCGTCGGGCACCTCGAACGGCTCGTGGGGCCATCCGAGGGCCTTGCGCGTGGCCGCCGCCTCGGCCGTTCCGAGCGGGGCGCCGTGCACGTCCGCGGTGCCCGCCTTGGCGGGGCTGCCGTGCCCGATGACCGTGCGGCACGCGATGAGCGTGGGCTTGGCCGATCGGCGCGCCTCTTTGAGCGCCTGGTCCACCGCCTCCACGTCGTGGCCGTCCACCGGGCCGACCACGTTCCACCCGTAGGCGCGGAAGCGCCCGGGCGTGTCGTCGGTGAACCATCCCTCGACGGCCCCGTCGATCGAGATGCCGTTCATGTCGTACAGCACGGCGAGCTTGGCGAGCCCCAGGGTGCCCGCGAGCGAGCAGGCCTCGTGGGAGATGCCTTCCATGAGGCACCCGTCGCCGACGAACGCGTACGTGCGATGGTCCACGACGTCGAGGCCCGGGCGGTTGAAGCGGCCCGCGAGCACGCGCTCGGCGAGCGCCATGCCCACCGCGTTCGCGAGCCCCTGTCCGAGCGGCCCCGTGGTCGTCTCCACGCCGGGCGTCGCGCCGAATTCCGGATGGCCGGGCGTCTTCGAATGGAGCTGGCGGAAGCGGCGCAGCTCGTCCATGGGCAGGTCGTAGCCCGAAAGGTGCAGGAGCGCGTACAGCAGCATCGAACCGTGGCCGTTCGAGAGCACGAAGCGGTCGCGGTCCGGCCAGCGCGGGTTCGCGGGGTTGTGCCGCAGGTGCCGGGTCCAGAGGGCGACCGCGATCTCGGCCATGCCCATGGGCATGCCGGGGTGGCCGGACTTCGCGCGCTCGACGGCATCGACCGCGAGCATGCGCAGGGCGTTGGCGCACAGGCGGTCGCGCTCGCCGAGCGCGGGGGCTTCGAGGGGATGCATGGCTCTCCTTGGCGCGCGGGTCGACGCTCCGCGCCTTGCCCGCAAACATAAGGCGCGCGATGCATCAGGACTACTCAATTCTGCTTCGCCGATTCGTAAGATATCCTGATGGGATCGGGCGCGAAGGCGCCGCGCTTTCCGCGACAATGTGGCCATGACCGCCGGGATCCCCGTGACGCACCTCGTCGATCGCGCGCGGGCCGTGGCCTTCGACCTCGACGGCACGCTCGTGGACAGCGCCCCGGACCTCGCCCTCGCCGCCAATGCGATGCTTTCGGCCCTCGGCCGTCCCGCGCTCGGTGAGGAGCGCGTGGCGGCGGCCGTGGGGGACGGGGTCGACACGCTGGTGGTGCGCGCGCTCACGGAGAGCACCGGTGCCGCGCCCGACGCGCCTTCCCTCGAGCGCGCCGCGACGCTTTTCCGCGAGCTCTATGCGCGGCGCCTCTTCGATGCGGGCCGCGTCTACCCGGGCGTGACCGAGGGCCTGGAGGGGCTCGCGGGCCGGGGCCTCCCCCTGGGATGCATCACCAACAAGGCGAGCCGCTTCACGTCCCCGCTGCTCGGGCAGGCGGGCCTCGCGAAATGGCTCGCCTTCGTGGAATGCGCCGACTCGCCCGAGCAGCGCAAGCCCGCCCCCTACCTCCTGCTCAAGGCGGCCGCCGATCTCGGGATCGCGCCGCGCGAGCTGCTCTTCGTGGGCGACTCGGCCCTCGACGTGGCCGCGGCGCGCGCGGCCGGCTGTCCCGTCGTCCTCGTGGGATACGGCTACAACCGCGGGCGGCCGGCCTCGGAGGCCGGCGCCGACGCGGTGATCGCGAGCATCGCGGAGCTCGCGGCCTCGAGGGACGTCGTCCCCGCTCCCCGCTGAGGCCGCGCGCGAGGGGAGCGGCACCTACTTCGTGCAGCTCTGGCGCATGCGGCGGCCCACCGCCATGAAGAACTGCAGCGCCTTCTGGTTCTCGGGGTCGCGCATCATCGCGAGGAGCGCAAAGAGGCCGCCGCCGGGCTCCGGCGCACCCTTCACTTCCTTCGACGCCTCGGCCATGCAGTTGAGCATGTTCTCGATGAGCTCGAGGTTGTCGATGAGCGCCGGCAGCTTCGCCGCGATCCGGTCGAGGGACCCGGACGCGTTGAGCTGGCCGAGGAGGTCGATCAGCTTCGTGACGCCGCTCGTGTTGAGGCGGTCGACCATCATCGTCGCCTCGCCCGCGAGGGTGGCGAAGCGCCCGATCATGTCGTCGGTGACCGCGTCCTCGGCGGCGCCCGCGAGCCGCGCATACCGCGCCACGCGCTCCATGTCGCCCGTGCGCACCATCTCGGCGATGGCGGGCAGGGCGTCGCTCACTCCGCTGCGGTTCACGCGGTCGAGGAGGTCCATCGCCTGCGTCGCGCTCTCGACGAGGCGGTTGACCATGTCGTCGGTGACCGAGTCCTTCGCGGCGCGCAGGAAGCTCTCGATCTGGGGGGAAACCGTCACGTCGGTCATGGCGGCCTCCTACAGCAGCCCGCGGGCCGAGACCCAGTAGAGCTTGTTGTACGCGAGCTTGAACCAGTGCAGGGCGCGGGTGGGCTCGCGCGGATCCGGCGGCTGGTTGTAGTTGAACATCGCGTAGGTGGCCTTCTCGCTGCCGGCCTGGATGAAGCAGAAGACCTTGCCGTCGTAGCGGCGCACCGGCGAGCCTAGCTTCACGATCGCGGCGATGTTCTCGCCCACCACCTCGGCCTCGAAGTGCGCCGTGGAGCCGGCCTTGCTGATCGGCAGATTGGTCGTGTCGCCGAGGACGTAGACGTTGTCGCGGCCCTCCATCTTGAGCGTGTGGCGGTCGGTCGGGATCCAGCCGTTCTGGCCGAGCTTGTTCTGCTCGATCACCTCCATGCCCTTGTGCGAGGGGATGGAGATCAGCAGGTCGTAGGTGGTCTCGGAGCCTTCCTCGCTCTTGAGCGTCTTGCGCGCCCCGTCCACCTCCTTCAGGTTGAAGAGCACCTCGTAGGTGATGCCGCGCCGGTCCATCTCCGGGGCGGCCCACTTGGCGACGTTCTCCAGCGTGTGGACGCGCCCGACGGGGTAGGTGTAGTGCAGCTGGACCTTGTCGCGGATGCCGCGCTCGCGGAAGTAGTCGTCGAGCATGAAGGTGATCTCGAGCGGGGCCATTGGGCACTTGTGGGGCACGCCCATGGCGACCACGATCCGCCCGCCCTGGAACTGGCGCAGGCGGTTGAAGAGCTTCACCGCCGTCTCCTCGGTGTAGAAGAACTCGGCGTTCTCCTTCAGGCCCGGGATCGCCTCGGGCCAGATGCGCGAGCCCGTAGCGATGGCGAGGATGTCGTAGTCCACGACGCGGCCGCTCTTCGTCTTCACCTGGTTCTTGTCGAGCATGAACTGCTCGACCGGGTCGACGGAGAACGCGATTCCCGGCTCGAGGAGGCTCGCCTGGTCGCGGTAGATCTCGTCGGGCGTCATGCGCCCGACCGCCACGTAGAGCAGTCCGGGCAGGTAGGCGTGCTTGTCCGAGGCCGAGAGCATCTCGAGGCGCACCTTGCCCGCCTTCATCTCGGATTTCAGCCGCCGGGCGAGGTTGTTCGCGAGGATCGTGCCGCCCATGCCGCCGCCGACGATCAGGATCTTCATTTGCCGCTCCTCCGGTTGTTATTGCAGCACCGCAGCGCCTTCCTACTTGGTCCGGCGCACCTTGATGTGCCAGACGCCGGCTTCCTCGGCGGTGCCGAGGTGCTCGTGTCCGACCTTCTTGACCCACTGGGGAATCTCGCCCGCCGAGCCCTTGTCGCTCGACAGGACCTCGATCTCATCGCCCACGTTGACCATCTTCATGGCGGCGATGAGCTCCATGAGGGGCCCCGGGCAGAAGCTGCCCCGGGCGTCGATCACTTTCTTCTCGGCCATCGCTGCCCTCCTGTCATCAAAACGACCAGAACTGCCCGCCCTCGGCCTCGTCGAGGAACTGCATGAGGCCCATGGGCTCGCCCATCCAGGGCTCGAGATCGCCAGTTTGCACCCCCAGGACGTCGACCGCCATCGAGCAGGGGTGGATCCTCGCGCCTCCGAGCTCCACGGCGTTGGCGAACAGGTCCTGGAAGGGCGTCACCTTCTTCTCGTCCAGGATGCGGCCCACGGGCCCTTCGGCCGGGGCCGGCTCCCGCCGGCCCTTCACGAAATAGCGTAGCGCGTTCATGGACACGAAGACGAGCACCGTGTGGCCGCTCACCGCACCGACCGAGGCGACCATGGCGGCCATCTGGAGCTGCTCGCGCTTGTCCGACAGCGCGACGATGCTGATCTTGCCCGAGCCCATCGGCCCTCCTCAGATGCCGCGCCTCGGGCTCGCCGGCGCGGCGGCGATCTCCTCGAGGCGCGGAGCGCGGATCATCTGCCCGTCGAGGCCCGCATCCTTCGCGTCGCCGCCGTAGGCGATGGTCATCAGCTGGCTATAGTAAACCACCGGCATGGCGAATTTCGTGCCCTGGCGACGGTTGATCTCCTCCTGGTAGATCTCCACGTTCGCCTGGCACAGCGGGCAGGGCGTCACGATCATGTCGGCGCCGTGGTCGTAGGCCGACTCCACGATCGCGCGGATCTGCATCTGGCTCTTCTCGGGCTCGGAGAAGGCGAGCGCCCCCCCGCAGCACGCGACCTTCTGGTCGTACTCGGCGACCGGCTCCGCGCCCACGGTCTCGACGAGCCTGTCGAGGTAGAGGGGGTTCTCGAATGATTCGCCGGCGATCCCGAACGGGCGGTTGGTCTGGCACCCTACGTAGCCGGCGAACCTGAGGCCCTCGATCGGCTTCACGACCGGGGCGGCGAGCGCGTCGTAGCCGAAGTCCTCGATGAGCACCTCCACCATGTGCTTCACGGGCGTCTCGCCGCCGTAGTCGAGCCCGGCCTCCTTGAGCGCGGCGCGCGTGTCGCGCATCAGCACGTGATCCTCGGCGAGGCGCTCCTGGGTCTCGCGCGCGTTGAGCCAGCAGGCCGCGCAGGTGGCCACGATGTCCTGGCCGGGAAGGTGCTTCTCGGCGAGCGCGAAGTTGCGGGCGTTGAGGGCGTGGCGCGCGATCTCTCCGGAGCCGGCGTAGCTGATCGAGGCGCCGCAGCAGTTCCAGTCGGGGATCGGGGTGAGCTTGATGTCCAGGGTCCGGCACATCGAGTCGACCGAGGCGAGATAGTTGGACGCCGACGCCTTGAGCTGCGACGAGCATCCCGGGTAGAACGCGTACTCCTTGGTCATGGGGTCACCTCATGCGACGGGCTTGCCGCGGCGGGCATCCTCGAGCTCGTAGGCCTTCGCGAGGATGCGCTGGATGCCCGCCTTGTCCTCGCACTCGTGCCCCCGCAGGAGCTCGAGCGGGTTCAGGCGCTTCGCGCGCAGCAGCCCGAGGGCCGCGTTGCGCATGCTCCAGCCTTTCTTCACGCCCGCGACGAGCCCGTCGCGGAAGTACAGGCCGATCGTGAGCTTCATCTCGTTCACGCGCCCGGTGCGCGTGGAGTTGCCCCAGAACTGCAGGGAGAAGTCGCGGGTGGGCTGCACCCTCGGCGCGAGGCCCTGGCGGTGGGCGTAGGTTGCGAGCCCGTGGATGATGGTCGTGATCGGGAGCTTGCGCGGGCAGCGCACGATGCAGTTGTAGCAGGAGGTGCACATCCACATCGAGTCGGACCGGAGCACCTCGTCGCGCTTGCCCGCCCGGATCATCATGAAGATCTTCTGCGGCGAGTGCTCCCAGTGCGGGCCGAGCGGGCAGGAACCGGCGCACACGCCGCACTGCATGCACATGCGCACCCAGTCGCCGCCCTCGACGCGCTCCTCGACCTCGCGCAGGAAGTCGTTGCCGTACGGAGCGGGCTTCGGCGCGGCCGCGCTCATGCGAATCCCTTGAGCGGCGACATCCCGATCTTCGCGATCGTCGCCGCATAGTCTTCGATCAGCCGCGCCACGCGCTCGGTGTCGGTGATCGCGACCTCGTAGGTGGCCACTCGCTCGGTCTCCAGGCCCAGCTGCTTGAGCGTGTCGTCGATCTTGCCCATCCGGTAGCTGGCGAGCTCCGAGCCCTTCACGAAGTGGCACTGGTAGTTGTCGCCATGCTTGCAGCCCATCATCATCACGCCGTCGTAGCCGGAGTTGAGCGCGTCGGTGATCCAGATCGCGTTGACCGAGCCCAGGCAGCGCACGGGGATCGCGCGCACGAAGGCCGAATAGACGCTCCTGTGCATGGCCGCCATGTCGAGCGCCGGATAGGCGTCGTTCTCGCAGGCGAGCAGCAGGATGCGCGGCTTCTCCGAGAACTCGTCGGGCATGTCGACCGCCTTGATCTGCGCGCCCACGGTGTCGACCGAGTAGTTCTCGAACGAGATCACGCGCACGGGGCAGGCGCCCATGCAGGTGCCGCAGCGCCGGCAGCGGCTCTCGTTGAACACCGGGAAGCGCTTCTCGTCCTCGTCGATCGCCCCGAACGGGCATTCGACGGTGCAGCGCTTGCACTGGGTGCAGCCCTCGAGGCGCACGCGCGGATACGAAAGGTCGCCCGAGCGCGGATGCGCCGCGCGGCCGCGCGCCGCGTTCTCGATCGCCTGGATCGCCTTGAGCGCCGCGCCCGTCGCGTCCTCGGTGGCCTGGGCGATGTCCATCGGGCGGCGCACGGGGCCCGCGGCGTAGATGCCGGTGCGCCGCGTCTCGTAGGGGAAGCAGATGAAGTGCGAGTCCGCGAAGCCGTTGACGAGCTGCGGCAGGTCCGGGCCCTGGCGGTAGGCGAGGTTCAGGACCGAGACCCGGGCCTTCCTCTCGGGAGCGTCTTCCGCGAGCTCCACGTTCACGCCCGAATTCGGGACCTGGCCGGTGGCGAGCACCACGAGGTCGGCCGCGAGCCGCAAATCCTCGTCGAGGATGAGGTCGCGGAAGGCGACCGCGCAGCCGGCCCCGTCGGCCTCGACGGCGCTCACCCTCGCCTTCGTGAACGTCACCTCGCGCCGCTGGGCGTTGCGGTAGAAGTCCTCGCCCATGCCCGGCACGCGCAGGTCGTCGTAGAGCACCACGGCGTCGATCGCCGGGTCCGATTCCTTCAGGTAGAGCGCCTGCTTGATGCTCGTGGCGCAGCAGTGCCCCGAGCAGTAGGGCAGGTGCTTCCCGGCCGCATCGCGCTGCCCCGCGCACTGGACGAAGGCCACGCGCCGCACCGGCGCGCCGTCGGACGGACGGGCGAGCGGCTTGC
>DASPRQ010000012.1:0-110781 GCA_035624355.1 Usitatibacter sp. | reverse complement strand
CGGGAAGCCGCGGCGCCCCCGGCCCCGGGGCCGGAGCCGCCGCGGCGCCTATCGCGCCAGCAGCAGCCATGCGCCGAAGGATGCGGCCGCGGCGACGAAGGCGACCGCGAGCGCGACGAGCAGCGGAGGAAAGCCGGGCAGCCGCAGGCGCTCGTCGAGGCGCTCGGGCGAGGCGAGGCGCTCGAGCGCCGCCTTGCGGAAGATCTCCGGATCCTCGGCCGGCACTCGCTTCAGCCCGAAAGGCGCTTGAGCATGCGCTCGAACCGCGCGCCGGCCAGGTGGACGTTGTCGAGCAGCTCCTCGTTGAGCTCGTCGCGGGCGTGGCGCTCCTCGGGGCCGCTGCCGTAACCGAGGCGCTGCGTGGTGTTGCGCACGCGGTCGGCGAGGAACACGCACAGCGCCCGGTAGAAGCGCGCCGCGAAGGCGAGGTCGGAGGCGAGCTTCTCGCGCAGCGCCGCGTGCGGGATGCGCAGCAGCGTGGACTCCGCAGCCGCTTCGACCGAGACCACGGTCGGCGCGGGATCGACGAGCGTCATCTCGCCCACGATCTCGCCCGATTCGAGCGCGGCGATCGTCTCGCCCGTGCGCGTGCGGATCGCGAGGCGTCCCTCGAGGACGAAGTAGACGTGATCGGGGCTCGTCCCCAGGGGCACCACCACCATCGGCGGGTCGACGTGGACGCGCTCGCCGGCCTGCGCGAGCCACTCGACGTCGCCGTCGGAGAGCACGCTGAAGATGAAGAGCACCTTGCGCACGGCACCTCCGGAGACGGTGGCTGGGCGAGGCGCAGTGTAGCGCGCTTCGCGCCGCGCCGGACGCCGACTCCTCCTGCGGCCGCCCTGCTTCGCGTCGTGGTGCCGGGAGTGGGAATCGAACCCACATGGTGTCGCCACCGCGGGATTTTGAGTCCCGTGCGTCTACCAGTTCCGCCATCCCGGCCGCTCGTCGTGGGCCGAAGCGCGAATTTTCGCATAATGGCGCGTGCGCCTCGCCGACTTCGACTACGACCTGCCGCCCGATCTCGTCGCGCAGCATCCCGCGCCCGAGCGCTCCGCGAGCCGCCTGCTGCACGTCGACGGCGCGACGGGGCGCATGGAGGATCTCGCCTTCCGCGACATCGTGTCGCGGGTGGCGCCTTCCGACGTGCTCGTCGTGAACGACACGCGGGTGATCAAGGCGCGGCTGCACGGGCGCAAGGACTCGGGGGGCGAAGTCGAGATCCTCGTCGAGCGCGTCCTCGACGCCTCGCGCGCGCTCGCCCACGTGCGCGCGAGCAAGGCGCCGAAGCCCGGACGGCAGATTCGCCTCGCGCGGGGCGGCGTGGTGGAGGTGCTCGGGCGCCAGGGCGAATTCTTCGAGCTCCTCTTCCTCGACGGGCCGGTCCTCGACGTGCTCGAGGCGTGGGGCGAGGTGCCGCTCCCGCCCTACATCACCCACGAGGCGGCCGCGGAGGACGAGCGCCGCTACCAGACGGTGTACGCGCGCGTCCCCGGCGCGGTGGCCGCGCCCACCGCGGGCCTGCATTTCGACGCGGAGACCCTGGACGCGCTGCGTGCGAAGGGCGCGACGATCGCCACCGTGACGCTGCACGTGGGCGCGGGGACGTTCCAGCCGGTGCGCGAGGACGATCCCGCGCGGCACGTGATGCACGCGGAGTGGTACGGCGTGCCGCAGGCGACGGTCGAAGCCATCGCCGCGGCGAAGGCGCGCGGCGGGCGCGTGCTCGCGGTGGGGACGACGACGCTGCGCGCGCTCGAATCGGCGGCGGCCTCGGGGACGCTCGCCGCGGGGACCGCGGAGACACGGCTCTTCATCCTTCCGGGATACCGCTTCCGCGTGGTCGAGCGGCTGCTCACCAACTTCCACCTGCCGCGCTCGACGCTGCTCATGCTCGTCTCGGCCTTCGCCGGCGTCGATACCATCCGGCGGGCCTACGCCCACGCCATCGCGCGGCGCTACCGCTTCTTCAGCTACGGCGACGCGATGCTGCTCGAGCGGGGTCCCCAGCCCGCGAGCGATCCTCAGTAGTACGGGATGTGGTGGCGCTCGCGCATTTCGGCGAGCCGCTCGGCGTAGGACGCCGCGCTCCCGGCGCCGGAGCCGCGGGGGACGACCCGCTCGAGCGCGAGCGTCCGCGCGACCGGGCGCTCGAGGCGATCGGCCGCGCGCTCGAGGAGGGTCGCGCAGGCCCGCAGCAGAGCGCCGGCGCGCCCGGAGAGGATCGCGGTGGCCATGGCGGGCTCCCGGGCTAGCAGCGCGCGTCGTTCGCGGCCGCATCCGCCTCGCGGATCGCGATGCGCGAGGGGGCGAGCGCCTGCACGACGGTGCGGCCCGCGCGACCGACCACGAGCGCCTCGCCGGCGGCGAGGATGTGGTCGTCCCGACCGCCTTCCTCGGTGATCCAGACCGTGCCGCGACGCGCGGCGATGCGGGTGCCCGCCGCGTCGACGAGCGTGACGACCTGCCCTTCCGACATTTCGAGCACCGGCGCCTTCACGAGCAGCTCCATGGAAGCCTCCTTGCTGAATGATCCACACGCATGCAAAATGGAACCTCGAGGCCGCAGTTTTTGCCATGTGCAGAGCGGCCGCAAACGAATTTCCCGCATCCGTTGCATGCGCTTTGGGAATGGCTAATCCGCACCGCGAGCTGCCCCCCCTCGACCTGCTGCGCGGCTTCGAGGCCGCCGCGCGCCACCTGAGCTTCACGAAGGCGGCGGCGGAGCTCTTCCTCACCCAGTCGGCCGTGAGCCGCCAGGTCCAGGCGCTCGAGGAGTTCCTGGGCGCGCGCCTCTTCGAGCGGCGCCACAAGGCGCTCGCGCTCACCGCCGAGGGCCAGGCGTTCCTCCGGGGCGTCGCCCTCGCGCTCGACGGCGTGCGCGAAGCCACGCGCAGGCTGCGCGACTCGCGGGGGGGCCACGTCCTCACGGTCACCACGACGGTCTCCTTCGCCTCGATGTGGCTCGTTCCCCGCATCGCGCGCTGGCGCAAGGCGCATCCGCGCGTGGACGTGCGCGTCACGGCGACCCACGACGTGGTGGACATGGAGCGCCTCGGCATCGACGTGGCGATCCGCGATTGCGCCCTCGACCGAGTGCCCGCGGGCGCGGTGCACCTGGTGAGCGAGCATCTCGCCGCCGTCTGCAGCCCGGGCTACGCGAAGGAGGCGCGCGCCGCGGGGCGCCCCCTGCGCCGGCCCGCGGACCTGCGCCACCACCTCCTGCTCAACTTCCACGATCCCGCGGGGCGCTTCCCGTGGCTGTCGTGGGCCGCGTGGCTCGAAGCGACGGGCGTGGAGGAGCTCGAGCCCTCGGGCACGCTCGCCTTCGACCAGTACGACCAGGTGCTGCAGGCGGCGCTGCACGGGCAGGGCGTGGCGCTCGGCCGCATGAGTCTCTCCGAGGACTACATCCGGCAGGGACGGCTCGTGGCGCTCTTCGGCCCGCCGCGCAACGTGGGGCGGGGCTTCCACGCCATCGTCGCGCCCCGGGCGCAGGACCGCCCCGAGGCGCGCGAGTTCGTCGAGTGGGTGCGCCGCGAGCTGCGGCGCGAGGCCGCCTAGCTCCGGGCGGGGGTGCGGTCCGCCCCCGCGCCTTCAGGCGGTTGCTTCGCGAAGGGACGCGGCGGCCGCCGGCGGAGACTCGGGAGTGCGTCGGGCAATCTCCTCGGCCGGCAGCGGCGGGCTGAAGAGGAATCCCTGCATCTCGTCGCAGCCGTGCTCGCGCAGGAACGCGAGCTGGGCCTCGTTCTCCACGCCCTCGGCCACGACCGTGAGCCCCAGGCTGTGCCCCAGGTTGATGATGGCGAGCGTGATCGCGGCGTCGTCGGGGTTCGCGGTGGCGTCCGAGACGAAGGCCCGGTCGATCTTGAGCGCGTCGATGGGGAAGCGCTTGAGGTAGGCGAGGCTCGAGTAGCCGGTGCCGAAGTCGTCCACCGCGATGCGCACGCCGTAGCGCTTGAGGTTGGCGAGCGTGCGCACCGCCTCCTCCGGCTCCTGCATGAGCAGCGACTCGGTGAGCTCGAGCTCGAGCAGGCCCGGGCCGATCCCCGCTTCTTCCACGATGCGGGCGACGGTCGCGTCGAGGCCCTTCATGCGGAACTGCCGCGCCGACAGGTTTACCGCGACGTGCGGGACGTCGAGGCCGCTCGCGCGCCAGCTCGCGATCTGGCCGCAGGCCTCGCGCAGGACCCATTCGCCCACCGGGGCGATGAGGTCGGTGTCCTCGAGCACGGGCACGAACTCGCCCGGCGAGAGCAGGCCGAACTCGGGGTGCCGCCAGCGCAGCAGCGCCTCGTAGCCCGTCACCGCCCCCGAGCGCACGTCCGCCTTGGGCTGGTACTGCAGCAGGAACTCCTCGCGCTCGAGCGCCCCGCGCAGCGCCGTCTCGATCCGCAGGCGGCGCACCGCGCGCTGGTGCATCTCGGGAAGGAAGAACTGGAAGCCGTTGCGCCCGCGCTCCTTCGCCCGGTACATGGCGATGTCGGCGTTCTGGATCAGCGTGGAGGCGGTGGACCCGTCGCCGGGGTGCACCGCGATGCCGATGCTCGCCGTGCAGTAGACCGACTGTCCGTCGACGGCGTAAGGGCGGTGCAGCTCGGCGAGCACGCGGCGCGCGAAAGCTCCCGCCTCGTCGGCGCGGGCGAGGTCGGAGAGCACGATCACGAACTCGTCGCTGCTGATGCGCCCGACGGTGTCGGCGCCGCCCACGCAGCGCTGCAGACGGCTCGCTGTCTCCCGCAGCACCCGGTCGCCCCAGGCGTGGCCGAAGGTGTTGTTCACCGCCTTGAAGCGGTCGAGGTCGACGAAGAGCACGGCGACGATGCCGCCGGTGCGATCGGCGCGGGCGAGCTCCTGCGCGAGCCGGTCGTGCAGCAGCGCGCGGGCGGGGAGCTCCGTGAGCGGATCGCGGGTGGAGAAGTAGCGCGCCCGCGCTTCCAGCCGCAGCCGCAGCCCCCGGTTCCACAGCATCAGCGCCGCCGACAGCGCGACGAGCGCGATGGGTACCATGCCGAGGGCGTAGAGAAGCCGCAGGTCGATCGCCGAGCGCAACGGGTTGCCGAACCACTTCGTGTCGATGGCCTCGAGGTCGCCGCGCGGGATGCGGTCGAACCCGGCCTGGACGAAGTCGCGAAGCGGCGCGTTGCCGGCGCGCACGGCCCAGTGCAGGTAGGCGGAATAAAGGGGCTGCGTCTGGCGGAACTTTCCCGACAGGCCCTGGCGATAGAGGAAGTAGTCCGCGACCTGCTCGTCCATGCAGAAGAGCTTCACGTGGCCTGCGCCCGCCGCGGCCACGAGCGACTCGGAGTCGGGATACGCGCGGATGTCTTCCACGCCGCGGTCCCTCATCCATTCGGCGCACGCGCCGCCGGCCTTCGCCCCCACGACGAAGCCGCGCAGGCTCGAGGCGTCGCTGGTGATGCCCCCGAGCGAGCGATCGAAGTACACGCGCGCCTGCGTGCGCTCCGAGTCCCGGGAGAACTCGAAGGCGCCGGCGCGCGGAGGCGCGTACGTGAGCAGGTCCACCACGTCGGCCTCGCCGTCGCGCACGCTCGCCTGGGCGCCGACCCAGCTCTTGCCGCGCACCTCGACGGGCACGCCCGTGCGCTCGGACCAGAGCTCCCACTTGTCCGCCACGATGCCCTGCAGGCGCCCTTTGCCGTCCCGGAAGAGGTAGGGCGGATAGTGGTCGTCGGTGACCACCACGAGGCGCTCGGGGGGCGCCGCGGCGGGCTCGGCGGCGGGGGCGAGCGCCGCGAGCAGGAGCCCGGCGAGGAGGACGCGCGCGGCCATCAGTCGAGGCTTCGCGTCCCGGCTTCGTCGAGCGCGAGCCGCACCGTCTCGATCCGGGCGAGCGCCCTCGCGAGCAGCTGCAGGGCCGGCTCGCTCGCGGCGAGGGGGTCGAGCAGCAGGGCCTGCGCGCGGCCGATGTCGGACTCGCTCGATTCGAGAGCGAGGGCCATGCCGAGCGCGAGCTCGGCGCTCACGACGCTGGGCGCCCTCATGCGGCCTGCCGCTCTGCGGGTGCCGGGTCCCCGAGCAGCGCGACGAGGTCCACGACGATGAGGAGCCGCTCGTCGATCGGGGCGAGGCCGCGCACGAATCCCCGTTCCACGAGGGTCGCGAATTCCACGGGGGCGGGACGGATCTCGCCGGCCGCGAGCGCCACCACGTCGCTCAC
Organism: Usitatibacter sp.; assembly: GCA_035624355.1. Classification (GTDB taxonomy): domain Bacteria; phylum Pseudomonadota; class Gammaproteobacteria; order Burkholderiales; family Usitatibacteraceae; genus Usitatibacter. The sequence continues at coordinate 104,603 of DASPRQ010000012.1, read as the reverse complement.
CCCGTCGACTACGATGCCCAGGGGGCGCTCGGCGATCGCGAGGATGATGACGACGGGGTCGGAGGAGGCGGCCCGCGGCGGAAGCCCGAAGCGCGCGCGCAGGTCCACGATGGGGACGATCGTGCCGCGCAGGTTGATCACGCCCTTCACGAAGTCGGGGGCCCCGGCGATGCGTGTCGGAGTCTCGTGGGGGCGGATCTCCCGCACCTGCAGGATGTCGATGGCGTATTCCTCCTCGCCCAGGCGGAACGACAGGAATTCGTCGCGCTTCTCGCGGATTTCAGCGGCTTGCATCGTCAGAACTCCCTCCATTCCTCGGTGCGGCCGGGAGACGCGAGCGCGAGACCGGGGCTCGCGGGGATGCCGAGCCCGGCCGCGGGCGGCGCGATGCGGCGGGTTCGCCGCGCGGGGCGTCCGGTGACGGCGGGGACCGGGGCCGCGGCGGCTGCGGCCTGCGGCATCGCGCCGGTCGACTCGGCCAGGCGGAAGACGCGCACCGCCTCCGCCATCTCGAGGGCGAGGCGGCGCAGCGACTCCGAGGCCGCGGTGGACTCCTGCACGAGCGCGGCGTTCTGCTGCGTCGTCTTGTCGAGCTCGCCCACCGCCTGGCTCGCCTGCGTGATGCCGGAGCTCTGCTCGCGGGAGGCCGCGGCGATCTCGCCGATCAGCTGCGAGACGCGGCTCACGCCCGAGACGATCTCGGCCATCGTCTGGCCCGCGTCGCCGGCGATCTTCGCGCCGGCATCCACGCGCTCGACCGAGTCGGTGATGAGCGCCTTGATCTCGCGGGCGGCCTCGGCGGAGCGCTGGGCGAGGCCGCGAACCTCGCCGGCGACCACGGCGAAGCCGCGCCCGTGGTCTCCGGCGCGCGCCGCTTCCACGGCCGCGTTGAGCGCGAGGATGTTCGTCTGGAACGCGATGGAATCGATGAGGCCGATGATGTCGGCGATCTTGCGCGAGCTCGCCTGGATGCCGTCCATGGTCTTCACCACCTGCTCGACCGCCGTGCCTCCGCGGCGCGCGACCTGGGCGGCCGAGGCCGCGAGCTCGTTCGCCTGGTTCGCGTTGGCGGCGTTCTGCGTGACCGTGGCCGTCATCTCCTCGATCGAGGCCGCGGTCTCCTCGAGGCTCGAGGCCTGCTCTTCGGTGCGGGAGGCGAGCTCCGTGTTGCCCGCGGCGATCTGGGTCGCGGCGCTGCTCACCTTCTCGGCGGACTCGCGGACCCGCCCCACGATGCCGGCCAGCGAATCGTTCATGTCGCGCAGCGACCGCAGGAGCTGCCCGAGCTCGTCGTCGCGGCCGGTGTCGATGTGCGTGGCGAGGTCGCCCGAGGCGACGTTGCGCGCCACTTCGGTCGCCCGCGCGAGCCGCCGCAGGATCGCCGCGATGGTGAGCCAGGCGGCGACGATGCTCACGGCCGCGGCGAGCAGGGCGAGCACCGCGAGCCCCGCCACGAGCTTCGCCTTCTCGCCCGCAGCCGAGCGCGTCGCCTCCTGCGTGAGGCGCTGCGCCTGGTCCTGCGCGAGCTTCACCAGGTCGCCGATGCGCTCGGTGGGGGCCCGGTCCATGCCGCGCACGGCGCGGTCGACCGCGAAGGTCGTGCCGGGATCGTCGGCGCGATAGGCCTGGAGCGCCGCGTCGTAGCGCCGGTCGAGCTCCTCGTGCTCGGCAAGCGCCGCCTGGGCGGGGCCCGGAGCGATGCCGACCTGCTGGGCCTGCTCGGCGAAAGCCTTGAGGTCGGCGGCCACGGTCGCGGAGCGGTCGCGGAAGGCCCTGAGGTACTTGTCGTAGAGCCCGTCCTCGTGGCCGCGGAGCAGGAGGTCCTTCCATTCCTGCACCTGCATCTTGAACTCGACCTCCGCGCGGCGCGAGAGGTCGCCCGTGGCCGCGAGCCGCGCCTGCATGGCGAGGGCCGACTCGAGCTGCGCGTTGAGGCTCGAGATCGCGTACCAGGCGTAGCCCACGCCGGCGAGCATGAGCACGTTGACGAACACGACGAGCGCGACGAGGCGCGCGCGCACGGACAGCTCGGCAAGGAACTTCATCGGACCCTCCCGCGTTGGAAAGTAGCGGCACGATAGGCGAACGCGCCCGCGCGGGAAATCCGCTCGATGGATGGTTCGGGCTCCGCGACCGGGCCGGACGGCCCAGGACTTTCGGATGATGCGGTCGCCTCAGCCCCGGATGCCGAGCTTCGCCGCGGCGATGACCGCCTGCACGCGCGTGGTCACGCGGAGCGCCTTGAAGACCGCGGCGATGTGGTTCTTCACCGTGCCTTCGGCGAGCCCCAGCGCGCGGCAGATCTCCTTGTTGGACTTGCCGGCGATCAGCAGGGCGAGGACGTCGGCCTGGCGCGGCGTGAGGCCGAGCGAGGCGGCCGCGCCGGCCGACGCGGGCGCGCCCGGCGCGGGGGAGGGCGAAGGCGCGGAACCGGGCGCCGCGGACGGCGCGCCTCCCATGATCTCGCGAGGCACGTAGGTGCCCCCGGAAAGCACGAGCCGCAGCGCGTTGAGGACGACCGCGGTGCTCGACGATTTCGGGATGTAGCCCAGGGCGCCGCGCTCGAGCGCGCCGCGCACGAGCGCGGGGTCGTCCTCGCCCGACATCACGACCACGGGCAGCTCCGGATGGCGGCTCTGCAGCTCGGCGAGCGCCTCGAACCCCGCGACGTCGGGCAGGCGCAGGTCGAGGAGCGCGAGCTCGAGGTCGGCGTGGCGCCCGGCCTCCTCCAGGCCCGCACGGAACGTCGAGGCCTCGACCACCTCGAGCGCCTCGCCCGGCTCGGCGAGCTGCTGCAGCACCGGCCGCAGGCCTTCGCGGATCAGGTGGTGGTCGTCGATCAGCAGGACCTTCACGAGGCCTCCCGCGCGACCTCTTGGGCGGGCGGTGCGCGGCGACTCGCGCGGCGCCGGCGCAGCGCGGCGGCGAGCAGCGTGCGCAGGCGCGCGGGGCGCAGCGGCTTGTGCAGCAGCGGAAGGCCCGCCGCCTGGGCCTCCTGGAGCACCTCGGGAGCCACGTCGCCGGTGACCAGCACGGCGCTCGCGCCGGGATGGCGCTCGCGCACGCGCGCGATCAGCTGCACCCCGCTCTCGCCGCCCGGCAGCCGGTAGTCGGCGACGATCGCGTCGGGCTCCGCGCCGAGGCGCTCGAGCGCGCCGTCCACCTCGGGCGGCGAAGAGGCGACGGCCACGTTGCAACGCCATCCCTCGAGCAGCACCGTGATGGCCCCGCGAATGTCGCGGTCGTCCTCGACCACGAGCACGGCGCAGCCCTCGAGCGATTCCGGCGCGGCAGCCTCGGCCGCGCCCACGCGCGCCGGGTCGCCGTGCGGGACCACGATCGAGAACACCGAGCCCCGCCCGAGCCGGGAGCGCAGCCGCAGCGGCAGTCCGAGGGTGCGCGCGGTGCGCTCGACGATGGCGAGCCCCAGCCCGAGCCCCTGGTCCCGGTCGCGCTGCGGATTGCCGACCTGGTAGAACTCGCGGAAGACCTCGGTGAGCTGGTCCGAAGGAATCCCGATGCCGGTGTCCCACACCTCGATCGCGACGCCCTCGGGGCGCCGGCGGCAGCCCACGAGGACGCCGCCGCGCTCGGTGTAGCGAAGCGCGTTCTGGACGAGGTTGGCGAGGATGCGGTAGAGCAGCACCTCGTCGGTCTCGACCACCGCCTCCGAGGGGCGCACGCGAAACCCGAGCGACTTCTGCGCGGCCGCCTGGGAGAAGGAGGCGCGCAGGCGATCGAGGACGCGGGCCGCCGGGAATACGGCGGGCCGCGGCCTCACGGTGCCCGCGTCGAGCTTCGAGATGTCGAGGATCTCGTCGAGCAGCGTGGACATCGCGACCACGGAGCTGCGGATGCTCCCCACGATCTTGCGCGTGCCGGGCTCGTGGACGCGCTCCTGGAGGCTCTCCACCAGGAGCGCGATCGCCTGCATCGGCTGGCGCAGGTCGTGGCTCGCGGCGGCGAGGAAGCGCGTCTTGGCGGAGTTGGCGCGGTCGAGCTCCTCCTTCTGGACCCGGAGGTCGTTCAGCAGCTCGACGTTCTCGTTGCGAATGGCGATGGAATCGACCATGTAGCGGTTGCCGCTGCGGCCGACCAGGAGCGACATGGCGAGGAGCACCACCACGCCGACCAGGCGCGTCGCGTAGTGGGGGCTCGACAGCAGCAGGCAGGCGGCCAGCACCGGCGCGAACGCGCAGAGGGTGAACGCGCGGAACACCACCGGGTGGGAGCCGGTGGTCTGCGCCTGCAGCACCGCGAAGATCGCGATGAGGAACACGGTCCACAGGGAGTAGAGCGGCACCTGCGGCGCGAAGATCATCGCCGCCGCCGCGAGCAGGCCCCACGCGAAGCCCGTGGCGCCGTAGCCGAAGGCCGCGCGCCGCGCCCAGCGCTCGAGCTCTTCGGCGGGCGGCGCGGCGCGCAGGAACGACCTCGCGATGCCGAACCGCGCGGTCACGAGCGTCACGAAGCACGCGAGCCATACCGCGAGCATGCCGTGCGGCATCCCGTCCCAGAGCAGCGCGGTCGTCACCGAGGCGAAGAGGATGCCGTTGGCGAGCCCGCGCGGATAGGCCCGGAAGCCGATCGTGAGCAGCTCGCGCAGCACGTGCTCCGACTTCGGGGACATGGCGCCCCCCTTCTTCGTCTAGTTCAGGCTCTTCCTCGCCGCCGCGCCGCGCTGGTTGATGCGCGAGTTGGCCGACACGTGCTGGCGCAGGAACTCCATCTGGTCGGCGAGGATGCGGCGGTTGGCGAGGATCAGGAACTCGGCGCGGTTGGGCACGTAGGGCGCGTAGAGCAGCTGCATGTGCGCCTCTTCGGGCGTGCGGCTGCCCTTCTTCTGGTTGCACGTCCGGCACGCGGTCACCACGTTCATCCACGTGTCCAGGCCGCCGCGCGACATCGGCATGATGTGGTCGCAGGTGAGCCGGTAGGGCGAGAAGTCCCCGCCGCAGAACGCGCACAGGAAGTGGTCGCGGTTGAAGAGCTCGCGGTTGTTGAGCGGAGGCACCTGGTTGAAGCCCTTGATCGCGAGCGCCTTGCCGCGGATCGCGATGATGGAGCTCGCCGTGATGCTCGAGCGCTCGCCGGTGTGGCGCGAGCGCCCGCCGTAGACCGTGAAGGCCTCGCTGCCCAGCTCCCAGGCCACGCGCTCCTTGGCGTAGTACCACACGGCCTGCTGCCACGTGACCCAGCGGTGGGGCACGCCGTGCTGGTCGAGCGTGAGGATGAGCGGCAGGCTTCGGTTCATGGATGATGCAGCCTCGAGACCTGCACCAATTTACCAAACTTCCGCTGCTAGTGCCTGTTTTCAAGGAAGAACCGAGTCGGATCGCCCCTTCGAACCCGGGGTGAAGCCTCGGCGGGGGAGCGGGGTCCGATCGGCCGGTGTCGCCGCGGTGCTCGTCCATCGCACTCGCCGATTCCTTTCGCGCCGCCTTTCGCTCGAACGACGTTTCGTCCCCCGGCGAGGCTTCACCCCAAGGGTTCGAAGGGGCTCTGATGAGTTGGGGTGGCTGGCGGCAAGCGGGGTACGAAATTCGCAATCCCCACGACCCCGTGGCATCGCGCGACGCGCGACTTCTCTCAAGCAGCTCCGCGCTGCGCGAGCGAGCGCCGCAGGCCGAGCACGCCCAGCATCGCGAGGGCGACGCCGATCGCGACCATGCCCGCGAGCTCCAGCGGCTCCGGGCGCTCCCCGAGCTGCAGCGCCGAGCCGAGGACCGCGATCACCGGGATGCCGAGGGAGTTGAGCCCCGCGATGCCGGCGCTCGTGTGCGCCAGCACGTAGGTCCACAGCCACCATCCGATCGCGGTGGCGAACACCGTCGAGAATCCGAGCGCCAGGGCGAACTCGGGAGTCCAGCGCACCGGCGGGTGCGGATGCAGCCACGCGAGCGCGCCGAGCCACGCGGCGCCGAAGAGGAGCTGCCAGGCGGTGAAGATCAGGGGATCGGCCCCGGGCGTGGGCCATTTCTTCGAGAGCACCGCGGCGATCGCCCACACCGCCCCGGCCGCCACGGCGAGCAGGCTTCCCGTGAGGCTCGTGAGCCGCCACGGCGCCACGATCAGCACGAGCCCCGCGAAGGCGAGCGCCACCGCGACCCACTGCGCCCCGCGCATGCGCTCGTGCAGGATGAGATGGGCGAAGACGATCATCCAGAAGGGCATCGTGAAGACGAGGACCGAGGTCTTGCCCGGCCCGGCGTAGAGCAGCGCGAAGTGCGACAGCGCCACGAAGAGCGCCACCTGGAGCGTGCCGAGAAGGGCGGCCATGCGGTAGCGCCCGAGCGCGAGGCGCCGGCGCTGGAAGGCGACGATGGAGAAGAGCAGTGCCGCGCCGCAGCTCACGCGCAGCGCCGCGAAGTCGAACGGGTGCGCATAGCGCAGCGCGATCTTCATGACCACCCACGAGTAGCCCCAGATCAGCACGAGGGCCGCGAGGGCCGCGAGCGGGGCCGATCGCGAGGTTTTCACCGGGGGCGGGCGCTGCGGCGTCTCTACGCGCGTTCGGCCGGCGACTCCCACGGCTCCACCGCGTAAGGCAGCGGCCGGATCTCGAGCCGGGGGCCGCCGGGCGAGCCCCAGCGCAGGTCGTCCGCCGCGATGCTTTCGACCTGGGCGACGACGAGCGCGTCGAACCCGCCGCCGGGAGCGAGGGCCACGTTCGCGATCGTGCCGGCGGCCTGGTCGCCGAAGGCGGCGCCGTAGACGCTCTGCCCGGGCATCGGCCGCGATTCGCCGGCGAGGTGGACGAGCGCCATGCGCCGCTTGAGGATGCCGCGGTACTGGGTGCGGGCGACGATTTCCTGTCCCGGGTAGCAGCCCTTCTTGAAGCTCACCCCGCCCACCAGGTCGAAGTTCGCCATCTGCGGCACGAACGCCTCCTGGGTGGCCGCGACGATCGCGGGGATGCCCGCGCGGACGAGCGAGCCTTCCCAGGCGTCGGGACCCGCGGGCGTGGCGTTGAGCGCGAGGGTTTCCCAGAGCGGCGGGGCGCGTTCGGGCGCCACGAGGATCACGAAGCGCTCCCCGTCGATCGCGACACAGGTGGCGCCGTCCTTCTCCACGGAGCGCAGGGGGTCGGGCGTGAAGCCCCAGTGGCGCGCGATGATCACGCCCGCGGTCTTGCCCGCGAAGCCGAGGCGCACGAACGAGGCGCTCGCCTCCGCGACGCGGACCTTCGAGCGCAGCACGAACAGGCCCAGGCGCTTCGCGACGGGGGGTGCGAGCTCGGCCGGCAGCATCAGCAGGAAGCCTTCGGCGCGGCGCATCAGCAGGAACGTGGCGATGAGGCGCCCCTTGGGCGAGCACCAGCCGTTCCACTGCGCGGCGCCCGGCTGCAGGGCCTGGACGTCGTTCGTGAACTGGCCGTGCAGGAAGGCGGACGCGCCGTCGCCCGTCGCCGCGAGGAGCGCGTTATGGGAGAGGTCGGCGAGGATCGCGTGGTCGCGCGCGGCGAGCGCCTCGCCCGCCGGGTCGCCGAAGTCCGCCACGCCCGCGGCGTCGAGCCGCGCGCCGCGGCTGGCAAGGAACGAGAGCCAGGACGACATGGGGGAAGTATGGAGGCCGTGGAGTGCGAGCTTCAGTATAGCCGCCCGGCAGCGGCCCTCGTCGCGCTCGCCGCGCTCGCGACCGCCGTGCTCGCGGGGTCGCTGCCGCTCCCCCTGGCCTGGCGCATCGCGGCCGTCGCCTGGGTCGTGCTCCACGCCGCGCGGGCCCTCGCGGCGCTGCGGGCTCCGCGGCGCCTCGGGCTCGGGCGCGACGGCTCGATCCGCGTCGAGGATCGGCTCGGCCGGTGCCGCCGGGGCGCGGTGCGGCCCGGCTGCTTCGTCGCCCCGTGGCTCGTGATCGTGCGCTGGCGACCGGAGGGCTGCCGCCTCGACCGAACCCTGCTCATCGGCCCCGGCGCGGCCGGCCCCGAGGTCCTTCGCCGGATCCGCGTCGTGCTTCGTTGGGCGTAGCGAAGCTGCGGAATGATCCGCGTGATCCCGGGTCGAGGTTAGGAGTATCGTGGCTGGCGCAGGGCCGACCCCAAAGACCCCGGAGCGAACAATGATCAAGAAAGCCTTGATGCTCGCCGCGGTGATCGCCCCGACGGCCGCCGGCGTGGGCGCGCAATCCCCGTACCCCCCGAAGCAGCAGTCCGCCCCGGGACATCAGGAGCCCATCACGGCGGCGCGATGCACCGAGAGCCCCTGCCACCTGGATGTGAGCGTGGACGAGTCGAAAGAGCCGTGCCGCGTCAGGATAGAGCCGGAAGCGCTGCTCCTGTACGGGGTGCGGGACGCGAAGATCGAATGGAAGCTCACGACGCCCGGCGCCAAGCTCGTCTCGATCGACTTCAAGGAAAACGAGAAGTCGTTCAAGGGGCTCGACACGTACCGCAAGCACCTGAAGGTACGTTCGAGCAGCCAGTTCCGGGACAAGCACGTGCGGGACACCGACGCCGACGTCGTGGACGCCAATTCGGCGATCGGATCGTGGCTCTACGCCGTCGTCGTGAAGAAGGGCGAGAAGACCTGCTCGGTCGATCCTCCGATCATCAACGAGTATTGAGCCCGACGGCGCCGGCCGCCGCGCCGGCGGCGATGGAATCGAGCCAGCCGCGCGCCTCGCGCAGCGCCTGGCCGTGGGAAGCCGACCGGCCGCCGGCCTCGGAGAGCGCGAACGCTCCGGGGTCGAGCGCGGCGCGGACGCGGTCGATGCGCGGGGCGAGGAAGGCTTCGTCGGCGGGATCGCGCCGCACGCCCGTCTGCGCCGCCTGACCCTCGCTGGCGCCGTAGAATCGCGCGGCCTTCTCCCACTCGCCACGCAGCGCCGCGAGGCCCGAGCAGACCTCGAGCGTGCTCTGCGCGAGGGGCCGCGACCTCGTGCGCTCGGCGGTGCGCAGCGCCTCCAGCACCATGCCGCGGGCCGCGGGCTCGTCGCCGCGGATGATGCAGACCATCGCCAGGTTGAGCAGTCCCGCGCTCGCCGCCTCCTGGTCGCCCACCTCGCGCAGCAGGCGCACGACCTCGCGGTACGGCGCGTCGGTCTTCTCGGGGCGGCCCTCGACGCGGTCGAGCTGCGCGAGGCAGTTGAGGGCGCCGGCGAGCTGGCGCTTCTCGCCCTGGGCCTGCGCGAGCGCGAGCGCCTCCTCGAGGTATTCGCGCGCCACCCCCAGCTCGCCCTGGCCGATCGCGGCCATTCCCAGCGGCTGCAGGACGGTCGAGACACCCCGGTCGTCGCCCAGCTCGCGCGCGATCCGCAGGCTCTCCTCGAGGCACGAGCGCGCCTCGCCGTAGTTTCCCATCCAGTAGCGGATCTGGCCGAGGTGGAAGAGGCAGCGCAGGCGCCATTCTCCGCGCGCCTGTGCCCCGGGATGCGCGAGCGCCTCGGCGATCACGCGGCGGCCCAGCTCGAGCAGTCCACGGTTGATCCAGTAGAACTTCATCTCGCCCACGAGGCGCAGGTCCCGCTCGCCCGCGGCCGGGTTCTGCTGCGCCCAGGCGTGGGCGGCCAGCACGTTCTCGCGCTCCTGGTCGAGGCGCAGCATGGACTCGGCCTGGTCGGGCCCCATGAGGCGCGGCTTGGTGGTCTGGGCGAGCTCGAGGTAGCACGCGAGGTGGCGGTCGCGCGCGGCGGCCGCCTCGCCCGCGGCCTCCAGGCGCTCCAGCGCGTATTCGCGCACCGTCTCGAGGAGGCGGTAACGGCGGGCCTCCTCCTCGACCATGACGAGCGACTTCTCCACGAGGCGCGCGAGGGGATCGAGCACGCCGTCGCCGGGGACCGCCACGTCCGCGCAGACCGCCTCGGCGGCATCGAGCGTCCAGCCGCCCGAGAAGACCGACAGCCGCCGGAGAAGGGCCTGCTCGTGCGGGGGCAGGAGGTCGTAGCTCCAATCGATCATCGCCCGCAGCGTGCGCTGGCGCGGGAGCGCCGTCGGATCGCCCGCGGTGAGCAGGCGGAAGCGGTCCTTCATGCGCGCGGCGATCTCCTCGACGGGAAGGGAGCGCACGCGCGCTGCCGCGAGCTCGAGCGCGAGCGGAATGCCATCCAGGCCGGCGCAGATCGCGGCCACCGCGACGACGTTCTCCTCGGTGAGGCGGAACGCGGGGCGCGCGGCGCTCGCGCGGTCGGCGAAGAGGCGCACGGCGCCGATGCCTGCCGCGGCCTCGCGCCCGATCGCCTCGCCGGCGGCCGGCGCGGCGAGCCCCGCGATCGGGTAGGCGCGCTCGCCTGCGACGCGCAGCGGCTCGCGGCTCGTGGCGAGCATGCGCACGCGCGGGCCGGCGCCGAGCAGCCGGTGCGCGAGCGCGGCGCACGGCTCGAGCAGGTGCTCGCAGTTGTCGAGGACGACCAGCAGCTCCCGGTCGCGCACGTGCTTCTCGAGCGCCTCGGCCACCGGGCGCCCCGCTTCCTCCTGCACGCCCATCGCGGAGGCGAGCGCCTGGGCCACGTCGCGGCCGTCGCCGAGCGGCGCGAGGTCGGCGAGCCACGCGCCGTCCGCGTAGGCGTCCAGCTCCCGGGCGGCGAGCTGCAGCGCGAGCCGCGTCTTGCCGATCCCGCCCATGCCCGTGATCGTGAGCAGGCGCGAGCGCGCGAGCAGCTCGCGCAGCTCCGCCAGCTCGCGCTCGCGGCCGACGAAGGTCGTCAGGGCGTGGGGCAGGTTGTTGGGCGTCTTCTCGAGGGAGCGCAGCGCGGGGAAGTCCGGGCGAAGCGCCGGATGCAGCAGCTGGAAGACGCGCTCGGGGCGCGCGAGGTCCCGCAGGCGCACGCGCCCGAGGTCGCGCAGGCCCATCTCCGGCGCGAGGCGCGCGGCGACCGCCTCCGCTACCTCCTCGGAGAGCAGCACCTGGCCGCCGTGGGCCGCCGCCATGATCCGCGCCGCGCGGTTCACCGGGCTTCCGTAGTAGTCGTCGTCGCGCCGCTCGACGATTCCCGCGTGCATGCCGCAGCGTGCGCGCAGCGCGACGCCGGCCGAATCCTCGAGCCGGGCGAGGGCGCGCTGCAGCTCCACCGCCGCCGCGAGGGCGTCGAGCGGATCTTCGAACACGGCGTGCAGCCCGTCGCCCGTCTTCTTCACCACCTCGCCGCCGTGGCTTTCCACCGCCTCGCGCGCGAGCGCGTCGTGGCGCGCCATCGCCTCGCGCATGCGCTCCGGCTCCCGCTCCCACAGGCGGGTGCTTCCCTCGATGTCGGTGAAAAGGAACGTCGCGACGGCGGACGGTTCGTCCAAGCGGGCCCTCGGCGCGGTGAAGGCGAGCCCCTACTTTACGGCAGCGCGGCGGCGTCCGCGACGGCGGCCGTTCCGGGTAGACTGCGGGAACGGGGACGGTCCCGGACATCAGGAGGAGACATGGAAGGAGCAAGGATGTGGAGGGTGGCGGGCGCCGCGCTGCTCGCCTCGGGGCTCGCCGTCGCGCACGCGCAGACCGGCTCCGGGCCGGCGCATGCGGCCAAGCAGCGCGTCGTGCTGCAGGTGAGCGACGCGGAGCCGGCGAAGTGGAACCTCGCGCTCAACAACGCGCGCAACGTCGTGCAGGACCTCGGCGCGGGCAACGTCGAAGTCGAGATCGTCGCCTACGGCCCGGGGATCGGGATGATCAAGAACGGCTCGCCGGTCGCGCAGCGCATCGACGAGGCGACGTTGTCCGGCATGAAGGTGGTCGCCTGCGAGAACACGATGCACGCGCAGAAGCTCACGAAGGCCGACATGCTCTCCGGCATTTCCTATGTCCCCGCCGGCGTGGTCGAGATCATGAAGCGCCAGCAGGAGGGATGGGCCTACATCAAGCCGTGAGCGCGGCCGCGCGCCTCGCCGCGGCGCTCGCCGCCGCGGGCGCCTGCGCGCTCGGCGCGCGCGCGCAGGCGCTCGAGTATCCCCCGACCCCGCGCAAGCCCGTGGTGGACACGTACCACGGGGTGCGGGTCACCGACGACTATCGTTGGCTCGAGGACGGGAACGACCCGGCGGTGAAGGCGTGGGACGAGGCCGAGACGCGCCTCGCGCGCCGTTTCCTCGACGCGCTTCCGGTGCACGCGCAGCTCGTCGAGCGCCTGCGCAAGCTCTTCGACGACGAGCCGGTGCGCTACTTCGACTTCCGCCAGCGCGGCGCGTTCTTCGCGATGAAGCGCGAGCCGCCGAAGAACCAGCCGTTCCTGGTGGCGATGAAGTCCGCGGGCGACGTGAAGGGCGAGCGCGTGATCGTCGATCCGAACGCGATCGACCCCGCCGGCACCACCGCGATCGACTTCTACGTCCCCTCGCTCGACGGCCGCTACGTGGCCGTGGCGATGTCGAAGGACGGCAGCGAATCCGGGCCCGCGTACGTCTACGATGCGCGCACCGGCAAGCGCCTTCCCGACGAGGTGCCGCGGGTCGAGTATCCGACCGGCGGCGGAAGCGTCGAGTGGGACCCGAAGGGCACGGGCTTCTACTACACGCGCTATCCGCAGGGCGACGAGCGGCCTCCCGCCGATCGCAACTTCTACCAGCAGGTGTACTTCCACCGCCTCGGCACGCCCGCGAGCGCGGACCGGTACGTGATCGGCCGCGAGTTCCCGCGCATCGCGGAGACGGCGCTCGACGCCACGCGCGACGGGCGCTACCTGCTCGCGGCGGTGGCGAACGGCGACGGCGGCGAGTATTCCTTCTACCTGCGCGATCCGGCGGGCAAGTGGACGAGGATCGCCCGGGACTCCGATGGGATCCGCCGGATGCGCCTGGGCTTCGACGGGCGCATCTACGCGCTGTCGCTGAAGGACGCGCCGCGCGGGAAGGTCCTCGCGCTGCCGATGGCGCACCCGGAGCTCGCGCGCGCGAAGCTCGTCGTGCCCGAGGGCGAGGCGACGATCCAGAATCTCGCGCCCGCGAAAAGCCGTCTCTACGTCACCTACATGGTGGGCGGGCCGACGGAGCTGCACGTCTTCGACCTCGCGGGCAAGGCGCTCGCGCCGGTCCCGACCGAGCCGATCTCCACGGTGTGGATCGGCGCGCGGCTCGTGGGCGACGAGATCCTCGTCGGCAGCCAGAGCTACGTCACGGCCCCGGCGTACTACCGCTACTCGCCGGGCACCGGGAAGCTCGAGCGCACGGAGCTCGCGGGCCCGTCGAAGGTGAGCTTCGCCGACGCCGAGGTCGTGCGCGAGATGGCGGTCTCGAAGGACGGGACGAAGGTGCCGGTCAACATCCTCATGAAGAAGGGCACGAAGCGCGACGGGAAGAACCCGGTGCTCGTCTACGGCTACGGCGGCTACGGCGTGAGCATGGTGCCCTACTTCTCGCTCTCGAACCGGGTGTGGCTGGACCACGGCGGCGTCTTCGCGGTGGCGAACCTGCGCGGCGGCGGCGAGTTCGGCGAGGCCTGGCACCTCGCGGGCAACCTCACCCGCAAGCAGAACGTCTTCGACGACATGATCGCGTGCGCCGAGCACATGATCGCGCGCGGCTACACGACGCCCGCGCGCCTGGGCGCGGAGGGCGGCAGCAACGGGGGCCTGCTCATGGGCGCGATCCTCACGCAGCGCCCGGACCTCTTCCGCGCCGTCGTGAGCGAGGTGGGCATCTACGACATGCTGCGCGTGGAGGACACGCCCAACGGCGCCTTCAACGTGACCGAGTTCGGGAGCGTGAAGGATCCGGCGCAGTTCCGTGCCCTCTACGCGTACTCGCCGTACCACCGCGTGAAGGACGGGACGGCCTATCCCGCCGTGCTGCTCACCACGGGCGAGCACGACGGGCGCGTCGATCCGTACAACTCGCGCAAGATGGCCGCGCGCCTGCAGGCCGCCACCTCGTCGGGGCAGCCCGTGCTGCTCGTCGTGAGCCGCGACACGGGCCACGGCATCGGCACGGGCCTCGGCAAGCGCATCCAGGAGATCGCCGACGCCGACGCGTTCCTCATGACGGAGCTCGGCATGGCCGGCACCGGCCCGCCCCGATGACGTCGGCGTGACGCCGGGGCCCCGTCGCGCCGCCCCTTGACCGGGATCAGCCCGCGCGGGGCGGCGCGGCGGATCATCGCAAGATACGGTGGGACCGATGCCTCTCCTGGAGATTCGCGACGTCAGCCGGCGCTTCGACGGGAGCGCCGCGGTCGATCGGGTGAGCCTCTCGATCGAGGCGGGCGAGTTCTTCACGCTCCTCGGGCCGTCGGGCTGCGGGAAGACCACGCTGCTGCGCATGGTCGCGGGGTTCGACCGGCCGGACTCCGGCACGCTGCTGCTCGACGGGGCGCCGCTCGAGGACGTGCCGCCGGAGAAGCGCCCCATCCGCATGGTGTTCCAGAGCTACGCGCTCTTCCCGCACATGACGGTGGAGGGCAACGTCGCCTTCCCCCTCGAGATGGAGCGCCGCCCGCGCGCGGAGATCCGGAGCCGCGTCGCCCAGGCGCTCGAGCTGGTGCACCTCGCCGACCGACCCGGCCACTATCCGGACCAGCTCTCCGGCGGGCAGAAGCAGCGCGTGGCGCTCGCGCGCGCGCTCGTCGGACGGCCCCGGGTGCTGCTGCTCGACGAGCCGCTCGCCGCGCTCGACGCGAAGCTGCGCGAGCAGATGCAGGTGGAGCTGATCCGCCTGCAGCGCGAGGTGGGCGTGACGTTCGTCTTCGTCACCCATTCGCAGGACGAGGCGCTCGCGCTCTCGCACCGCATCGCCGTCATGAACGCGGGGCGCGTGGAGCAGGTCGACCGCCCCGAGCGTCTCTACGCGGCGCCCGCGAACCGCTTCGTCGCGGGCTTCGTCGGAAAGACGAACCTGATCGAGGTGGAGGTGCAGCGCGCGGGCCCCGCGCAGCTCGCGCTGCGCGCTGCGGGGATGGGCGAGTTCATCGCCGCGCCGGTCGCGGGCCTGGAGCCGGGCGAGCGCGGCGCCTTCGCCCTCCGGCCGGAGCTCGTGCGCGTCACGCCGCACCCGGAATCGGTCGAGCTGCACAACCGCTTCCCCGGCCGCGTGCGCGAGGCGATCTACCTGGGCGACGTGACGCTCTACACGGTCGAGACCGAGGGCGGCCTCGCGCTCGAGGCGATGCTGCCCAACGCCACGCCCGGACGCGCCGCGCTGCTGCACCCGGGAGACGCGGTCGTGGTGGCGTGGCGCCACGACGCGGGAGTGTACCTGCGTGGCTGAGCGCCGCGAGGAACGCTTCGCCGGCGAGAGCCGGTGGACGCGCTGGCTCGTCGCGGGGCCGCCGGCCGCGTTCCTGCTGCTGTTCTTCGCAGTGCCGGCGCTCATCGTCGTCCTCGCGAGCTTCCGCGAGCCCGGGGAGTTCGGGGGCCTCGAGCCCTGGCTCGAGGCCGGGCACCTGAGGCTCACGCTCGACGCCTATCGGTTCCTCGCGAGCGACTGGATCTACGCGGAGATCTTCGCGCGCTCGCTCCTCGTGGCCGGCTTGTGCACGATGCTGTGCGTGGTCCTCGCCTATCCGCTCGCGTGGGTGATCGCGCGCAGCCCCCGCCGCCGGCGCGACCTCATGATCCTGCTCGTGGTGCTGCCCTTCGCGAGCAACCTCCTCGTGCGCGTGTACGCGTGGATCATCCTGCTCGGCCCGGCGGGGCTGCTCTACACGCCGTTCGCCGTCGTCGCGGGCCTGGTCTACGTGCACCTTCCCTTCATGGTGCTGCCGCTCTACGCCAACCTCGAGATGCACGACCCGGCGCTGCTCGAGGCCGCGCGCAACCTCGGCGCGGGGCCGTGGACCCGCTTCCGGCGCGTGACCTTCCCGCTCTCGCTGCCCGGGATCTACGCGGGCTCCGCGCTCGTCTTCATCCCCATCCTCGGGATGTTCGCGATCCCCGAGCTCCTCGGCGGGACGGGCGACATCCTCGTGGGCAACCTCATCAAGGAGGCGTTCCTCGACAACCGCGACTGGCCGCTCGGCGCGGCGCTGTCCATCGGGCTCACGGTCGCGGTGCTCGCGCTCGCCGCGCTCGCCGCCCGGGGCGCGCGCCGGCGCGCGCCGGCGACAGGGGCGCTGCCATGAGCGCCCGGGCGGGGCCGGCGCTCTGGGCGGCGGCGCTCGCCGCCTACGGCTTCCTCTACCTGCCGCTCGCGGTCGTGGTGATCTTCTCCTTCAACGACTCGGCGCTCAACGCCGGCTGGGTGGGCTTCACGACGTCGTGGTACGCCAAGCTCCTTCGCGACGGGGACATGCTGCGCGCGGCGGGCAACTCGCTCGCGATCGCGACCGCCTCGGCCGCGATCTCCACGGTCCTCGGCGCCATGGCGGGCATCGCGATGCAGCGCTGGCGCATGCCGTGGCTGCCGGCCCTCGTGATGACCCCGGTGGCGATGCCCGAGATCCTGCTCGGCGTGTCGCTGCTCCTCTTCTTCCGGCAGGTGCTCGACCTCACGCTCGGCTTCTTCTCCATCCTCGCGGCCCACGTGACGTTCTCCATCGGCTTCGTGGCCCTCATCGTGCGCGTGCGGGTCGCCGGGCTCGACCCCGCGCTCCTCGAAGCGGCCCGCGACCTGGGCGCCACGCCCTGGAAGGCGTTCGGCCGCGTGATGCTCCCGCTCATCGCCCCGGCGCTCGTCGCGGGGCTGCTCCTCGCCTTCACGCTGTCCATCGACGACTTCGTGATCACCTTCTTCGTGGCGGGCGTGGGCGTGAAGACGCTGCCGCTGCAGATCTACTCGATGATCAAGGTCGCCGTGACGCCCGAGGTGAACGCGGTCTCGACGCTGCTCATGGCGCTCAACCTCGGCGTGGTGCTCGCGGCGCTGCGCGCCGCCCCCGACCTACTGCGCCGCTTGTGAAGCGCCTCGCCCCCCTCCTCGCGCTCGCCGCGCTCGCGCTCGCCGCGCCCGCGCCCGCCGAGGACGTGCTGCACCTGTACAACTGGAACAACTACGTGAGCGACGAGACGCTCGAGCGCTTCGAGGCGCAATGCCGATGCCGCGTGCAGCAGGACTACTATTCCGACAACGAGGAGATGCTCGCGAAGCTCGAGGCCGGCGCCGTGGGCTACGACCTCATCGTGCCGACGGGCAACGCCGTCGAGTCGCTGATCCGGCGCGGGGCGCTGCGCCCCCTCGACAAGGCCGAGCTTCCCCACCTCGCGAACGTGAAGCCCGAGTTCCTCGATCCCTTCTACGATCCCGGCAACCGCTACTCCGTGCCCTACGCGAGCACGGTCACGCTCATCGGCTACAACGTGGAGAAGATGCGCAGCCTGGGGCTTCCGACCGACACGTGGGCGCTCATCTTCGAGCCGAGGTACCTGAAGCGCATCATGGGCCGGGTGACGGTGCTCAACAGCCAGCACGAGCTGCTCGGCGCGGCGATGATCTACCTCGGCCACGCCGTCCAGGACCGCGATCCCGCCCACTGGGAGGAGGCCAAGCGCCTCGTCATCCGCGCGAAGCCCTACTGGGCGACGTTCTCCAACAGCACCTACATCAAGGACCTCGCGATCGGCAACATCTGGGTCGCGCACGGCTATTCGAACGATATGTACCGCGCGCGGGAGGACGCGAAGGCCGCCCGCCGCCCCTTCACCATCGGCTTCACGACCCCGAAGGAGGGCGCCGTGCTCGCGGTGGACAACTTCGTGATCCCGAAGACCGCACCGCGTCCCGACCTCGCGCACCGCTTCATCGACTTCATGCTCGAGGGCAAGAACGCCGCGGACGTGTCGAACCTCATCGGCGCGGGCAACACGAACGCGGCCGCGATGCCCTACATCCGCCCGGAGATCGCCGCCGAGCCCGGCATCTTCCCGCCGCCCGCGGACCTCGCGCGCCTGCAGATGGTGCGCGACTTCGACGCCGCGATGCGGCGCAGGCTCTCGCGCATGTGGACGGAGATCAAGGTCCGGTGAGCGCCTGCCGCCGCTAGCCGCCGTGCGGCGGGCGCGGCTTCGCCCAGCGGCGCAGGAACCCGTTCACCGAGGCGGGATCCATGCGGCGCATCGACTCGAACTCCCCGTGCGCCTGGCTGTAGACGACGCGCCCGTCGGCTTCGAGCACGGCGAGCGCCGGCACGCCCCGCGCGAGCGGGATGCCGTAGCCGCGCGCGAGCCCGATGTTGCGGTCGATGCCGCGGCTGCCCACGTTCACGCGGACCAGCACGAAGTCCGCGGCGAGGAGCGCCGCGTTCTCGGGCCGGTGGAAATAGGCGTCGAGGACCCTGCAGTCGCCGCACCAGTCGCCTCCGAAGTCGACGATCACGCGCTTGCCTTCGGCGGAAGCGCGCTCGAGCGCCCCGGCGATGTCGGCGCGGGCGCGGGACGGGTCGGGATACACGGGCCCCGCGGCGGCTCGGGTCGCGGCGAGGAGCGAGGCGGCGACGAGCGCGAGCCCCGCGAGAAGGCGCGCGTTCGCGAGACGTGGAAGAACCGTGCGCATGGCGTGCGTTCCGAGGGCAGGGACCCGAATCATACGGCCGGAAGCGGCGCGGTATAATTGCGCCATGGATCCGCGAGGCGCGCCGCCGCAGCTGGTGCTTACGCTGCCGGGCGCGGTCGCGCTTTCCCCCTTCCGCGTCGACAAGCTCCTCGCCTCCCTTCCCCGGGCCCTCGCCGAGGCCATCGGCCTGGAGGCGCGCTTCGTCCACTTCGCCGCCGTCTCGGCGCCGCTCCCGGCCGACGAGACGAAGGTCCTCGAGCGGCTGCTCACCTACGGCCCGCCCGCGCGCGGCGAGCCGCGGGGCGAGCTCCTCCTCGCGATTCCCCGCTTCGGCACGGAATCGCCGTGGTCCTCGAAGGCCACGGACATCGCGCGCAACTGCGGGCTCGCGAAGGTCGAGCGCATCGAGCGGGGTGTCGCGCATTTCGTCGCGACCCGCGACGGCGCGCCGCTCAGCGAGCGGTCGCGCGCCGCGCTCGGGGCCGCGATCCACGACCGCATGACCGAATGCGTCGTGGCGAGCTACGAGGAGGCGGGCGCGCTCTTCCACCACGCCACGCCGCGCCCGCTCGAGACGATCGACGTGCGGGGCGCGGGCCGCGGCGCGCTCGAGCGGGCGAATGCGGCGCTCGGCCTCGCGCTCGCGCCCGACGAGATCGACTACCTCCTGGAGGCGTTCGCGAAGCTCGGCCGCAATCCCACGGACGTCGAGCTCATGATGTTCGCCCAGGCGAACTCGGAGCATTGCCGCCACAAGATCTTCAACGCGTCGTGGACGGTGGACGGCGAGGTACAGACCGAGTCCCTCTTCGCGATGATCCGCAACACGCACCGGCAGAGCCCGCGCGGGACGATCGTCGCCTACTCGGACAACGCCGCCGTGATGAAAGGCGCGGAGATCGAGCGCTTCTTTCCCGACGGCTCGGGGGCGTGGTCCTACCGCCTCGACGCGACCCACATCCTCATGAAGGTCGAGACGCACAACCACCCGACGGCGATCGCGCCCCATCCGGGCGCGGCGACGGGCGCCGGCGGCGAGATCCGCGACGAGGGCGCCACGGGCCGGGGTGCCAAGCCCAAGGCGGGGCTCACGGGCTTCTCGGTGTCGAACCTGGAGATTCCGGGAGCGATCGAGCCCTGGGAGGCGCGCTACGGGCGGCCGGGGCGCATCGCCTCGGCGCTCGCGATCATGATCGACGGCCCGCTCGGCGGCGCGGCGTTCAACAACGAGTTCGGCCGGCCCAACCTCGCCGGATATTTCCGCAGCTACGAGCAGGCGGTCGACGGCGAGGTGCGCGGCTACCACAAGCCCATCATGCTCGCGGGCGGCATCGGCAACATCGCCTCGGAGCACACGCAGAAGAAGCCGCTCGCGCCGGGCGCGCTCTTCATCCAGCTCGGCGGCCCCGGCTTCCTCATCGGGCTCGGCGGGGGCGCGGCCTCCTCCATGGCCTCGGGATCCAACGTCGAGTCGCTCGACTTCGACTCGGTGCAGCGGGCGAACGCCGAGATGCAGCGCCGCTGCCAGGAGGTGATCGACGCCTGCTGGCAGATGGGCGAGCGCAATCCGATCCTCTCGATCCACGACGTGGGCGCGGGAGGGCTTTCGAATGCGATGCCCGAGCTCGCGCACTCCGGCGGCGTCGGGGCGATCCTCGACCTGCGCAAGGTGCCCAGCGAGGAGCCGGGCATGACGCCGATGCAGATCTGGTCGAACGAGGCGCAGGAGCGCTACGTGCTCGCGATCGAGCGCGCGCGCCTCGCCGATTTCCGGCGCCTGTGCGAGCGCGAGCGCTGCCCGTTCGCGGTGCTCGGGGAGGCGCGCGGCGGCGGAGTGCTCGTCGTCGAGGATCCGCTGTTCCACAACTATCCCGTCGACATGCCGCTCGAGGTGCTCCTCGGCAAGCCGCCGCGCATGCACCGCGACGCGAAGCGCCTGCGCCGGAAGCTCCCGCCGCTCGATCTCGCGGCGATGAGCCTGGAGGAAGCCGCCGAGCGCGTGCTGCGCCTGCCCGCGGTGGGCGACAAGACCTTCCTCGTCACGATCGGCGACCGCACCGTGGGCGGCCTCACGGCGCGCGACCAGATGGTGGGGCCCTGGCAGGTGCCGGTGGCCGACTGCGCCGTGACGACCCTGGGCTACCGCACCTTCCGCGGCGAGGCGATGGCGATCGGCGAGCGCACGCCGCTCGCGCTCATCGACGGCCCCGCGTCGGGCCGCATGGCGGTCGGCGAGGCGATCACCAACATCGCGGCCGCCGCGGTCGAGCACCTCGGCGACGTGAAGCTCTCGGCGAACTGGATGTGCGCGGCGGGCCATCCGGGAGAGGACGCCGCGCTCTTCGACACCGTGCGGGCGGTGGGGCTCGAGTTCTGCCCCGCGCTCGGCCTCTCGATCCCCGTCGGCAAGGACTCGATGTCGATGCGCACGACGTGGCGCGACGCGCGCACGGGCGAGGACAAGGCGGTGACGGCGCCGCTCTCGCTCGTCGTCTCGGCCTTCGCCCCGGTGACCGACGCGCGCCGCACGCTCACCCCGCAGCTGCGCACCGACGCGGGCGAGACCGAGCTCGTGCTCGTGGACCTCGGGGCGGGCCGCAACCGCCTCGGCGGCTCGGCGCTCGCGCAGGTGCATTCGCAGGTGGGAGGGGAGGCGCCGGACTGCGACGACCCGGCGCGGCTGCGCGCCTTCTTCGGCGCCATCCGCCGGCTCGAGGCCGCGGACCGGCTGCTCGCCTACCACGACCGCTCCGACGGGGGCCTCTTCGCCACCGTCTGCGAGATGGCGTTCGCGGGGCGCGCGGGCGTCACGCTCAATCTCGACGCGCTTTGCCACGATCCGCGCCGGCTCGACGTCGAGGGGCACGAGCGGAAGCCCGGCGCGCTGGCGGGCGACCTCCACGAGCGCATCCTCGCGGTCCTCTTCAACGAGGAGCTCGGCGCCGTGCTTCAGGTGCGCCGCGTTGATCGCGACGCCGTGATGGGCGAGCTGCGCGAGGCGGGCCTCTCGGAGCTCGCGCACGCGATCGGGCACCCGAACGACGAGGGCGAGATCCGCGTGGTCGTGAACGCGAAGCCCGTGCTTCGGCGCCGGCGCTCGGAGCTGCACCGCGCGTGGTCCTCGGTCACGCACCGCATCCAGCGCCTGCGCGACAACCCGCTGTGCGCGGGCGAGGAGCACGACCGCCTCCTCGACGAGGGCGATCCGGGCCTGAACGCGCACCTCTCCTTCGATCCGGCCGAGGATATCGCCGCCCCGTACGTCGCGCGCGGCACGCGCCCGATGGTGGCGATCCTGCGCGAGCAGGGCGTGAACGGCCAGTCGGAGATGGCGGCCGCGTTCGACCGCGCCGGCTTCATGGCGGTCGACGTGCACATGAGCGACCTCATCGCGGGGCGCGCCACGCTCGCGGACTTCAAGGGCTTCGCCGCCTGCGGCGGCTTCAGCTACGGCGACGTGCTCGGGGCGGGCGAGGGATGGGCGAAGTCGATCCTCTTCAACGCGCGCGCGCGCGAGGAGTTCGAGACCTTCTTCGACCGTCCCGACTCGTTCGCGCTGGGCGCCTGCAACGGCTGCCAGATGATGTCGAACCTGAAGGACATCATCCCCGGGGCCGGGAGCTGGCCGCACTTCGAGCGCAACCTCTCCGAGCAGTACGAGGCGCGGCTCGCGCTCGTCGCCGTGCAGCCTTCGCCCTCGATCCTGCTCGCCGGCATGGAGGGAAGCCGCATCCCGATCGCGACGGCCCACGGCGAGGGGCGCGCGATCTTCCGCGACCCGCACGCGATGGAGGCGTGCCGGTACCTCGTCGCGATGCGCTACGTGGACAACCGCGGCAGGGCGACCGAGGCGTATCCGTACAACCCCAACGGCTCGCCCGACGGCATCACCGCGCTCACCACGCCCGACGGGCGCTTCACGATCCTCATGCCGCATCCGGAGCGCGTGTTCCGCTCGGTGCTGCTGTCGTGGCACCCGCGCGAGTGGGGCGAGGATTCGCCGTGGATGCGCATGTTCCGCAACGCCCGCGCCTGGGTAGGCTGAGCGGCGCGTTCCGGGACCTTCACGGCTGGCGCGGCTTCACGCGCTCCCAGGTCGCGTCGGGAATGCGGTAGCCGGGGAAGTCGCGCCGGAACTGCGCGAGCGCCTCGTCGGCCTCGCGCGCGCGACCTTCCTCGCGCAGGCGCGCGATGCGCTCGAGGCGCGCCGCCGGATCGGGCGCCGCCTCCTTCGCGACGCGGCCGAGGGCGGCGGGAGCGCCCGACGCGGCCTTCGCCTCGTCGGCCGAGAAGGCCTGCGCCGCGGGCGGCGCCGGAGCGGGGGCCGCGGCCGCAGCGGGCGCTTGCGGTGCCGCGGCCTTCGCGCGCGCCGCCGCGGACTCGGCGCTCGGCTTGCGCGCGGCCTCGATTCCCGGCGGGGCGGCTTCGTTCGCTCGGGGCGCCGCTTCCCGCGCGGCAGGCGCCGGCACGCTCGCGGGCGGCGCAGCTCGCTGCGTCGCGGGGGCGGCCACGTTCGCGGCGGGAGCGGGCACGCTCGCGGCAGGCGCGGCTCGCTCCATTGGGCGAGCGGGCGCGTTCGCCTCGGGCGCGACCCGGGCGCCGGCCGGGGACGGCGCCGAAGTCTCGATGCCCGGCTCCTGCTTCCGCATCTGCAGCGACACGCCGATCGTGAGGACGAGGGCGGCGGCGATCGAGGCCGGGATCGCCCAGCGCTGGGCGAGCGGGCGGCGGCGCACCGCGCGGCGCGAGGCCGCGAGGATGGCGTCGTCGAGCGCTGCGGGCGGCTCCTCGCGGGAAAGCTCGCGGTAGCGGCGCACCAGCGGGTCGTTCGGGTCACTCATCGGCGATCGCCTCGCGCAGGCGGCCCATCGCGTAGCGCAGCCGGCTCTTGGCCGCCTCCTCGTTCGCCCCGGTCGCTTCCGCGATCTCCGGCACGGTGAGCCCGCCCTCGAGGTGCAGCAGGAGCGCCTCGCGCTGGGCGAGCGGAAGCGCCTCGAAAGCCCCGGCGAGCCGCCCGAGGGTCTCGCGCGCCTCGGCCGCGCGGTGCGGCTCCGCGTCCGGGGCCGCGGCCGCCTCGGGCACGGCGCAGTCCTCGTCGTCGAGCGAGACGACGGCGAGGCCCTTCGCGCGCCAGTGGTCGATCAGGCGGTGGTGCGCGATCGTGTAGAGCCAGGTCCCGAATTTCGCCTGGGGCCGGTAGCGCGCCCGCGATTCGATGACGCGCATCCATATCTCCTGGAAGAGTTCCTCGGCCTCCGCGCGGGCCTTCACCGAGCGGGCGACGAAGCGGAAGAGCGCGCCCTTGTGGCGGCCGTAGAGCGATTCGAACGCCGCGGGGTCGCCGCCGGCGTAGGCGAGCATGAGCTGTTCGTCGGAAACCGGCATCCCCGCAGTGTATACAACGGCGCCGGCGGCGAAACGGGTCGGCGCGGGCGCGCGCGGGCGCCGGCCGCCGGGAAGGAAGGAGGGCGACCGCGGCCGCCCTCCGCGAGGGCTACCGCTCCTCGACCTTCGCCTTCTGGCGCAGCTCCATCACCAGCTTCTGGATCTGCTGCTGCTGGGCGCGCTGGCGGAACTGCACCTTCATGTCGTCGAAGGCCGGCACCTTGAGGGGACGCACGTCATCCACGCGGATGATGTGGTAGCCGAAGTCCGTCTTCACCGGCTTCTGCGAGATCGTTCCCTTGGGCTGCGACATCACCGCGTCGGCGAACGGCTTCACGTAGCGGTTCGCGGGGCCCCAGTCGAGGTCGCCGCCGTTGTCCTTCGAGCCCGGGTCCTTGGACTTCTCCTTGGCGAGCTTGGCGAAGTCGGCGCCGTGGTTGAGCTGGTCGATGATCGCCTTCGCCTCGTCCTCCTTGTCGACGAGGATGTGGCTCACCTTGTATTCCTTCGTCCCCATGGAGTCCTTGAACTGCTCGTACTGCTTCTGGAGCTCGGCGTCGCTGATGGGATGCGCCTTGATCTCGTCGGCGAAGAGCGCGCGCAGGAGCACCGCCTGGCGGGCCATGTCCATCTCCGCCTGGGTCTCCGGATTCTTGTCGAGCCCGCGCTTGCGCGCCGCCTGGGCGAGGATCTCGCGGTTGATCAGCTCCTCCTTGATCGCCTGGTCGCGCTCGGCGCTCGGCGGATGGCCCTGGGCGTCGAGGTCCTTGCCCATGACCACGAAGCGTTCGGCGGGAATGGTGACGCCGTTCACGATCACCTTGGACGCGGCGGAGGCCGCCTTGGGCTTTTCCGCCTTCGCGTTCTTCTCCTGCGCTCCGGCCGCGAGGGCGAGCGTGCCCGCCACGAGGGCGACGGCGAGGTTCCTGAGGGTACGTTGCATGAAGGATTTCCTTTTCCGACTGTGATGATGGGTCAAGACTGGGGGACGGACGCTTCGATGTTCAGGGCGTGGATGTCCCCTTTCATGAGGTCGCCCAATGCCTCATAAACCATGCGGTGCCGCGCCACGGGGCTCTTGCCCCGGAAGGCCTCGGAGGCGATGGCGAGCCGCCAGTGGGTGCCTCCCGAGGGGCGGGATCCAGCGTGGCCCGCATGCTGCGCGCTTTCGTCGCGCAAATCCAGCGCCACGGGATCGAGGGCCGCGAGGCGCTCGCGGATCGCCCTTTCCACCGGGTGGATCGCCGCCGGAGCGCTCAAGGCAGCACCTTCCGGAACGGCTTCACGGTGACCCGCGCGTACACGCCCGCGGCGACGTAGGGATCCTCCGCGGCCCACGCGATCGCGGCCTCGCGGGTGGCGAACTCGGCCACGATGAGCGAGCCGCTGAAGCCGGCGGGTCCGGGATCCGGCGCGTCGATCGCCGGATGCGGGCCGGCGAGGACCAGGCGGCCCGCCTCCTGCAGGACCTTGAGCCGCTCGAGGTGCGCGGGGCGCGCCTCGAGCCGCCGGGCGAGCGACCCGGGAAGGTCTTCGGCGAGGATGGCGTAGAGCATGTCGTCAGGCCTGCGGCGGCTCGTTCGCCTTCGTCCCCGCGGCCGGCTCGTCGTCGGGCAGGTGGCGGGCGATCCAGAACGATTGCGCGACCGCGAACGCGACGATCAGCGCCGGGGTGGCGAACACCTTGAAGCTCACCCACGTATCTGTCGCGAAGCTGAATGCGACGTAGAGGTTGAGCACGCCGACGAGGACGAAGAACGCGCCCCACGCGATGCAAAGCCGCGTCCACGAGCCCTCGGGCATCTCGAGCTCGGAGCCCAGGATCGCCCTCGCGAGGTTGCGGCGCAGGGCGAGGCTCGCGAAGAAGGCGCCTCCCAGGACCCAGTAGAGCACCGTGGGCTTCCACTTGATGAACGTCTCGTCGTGGAGCAGGAGCGTCGCGCCGCCGAACACCACGATGATCGCGAGGCTCGCCCACTGCATCGGGGCGACCTTGCGCCGGCGCGCGAGCGAGAAGCCGATCTGCGCGACCGTGGCCGCGATCGCCACGGCGGTCGCCACGAAGATGCCGGCGAGCTTGAAGGCGGCGAAGAAGACGATCAGGGGGAGGAAATCGAAGAGGAATTTCACGCGGGGGCGGGTGCGGCGTCTAACCTCGCATTATGACAGACAACGCGTCCGCGCACGGTCCGGCGGCGAGTGCGCCCGGTGGTCGGCTGGCGCATGGCAGTAAGGCTCTCATTTTGATACAATTTCCCATCTCCCTGAATGCTGGCGCTTGGAAAACTACGACCTGCATAACCATTCGACCTGCTCGGATGGCCTGCTGTCGCCCACCCAGCTGATCGAGCTCGCGGCCCGCACCGGGACCGACGCGATCGCGCTCACGGACCACGACACCACGGACGGCCTCGAGGAGGCCGAGAGCGCGGCACGCAAGGCCGGCATCGCCTTCGTTCCGGGCGTCGAGATCTCGGTGAGCTGGGGTGGCACGACGCTGCACGTGGTCGGCCTGCGGGTCGATCCCGCGGCCGCGCCGCTCGCGGCGGGGCTGCGCGCGGTCCGCGACGGGCGCTTCGGGCGGGCGCGGAAAATCGCGGCCGAGCTCGAGCGCCTGGGCTTCCCGGGCGCGCTGGAAGGCGCGCTCGAGCTCGCGGGGAACGAGGCGAGGCTCAGCCGGTCCCACTTCGCGCGGCACCTCGTGCGCTCGGGCCGGGTGCGCGACGTCCAGGCCGCCTTCGACAAGTATCTCGGGCGCGGGAAGCCCGCGTATGTTGCGCATCGCTGGGCAAGCCTCGAAAATGCGGTCTCGTGGATCCGGGGCGCCGGCGGGATCGCGGTGCTGGCGCATCCCGGGCGCTACGACCTCAAGCCGATGATGCGCGACGAGATGCTGCACGGGTTCCGCGCGGCCGGCGGCGAGGCGATCGAGGTGGTGACGGGGAGCCATCGCCCCGAGGAATACGCGGCATGGCGGCGCGTGGCGCTGGAGCACGGGTTCCTCGCCTCGCGCGGCGCCGACTACCACGGGCCGGGGGAGAGCGCCTGCGAGCCGGGACGGCTCGCGCCGCTCCACGCTTCCCTCACGCCCGTATGGATCCGATGGGCGCACTAGAAGCCGCCCGGTGAGGGGCGCCGGAGCGCCTTGCCCGCCGCCCGGGCAGCGGAAGAACGGAAACTTGAAGAAGGGTGAGACGCGCGCCGCGCGCGGCGCGGCCGATCGACGAATGGCGCAGTACTTCTCGATGCATCCCGAAAACCCGCAGCCGCGGCTCGTCCGCCAGGCCGTGGACATCATCCGCGCGGGAGGCGTGATCGCCTACCCGACGGACTCGTGCTACGCGCTCGGCTGCCACATCGGCGACAAGGCGGCGATGGAGCGCATCCGCCGCATCCGCGACGTGGACGAGCGCCACCACCTCACGCTCGTCTGCCGCGACCTCTCGGAGGCGGGCCAGTTCGCCAAGCTCGACAACCTGCAGTTCCGCCTGATCCGCGCCAACACGCCGGGCCAGTACACGTTCATCCTCCGCGCCACGCGCGACGTGCCGCGGCGCCTGCTGCACCCGCGCCACACCATCGGCGTGCGCATCCCGGACCATCCGGTCGCGCGGGCGCTGCTCGATGCGCTCGGCGAGCCGCTGCTGTCCTCGACCCTGATCCTTCCCGCCCACGGCGTGGCGCTCAACGACGCGGCCGAGATCCGCCGCCACCTCGAGCACCAGCTCGAGCTCGTGATCGACGCGGGCGCCTGCGACGGGCGGGTGACCACGGTGATCGACCTCTCGGGAGATGCGCCGGTGCTCGTGCGCGAGGGCAAGGGCGACATCCGCCCGTTCGGGTTCGTGAAGGCGGCGCTGCACTGATGGACCCGTACAACATCATCATCAAGATCTGCGTCATGGCGATCCCGGTCGTGCTCGCCATCACGCTGCACGAGGCCGCGCACGGCTACGTCGCGCGCATGTTCGGCGACAACACCGCCTACATGCTGGGGCGCGTAACGCTCAACCCGGCCAAGCACATCGACCCCTTCGGCACGATCCTCTTCCCGCTGCTCACCGCGATCCTCGGCGGCGTGGTCTTCGGCTGGGCGAAGCCCGTCCCCGTGAACTTCAACAACCTGCGCAACCCCAAGGCGGACATGCTGTGGGTGGCCGCGGCCGGCCCCGCCTCGAACGTGGTGCAGGCGCTCGCCTGGGGGTGCGTCGCGAAGCTGATCGAGATGGCCTCGGGCTCGTCGATGATCGCGCAGTTCTGGTTCGCGGTGGCGATCGCCGGGATCCAGTGGAACGTGGTGGTCGCGGTGTTCAACCTGTTCCCGATCCTGCCGCTCGACGGCGGGCGCATGGTGACGAGCCTGCTGCCGAACCGCCTGTCGTACTCGTACTCGCGGCTCGAGCCCTACGGCATGCCGATCCTGCTCGGGCTCATCATCCTCATGGCCGTCTACCGGCCGCTCGGCGAGCTCTTCAGCGCCGTGATGAGCGCGGGCAACGACCTCTTCTACGCGCTCTTCCGCCTCGAGTAGCCGCCCCCATGTTCCAGGACCGCGTACTTTCCGGCATGCGCCCCACGGGGGCGATGCACCTCGGTCACTACCACGGGGCCCTCAAGAACTGGTCGCGGCTGCAGAACGAGTTCCCGTGCCTGTTCTTCGCCGCCGACTGGCACGCGCTCACCACCCACTACGAGGACCCGGCGGTGATCGAGCAGACCGTCTGGGACATGTTCGTGGACTGGCTCGCGTGCGGGATCGACCCGACCAAGGCGACGCTCTTCATCCAGTCGCGGGTGCCCCAGCACGCGGAGCTCACGCTGCTGCTTTCCTTCTTCGTGCCCCTTGCGTGGCTCGAGCGCGTCCCCACGTACAAGGATCTCGTGGAGCGCCACGCGGAGCAGGGGCGCGACGTCCTCACCTACGGGTTCCTCGGCTACCCGCTCATGCAGTCGGCCGACATCCTGATCTACCGCGCGAACAAGGTGCCGGTGGGCGAGGACCAGGTCTCGCACATCGAGCTCACGCGCGAGATCGCGCGGCGCTTCAACCACCTCTTCGGGCGCGAGAAGGGATTCGAGGAGAAGGCCGAGACGGCGGTGAAGAAGATGGGGCCGAAGAAGGCGAAGCTCTACCGGACGCTGCGCGCCCGCTTCCAGGAGCAGGGCGACGAGGCCGCGCTCGCGCAGGCGCAGGAGCTCGTGAGCGACGTGCAGAACCTCTCGCTCGGCGACAAGGAGCGCCTCTACGGCTACATCGAGGGCGGCGGCCGGATGATCCTCGCCGAGCCCGAGGCCCTGCTCACCGAGACGCCGAAGCTCCTGGGGCTGGACGGGCAGAAGATGTCGAAGAGCGCGGACAACGCGATCCTGCTGCGGGAGGCGCCCGAGGAGGTCGCGCAGAAGATCCGCCGGATGCAGACGGACCCGGCGCGCGTGCGCCGCTCCGACCCGGGCAACCCCGAGAAATGCCCGGTCTGGAACCTGCACCTCGTCTATTCGGACGCCGCGGCGCGCGACTGGGTGTGGCAGGGCTGCACGACCGCGGGCATCGGGTGCCTGGAGTGCAAGCAGCCGGTGATCGACGCGATCAACGCGGAGCTCGCGCCCATCCGCGAGCGCGCGGCCCCGTACGAGGAAGACCCGATGCTGGTGCGCAACATCGTCCAGGACGGGTGCGAGAAGGCCTCCGACCTCGCGTCCGACACGATGCGCGACGTGCGCGAGGCCATGGGCCTCAACTACCGCTGAGGAAGCGAGGACGAGCGATGAAACCGAGACGATCCCGATGGATGGCCCGCGCCGCGGGCGCGGCCGCGGCGCTCGCGGGCGCGTGCGCGCTCGGCGCGACGCCGATCCCGAACGGCAACTGGAGCTTCGTGTTCACCGACGCGAAGGGCCACCCCGACCGGCCGATCCGCGTCTACACCTACCGGCCGAGGTCGTGCGACACGAAGTGCCCGATCCAGTTCGTGATCGCCGGCGTGCACCGCGACGCCTCGCACTACCGCGACGACTGGTCGCTCCTCGCCGACCGCTACCGGCTGCTCATCGTGGCGCCGGAGTTCTCGCAGAAGGACTGGCCGGGGGCGGCGGAGTACAACCTGGGCGGCGTCGAGGGGCAGCCGGACCGCGACAAGTGGACGTACGCCGCGATCGAGCACCTCTTCGACGAGGTGCGCGACGGGCAGAAGGGCTACGCCATCTTCGGCCATTCGGCGGGCGGGCAGTTCGTGCAGCGCATGTTCCTGCTGATGCCCGACAGCCGCGCGACGCTGGCGATGGCGGCCAACCCGGGCTGGTACCTGATGCCCGAGTGGCGCAAGGACAAGGCGGCCGACAGCTACCCCTATTCGCTCGCCGGCTCCCCCGTGGGCGAGGCGGCGCTGCGCGAGGCGCTCCAGAAGCGCTTCGTGCTGCTGCTGGGCGAGAAGGACACCGACCCCGAGGCCAAGAACCTCAACGAGAGCGCCGGGGCGAAGCGCCAGGGCGAAGGGCGCCTCGACCGCGGCGAGAACTTCTTCAAGGCCGCCACCGCCGCCGCCCAGGAGCTGGGCGTCAAGTTCGGGTGGGAGCTCGAGGAGGCGCCCGACACGGCCCACAACGCCGCGGCGATGAGCAAGTTCGCCGCCGAAGCCGTCTACGGGAAGAAATGAACCCCCACGCCGCCGGCGATTCCCGCACCGCGACCCGCGAGCAGCCGGCGCTCGAGCTGGCGCTGCCCGTCGCGAGGATCCGCGGCGAGCCGCTCACCGAGCTGCCCGAGGACCTCTACATCCCGCCCGAGGCCCTGTCGGTCTTCCTCGAGGCCTTCGAGGGTCCGCTCGACCTGCTGCTGTACCTCATCCGCCGCCACTCGCTCGACATCCTCGACATCCCCATGGCGGAGCTCACCCGCCAGTACATGGAATACGTGGAGATGATGCGCTCGACGCAGCTCGAGCTCGCCGCCGACTACCTGCTCATGGCGGCCCTCCTCATCGAGATCAAGTCGCGCATGCTGCTGCCGCGCCCGAAGCGGGAGGACGAGACCGAGCCCGAGGACCCGCGCGCCGAGCTCGTGCGGCGCCTGCTCGAGTACGAGCGGATGAAGAAGGCCGCCCACGCGCTGGGGGAAGCGCCCGTGGCGGGGCGCGACTTCTCGCTCGTGGAGGTGTACGTCGAGCGGGCCGCCGAGCGCCTGCCGGAGGTGCGCGTGGCCGACCTCTCGGAGGCGTGGCGCTCGATCCTCGCCCGCGCCCGGATGACGCGCCACCACCGCATCACGCGCGAGCAGCTCTCGGTGCGCGCGCACATGAGCCGCATCCTCAGGAGCCTCGCGCCGGGGGCCTACGTCGAGTTCTCGCAGCTGTTCGAGCCCGAGCGCGGCGTGGCGGTCCTCGTGGTGAGCTTCCTCGCGTGCCTGGAGCTCGCGCGCGAGTCGCTGATCGAGATCTCGCAGCAGACGCCCTTCGACCCCATCTACGTGAAGCTCCGCAGCGAGCGCACGACCCTCACCATCGCCTCCTGACATGAACGAGCAGACGAATCCCGGATCCCCGGATCCCCTCGACGTGGCGACGGTGAAGCGGGTGCTCGAGGCGGCGCTGCTTTCCTCGCCCGAGCCGCTCACGCTGCAGCAGCTGCGGCGCCTCTTCGCCGGGGAGGTGGACGCGGACAACATCCGCAAGGTGCTCGACGAGCTGAAGGACGAGTGGTCCGGGCGCTCGGTCGAGCTCACCGCGGTCGCCTCCGGCTGGCGCTTCCGCGTGAAGCCCGACTACCAGCGGTTCCTCGACCGCGTCTCGAGCGAGAAGCCGCCGCGCTACTCGCGCGCCGTCCTCGAGACCCTCGCGATCGTCGCCTACCGCCAGCCCGTCACGCGCGGCGACATCGAGGAGGTGCGCGGCGTGGCGGTCTCGCCGCCCACGCTCAACGCGCTCCTCGAGCGCGGCTGGGTCGAGGTGATCGGGCATCGCGAGACGCCCGGGCGCCCCGCCATCTTCGCCACCACGAAAAGATTCCTCGACGACCTCAACCTGCGCTCGATCGAGGAGCTTCCGCCGCTGGAGGAGCTGCAGTCCTCGCTCGCCGCGGCACCCCACGCCCTCGTCGAAGCGCCTCCCCCGGCGCCCGCGCAGCAAGCCCTCGTCGACGGGCCCCCTCCCCAAGAGTCCACGGAGCCAGAAGCCCATGCGGGATAAACCTCAGCAGCATCGCCTGGAATGGCCAGGCGGCATCGTGCCGGAATGGGCACGTCCCCAATCGAACCGGAACAAGCGCCGCGGGAAGGGAAAGGGCGGCGGGGGCGGCGGCAAGCGCGAGCGCCTGCAGAAGGTGATGGCGCAGTCGGGCCACGGCTCGCGGCGCAACATCGAGATCCTGATCGCCCAGGGCCACGTCACGATCAACGGCCAGGTGGCGAAGCTCGGCGACGGCGTCGGACCGGGCGACAAGGTGAGGCTCGACGGCGAGCTCATCCGGCTGCGCTTCGGCGAGGCGCTCCCGCGCGTGCTCCTCTACCACAAGCCCGAGGGCGAGATCGTCACGCGCGACGACCCCGAGGGGCGGGCGACGGTGTTCGCGAAGCTGCCGAAGGTGCACGGGGGCCGCTGGGTCTCGGTCGGCAGGCTCGACCTCAACACCGGGGGGCTCCTCATCTTCACCACGAACGGCGAGCTCGCCAACCGCCTCACGCACCCGCGCTTCGAGGTGGAGCGCGAGTACGCCGTGCGCCTCCTGGGCGAGCTCACCGAGGAGCAGAAGGCGAAGCTCGCGGCCGGTGTCGACATCGACGGCGAGGCGTGCCGCTTCGACTCGATCGAGGACCGCGGCGGCGAGGGCGCGAACCACTGGTACCACGTCGTGCTTCGCGAGGGCAAGAACCGCGAGGTGCGCCGGATGTTCGAGGCCGCGGGCCTCACCGTGAGCCGCCTCATGCGCGTGCGCTTCGGGCCCGTGGCGCTTCCCACCTTCCTCAAGCGCGGGATGATGAAGGAGATGGACGAGACGCAGGTGCAGGAGCTGCTCGCCTTCGCGGGCGTGGGCGAGACGCTCGAGGCGGCGGGCTCCGACGAGGAGGAGGACGAGCGCGACAACATCGGTAACCGCGCCGACTACCACGCCAACCGCGAGCCGCCGGCCCCGCGCGACGTGGACGGCAACCGCGACGACATCGGCAACCGCGCGGGCGAGCCCGCGCGCGAGGCCGACGGCAACCGCGGCACCTATGCTCCGGACGTCCGGGCGCCGGGGCCGCGCGCCCCGAAGGGTGCCGGAAAGCCCGGGGGCCGGTTCGGCTTCAAGAAGCGCCGCGGAAGCGGGGGCCAGGGCGCGTCGCAGCAGCAGCCCCAGCAGCAGGCGCCGCAGCAGCAGCAGCGCAAGCATGCGCAGGCGCAGGCGCACGGGGCCCAGCCCGAAGGCCCGGCGCCGGGCGAGGGGATGCAGCGCCCGCCGCAGGGCCACGGCAACGGGGGCAAGGCCGGCCGGCATCGCCGCAACCGCGGACGCCATCGCGGCCGCAACGCGGGCGAGGGGCGCGGCGATCAGCAGCCCCCGTCCAACGCCAATAGCGATCCGTTCAGCGCCTAGCGAGCTCCGACTTCACCCACTCGCGGAAGGCCTTCACCCGCGCGGTGCCTGCGGTCGCGCGCGGGCTCACGAACCAGTAGCGCTCGCGCGAGGGCACGCTCGTGCGGAACAGGCGCTTGAGCGTGCCGCGCGCGAGCTCGTCGCCCACGATCGAGCGGCGCGCGAGCGCCACCCCCTCGCCGCGCACGGCCGCCTGCAGCGACAGCGACGCGTCGTTGAACATGGGGCCGGCCACGGGGCGCTCGAGCGCGACGCCCGCCGCCTCGAACCACTCCGGCCAGTAGTCGCGGTCCTCGCGGATGAGCCGCAGTCCCAGCAGGTCGCGCGGGGCGCGCGGCAGCCGCCCCCGGTCGATGCGCGGGCTCGCCACGGGAAAGTACTCGTCCTCGAGGAAGGGCTCGCACACGAGGGGCGGCCACGGCCCCCTGCCGAAGCGGATGGCCACGTCCACCTCGTCGCGCTCGAAGTCGGCGAGCGCCATGGTCGCGAGCACATTCACCTCGATCTCCGGGTGCGCCTCCATGAAGCGGATGAGGCGCGGCATGAGCCAGTGCGAGGCGAACGACGGCAGCACGCTCACCGTGAGGCGCCCGTCGCGCCGCGCGGGACGCAGCGCGTCGGCGGCCTGCGCGATCTCGCCGAGCGCGGCGCGCACACGCTCGGCGAACTCGCGCCCCGCCGCGTTGAGCGCCACGCGCCGGCCGTGCCGCGCGAAGAGCGCCCGCCCCAGGTGCTCCTCGAGCGCGCGCACCTGGTGGCTCACCGCGCCGTGCGTGAGGTGCAGCTCCTCCGCGGCGCGCGAGAAGCTCTCGAGGCGCGCGGCCGCCTCGAAGGGACGCAGCGCGGAGAGCGGGGGCAGGCGCGTGGACATGTCAAAAAAAGTATCAAGCAGCCGAAAACATATCGCTTTGAGGACGGCGATGCAAGTGACAATATTGCTCACACTTCATCGGCCGATCGAGGCACCCATGTCCACCTCCTGCCGCAACCTCCCCGTGTCCCGGGGCCCGAGCCTCGCCTGGGTCGGCGCGGCGCTCGCCGCGGCGCTCCTCGCCGCGCTCGTCGTGGCGGGCGAGCTCCCCGCCGCGCCGCAGGCCTCCGCTCACGAGTACAACATCCCGTTGAGGGCCCGGGCGCTCTGAGGCGCGCATAATGGGCTCGTATGCCCGCCGCGCCGTTCCCGCAGCTCGACGCCGCCGATTCGCCCTCGCCGGAGCCCTGGCGCATTGTGCGGGCCCTCGCGCTGGCGGCGTCGCTCGCCGCCTTCGCCATGCTGGCGGTCTCGGGCCCCGGCACCCGCCTCGGCGTGTGGACGTGGCAGGCGGGCCTGAGCCTCATGCAATGGGGCGCGTGGACCGGGATCGCCGCCGGGGCCGCCTCCCTCGTTCTGCTCGCGACGGCGATCGCGCCGCGCTGGCGCGGCCGCTGGTGGGTCGCGCTCCTTGCGCTCGGTTTCTCCGCCGCGGCCGCAGCGCCCCCGCTATTCTTCCTCGCCGAGGCGAAGCGCGTTCCGCCGATCCACGACATCACCACGGATCCGGGGGATCCGCCCCGTTTCGTGGCGCTGCTCGGCACGCGCCTCGCGTCGCCCAACGGAGCGGCCTACGGCGGGCCGGCGGTGGCGGCGCGGCAGCGCGCGGCCTATCCCGACATCAAGCCGCTCGACCTTCCCGCGCCGCCGGCGCAGACGATGCGGCGCGCGCTCGAGGTGGCGCGCGCGATGGGGTGGGACATCGTCGCTTCCGACCCCGCCGAGGGCCGCATCGAGGCGACCGCTCGCACGACCTGGTTCGGCTTCCGTGACGACGTGGTCGTGCGCATCCGGCCGCGGGACGGGGGCAGCCGCGTCGACGTGCGCAGCGACTCGCGGGTGGGCGTGAGCGACATCGGCGCGAACGCGGCGCGGGTCCGGGAGTTCCTCGCCCGTCTCGCGTAGAATCGCGGGTCCGCCCCGGCGCCCGCCCACAGGACCTCCCATGAGCCGAGACCGAGACCTCGTCGAGACCCTCTCGCGCGTGACCACCGCCACGCTCACCACGCTGCTGCTGAAGAAGGGCCTGCGGAACGTGTGGATGCGCGGCACGCGGCCGCTCAACGCCGGCCAGCCGCGGCTCGCGGGCCGCGCGTTCACGCTGCGCTTCGTGCCGGCGCGCGAGGACCTCGCCACGCCCGAGTCGTGGTCGAAGCCGATCTCGACGCGCGCGGCGATCGAGGCGATGCCCGAAGGCTGCATCGCGGTCGTGGACGCGATGGGGGTCACCGGCGCCGGCATCTTCGGCGACATCCTGTGCGCGCGCATGGGCAAGCGCGGCGTGGCCGCGCTCGTGACCGACGGCGTGCTGCGCGACGTGGCGGGCGTGCGCGCGACGGGGCTGCCGGTGTGGTGCCAGGGCGCCGCGGCGCCGCCCTCGGTCGCGGGGCTCACCTTCGTCGCCTGGGGCGAGCCCATCGGCTGCGGCGGAGTGGCTGTGTTCCCCGACGACTGGGTCGTGGCCGACGACGACGGCGCGGTGCTGATCCCCGCCGCGCTCGTCGAGGAGGTCGCCGGGGCCGCGCCCGAGCAGGAGCGCCTCGAGGGCTGGATCATGTCGGAGGTGGAGAAGGGCGCTTCGCTCCCGGGCCTCTATCCGCCGAATGCCGAGAACAAGGCGCGCTACGAGGCGAGCCGGAAGAAATAGCGGGTCATTGGAACGACGCATGAAGCTCACGAGCGAAGCGCAGGGCGTGTACGTCATCGCGCCCACGCCGTTCCACCCGGACGGGCGCATCGACGAGTCGTCGATCGACCGCATGACCGATTTCTTCGTCGCGGCGGGCGTGACCGGGATCACGGTCCTCGGCCAGCTCGGCGAGGCGCCGAAGATGGAGCACTCCGAGTCGGTCGCCATCGTGAAGCGCGTGGTCGCGCGCGTGCCGATGCCCGTGGTGGTGGGCGTCTCGGCCCCCGGCTTCGCCGCGATGCGCGCGCTCACGCGCGACGCGATGGACCTGGGCGCCGCGGGCGTGATGATCGCCCCGCCCGGCGCGCTGCGGACCGACGATTCCATCGTGCAGTACTACCGCCAGGCCTCGGAGGCGATCGGGACCGACGTCCCGTTCGCGATCCAGGACTATCCCCTCACGTTCTCCGTGCAGATGGCGCCCGCGGTGATCCGGCGCATCGTCATGGAGAACCCGGCATGCGCGATGCTCAAGCACGAGGACTGGCCGGGGCTCGAAAAGATCTCGACCCTGCGCGGCTACGAGCGCGACGGCTCGATGCGGCACATCTCGATCCTCACCGGGAACAACGCGCTCTTCCTCGACTTCGAGATGGAGCGCGGCGCCGACGGCGCCAACACCGGCTACTGCTTTCCCGACATGCTGGTCGACGTCGTGCGCTTTTCGAAGGAGGGGAGGCGCGAGGAGGCGCACGACCTGTTCGACGCGCACCTGCCGCTCATCCGCTACGAGCAGCAGCCGGGGCCGGGGCTCGCGGTGCGCAAGTACGTGCTGATGCGCCGCGGGATCATCGCCTGCGACGCGCTGCGCAAGCCCGGCGCCGCCCTCACGGCCGCCGCCCGCGCCGAGGTCGACTACCTCCTGCGGCGCCTCGCGAAGCGCGATCCGCGCGCGAGCGTCTAAAGGCGCGCTCGCCGGAGAGATCGGCGACGGACCCCGTCGACTAGCGGAAAACGGGATCCGGCCCCGGTCGCATCCCCGGCCGCTGGTGGGCCCGCACGCGCTCGGCGAGGCGGCGCACGCGCTCGTCGCGGATGCCGTGCTCGGCGAGCGCGGCCTCGGTGCGGAAGAGGTAGTCGGCGCTCGTCCCGTACTTGCCGCGGGCGGTGGCGATCGCCTCCACCATGGTCTCGATCGGGAGCTTGCCCGCGTAGCCGGTGCAGCGGCGGTTCACGACGAAGGCGAGCGCCTCGAAGGATTCGGCTCCCGCGTGGCACTCGAGCCAGCGCGGGAGGTAGGAGCCCATCGTCATCTCGCGCTTCCACAGGCGGGAGAGCTCGTCGCGGTCCCGGCCGCGCGCGAGGCGGTAGGCGAGCCCGCGGCAGCTTCCGCCGCGCTCGAGCGTGAGCACGAGGCCGGGGCTGTCGGGCGTGCCGCGGTTGATGCGCGACCACAGGCAGAAGCTGCGGTGGTATCCGTACACCGAGGCCACGCGCTTGCGGTCGAAGTCGAACTCCGGGTTCCACATGAGCGAGCCGTAGCCGAAGACCCAGAGCTCGTCGCCCCGCGCGTGCTCGGCGAGCATCGTCTCGAGGGAGCGCTCGAGCGCCTCGCCGGAGAGCCGCTCGGATTCCAGGCGCCTCAAGTCGAAGGGCGGCATGCGCGTCATGGGGCGAGCCTCGAGATCTTCCAGCTTCCCGGCTCGCCGTCGTAGGCGATGCGGTCGTGCAGGCGGCTCGTGCGGCCCTGCCAGAATTCCACGTGGCGCGGCAGCAGGCGGTAGCCGCCCCAGTGCGGCGGCCGCGGCGGCCTTTCGCCGTAGCGCTCGGAGAGCTGCGCCCAGCGCGCTTCGAGCCAGCCGCGATCCTCGATCGCCTGGCTCTGGGGCGAGGCCCAGGCGCCGACGCGCGAGCCGAGCGGGCGGGTGTCGAAGTACGCGGTGGATTCCTCGGGCGTGACCTTCTCGACGCGCCCCTCGATGCGCACCTGGCGCTCGAGCTCCTTCCAGAGGAAGGTCATCGCGGCCCGCGGGTTGGCGGCGAGCTCCCGGCCCTTGCGGCTCTCGTAGTTCGTGTAGAACACGAAGCCGCGGGCGTCGGCGCCCTTGAGAAGCAGCACGCGCGCGGAAGGGTAGCCTTGCGCGTCCGCGGTGGCGAGCGTCATCGCCGTGGGCTCCGGCACCTGCGCCTCGATCGCCTCGCTCATCCACAGCGCGAACTGCCGCAGGGGATCGCGGTCGACGTCCTTCTCGTCGAGCGACTCGAGCGCGTATTCCTTGCGCAGGTGCGCGAGCTGCGTCTCGACGGCCGGGGGGTCGGAGGCGCTCACGGGGCGCCCGCCGTCACCGCAGGGTAGTTCGACACCTCGACGAGGTTGCCGTCGGGATCGCGGAAATAGACGGACATCATCGGGCCCAGGGCGCCGGTCTTCGCGACGGGGCCCTCGGCGATCGCCACGCCGCACGCCTTCAGGTGCGCGGCCACCTCCTCGAGGGGGGTCGCGGAGACGAAGCACACGTCGACCGACCCCGGCGCGGGCTTGAGCGCCTTGGGCTCGAACTCGCGCCCGGCCTGGTGGAGGTTGAGCTTCTGGCGGCCGAAGGCGAGGCCGCGCCTTCCGCCGGCGAAGGTGATCGGCTCCATCCCGAGCACGCGCCGGTAGAAGTCGAGGGTGCGATCGACGTCGAACACCGTGAGCACGAGGTGGTCGATGCGGTCGACGGAAATGGGCATGGGAGTAATATTATTTCATGCACGCCGACCCTGCACTGATCCGCTCGGTGAAGGCCCACGTGAGCGCCGAGGAGTGGGCGGTGCGCCTGGACCTCGCGGCCGCCTACCGGGCGGTGGCCCTCTACGGGTGGGACGACCTCGTCTTCACGCACATCTCGGCGCGGGTGCCGGGGCCCGGGCACCACTTCCTCATCAATCCCTACGGGATGATGTTCGAGGAGATCACCGCCTCCAGCCTCGTGAAGGTCGACCTCGCGGGGCGCAAGGTCATGGACTCGCCCTTCGAGATCAATCCCGCCGGCTTCACGATCCACGGGGCCGTGCACGAGGCGCGCGAGGACGCGCGCTGCGTGATGCACGTGCACACGGTCGAGGGCGTAGCGGTCTCCTGCCAGCGCGCCGGGCTCCTCGCGATCTCGCAGCAGTCGCTCTTTCCCCTGGCGAGCCTCGCCTACCACGACTACGAGGGCGTGGCGCTCAATCCCGAGGAGAAGGCGCGCCTCGTGCGCGACCTGGGCGAGGCGCACCACATGATCCTGCGCAACCACGGGCTGCTCACGTGCGGGGCGACCGTGGCCGACGCCTTCCTGCACATGTACATCCTGCAGAAGGCCTGCGAGGTGCAGGTGCGCGCGCAGGCGGGCGGGGCCGAGCTCATCGCCGTGCCGCAGCCGATCCTGGACGGCATCCGGCAGGCCTCGAAGGTGGTGCTGCGCGAGGCGGGCGGCATGATCGCGTGGCCCGGGATCCTGCGCAAGCTCGACCGCGTCGACCCGTCCTGGCGCGAGTGAGCGCGCGGGCGCGCGCCGTTCAGGGCAGGCGCTCGCGCGGGATCGCGAAGACGAAGCCGCGCCCGGCCGAGGTGCGCGGCCACGAGAACCCGACGCCGGGGAAGGCCTTCTCGAGCGCCTTGCGGTTGCGCCCGATCTCCACGACGAGCAGGCCCCCGGGACGCAGGTGCGCGCGAGCCCCGCGCAGGATCGCGCGCGTGTGCTCGAGGCCGTCGGCGCCGCTCGCGAGCGCGAGCCGCGGCTCGCGCCGGTATTCGGGCGGGAGCCGCGCCATGGAGGACGCCTTCACGTACGGCGGATTGGAGACGACGAGGTCGTAGGCGCGCCTCGCGAGGCCGGCGAAGAGGTCGGATTTCACGAGCCGCACGCGTCCGGCGAGCCCGTAGTCGGCGACGTTGCGCCGCGCCACCGCGAGCGCTTCCTCCGAGATGTCGGCCGCGTCCACCTTCGCCTCGGGAAAGCGCAGCGCCGCGAGGATCGCGAGGCACCCGGAGCCCGTGCACAGGTCGAGGACGCGGCGCGGCGGCTGCAGTCCGGCAAACGGGGTCTGACCCCGATCTTCCAGGAGCAGCTCGGCGATGAAGGACCGCGGGACGATCACGCGCTCGTCGACGTAGAAGCGGTACGGGCCGAGCCACGCCTCCTGCAGCAGGTAGGCCGCGGGCGTGCGGGCGGCCACGCGCCGGTCGAGCAGCGCCTTCGCCGCTCCGTAGCGCGCGGCGTCGAGCGGCCAGTCGAGGTACGGATCCACGTCGTGGGGAGGCAGGCCGAGCGCGCGCAGCACGATCCACGCCGCCTCGTCGAGCGCGTTCGCCGTGCCGTGGCCGTAGGAGATGCCCGCGCTCTCGAACTCGCGCACGCCGTAGTCGAGCAGCGCGCGCACGGTCCTCGCCCGGGCGCGAGGCGCGGCGCTCACCGGCGGAGCTCGGCGCGCATCGGCGGCTCCCGCGCCCTCAGCCGGCGAGGAGCGCCTCCACCGTCTCGCGGTAGATGCGCGCGAGCGGCTCGATCTCGGAGACGGCGACGGCCTCGTCCACCTTGTGGATCGTGCGGTTCACGGGGCCGAACTCGGCGACCTCCGGGCAGATCTCGGCGATGAAGCGCCCGTCCGACGTGCCGCCCGTGCAGTTCACCTCGGGCGTCACGCCGGTGACCCGCGCCACGACCGCGGACAGCGTCTCCACGAGGCGGCCGCGCCGCGTGAGGAAGGGATTGCCCCCGAGCGTCCAGTCGATGGAATAGTCGAGCCCGTGGCGGCCGAGCACCTCGCGCACGCGCGCCTGGAGCGCCGCGGGCGTGCTCTCGGTGGAGAAGCGGAAGTTGAAGTCGACCTGGAGCGCGCCGGGGATCACGTTCTGCGCGCCCGTTCCCGCGTGGATGTTCGACACCTGCCACGTGGTCGGCGGGAAGTGCTCGTTGCCGCGGTCCCACTCGGCGCGCGCGAGCTCCGCGAGCGCCGGGGCGGCGAGGTGCACCGGATTGCGGGCGAGGTGCGGATAGGCGACGTGCCCCTGGACCCCGCGCACGGTGAGGCGCCCGGTGAGCGATCCGCGCCGGCCGTTCTTGATGGTGTCGCCGAAGCGCTCCGCCGACGAGGGCTCGCCCACGATGCAGTAGTCGATGTTCTCGCCGCGCCGCCTGAGCTCCTCGACCACGCGCACCGTCCCGTCCACCGAGGGGCCTTCCTCGTCGGAGGTGATGAGCAGGGCCACCGATCCGCGGTGCTCCGGGCTCGCGCGCACGATCGCCTCGACCGCGACCACGAACGCGGCCACGGAGGTCTTCATGTCGGCCGCGCCCCGGCCGTAGAGCCGCCCGTCGCGCACCGTGGGCACGAAGGGGTCGCAGCTCCACTGCTCGACGGGACCGGTGGGCACCACGTCGGTGTGGCCGGCGAGGACGACGAGGGGCCTCGCGGTCCCGTGCCGGATCCACAGGTTGGTGACCTCGCCGAACACCATGACCTCGGCGTGGAAGCCGAGCGGCACGAGGCGCTCGATGAGGATCGCCTGGCAGCCTTCGTCGGCCGGCGTGACGGACCGGCGCGCGATGAGCGCCTTGGCGAGCTCGAGGGTCTCGTTCTTCAACCGGGATCTCTTTCGCGAAAGACGCCCATTCTAGCGGGACCGACCCGCGGCGCCCGACGGGCCGCTCCCGGCGCGCTCAGCGCGGCACGAGGGGCAGGGGCGCTCCGTCGCGGCGCGGCACGGTCGGGCCGACGCGCGCCTCGATCGCGCCGCGCAGCTCCCCGCGACCGCCCAGCAGGAACGCCGCCTCGGCGCAGACGAAGAGCGGCCCCACGAGGAGCTGGCGCAGGTCGTCGAAGAAGGCGGGCTTCACGCCCTCGTAGCGGTGGCCGAGGAACTGCAGCGCCCAGCCCGCGACGAAGAGGAGCGCGGCGAGCGCGAGCGCGGATCCCGTGCCCAGGCGCGCGATCGCCTCGCTCGCGA
Source organism: Usitatibacter sp. (assembly GCA_035624355.1). GTDB lineage: Bacteria > Pseudomonadota > Gammaproteobacteria > Burkholderiales > Usitatibacteraceae > Usitatibacter. Next base: position 62,683 of record DASPRQ010000012.1, on the reverse strand, counting down.
TCGCGCACGCGGCGAGCAGCGCGACGGCCAGGGTCGCGCCGAAGGCGGGGTCGAGGCGGAAGTACCAGGCGCAGGCGGCGAGCGAGAGCACCGCGGCGAGCGTGACCTCCATGCCGGCGATCGGCACGGCGAGCGTCCCGGCGGCGATCACCGCCGCGAGCACGATCATGGGGATGCCGGCGAAGTGCGTCGCGATGTTGCGGCGGTCGCGATGGTAGGCGGCGTAGGAGGCCAGCGCGCGCTCGAGCGGGGACACTAGCCGAAGCGCTCCTCCGAATCCTCGGTGATCTTGAACTCGCCGAAGGAGGGCGCGCCGGGCCGCGAGGGCGTCGAGGGCTGCTTCGCGCGCTCGGCCATCGCCGGCATGATCCCGGAGTTGCCGAGCAGCAGGCCCAGGTTGGTCGCGGAATCGGCGTTCGCGAGCGCCTCGTCGGTGGAGATCTTGCCCTGGCGCACGAGGCGGAAGAGGTCCTGCTCGAAGGTTTGCGAGCCGGGCGACATGCTCTTCTCCATCGCCTCCTTGATCTCGGTGATCTCGCCCTTCTCGATGAGCTCCTGGATGTTGCGCGTGTTGAGCAGCACCTCGACGGCGGGCATGCGCTTGCCGTCCACGGTCTTCACCAGGCGCTGCGAGATCACCGCCTTCAGCGACACCGAGAGGTCCTGCAGCAGCATCGGGCGCACTTCCAGCGGGAAGAAGCTGATCACGCGGTTCATGGCCTGGTAGGCGTTGTTCGCGTGCAGGGTGGCGAGGCACAGGTGCCCCGAGAGCGCGTAGGTGAGGGCCATGCGCATCGTCTCGAGGTCGCGGATCTCCCCGATCAGGATGCAGTCCGGGGCCTGGCGCATCGCGTTCCTCAGCGCGTCGTGGAAGGTGCGCGTGTCGTTACCCACCTCGCGCTGGTTGACGATCGACTTCTTCGACTGGAACACGTACTCGACCGGGTCCTCGATCGTGAGGATGTGCCCGGTGGCCACGGAGTTGCGGTAGTCGAGCATCGAGGCGAGCGTGGTGGACTTGCCCGAGCCCGTGGCGCCCACGACGAGGATGAGGCCGCGCTTCTCCATCACGAGGCTGGAGAGCACCGGCGGCAGGCTCAGGTCCGCGATCTTCGGGACGTCCGAGGTGATGAAGCGGATCACGCCCGAGACCGCGCCCTTCTGCCAGAAGAAGTTCACGCGGAAGTTGCCCAGGCCCGGCATCGGCTTCGAGAAGTTGAGCTCCAGGTCGCGCTCGAAGATCTCGATCTGGTGCGGCGTGAGCATCTCGTAGGCGATCTTCTTGGTCATCTCCGCGTCCATCGGCTGCGGGTTGACCGGCATGATGCTGCCCTGGATCTTGATGCTGATGGGCGAGCCCGCGGAGATGAAGATGTCGGAGGCCTTCTTCTCGGCCATCAGCTGCAGCAGCTTCTCGACGAACATGGGTACGTCTCTCCCTGGGGAAGGATCCCGGTGCGGCCCGGTTCCCCGTCCCCTTTCCCGGGCTCACGCCGCTCGCGCGGTCAGGGCGTGTTCCCGTCCGGTTCACTAGGCGGGGCGGGCTTCAGTCGCCCCTCAGCAGCTCGTTGATTCCCGTCTTCGAGCGGGTCTTCGCGTCCACCTGCTTGATGATGACCGCGCAGTAGAGACTATACCGGCCATCCCCCCCCGGCAAGCTTCCCGGGACGACCACGCTCCCGGGGGGCACGGACCCGTAGCGGATTTCCCCTGTCCCCCGGTCGTAGATCTTGGTGCTCTGGCCGATGTAGACGCCCATGGAGATCACGGAGCCCTCGCCCACGACCACCCCCTCGACGATCTCGCTCCTCGCGCCCACGAAGCAGTCGTCCTCGATGATCGTGGGGCCCGCCTGCAGCGGCTCGAGCACGCCGCCGATGCCCACGCCGCCGGAAAGGTGCACGTTGCGGCCGATCTGCGCGCACGAGCCCACGGTCGCCCAGGTGTCGACCATCGCGCCCTCGTCCACGTAGGCGCCCACGTTCACGAACGAGGGCATCAGCACCACGTTCTTCGCGATGAACGCGCCGTGGCGGGCCGTGGCCGGGGGCACCACGCGGTAGCCGCCGGCCCGGAAGTCGGCCTGCGTGTAGCGGGCGAACTTCGAGTCGACCTTGTCGAAGTAGTGCGTATAGCCGCCCTGCATGATCTCGTTGTCGCGCAGCCGGAAGGACAGGAGCACCGCCTTCTTGATCCACTGGTGCGTGACCCAGCGGCCGTCGAGCTTCTCGGCCACGCGGATCTTCCCGGCGTCGAGCCGGGCGAGGACCTCGGCCACCGCCTCGCGCAGCTCGGCCGGGGCGGAGGCGGGCGTGAGCTCGGCGCGGCGCTCGAAGGCCTGCTCGATCACCGCCTCGAGGGAGCGCGCGGCGCCGCTCATGGGATGCCGGCGCTCGCGAGGGCGGGCGCGCTCTGCTCGACGAAGGCGCGGATCCGTCCGGCGGCCTCGGCGGTCTCCTCGAGGGTCGAGACGAGGGCCATGCGCACGAAGCCGCGCCCCGGGAGGCGCCCGCCCGACTCGCGCGAGATGTAGCTGCCCGGGAGCACCGTCACGTGCGCGGCGCGGAAGAGCTCGCGCGCGAAGGCGAGGTCGTCGCCGCCCGCGCCGGCCGCGCAGCCGGACACGTCCGCCCAGAAGTAGAACCCCGCCTCCGGCATGGCGAGCGGCAGGACGGGATTCACGCGTTCGTAGAAGGAGGCGAACTTCTCGCGGTAGAGGCGGCGGTTCCCGGCCACGTGGCGCTCGTCGCCCCACGCGGCGACGGAGGCGAGCTGCACGGCGTTGCTCATCTGGGAGCCGTGGTAGGTGCGGTACAGCGCGAAGCGCTCGAGGACCGCGCGGTCGCCCGCGGCGTATCCGGAGCGCAGCCCCGGCGCGCTCGAGCGCTTCGACAGCGACCCCATGACGATGAGCCGCGGCCATCCCTCGCGTCCCAGGGCGCGCGCGGCGGCGAGCGCCCCGAGCGGCGGCCTCGCCTCGTCGAAGTAGATCTCGCTGTAGCACTCGTCGGAGACGATCACGAAGCCGTGCCGGTCGGAGAGCTCGAAGAGCCGCTTCCACTCCTCGAGCGGCATCACGCGCCCGTGGGGGTTGCTCGGGGAGCACGCGTACAGCATCCGCGTGCGCGCCCACGTCGATTCCGGCACCGCGTCCCAGTCCGGGCGGAAGCCTCGCGCCGCCTCGGCGTTGACGAACCACGGCTTCGCGCCCCCCAGCAGCGTCGCGCCCTCGTAGATCTGGTAGAAGGGATTCGGGCAGATCACGAGCGCGCCGGGCTCGGCGGGGTCGAGGACCGTCTGCGCGATGGCGAAGAGCGCCTCGCGGCTGCCGAGCACCGGCAGCACCTCCTTGTCCATGTCGATCGCGACGCCGTGGCGCCGCCCGAGCCACTCGGCGATCGCGCGGCGCAGCTCGGGCAGGCCCGCCGTCGACGGATAGCGCGCGATCGCGCCCAGGTTCGCCGCGAGCGCCTCCCCGATGAGCGGGGGCGTCGGATGCTGCGGCTCGCCGAGCCCGAGGCTGACGGGCCGCAGGCCCGGCGGCGGCTTCACGTCGGCGAGGAGCTGGCGCAGCCGCTCGAACGGATAGGGCTGCAGGAGCCCGAGGCGTGGGTTCATGCCCGCATTATAAGGAGGCGGGTCGCGGGGACGCGCGGCCTCACTTCAGGATCCCCAGCCGGATGAGCGGCAGCTTGAGCCACCAGCGCCAGCTGCGGCGCCGGTCGATCTCGCGGTTCTTCTCCGAGAGCTGCAGCTCGCGCGCGACGAGCTGCGCCTCGCGCAGGGCCACGGCGGCGTTGCGCTCCTCGACGGCCGCCGCCAGCGCCCTGCGCGCCTCGTCGAGCTCGGCGCGCAGGGCGGCGTTCGCCGTCGCGCGATCCTCGGCTTCCCGCTCGAGCTCGCCGGCTCGGCGCGCAGCCGCCTCGAGCTCCCGGCAGACCTTCTCGTAGTCGCGATGGACCCAGTCGCCGCGGTCGGCGAGCACCGACAGGGCCGGCGCGGGGGCCGGCAGCGCGTCGCGCCCCGCGACGAGCACGAAGTAGAGCGGGTGGCCGAGCTGGGCGGAGGTCGCGGCGGGGTCGGCCTCCTCCACCTCGACGAAGTGCGCGAGCGCGCCCGCCGGAGACTCGGGCGCGATGACCGAATAGAAGGTCTGGCGCTGGCCGTACCAGGCGCGCTCGGGAAAGCGCGGGGCGACCAGCGCCTCGAGCTCCTCCCGGTAGAGCTCCTTCACGTGGAACTCGTTGCGGTACGAGCGCCTGTCGCTGTACTCGAGCTTGTTCGGGCACGAGAGCACGAGCACGCCGCCCGGGGCGAGGACCCGCGCGAGCTCGTCGAGGAAGGCCTCCTGCGCGTCGATGTGCTCGAGGGTCTCGAAGGAGACGGCGAGGTCGACGCTCGCGTCGGCGAGCGGCAGACGCGCGCAGGAAGCGCGCGCGTAGGCGAGGTTCGTCTGCGCGCCGTAGGTGCGCCGCGCGTGCGCGACCGCGGCCTCGGAGACGTCGATGCCCGTCGCGTGGGCGGCGCTGCGCGCGAGGAGCGCCGTGCCGTATCCCTCCCCGCAGGCCACGTCGAGCACGCGCCGGCCCGCCGCCCACCGCGCCGCGAAGTGGTAGCGGTGCCAGTGCTCGATCCAGATCTCGCCCTTCGCGCCGGGAACGTAGCGCTCGCCGGTGAAGGGCAGCCCGCTCTCGGCGGGGTGGGAGGCGTCCATCGGCGGCATTATAGGGGCGCCGCAAGCCTCCTTCCGGGAACCGCTAGCGCAGGATCCGCCGCCGCCGCATCCACTCGAGCGCCGGCTGGCGCCAGGCGGCGAGCCGCGCCACCATGGGACGCTCGCGCACGAAGCGGCGCAGGTCGCCGCGCGTCACCATCACCACCGTCTGGCTGCGAGCGTAGGCGTCGGCCATCTCCGAGATCTGGCGCGGCGAAAGGGTGACCCGCATCGCCCGCTGGCGCTCGAGCGCCTCGGCGTAGGCGCGGTCGAGGAGCGCCTGGCGCTCGGCGGCCTCGAACGCGTCGGCGGGGACCCGGTACTTCGACGTGGTCTTCTCCACGAGCACGAACCGGTCGGCGAGCGTGTAGCGCGTCCAGAGGTTCCAGTCCTCGAGCCGGTCCATGTCCTCGGCGAAGCCGCCGTGGCGCTCGTAGAGGCGGCGGTGGAAGAGCACCGCCTGGATCGGGAGGAAGTTGTGGTGCCAGAGCGTGAGGCGGTCGAAGGCCTGGCGGTGGCGCGTGGAGTGCATGACCTCCTCGGGGCGCCCCGAGGGACCGGGAGCGGTCTGCGTCTCCCACGCGAGGCCGTAGGCGCCCGCCACGCCCGCATCGAGTGCCGCCTCGAGCAGGACCTCGACGTGGTCGGCGAAGAGCACGTCGTCGTCGTCGAGGAAGTTGAGCCACTCGCCGGTCGCCTCGGCGAGGGCGAGGTTCCCGGCGCGCGCGCGGCCCACGCGCCCGCCCGTCGCCCGGTAGCGCAGTTCGAGGCGGCCGCGGAACTCTTCCACCACGCCGCCCGATCGGGGGAGGCCGTCCTCCACGACCACGACCTCGAGGTTCCCGTGGGTCTGGTTCGCGCACGAGGCGAGCGCCTCGCGCAGGCTCCCGGGGCGGTCGCAAGTGCGGATGAGGATGGAGACGCGGGGCGCGGAGGCCGGTCCCGCGTCGCGCCGCGAGGCGAAGCGGTGGAACGCGCCGTCGCGGCGCGTCTCGAAGCCCCAGCCGGCGAACTTCGGGCGGAACGCGGCGTTCGGCCGCACGCGCGTGCGCGCGAACGTGGGCCAGCGTGCGAGGAAGGATAGGCCCGCGCGCGCGAGGCCCAGGCGGCGCCCCGGGAACGTGCTCGGCGCCGTGATCTCCATCGCGAGCATCGCGAGCCCCTGCATCGTGCGCAGGAGCCCGCCGTAGCGCGCGCGCAGGCAGAGGCTGGCGAGCACTCCGCCGAAGACCTGCGCCGGCTTCACCTCGCCGGGCTCGCGGTAGGTGTCGTGCACCGCCGCGAGCTTCGGCTGGTAGAGGATGCGCCAGCCCGCCGCGCGCAGGCGCCACGACAGGTCCACGTCCTCGCCGTACATGAAGAGGCGCGGGTCGAATCCGCCCACGGCCTCGAAGGCGGCGCGGCGCACGAGCAGGGCGGCCGCGCTCGCCCAGTGCGTCTCGAGCGTCACGGGATCGTAGGCCTTGGGATGCTCGTAGGGGATCTGGCGCAGCTCCCAGGCCGCCACGTCCGCGGCGCTTCCCTCCGCGGCTTCGAGCAGCGCGTCGAGCACGCCGGGCTCGAGGACGCAGTCCTGGTTGAGCAGCAGCGCGAAGGGGGCCGCGCCCCGCGCGAGCGCCGCGTTGTGCCCGCGGCCGAACCCGAGGTTGGCGCCCGCGGCGTGCAGCTCGACCCGGGCGAAGGCGCCCCCGGGCCGCAGTTGCGGCAGCGCGGCGATGGATTCCGCGACGCGGGGGTCCGCGCTGTTGTCGTGGAGGAGGAGGTTCCGCGCGAGGGGCTTCGCCGTGGGCTCGGAGAGGCTCGCGAGGAGGCGGCCGAGCAGCCCGAGGTCGGGTCGGTATGTGACGACGCTGAGGTCAACCTCGCGCATCGCGGATCTTCTTGAGCAGCACGCGGCGCAGCATCGCGGGCAGCCGGTCGAACGCTTCCTTGCTGTCGCGCAGGAGGGCGTTCTCCTGCGCGAACGCGCGGCGGGCCTCGACTTCCCGGCCGAGCTCCGACTGGAGGCTCGCGACGTCCTTCTCGAGCTTCGCGATCCACGCGCGCGCCTGCTCGCGCTCGGCCTCGAGGCCCGCGCGCAGCTGCGCGAGCTCGTCGGCGGCGCGCGCGAGCTCCTCCCGGAAGAGGGCGCCGTCGAGGTTCGTCGCGAGGAGGGCCTGCACCTCGGGCGCCTGGGCGTCGAGGGGCGCCCCGGGGTCGATGCCGAAGCGGGCGTAGAGGGCGTCGAGGGAGCGCGTCATGGCGTCCAGGCGAGGCACGCGCGCGTCGTCGGCGCGGCCGAGGTCGGATTCTACGCGCGCGAGCTCGGCCGCGCCTTCGGGCCCGAAGCGCTGCGCGAGCGCCGCCGCGATCTCACGCGCCCCCGCGCCCGGCGGCAGGATCCATCCGCCGCCGTGGCGCCGCACGCGCTCGGCCAGCGCCCCTTCGGCCGGCACCAGCGCCGGCACGCCCGCGTCCCACGCGTCCGAGAGGGCATAGCTGAAGCTCTCGGGTACGCGGTTGGGAAAGAGCGCGAGGCGCACGCCGTACGCGCGCAGGAGGGCGGGAACGTCCTCGTCGCGGTACGCGCCGTGGACGTAGAGGCGCTCGCCGTGCCATCCGGGCGGCACCTGGGAATCGAGGTAGCCGATCACGACGACGGCGATGTCCGCGCCGCGCAGCAGGGTGTCCAGCTCCTCGAGCACGGCGCTGCCCTTGTGAGGGCCGATCGCGCCCAGCACCGCCGCCACGTGGCCGAAGCGGCGCGCGGCGAACGCGGGCCGGGGCGCGAGGCGGGCGGCGCCGCGCCGGGGTGGCGAGCCGTTGGGCACGACCGCGACCTCGAGGCCGGGAACGTGGCGGCGCGCGAGGTCCGCGACGAATTCGGAAGGCGCGAGCACGGCGGCGGCAGCGCGCAGGAATTGCGAGGTCTCCGCGAGCCACGCGGAGTCGGGCTCGATGCCCGCGCCGGGCTGGAGAGCGTCGGGGCGCAGGAAGAGCACGTCGTGCAGCGTGACGACGGTCGGCAGCCCCGTGCGGCCCGCGAGCTGCGCGGCGCGCCGGCGCGCCGCACGCGCGATCGCGTGCACGTGCAGCACGCCCACGCGCGCGTGGCGGAGGACCCGGTCGACGGCCTCGCCGTGGCGCTCCACCGCCGCGGGATCGAGCGCGAGCGAGCGGCGCCCGGCCGGAAGCTCGAGCACCTCGGCGCGCTCGGCGACGTGCCACACGAGGTGCGGGCGCGGGACGTTGCGCGCGATGTCGCGCACGTGGCGGTCCACGCCGCCGCCGTGCATCGAGGCGATGTGCAACACTGCGCACGGTTCCATCCCCCGATCTTACCGTGAAGCCTCCCGCATCCGCGCCGACGTGGGCGCTGCTCTTCGGGGCTGCGCTGTGGGGCGTCGTGTGGTATCCGTACCGCGTGCTCGCCGCCGCGGGCCTCGACGGGATCTGGGCCACGCTCGCGACCTACGGCGTGGCGCTCGCCACGGGCATCGCGCTCTTCCCGCGGCAAGCGCGGCGCCTCGCGCGCGCGCCGCTGCTCGCGATCGTGATGGGGCTCGCCATCGGCTGGAGCAACCTCGCCTACGTGCTGGGAGTCCTCGACGGGGAGGTGATGCGCGTGCTGCTGCTCTTCTACCTCGCGCCGCTCTGGACCGTGCCCCTCGCGTGGCTGCTGCTCGGCGAGCGGCTCGATGCGCCCGGCTTCCTCGTGATGGCGCTCGCCCTGGGCGGGGCCATGGCGATGCTGTGGAAGCCGCAGCTCGGCGCCCCCTGGCCCACGGCGCGCGCCGAATGGCTCGGGCTCGCGGCGGGCTTTCTCTTCGCCCTCGGCAACGTGCTCATCCGGCGCCTCGCCGCGATGACCGACGCGGGCAAGTCGATCGTGATCTGGGCGGGCGTCACGCTCGCCGCCCTCGCGCACCTGCCGATGAGCCGGGTGGGCGCAGGCGAGGCGGCGCGCGCGCTGGCGGCGCACGCGCCGCTCGTGGCCGGGATCGGGCTCGCGCTCGTCGCGATGAGCCTTTCCCTGCAGTACGGGCTCGCGCGCATGCCCGCCAACCGCGCGATCGTGATCCTGCTCTCGGAGCTCGTGGTCGCGGCGATCGCCGCCTACGTCCTCGCGGGCGAGCGGCTGCGGCCCCAGGACTGGATCGGCGGCTCGCTGGTCGCGGCGGCGAGCGCGGCAAGCGCCCGGCTCGAGGCGCGGCGGCGCCCGGGCTGAACGGGGCGCTTCGTCACCGTCGCTTAGCGCGTGCTGGGCTGGGGCGGAAGCTCGTCGAGGGGTAGCGGCGCCGCGGGCTTCCAGCTCCTGCGGCGATGCTCCGCGACCACCGTGGTGAAGATGCCGCCGCGCACGAAGAACTTCGCCGTGAGGCGCATGAAGCGCGGCCGCGTGGCCCGCACGAGGTCGTCGAGGATCTCGTTCGTGACCGCCTCGTGGAAGCGCCCCTCGCCGCGGAACGACCAGATGTAGAGCTTGAGGCTCTTGAGCTCCACGCACAGGCGGTCGGGGACGTAGTCGAGGAAGAGCGTGGCGAAGTCCGGCTGGCCCGTTTTCGGGCACAGGCAGGTGAACTCGGGGATCTGCATCCGGATCGCGTAGTCGCGTCCCGGCGCGGGGTTGGGGAAGGTCTCGAGGAGCCTGGACGGGTGGGCCATTGGCGATCGACGCGTTCCGGTAAAATCGCATTCTACTGAAGGCGCCGCGGCCGATGGCGCCTCGAAAACAAGCCCTTACCCCGTCACTCCCCTTGCGACTCACATCCGTCAAGCTCTCGGGCTTCAAGTCCTTCGTCGATCCGACCGCCATCGCCGTCCCGGGCCAGCTCGTGGGTGTCGTGGGGCCCAACGGATGCGGCAAGTCGAACGTGATCGACGCCGTGCGCTGGGTGCTGGGCGAGTCTTCCGCCCGGCAGCTGCGCGGCGAGCACATGCAGGACGTGATCTTCAGCGGCTCGACGGAGAGGAAGCCGGTCGGTCGCGCCTCGGTCGAGCTGGTGTTCGACAACTCGCTCGGACGCATCGGCGGCCCCTGGGCGGGCTACACCGAGATCAGCGTGAAGCGCGTGTACGCGCGCGAGGGAGACTCCAGCTACTACGTGAACGGCCAGCACGTGCGCCGGCGGGACGTGCAGGACATCTTCCTCGGCACGGGACTGGGCCCGAGGGCCTACTCGATCATCGAGCAGGGCACGATCACGCGCGTGATCACCTCCCAGCCCGAGGAGCTGCGCGTGTTCCTCGAGGAGGCGGCGGGCGTGTCGAAGTACCGCGAGCGCCGCCGCGAGACGGAGCTCAGGCTCGAGGACACCCGGGAGAACCTCGAACGCGTGGACGACATCCGCGCGGAGCTCGAGGCGCAGCTCGAGCACCTCGCGCGTCAGGCGGAGACCGCGGCGAGGTACCAGGAGCTCCAGGCCCAGCTCGTGCTCAACCACAACCTGCTCGCGTTCACGCGGCTGCGCGAGGCGGAGCAGGCGAGGGGCCGGTACGCGAACGAGGTGCAGAAGGCGACCGTCGCCCTCGAGGCGGAGATGGCGAAGCTGCGCGAGGGCGAGCGCTCGCTCGAGGAGCTGCGCGGCTCCCACTACGAGCGCACCGACCGCCTCCAGGAGCTGCAGGGCGCGCTCTACTCGGCCAACGCCGACGTGCAGTCGCTCGAGCAGGAGCTTTCCTTCCTCGGCGAGAACCGCCGCCGCATGGGCGGCGAGCTCGAGGCGCTCGCCGCCGAGGCCGCCGAGGTCGAGCGGCGCGTGGCCGAAGCCGACGCCGAGGGCGGGCGGTGGCGCTCGCGCATCGAGGGCGCCCGCGCGGCCATCGCGGATCGCGAGCAGGCCCTCGCCCGCGCCCGCGAGGCGCTGCCGCAGGCCGAGTCCGCGTCCCAGCGCGCCGCCGCCGAGGTGCGCGCGGCCGGGGCGGAGATGGCCGCGGCCGAGCAGGCGCAGGGCGTCGAGGAGGCGCGCGAGTCGCACGCGCTCAAGCTCCTCGCGCAGATCGAGGCGCGCAAGGGCCGGCTCAGGCAGGAGAACATGACGCTCGTCTTCCCGGATCCGGAGCGGCTCGCCGCGATCGAGGCGCAGCGCTCGGCGCTCGCCGGGCGGCTCGCCGAGGTCGAGGCGGGGCGCTCGCGCTCGGAAGCGGGCATCCCGTCGCTCGAGGCGCGGCGCACCGAGGCGACCGAGAAGCTGCACGAGGCGACGCGCGCGCTCGCGGAGCGGGAGGCGGCGCTGAGGGCCCTCGAGGCGCAGCAGGCGCGGCTCGACACCAATTCGCGCCTCAAGGAATGGACCGAAGCGCACCGCCTGGATCGCGCCGAGCGGCTCTGGCAGGCGATCCGCGTGCAGCCCGGCTGGGACGACGCGGTCGAGGCGGCGCTCGGCGTGCGCCTGAACGCGGCGCGGCTCGCGGACGACTCGGGGCTCGCCGAGCTGCTGCGCGACGCTCCGCCCGGCAGCTTCGCGGTGTTCGTCGAGCGCGCCGCCGCCGAGGCGCCCCCGGCCGCCTCGCGCCTCGCGCCGCTCGCCTCGGTGGTGACGAGCGAGCGCCCGGGCGTGGCGGCCTACCTTCGCGACGCCCTCGCCAACGTGTTCATTCTTCCCGACGGCGAGGACGGCATGGGCCTCGCGCGCGTGCTTCCGCCCGGAGGGATGCTGGTCGCGAAGAGCGGACACCTCTTCGGCCGCCAGGGCGTGGTCTTCCACGGCCCGCAGTCGGAGCTGCACGGCGTGCTGCAGCGCCAGCGCGAGATCGGGGAGCTGAGGGCCCGTATTCCCGAACGGGTGCGCGAGCGCTCCGCCGCGGAGGAGGCGCTGCGCGGCCTCGAGCAGGAGCTGCGCTCGGCGCAGGAGGAAGCGCGGGGGCTCGGCGAGGCGCTCGCGAAGGCCCGCGCGGAGGACCACGGCCTCGAGGTGGAGCTCCTCAAGCTCGCCCAGAGCTCGGAGCAGGCCACGCGCCGGCGCGAGGCGATCCGCGCCGAGCTCGCGCAGATCGAGGAGGAGGAGGAGCGCGAGCGCCTCGAGATGCAGGAGGCGCAGCACGCGCTCGAGGCGGGAGCGCGCACGATCGAGGCGGTCGTGCAGCGGCTTCAGGCGCTGGAGGACTCGGCGAAGGCCGCTTCGGCCGGGCTCGACGGGGCCCGCGCCGCGGCGGCCGCGGCCGAGCACGCGCTCGCCGAGGCGCGCTTCGAGGAGCGCAGCTGCCACGACAAGGCGCAGGCGCAGGCGGGGCTCGCCGTTTCCCTCGGCGAGCGCTTCGCGGCGCTCGCGGCGCGGCGCGACGGCGTGTCCGCGGAGCTCGCCCGGCTCGAAGAGGGCGGCGTGCGCGACCGTTTGCAGAAGGCGCTCGCCGCGAAGGCGGAGCGCGAGCGCGCGCTCGCCGACGCGCGCGCGGGGCTCGAGCAGGTCGCCGACCGGCTGCGCGAGCTGGAGGAGGCGCGCCTCGAGGTCGAGCAGGGCCTCGAACCCCTGCGCAACCGCATCACGGAGCTGCGCCTGAAGGAGCAGGAGGCGGCCACCCACGCCGAGCAGTTCGCGCTCCAGCTCGGCGAGGCCGGCGTCACCCGCGAGGAGATGGCCGAGCAGATCGAGAAGCGGGTGCGCTCCTCGGGCATGCAGACCGAGATCAACCGCCTGAACGAGGAGATCGGGGCCCTCGGGCCCGTGAACCTCGCCGCGCTCTCGGAGCTCGACGCCGCCCGCAGCCGCAAGGGCTTCCTCGACGCGCAGTCCGCCGACCTCGTCCAGGCGGTGCAGACGCTGGAGGCCGCGATCAAGCGCATCGACCGCGAGACGCGCGAGCTCCTCCAGGAGACCTTCGAGAGCGTCGATCGCAACTTCCGCGAGATCTTCCCGGCGCTCTTCGGCGGCGGCGAGGCGAGCCTGCGGCTCACGGGCGAGGAGATCCTCGACGCGGGACTGCAGGTGTTCGCGCAGCCGCCGGGCAAGAGGAACCAGTCGATCCAGCTGCTGTCGGGAGGCGAGAAGGCCCTCACCGCGATCGCGCTCGTGTTCTCGCTCTTCAGGCTGAACCCGGCCCCGTTCTGCCTCCTCGACGAGGTCGACGCCCCGCTCGACGACCAGAACGTCGAGCGCTTCTGCGAGCTGGTGCGCCAGATGTCGGGGCAGACGCAGTTCGTCTTCATCACGCACAACAAGATCACCATGGAGATGGCGAGCCAGCTCGTGGGCGTGACGATGCCCGAGCCGGGCGTGTCGAAGATCGTCGAGGTCGACGTCGAAGGCGCGATCGAGCTCGCGCGCAAGCGGGCGGCCTGATCCGAGGCGCGGTCCCCCCATGAGCGAGCTGCAGCTCTACCTCATCGGCGCCGGCGCCGTGGTGATCGCGGGCGTGGTGGTCTACAACATGGCGCAGGAGCGCCGCGCGCGGCGGCGCGCCGAGAAGGCCTTCGACGGCGCGGCGGGCGACGCGCTGCTCGACGGGACGCCCCCGGCGCGGCGCGAGCCCACGCTCGGGAAGCTCCCCGCCGACGAGGCGCCGGAGCCGGTGCTCGCGCGCGCCGAGCCGCGGCCGCTAGCCGCCTCCGAGGAGCTCGCCGCCGCGGGGGGGCCCGAGGCCGAGATCTCCCCGCGCATCGACACCGTCGCGGTGATCCTCGCCGACGACCCCGTGACCCGCGAGCAGCTCGAGCCGCTCGAGGCGGCGCTCGCCGGGCATGCGGTGCCGGTCCACGTCGAGGGCATCGTCGACGAGCAGTGGCACCCGGTCGCGGCCTCGCCCCGGGGCAGCTGGCGCGAGCTGCGCATCGGCCTGCAGCTCGCGAGCCGCAAGGGTCCCGTGGGCGAGGAGGAGTTCGAGGCGTTCAATCGCGCGATCGCCGAGTTCGCCGCGCGGGTGAACGCGGTCTCGCAGCGCGAGGCGCCGGCGGCGGCCGCGGCGCGGGCGCGGGAGCTCGACGGCTTCTGCGCCGAGGCCGACATCGAGGTGGCGGTGAACGTCGTCGGGCAGTTCGGCGCCGCGTTCTCGCTGCCGCGGGTGAAGCAGCTCGCCCTCGAGGCGGGGCTCTCGGAGACCGCCTCGGGCGACCTCGTGCGCTACGGCGAGGACGGGGCGCCGGAGTTCGCGATCCGCCGCTTCGACGATCCCGCGGCGAAGCCCTCGCCGCACCAGGTGGCGGGGCTCACCTTCGCGCTCGACGTCCCCCATGCGGCGCGCGCGCTGCCCGCCTTCGACGAGATGGCCGCGCTCGCCGCGCGCATCGCCGCCACGCTCGGCGGCCAGCTCGTGGACGACAACCGCCGGCCGCTCACGGAGCCGGGGCTCGCCTCCATCCGCCGCTCGGTGGAGGGCGTGCTCGAGTCGATGGAGGCGCGCGGCATCCCCGCGGGAAGCGCGCTCGCGCGCCGACTCTTCTCCTGACCGGCGCGGCGCCGATCGCCTTGGACAAGCCCGTTCCGCGCGACGTGCAGGCGAAGGCGGCGAAGCTGCGCCGCGAGATCGAGCGCCACAACCGCCTGTACTACGTCGAGGATGCGCCCGAGATCTCGGACGCCGAATTCGATCGCCTCTTCCAGCAGCTCGTCGACCTGGAGGCGAAGCATCCGGCGCTGCGCACGCCCGATTCGCCCACCCAGCGCGTGGGCGCGGAGCCGAGCGCCGAGTTCACGGAAGTCGTGCACCGCGTGCCGATGCTTTCGATCAACAACGCCTTCGCCGGCGAGGACGTGGAGGCGTTCGACCGGCGCTGCCGCGAGGCGCTGGGAGTGGCGACGGTGGAGTACAACTGCGAGCTCAAGTTCGACGGCCTCGCGGTGAACCTCGCCTACGAGGACGGCGTGTTCGCGCAGGGCGCGACCCGCGGAGACGGGATGAAGGGCGAGGACGTGACGCCCAACCTTCGCACCGTGCGCTCCATCCCGCTGCGGCTCGACACGAAGCGCCCGCCCCGGCTGCTCGAGGTGCGCGGCGAGGTGATCATGCTGCGCCGCGACTTCGAGGAGGTGAACCGGCTGGCGCAGGAGCGCGGCGAGCGCACGTTCGTGAACCCGCGCAACGCCGCGGCCGGGGGATTGCGCCAGCTCGATCCGAAGCTCACCGCGAAGCGCAAGCTCTCGTTCTTCGCCTACGGCCTCGGCGCCGGGCAGGGATTCGACATGCCCGCGACGCACTCGAAGCTCCTCGACCGCCTCGCCGGGCTCGGCTTCCCCGTGGCGAGGGACCGGCGCGTCGTCGAGGGCGCCGCGGGGCTGCTCGAGTTCTTCCGCGCGGTCGGCGCGAAGCGCGCGCAGCTTCCGTACGACATCGACGGCGTCGTGTACAAGGTGAACCGCTTCGACGAGCAGGAGCGCCTGGGCCACGTCTCGCGCGCCCCGCGCTGGGCGCTCGCGCACAAGTTCCCTGCCGAGGAGCAGACCACGGAGCTCCTCGACATCGACGTGCAGGTCGGCCGCACCGGCGCGCTCACGCCCGTGGCGCGGCTCAAGCCCGTGTTCGTGGGCGGCACCACGGTCGAGAACGCGACGCTGCACAACGAGGACGAGATCCGCCGCAAGGACGTGTGGCGGCGCGACACGGTGATCGTGCGCCGCGCGGGCGACGTGATCCCCGAGGTGGCGGGAGTCGCGAAGAAGGGCCCGCGCGAGAAGCGCGACTGGTTCGAGATGCCGAGGAAGTGCCCCGAGTGCGGCTCGGCGGTCGTGCGCCTCGAGGGCGAGGCGGTGGCGCGCTGCACCGGCGGCCTCATCTGCCCCGCGCAGCGCAAGCAGGCGCTGCTGCACTTCGCGCAGCGCCGCGCCATGGACATCGAGGGGCTGGGCGACAAGCTCGTCGACCAGCTCGTCGACGCGGGCATCGTGCGCACGCCCGCGGACCTCTACAGGCTGGGGCTCGAGAAGCTCGCGGGGCTGGAGCGCATGGCGGACAAGTCGGCCGCCAACGTGCTCGAGGCGATCGAGAAGAGCAAGGCGACCACGCTCGCGCGCTTCGTCTACGCGCTCGGCATCCGCAACGTGGGCGAGGTCACCGCGCGCGACCTCGCCGCCCACTTCGGCACGCTCGACGCCCTCATGGACGCGAGCGTCGAGGAGCTGCAGCAGGCGCCGGACGTCGGGCCCGTGGTGGCCGAGGCCATCGCGAGCTTCATGGCCGAGCGCCACAACCGCGGGGTGATCGGCGAGCTGCGCGCCGCGGGCGTGCACTGGCCCGAGGGCCGCGGCGCGCGGGCGGCCCCCGCCGGGCCCTTCGCGGGTAAGATTGTCGTTCTCACCGGGACGCTCGCCTCGATGACGCGCGAGGAGGCGAAGGAGCGCATCGAGGCCGGGGGCGGACGGGTGACCGGCTCGGTGTCGCGCAGGACCGACTACGTGGTTGCGGGCGCCGAGGCGGGATCGAAGCTCGACCGGGCGCGCGAGCTCGGCGTGCCCGTGCTGGACGAAGAAGGCTTCCTCAGGACGCTCGGCGCATAGCCCGCGAGGCGAATGAACAGAATAACGAAGGCCGTCTTTCCCGTCGCGGGCCTCGGCACCCGCTTCCTTCCGGCGACCAAGGCCTCTCCGAAGGAGATGCTGCCCATCGTCGACAAGCCCCTCATCCAGTACGCGGTCGAGGAGGCGGTCGCCGCCGGGATCACCGACCTCATCTTCATCACGGGCCGCGGCAAGCGGGCGATCGAGGACCACTTCGACAAGGCCTACGAGCTCGAGGCGGAGCTGCAGGCGCACGGCAAGAACAAGCTGCTGAAGGAGGTGCGCGGCCTGCTGCCCGAGGGCGTGAGCTGCGCCTACGTGCGCCAGGCCGAGGCCCTCGGGCTCGGGCACGCGGTGCTGTGCGCGCGCCACCTGGTGGGCGACCAGCCCTTCGCGGTGATCCTCGCCGACGACCTCATCGACGCGCCGCAGCCGGTGATGAAGCAGATGTCCCAGATCCACGCCCGCCACGGCGGCAGCCTCGTCGCCGTGCAGGACGTCGCGCGCGAGGAGACCGCCTCCTACGGCATCGTGTCGGCCGAGCGCGTGGGACCGGCGCTGTCGCGGGTGACCGCCATCGTCGAGAAGCCCAAGCCCGAGGAGGCGCCCTCGACGCTCGCGGTGGTGGGGCGCTACATCCTGAGCCCGCGGATCTTCCATTTCCTCGAGAACCTGCGCCCCGGCGCGGGCCGCGAGATCCAGCTCACCGACGCGATCGGGCGGCTGCTGCGCGACGAGGCGGTCTTCGCCCACGAGTTCGAGGGTCGCCGCTACGACTGCGGCTCGAAGCTCGGCTACCTCGAGGCGACGGTGAACTACGCGCTCAAGCACCCGGAGGTCGCCGCCGGATTCCGCGCGTTCCTGGGCGGCGTCGTGGGCCCGCCCGCGGGCCGGCGTTCGTGAACCGGCAGGACGCGGAGCGCCTGCTCGAGGAGGCCGACCTGCTGTGCCCCGCGGAGCAGGTCGAGCGCGCGGTCGGCCGCATGGCCTCCGAGATCTCGGCGAAGCTGCGCGGCGAGTTCCCCGTGGTGCTCTCGGTCATGGGCGGGGCGGCGGTGTTCACCGGCAGGCTCCTGCCGCTGCTCGACTTCCCGCTGGAATTCGGGGCGATCGAGGTCACGCGCTACGACAACGGCACGCGGGGGCGCGAGATCCGGTGGCGCCTGCCGCCGCGCGACAACGTGCGCGGACGCACCGTGCTCGTGGTCGACGACATCCTCGACGAGGGCGTGACGCTCGCCGCGATCCGCGCGAAGCTCGCGCAGATGGGCGCCGGTCGCGTGTACGCCGCCGTGCTCGCCGACAAGGACATCGGCCGCGAAAAGCCCGCGCACGCCGACTTCGTGGGCGTCACGGTTCCCAACCGCTACGTCTTCGGCTTCGGCATGGACGCCTACGGCCTCTGGCGCAACCTTCCCGCCATCTACGCCCTCAAGGAGTGAAGCGCCGAGCATGATCGCCATCATCGGAGGCAGCGGACTCACGCGGCTCGCGAACCTCGAGATCACCCACCGCCAGATCGTGCGCACGCCCTTCGGCGAGCCCTCGGGCCCGCTCACCTTCGGCCGCCTGGGCGCTTCCGAGGTCATCTTCCTCGCGCGCCACGGCTACGCGCACACGCTCGCGCCCCACGAGGTCAACTACCGCGCGAACCTCTGGGCCCTGCAGAGCAAGGGGGTCACGCAGGTGATCGCGGTGTGCACCGTGGGCGGCATCGCGCCGTCGCTCGGCGCCGGCACGATCGTCGTCCCGGACCAGATCATCGACTACACTTGGGGCAGGCCCTCGACCTTCTTCGAGGGCGCCGAGCAGCCCGTGACCCACATCGACTTCACGCATCCCTACACCGGGGACCTGCGGCGCCTGGCGCTCGAGTCGGCCCGCGCGACGGGGCTCCCGGTCGTCGACGGCGGCACCTATGCGGCGGTGCAGGGGCCGCGCCTCGAGACGAAGGCCGAGATCGACCGGCTCGAGCGCGACGGCGCCACGATGGTCGGCATGACGGGGATGCCGGAAGCCGCGCTCGCGCGCGAGCTGGGCCTCGGCTACGCGGCGCTCGCGGTGGTGGTCAACCCCGCCGCCGGGCGCGGCGCGAGCGCGCGCGCGATCGCGCTCGACGACATCCCGCGCGTGATGGAAGAGAGCATGGCGAAGGTGCGCACGATCGTGGCGAAGCTGGTGGAGCTCCATGGCCGTCCGTGAGGTGCTGCGCATGGGCCATCCGGTGCTGCGCGCCCGCGCGGCGCCGGTGGAGAGCTTCGGCACGCCGGAGCTGCTCGAGCTCGTGGCCGACATGAAGGACACCATGGCGGCGAAGAACGGCGCGGGCCTCGCGGCCCCGCAGATCGGCGTGGGCCGGCGCGTGGTGATCTTCGGCGTGACGCGGAACCCGCGCTACCCGGACGCCGAGGAGGTGCCCTTCACGGTGCTCGTCAACCCGAAGATCGTGCTCCTCACGCGCGAGGTGGAGGAGGGCTGGGAAGGATGCCTGTCGGTGCCCGGCCTGCGCGGGCTCGTCCCGCGCTACACGAAGCTGCGCTACTCGGGCTTCGACGAGCACGGGCGGCCCCTCGAGCGCGAGGCCGCGGGCTTCCACGCGCGCGTCGTGCAGCACGAGTGCGACCACCTCGACGGCATCCTCTATCCGCAGCGCATGACCGACCTCGGCAAGCTCGGCTTCAACGAGGAGCTGTTCCCGGGCGAGGAGCTCATCGATGAGTGACGAGACGGCCGCCGGCCCCGGCAACGACACCGGCACCGCCAACGTGCTCTACCTGCTGCATCTGCTCGCGCCCTTCACCGCGTGGCTGCTCGCGGTCGTGGCGGTGATCGTCGGCATGGCCACGCGCGAGCGCGTGCGCGGCACCTGGCTCGACAGCCACTACTCGTGGCTCGCGCGCACGTTCTGGTGGGGCCTGCTGTGGGTGTTCATCTGCGGGCTCCTCACCGCGGTCCTCGTCGTGTCGCTCGTGGGCATCATCGTCTGGTGGCTCCCCTGGGGGATCCTCCTCGTCTGGTACCTCTACCGCGTGATCCGCGGCTGGATCCTGCTCTCGGACCGCAGGCCCGCGCCTACGGGCTGACGGCCTGGCGGAGCTCCGCGGCGACGCCGTCGCGCCCCGCCCCGTCCTCGAGGGCCGGCCCGTTCACGACGAAGGTGTCCTCGGCGCGCAGGCCGAGCGTGGTCACGCGCGCGTCCACCAGGTTGAGCCCGTGGTGCAGCAGCACGCGCGCGATGGTGGACAGCAGCCCCGGACGGTCGGGGCAGCTCACCGAGACGAGCCAGCGTCCGGCGCGGCGATCGGGGGCGATCTCCACCCGCGGCTCGATGGGGAAGTGCTTCACCCAGCGCGAGACGCGGCCCGTGGGCGCGGGCTCGAGCGGGGCGCCCGGCACGACGCGCCCGGCGAGCCCCGCCTCCACCTTCTGGATGAGGTCCCGGTAGTGCTCGCCGGGGCCGCGGCTCCGGGCGAGCACCTGGAAGCTGTCGAGGGCGAATCCGTGCTGGGTGGTGTAGATCCGCGCGGCCGCGATGTCGAGCTGCAGGCGCTCGAAGAAGCCCGTGATCCGCGCGAAGAGCCCCGGCTGGTCGGGCGCGTAGACGAGCACCTGCAGCCCCTCGCCCACCGGCGAGAGGCGCGCGCGCACGACGGGCTTGTCGGGCACGACCCGCGACCAGAGCGTGCGCGTGTGCCAGCCGATCTCGCCCGCCTCGAAGCGCTGGAAGTAGTTGTCGTCGAGGTGGCTCCAGAGCGCGGCCTCGCGGCCCGGCTGCGGCACGTACTGGCGGAAGATGCGCAGCGCCTCCTCCTTCTTCGCCGCGATCCACGAGGCCGCGTAGTCGGTCTCGCCGCGCAGCACCCGGCGCGTGAGCACGAAGAGGTCCTCGAGGAGCTTGCCCTTCCACGCGTTCCAGACCACGGGGCTCGTGCCGCGGATGTCGGCCACGGTGAGGATGTAGAGCGCGGTGAGCGAGCGCTCGTCGCGCGCGAGCGTCGCGAAGGCGGAGATCACCTCGGGGTCGGAGAGGTCCTGCTTCTGCGCCGTGGCCGACATCGCGAGGTGGTGCTCGACGAGCCACGCGACGAGCTCCGCGTCGGCGCGCGCGAGGCCGTGGGCGCGGCAGAAGCGCAGCGCGTCGACCGCGCCCAGGCCCGAGTGGTCGCCCCCGCGGCCCTTGGCGATGTCGTGGAAGAGCGCGGCGAGGTAGAGCACCTCGACCCGCTCGAAGTCCTGCATGAGCTGCGACGGGAACGGGTACTCGTGGTTGAAGCGCGGGATCCGGAAGCGGCGCAGGTTGCGGATCACCATGAGGATGTGCTCGTCCACGGTGTACACGTGGAAGAGGTCGTGCTGCATCTGCCCGACGATGCGCCCGAAGGCCGGGATGTAGCGGCCGAGCACGCCGTAGCGGCTCATGCGCCGCAGCGTCCAGGTGAGGCGCTCGCCGCGCATGATCTCCATGAAGCGCCGCCGGTTGTTCCGGTCCTCGCGGAAGCGGCGCGTGATCGAGGGCAGCGCGCGCGACAGCGACCGCAGCGCCGTCGGCCCCGGGCCCTCGATGCCCTCGTGCTCCTGGAGCCGCAGGAAGGCCTCGAGGATCATCCCCGGGCGCTTCTCGAACAGGCGCTCGTCGCGCGGCTCGAGGGTGCGGTTGTCGACCACGAAGTCCTCGTCGAGCTTGCGCACCCGCCGCTCGGAGTCGGGCGTGATGCGCGCGAGGAGGTTCGCGAGCAGGATCTGGTTGAAGCGCCAGATCGCCTTGGCGGCGAGGTAGTAGCGGCGCATCAGCAGGTCCGAGGGCGCCATTCCGCCCTTGGCCTGGAGGCGGAGCTGGCGCGCGATCTCGATCTGCAGGTCGAAGACGAGGCGGTCCTCGCGCCGCCCCGCGAGGTAGTGCAGGCGGATGCGCAGGTCCTGCAGCACGCGCTCGCTCGCCGCGATGGAGGCCGCCTCGCGCCCGGTGATGAGGTCCTGCTCGGCGAGCGCCTTCCACGAGGTGCCCAGTCCCGCGGCGCGCGCGAGCCAGAGCACCATCTGCAGGTCGCGCAGCCCCCCGGGGCTCTCCTTGGTGTTGGGCTCCAGGTTGTAGGCCGCCTCCTGGAAGCGCTCGTGGCGCGCGGCCTGCTCGCGGAACTTCGCCTCGAAGAACTCGCGCACGTTGCGCCGCGCGCGCAGGCGCCGGTCGAGGTCCTCGACGAGCCGCGCCTCGCCCGCCACGAGCCGCGCCTCGAGCAGGCTCGTGTCCACGCTCACGTCCTTGGCCGCCTCCTCGATGCATTCGGCGACGGTGCGCACGCTGTGGCCCGGCTCGAGGCCCGTGTCCCAGAGGGCGCCGACGAAGCGCTCGATGGAGGCGTCGGGCGCCCGGCCGTCGGGCAGCAGCACGAGGACGTCCACGTCGGAAAAGGGGAAGAGCGCCCCGCGCCCGTAGCCGCCGACGGCGACGAGCGCGAGCGACGGATCGGGCACGTGCTGCGCCCAGAGGCGTTGCAGGACCTCGTCGACGGCCGCCGCCTGCGCCGCGAGCGTGCGCGCCGGGTCGGGGCGGCGCAGGTAGCGCGCCTTCAGCGCCTCGCGGCCCGCCTTCACGCCCGCGCGGTCCGCGGGTCCGGGGGAGCGCTCCTGGCGCGATGTCGGGGGCGCGCGAAGGCCGGCGTCGGTCATCCGGGGACTATAGCGGAAGGGCGAGGCCCACGCGGCGCGCGGCCGCGGGGGGCGCGCTCAGGCGGGGTGGCGCGCGCGCTCCGCGACGAACGCGGGCGGGGCGGGCATCCCGGGCGAGACCGTGAGGATCTCGAAAGCCTCCTCGGTGACGAGGATGGTGTGCTCCCACTGCGCCGAGAGCGAGTGGTCCGCGGTGACGATGGTCCAGCCGTCGGCGAGCTGGCGGATGTCGCGCTTGCCCGCGTTGATCATCGGCTCGACGGTGAAGGTCATGCCGGGCTCGAGCCTCATGCCCTGGCCCGGCCGCCCGTAGTGCAGCACTTGCGGCTCCTCGTGGAAGCGCCTCCCGATGCCGTGGCCGCAGAACTCGCGCACCACGCTGAAGCCGTGGCTCTCGGCGTGGCGCTGCACCGCCGAACCGATGTCGCCGAGCGTCGCCCCGGGGCGCACCGCCGCGATGCCCTTCCACATGGCCTCGTAGGTCACCTCGCACAGGCGCTTCGCCTGCACCGAGGGCTCGCCCGCGTAGAACATGCGGCTCGTGTCGCCGTGCCAGCCCTCCTTGATGACGGTCACGTCGATGTTCACGATGTCGCCGTGGCGCAGCACCTTGTCGCCGGGCACGCCGTGGCAGACCTGGTGGTTCACCGAGGTGCACACCGACTTGGGATAGGGCCGGTGCCCCGGCGGGGCGTAGTTGAGCGGGGCCGGGATCGTGCGCTGGACGTCCACCATGTACTCGTGGCAGAGCTTGTCCAGGTGGCCGGTGGTCACGCCCGGCTTCACGAAGGGGGTGATGTAGTCGAGCACGTCGGCGGCCAGTCGCCCGGCCACGCGCATGCCTTCGATCTCGTCGGGGGTCTTCACCGGGGTGCCGGGGTTGCGGAGGCGGCCTTCCATGCCGTGATTATATCGCCGCCCGGGGCGGGCGATCGGGCGCCCCGCCCGCCCGCGCAGGCGCGGAAATGATTGAAGGAACGGGGCTTTCGGGCTATAATGGCGTGCTTTTCGTCGTCCACCAATCCGCACCCCGCCAATAGGCTTAAGGTGGCCCCGATGCGTCGCGCACGAAGCGCGCAGCCGAACGGGCTCGCAGGCGGGGGAGGCCCAACCTTAACCGACAGGAGTTTCAGGGAATGTCCGTCACCATGCGCCAGATGCTGGAGGCCGGCGTGCACTTCGGCCACCAGACGCGCTACTGGAACCCCAAGATGGCTCCGTACATCTTCGGGTCCCGCAACAAGATCCACATCATCAACCTCGAGAAGTCGCTTCCGATGTACCAGGAAGCGCTCAAGTTCGTGCGCAACCTCGCCGCCAACAAGGGGCAGATCCTCTTCGTGGGGACGAAGCGCCAGGCGCGCGAGATCGTCAAGGAAGAGGCGCAGCGGGCCGGCGCCCCGTACGTCGACTACCGCTGGCTCGGCGGCATGCTCACGAACTTCAAGACCGTCAAGCAGTCCATCAAGCGGCTCAAGGACATGGACCAGATGGTCGCCGACGGCTCGATCGAGCGGCTCTCGAAGAAGGAGCAGCTGCACTTCAACCGCGAGCGCGAGAAGCTCGAGCGCTCGCTCGGCGGCTTCAAGGAGATGGGCGGCATCCCCGACGCGCTCTTCGTGATCGACGTGGGCTTCCACAAGATCGCCGTCACCGAGGCGCGCACGCTGGGCATCCCCATCGTGGGCGTCGTGGACTCGAACAACTCGCTCGAGGGGATCGACTACGTGATCCCGGGCAACGACGATTCCACGCGCGCCATCCGCCTCTACGCGCGCGGGGTCGCCGACGCGATCCTCGAGGGCCGCAGCCAGGTGGTGAGCGAGATGGTGGCCCAGCCGAGCGAGGAGTTCGTCGAGGTCGAGGAAGCCGAGAAGCAGTGACGGGCCCGGGGCTCCCCGCGGGGACAGGCCCCGGAAGGCCCGGCGCGAAAGGGGCGGGCGCGCCCCTTTTTCGCAGGTAGGTTCCCGCCGGCGCGGGATCGACGTGAGATCGGAGAAAGGCGAGATGGCGGAAATCACCGCGGGCAGGGTCAAGGAACTGCGCGAGCTCACCGGGCTCGGCATGATGGAGTGCAAGAAGGCGCTCGAGGAAGCGGGCGGCGACATGAAGAAGGCCGAGGAGCTGCTGCGCATCAAGAGCGGCGCGAAGGCCTCGAAGGCCGCCTCGCGGGTCGCCGCGGAAGGGGCGATCGGCGTGTACCTCTCGCCCGACGGCAAGCTCGGCGCGATGGTGGAGGTCAACAGCGAGACGGACTTCGTCGCGCGCAACCCCGAGTTCGCGGCCTTCGCCCAGGGGGTGGCCGAGCTCGTCGCGACGCGCGACCCCGCCGACGTGGCGGCGCTCGCGGCGCTCCCCATGGGCGGCAAGACGGTCGAGGAGTCGCGCCAGGCGCTCGTGCAGAAGATCGGCGAGAACATCGCCGTACGCCGCTTCGTGCGCATCGAGACCCCGGGCCGGCTGGAGAAGTACGTCCACGGCGTGAAGATCGGCGTGATGGTGGACTACGAGGGCGACGAGGCCGCCGCGAAGGACGTCGCGATGCACGTCGCGTTCGCGAAGCCGCGCTACCTTTCCCGGGACCAGTTCCCCGCGGACGAGGTCGCCGCCGAGCGGCGCATCCTCGAGGCGCGCGCGAAGGAATCGGGCAAGCCGCCCGAGATCGTCGCCAAGATGGTCGAGGGAGGGATCAGCAAGTTCATCGCCGAGAACACGCTCCTCGGGCAGCCGTTCGTCAAGGACGACAAGCAGACCGTGGAGAAGATGCTCGCGGCGCGCAAGACCCGCGTGCGCGGCTACCGCTTCCTCGTGGTCGGAGAAGGCATCGAAAAAAAAAGCAGTGACTTCTCCTCGGAAGTCGCCGCGATGGCTCGCAGCGCCGCCTGAGGGACGCCGTGGCCACTCCGATCGCGACTCCTCCCGGGACGGCCCCCGCGGCGGCGGCGCCCGTGCCGGAGGCGAATCCCCCGGCCGTGCCGGCCTACTCGCGCATCCTCCTCAAGCTCTCGGGGGAGGCGCTGATGGGCAACGACTCCTTCGGCATCAACCGCGAGACCGTCGACCGCATCGTGGGCGAGGTGAAGGAGGTCTCCGACCTCGGCGTGCAGGTGGGCGTGGTGATCGGCGGGGGCAACATCTTCCGCGGCGTCTCCCAGGGCGCGGCGGGCATGGACCGCGCGACCGCCGACTACATGGGCATGCTCGCGACGGTCATCAACGCGCTCGCGCTCCAGGACGCGATGAACCGCGCGGGGCTGGTCGCCCGCGTGCAGTCGGCCCTCAACATCGAGCCGGTGTGCGAGCCCTACATCAGGGGCAAGGCGATCCGCTACCTCGAGGAGGGCAAGATCGTGATCTTCGCCGCGGGCACCGGGAACCCGTTCTTCACGACCGACACCGCGGCGGCGCTGCGCGGGCGCGAGGTCGAGGCGAAGATCGTCCTCAAGGCGACCAAGGTGGACGGCGTCTACACCGCCGACCCGATGAAGGACAAGAGCGCCACGCGCTACGCGAAGATCACCTTCGACGAGGCGTTCGTGAGGAACCTCAAGGTGATGGACGCGACCGCGCTCGCGCTGTGCCGCGACCAGAAGCTGCCGATCAACGTGTTCTCCATCTTCAAGTCGGGTGCGCTCAAACGGGTGGTGATGGGCGAGGACGAAGGGACGCTGGTCCATAACTGAATCGGCATCGGGGCGGGGGTCAGTTCGATGAACATCGCGGACATCAAGAAGCAGGCGACCGACAAGATGGCCAAGTCGATCGAGACGCTCCGGCACGACCTCGCCAAGATCCGCACGGGGCGGGCGCACACGGGCCTCATCGACCACCTGCGCGTCGACTACTACGGCTCCGAGGTGCCCATCAACCAGGTCGCGAACGTGACGCTGGCCGACGCCCGCACCATCGCGATCCAGCCCTACGAGAAGAAGATGATCCAGGTGGTGGAGCGGGCGATCCGCGATTCCGACCTCGGAGTGAATCCCGCGACCTCCGGCGACGTGGTGCGCGTGCCGATGCCGCCGCTCACCGAGGAGCGCCGCCGGGAGCTCACGAAGATCGTGAAGCACGAGGGCGAGAACGCGAAGGTGGCGGTGCGCAACATCCGCCGCGACGCCATCACGCACCTCAAGGACCTGCTCAAGGACGGGGAGGTGAGCGAGGACGCCGAGAAGCGCGCCCAGGACGAGGTCCAGAAGATGACCGACAAGGCCATCGCGGACATCGACAAGGTCGTGGCGGAGAAGGAAAAGGACGTCATGTCGGTGTGACGAATGGCTGACTTCGAGAGCTCCACGCAGTCGATCCCCGGGACGGGGAACGTTCCCCGCCACGTCGCGATCATCATGGACGGCAACGGCCGCTGGGCGAAGCGCCGCTTCCTGCCCCGGGTCGCGGGCCACCGCCGCGGGGTCGAGACCGTGCGCGAGGTCGTGAAGGCCTGCATCGAGCGCGGCATCGAGTACCTCACGCTCTTCGCGTTCTCGAGCGAGAACTGGCGCCGCCCGCCCGAGGAGGTCTCGTTGCTCATGCAGCTCTTCCTGCGCGCGCTCGAGCAGGAGGTGGAGAAGCTGCACTCGAACGGCATCCGCTTCAAGGTCGTGGGCGACCTTTCGCCCTTCGACCCGCGCATCCGCGAGCTCGTGCGCCGCGGCGAAGAGCTCACCTCCGAGAACCGGCGCCTCACCCTCACCGTCGCGGCCAACTACGGGGGCCGCTGGGACATCCTGCAGGCGGCCGGCCGGTGCCTGGCCGAGGACCCGCACGCGCCCATCACCGAGGAGCGTCTCGCGCGGCACCTGTCGATGAGCTACGCGCCGGAGCCGGACCTCTTCATCCGAACCGGGGGCGAGAAGCGCGTGTCCAACTTCCTGCTGTGGCAACTCGCCTACACCGAGCTCTACTTCACCGACGCCCTCTGGCCGGACTTCGGCGCCCAGCCGCTCGACGAGGCCATCGCGTCCTACCGCCGCCGCGAGCGCCGTTTCGGGCGCACGAGCGAGCAGCTCGCCGAGGGCGAGCCGCAGAGCCGGGCCGGCTGACGGCCGCCATGCTTGCCACCCGTGTCGTCACCGCGGTCGCGGCCCTCGCGGTCCTGCTGGCGATGGTTTTCCTCGCCCCTCCCGCGCTCTGGTCGCTCTTCATGCTCGCCGTGGCGCTCGTCGGCCTCTGGGAATGGTCGCGGCTGTGCGGCCTCGGGCGCGGCGCGCGCGCGACCTTCCTCGCGCTGTCGGGGGCGGCGGGGGCCGCTTCCTGGCTGCTCTACGTGCTGGGCCCGCGCGCGCCCTTCGAGGCCCTCGCGCTGGCCGCCTTCGGGATCGCGACCGTCTTCTGGGTGGCGGTGGCGCCGCTGTGGCTCGCGCGGCACCTTCGCCCCGCCTCGCCGCTCGCCGCCGCCGCGGGCTGGATCGTGATCTGGCCCACCTGGGTCGCCTTCGTCGTGCTGCGCGAGCGAGGTCCCTGGATCCTGCTCGCCGCGGCCGCCCTCGTGTGGGTGGCCGACATCGCGGCCTACTTCGCCGGGCGGCGCTTCGGCCGGCGCAAGCTCGCCCCGCAGGTGAGCCCCGGCAAGACCTGGGAAGGGCTCGCCGCCGCGCTCGCGGCGGTGGCGGCCTACGGGATCGCGCTCGCCGCCATCGCCCGCTTCCAGGCGAGGCCGTTCACCGACGTGTTCGACGCGTGGGGCGGGGTCCCGGCGGTCGCGGCGATGGTGGCGCTCGCGGCCCTGAGCGTCGTGGGGGACCTCTTCGAGTCGTGGATGAAGCGCGGGGCGGGCGTGAAGGACTCGAGCTCGCTGCTTCCGGGGCACGGCGGCGTGCTCGACCGCGTGGATGCGCTCACCTCGACGCTGCCCGTGGCGGCGCTCGCGCTCGCCGTGAGGGCGATGCGGCCATGAAGCGCGTGGCGATCCTCGGCTCCACCGGCTCCATCGGGGCGAGCACGCTCGACGTGGTCGCGCGCCATCCGCAGCGCTACGAGGTCACGGCGCTCGCCGCCGGCCGCAACGACGAGCGGCTGCTCGCGCAGTGCCGCGCCCACCGGCCGGCCCATGCGGTGCTCGCGGACGCGGCGGCCGCCGAGCGCCTCGACGCGGCCCTGCGGCGCGAGGGGCTGCCCACGCGCGTGCGCCAGGGCCCCGCGGCGCTCGAGGAGGCGGCGGGCGCCCACGACGTGGACATCGTGATGGCCGCCATCGTGGGGGCCGCGGGCCTGCCCGCCACCATCGCGGCGGCGCGCGCGGGCAAGGCGGTGCTGCTCGCCAACAAGGAGGCGCTCGTCATGTCGGGGGCGCTGTTCACCGCGGCGCTCGCGGAAGGCGGCGCGACGCTGCTGCCCATCGACAGCGAGCACTCGGCCGTCTTCCAGTCGCTGCCGAGGGGCTTCGTGTGCGGGCGGCCGGGGGAGTTCGAGCGCTCGGGGGCGCGGCGCGTGGTGCTCACCGCATCGGGCGGGCCGTTCCGCACCACGCCCGTCGAACGCCTCGCGCGCGTGACGCCGGAGCAGGCGTGCGCGCATCCCAACTGGGTCATGGGCCGCAAGATCTCGGTGGACTCGGCCACGATGATGAACAAGGGCCTCGAGGTGATCGAGGCGCACTGGCTGTTCGGGGCGCCGCTCGAGGCGATCGAGGTGGTGGTGCACCCGCAGAGCGTGATCCATTCGATGGTCGAGTACCGCGACGGCTCGGTGATCGCGCAGCTCGGCGCCCCCGACATGCGCACGCCCATCGCGTGCGCGCTCGCGTGGCCCGAGCGCATCGCCTCGGGCGTGGGCCCGCTCGACCTGGCGGGCCTCGGCAAGCTCGAGTTCGAGCGCGCCGACCCGGTGCGCTTCCCGTGCCTCGGGCTCGCGGCCGAGGCGATCCGCCTGGGAGGCACGGCGCCGGCCGCGCTCAACGCGGCGAACGAGGTCGCCGTGGAGGCGTTTCTCGACCGGCGGCTGCCGTTCACGGCGATCCCGGAGGTGATCGAGAAGGTGCTCGCGGAGACCCGCGTCGAGCCGCTCGCCTCCCTCGAGCAGGTTTATGCTGTCGATATCGAGGCGCGGGGCCTCGCGGCCCGCTTCGTCGCCCGGCACGGCGCGTCGCCGCATCCCGCTCTCGCGCAGTCCCGCCTCCAGGCCCCATGAGCATCGTCGTCACCATCGCCTCCTTCCTCGTCACCGTGGGCGTGCTCGTGGTGATCCACGAGCTGGGCCACTTCGCGGTCGCGCGGTTGGTGGGCGTGAAGGTGCTGCGCTTCAACGTGGGCTTCGGCCGGACGCTGTGGGTCGGGCGCTACGGCCCCGACCGCACCGAGTGGGCGATCTCCGCCGTCCCGCTGGGCGGATTCGTGAAGATGCTCGACGAGCGCGAGGGCGAGGTCGCGCCCCACGAGAGGGCGCGCGCGTTCAACAACAAGAGCGTCGCGGCGCGCATCCTCGTCGTGCTCGCCGGGCCGGCGGCGAACCTGCTGCTCGCCGTGGCGATCTACTGGGGGCTCTTCGTGGCCGGAATCCCCGGCGTGAAGCCGGTGCTGGGCGATCCTCCCGCGGGCACCGCGGCGGCGGCCGCGGGGCTCGTGAACGGCGACACGCTGCGCTCGGTGGACGACGAGCCCGCGTACACCTGGAACGACGTGCGCTGGCTGCTGCTCAAGGACGCGGTGAAGCGCGGGCCGGCCACGCTCGGCATCGAGACCGCCGCGGGCGCCCTCGTGACGCGCCGCCTCGACCTCGCCGGGATCTCCAAGGAGGACCTCGACCGCGACTTCCTCGGCCAGCTGGGGCTGCGCCCGTACCGGCCGCCCGCGCCGGCGAGGCTCGGCCGCGTGATGCCCGGCAGCGCCGCCGAGCGCGCGGGCCTCGCCGAGGGCGACCTGGTGCTCGCGGTCTCGGGCAAGCCCATCGCCACGTGGTTCGACTTCACCGCCGCCGTCACCGCGAGCCCGGACAAGCCGCTCGTGATCGAGGTCGAGCGGCACGGGCGGCGCATGGAGCTCGCCGCGACCCCGGACACCGTCGAAAGCGCCGGCGCGCGCATCGGCCGCCTCGGCGTGGAGGCCTCGCCGCAGCTCCGGCTCGCCTACGAGCGCATGACGACCACGGTGCGCTACGGGCCGATCGCGGCGCTCGGCAAGGCCGCGCAGAAGGTGGCCGACCTCAGCGCCTTCAGCGTGAAGATGCTCTTCCGCATGGCGATGGGCCAGGTGTCGTGGCGCAACCTCTCGGGACCCATCACCATCGCCGACTACGCGGGCCAATCCGCGCAGCTCGGATGGCTCGCGTGGCTCGGCTTTCTCGCCCTCGTGAGCGTGAGCCTCGGGGTCCTCAACCTGCTGCCGATTCCGGTGCTGGACGGAGGACACCTGGTGTATTATTTCGCCGAAATCGTGAAAGGCAGCCCCGTCTCGGAACGTGCGATGGAGATCGGGCAGCGCTTCGGCCTCGCGCTCCTTCTCGGCCTCACCGTCTTCGCGTTCTACAACGACATCAACCGCCTCTTCACTGGCTGATCCCTTGACGCGTATCGGCATCCTCCGCTTCCGCCTCGCACTGGCGCTCGCGGCGGCCATCTCTTGGCCGGCGATGGCCTTCGAGCCCTTCGTGATCAAGGACATCCGCGTGGAGGGCGTGCAGCGCACCGAGGCGGGCACGGTGTTCACTTACCTGCCGGTCAAGGCGGGCGAGCGCATCGACGACGAGAAGGCGGCCGAGTCGATCCGCGCGCTCTACGCGACGGGTTTCTATTCCGACGTGCGCCTCGAGGCCGACGGCAACGTGCTCATCGTCTCCGTGCGCGAGCGGCCCGCGATCGCCTCGATCGAGATCGAGGGCGCGAAGGAGTTCACCAAGAGCAACCTCACGGACGGCCTGAAGCAGGGGGGCATCTCGGAATCCAAGATCTACGACAAGTCGCTGCTCGACCGCGCGGAGAAGGAGCTCAAGCGCCAGTACACGAGCCGCGGCTACTACGGGGCGGTCGTGCGCACCACGGTGACGCCGCTCGAGCGCAACCGCGTGGCGCTGCGCTTCGACATCACCGAGGGCGAGGTGACCAAGATCGCGGACATCAACATCATCGGCGCGAAGGCCTTCGGCGAGAAGGAGCTGCTGCGCCAGATGAAGCTCACCACGCCCGGGTGGCTCACCTGGTTCACCAAGAACGACCAGTACTCGAAGCAGCAGCTCACCGCGGACCTCGAGCAGCTGCGCTCCTTCTACCTGAACCGCGGCTACCTCGAGTTCTCGATCGAGTCCACGCTGGTCTCGATCACCCCCGACCGCAACCAGATCTACATCACGATCGCGATCCACGAGGGGCCGGTCTACCACGTGGGCGACATCAAGTTCAGCGGCAACCTCATCGTCCCCGAGGCGGAGCTGAGGGGCCTCGTGAAGATCAAGCCCGGCGACGTCTTCTCGCGCGAGAAGATCGTCGAGGCGACCAAGAAGATCACCGACCGGCTGGGCAACGACGGCTACTCGTTCGCCAACGTGAACCCCGTGCCCGACCTCGACCGCGCCAAGCGGATCACGGGGTTCACGTTCTTCGTCGAGCCGGGCCGGCGCGTCTACGTGCGCCGCGTGAACATCGTCGGCAACCAGAAGACCCAGGACGAGGTGATCCGGCGGGAGCTGCGCCAGCTCGAGGGCTCGTGGTACTCGCTCGAGAAGATCGCGCGCTCCAAGGAGCGGCTGCAGCGCACCGGGTACTTCTCGGACGTGAGCATCGAGACGCCGGCCGTGCCGGGCACCACCGACCAGGTGGACGTGAACGTGACGGTCACGGAGCGCAACACGGGCGCGCTCACGTTCGGCCTGGGCTACTCCGCGGCCGAGAAGCTCACCGTGCAGGCTTCCATCTCCCAGTCGAACTTCCTCGGCACCGGCAACCTCATCGCGCTGCAGCTGAGCAACGGCGACGTGAACAAGGTCTACTCGTTCAGCTACGTGAACCCGTACTGGACGGCCGACGGCGTCTCGCGCGGCTTCGACCTGTTCCGGCGCGACGTGGACACGGCGACCCTCACGGGGCTGGCGACCTACCACACGTACTCGGACGGCATCGGCGTGCGCTTCGGGCTTCCCGTGAGCGAGTACGACACGGTGAACCTCGGGTTCACGGCCGAGCGCACGCGGCTCACCATCGACCCCGCGACCGCGCCCCAGCGCTACATCGACTTCATCAACGAGTTCGGCGAGAAGACGAGCACGTTCCGCACCAACGTCTCCTACTCGCACGACACGCGCGACAGCCTCATCTGGCCCACCCTGGGCTGGTACCACGAGGTCGGCGCGGAGGTGGGCTTCCCGCCGGGCGACCTCACGTACTACCGCCTCAACTACAACGGCCAGGCCCTCTACACGCCGCCGTGGCTGGAGTGGCTCACCTTCTTCGCGGGCGCCCAGCTCGGCTACGCGAACGGCTACCGGGGCCACGACCTGCCGTTCTTCAAGAACTTCTACGCGGGCGGCGTCGACTCGGTGCGCGGCTACCAGACCGCGACGCTGGGCCCCCGCGACACCAACGGGGACATCCTCGGCGGCAACCGCATGTTCACGGGCAGCCTCGCGGCGCTCTTCCCGCTCCCGGGCTACAAGGATAAGAACGTGCGCCTGTCCACGTTCATCGACTTCGGCGACGTGTGGGGCGCGGACGACAAGATCCAGGTGAAGGACGTGCGCTTCTCCACGGGCATCGCGGTGAGCTGGGATTCGCCCGTGGGTCCCCTGCGCTTCTCGTTCGCGGTCCCGTTCCACACCAGCCCGGGGGACCAGATCGAGCGGTTCCAGTTCCAGCTGGGCAAGGTATTCTGACCCGGGATGGAATAAGATCGGCAACGGCGGGAGGCGCGCGCGCGGCGCCCCTGGTCACGGAGCGGCGAGATGAAGACAGTCATGGCAATCGTGGTGCTGGCACTGGCGGCGTCCGCCGCGCAGGCGGCGGAGCTCAAGATCGGCTTCGTGAACACCGAGCGGGTCTTCCGCGAGGCCGCGCCCGCCAAGCGGGCGCAGCAGAAGCTCGAGCGCGAGTTCGCGGCGCGCAACGCCGAGCTCTCCCGCCTCGAGAAGCAGGGGCGCGACCTCCAGGCCGAGCTCGAGCGCGACAACGTGACGATGACCGAGGCCGCGCGCCGCGAGAAGGAACGCCAGCTCGCCGACATCAGCCGCGACTTCCAGAGGAAGCAGCGCGAGATCCGCGAGGACCTCAACCTGCGCCGCAACGAGGAGCTCGCCGCCGTGCAGGAGCGCGCCACCCGGGTGATCAACCAGATCGCCGAGCAGGAGCACTTCGACCTCATCGTGCAGGAGGCGGTGTTCGCGAGCTCGCGCATCGACATCACCGACAAGGTCATCAAGGCGCTCGCCGACAAGTGAGCCGCGCCCATGGCCGCCCTCACGCTCCGCGAAATCGTCGCGCGCCTCGGGGGTGAGGCGGTGGGCGAGGCGTCCTCGCCCCTCACGGGGGTCGCGACCCTCGAGTCGGCGGGTCCCTCGGACATCTCCTTCCTCGCCAATCCCCGCTACCGCCCGAAGCTCGCCACCACGCGCGCCGGCGCCGTGATCGTGGGGCTCGGGGAGCGCGACGCGCTCGACCGGCCGCGCATCGTTTCGGACAACCCCTACGCGTACTATGCGCGGGCCGCGGCGCTCTTCCACCCGCAGCCGGCGGTCTCGCCCGGCGTGCATCCGACCGCCCAGGTCCACCCGGGCGCGCGCGTCGACCCCGCGGCCGAGGTGGGCGCCTTCGCGGTCGTGGGCGCGGGAAGCCGCGTGGCCGCCGGCGCGTCGGTCGGCGCCCATTCGGTGCTTGGCGCGAACGTCGAGGTGGGCGAGGGCACGCGCCTGCATCCGTCCGTCACGATCTACGACGGCTGCCGCCTGGGGGCGCGCTGCATCGTGCACTCGGGGGCGGTCATCGGGGCCGACGGCTTCGGGATGGCGCGCGAGGCGGGCCGCTGGATCAAGATCCCGCAGGTGGGGGGCGTGCGCATCGGCGACGACGTGGAGGTCGGCGCCAACACCACCATCGACCGCGGGGCGCTCGACGACACGGTGATCGGCGACGGCGTGAAGCTCGACAACCAGATCCAGATCGCCCACAACTGCGTGATCGGCGCGCACACGGTGATCGCCGGCTGCACCGGCATCTCGGGCAGCGTCACCATCGGCCGCGACTGCATGATCGGCGGCGGCGTGGGGATCGTCGGGCACATCTCGATCTGCGACCGCGTCACGATCTCGGGCATGACGCTGGTCGCGAAGCCCATCACGCGGCCCGGGACGTACACCTCGGGGCTGCCGATGATGGCGCACAAGGACTGGCTCCGCAACGCCGCGCACCTGCGCCGGCTCGACCGCATCGCCCGGCGCGCCGCGAGCGCCCCTTCGGGAGAGGACCTTGGACGAGACGATGACGATTGAGGAGATCAAGCAGTATCTCCCGCACCGCTACCCGTTCCTGCTGATCGACCGCGTCATCGCCTACGAGAAGGACAAGCGCCTGGTCGCGGTGAAGAACGTGACCGCGAACGAGCCGTTCTTCGAGGGGCACTTCCCGCACTACGCGGTGATGCCCGGCGTGCTCATCGTGGAGGCGATGGCGCAGGCGGCCGCCGTGCTGTCGCTGCGCAGCCTCGGGCACAAGAACGACGGCAAGTGGGTCTACTACTTCGTGGGCATCGACGGCGCGCGCTTCAAGCGCCCGGTCGTCCCGGGCGACACGCTCGTCCTCGAGGTGACCCAGGGGCGCCAGGGGCGCGGCATCGGCAAGTACAGCACCGTCGCGAAGGTGGGCGACGCCGTGGTCTCGGAGGCCGAGCTCCTCTGCGCGCTGCGCGAGCTGTGAGACCGTGAGCCGCATCCACCCCACAGCCGTCGTCGACTCGAAGGCGAGGATCGCCGAGGACGCGACCATCGGTCCCTACACCGTCGTCGACGGCGAGGTGGAGATCGGCGCCGGCACGACCATCGGATCGCACAACGTGGTCACGGGCCGCACGCGCATCGGCCGCGGGAACCGCATCTTCCACTTCTGCTCGATCGGGGAGGCGAACCAGGACAAGAAGTACAAGGGCGAGCCCACGGCTCTCGAGATCGGCGACGGCAACACGATCCGCGAGTTCGCGACCATCAACCGCGGCACCGTGCAGGACGCCGGCGTGACGCGCCTGGGCTCGGACAACTGGATCATGGCCTATTGCCACGTCGCCCACGACTGCCAGGTGGGCAGCCACACGGTCTTCGCGAACCTCACGACCCTGGGCGGCCACGTGCACGTCGGCGACTGGGCGGTCCTCGGGGGCCATTCCGCCTTCCACCAGTTCGTGAAGGTCGGCGCGCACGCGATGGTGGGCGGAGGCAGCATCGTGCTGCAGGACGTGGCGCCCTACGTGACCGTGGGCGGCAGCCCCGTCGCCACCCACGGCATCAACTCCGAGGGGCTGCGCCGGCGCGGGTTCTCCCCCGAGGCCATCGCGGGCCTCAAGCGCGCGTACAAGACGCTCTTCAAGTCGGGCCTCACGCTCGCCGACGCGCGCCAGGAGCTCGAGCGGCAGGCCCTCGAGACCCCGGAGGTGCGCGCCCTCGTCGAGTTCCTCGACGGCTCGACGCGGGGCCTGCTGCGGTGAGGGTCGCGGTCGTCGCCGGCGAAGCCTCGGGGGACCTGCTCGGGGCCGCGCTCATCCGCGCGCTGAAGGCGCACTGGCCGGGCCTCGAGTTCACCGGGATCGCGGGCCCGAGGATGATGGCCGAGGGCGCGAGCTCCCTCTTCCCCATGGAGAAGCTCGCCGTGCGCGGCTACGTCGAGGTGCTGAGGCACCTGCGGGGGATCCTCGCGATCCGCCGCGAGCTCGCGCGCCGGCTCCTCGCCGATCCCCCCGACCTCTTCGTCGGCATCGACGCGCCGGACTTCAACCTGGGCCTCGAGGCGAAGCTCAAGGCGGCGGGCATCGCGACCGTGCACTACGTGAGCCCCTCGCTCTGGGCGTGGCGGGCGCACCGCATCCACACCATCGGCCGCTCGGTGGACCGCATGCTCGTGATGTTTCCCTTCGAGGAGGACATCTACCGCAGGGCGGGCATCCCCGTGGACTACGTGGGCCATCCGCTCGCCGACGCGATGCCGCTCAAGCCCGACGCGGCGGAGGCGCGCACGCAGCTGCGGCTTGCCGGAGGCGCGGTCCCCGTGGCGCTGCTGCCGGGCAGCCGCCTGAGCGAGCTCGAGATGCACGCGGACCTCGTGATCGAGACCGCGCGCGAGCTCCACGCGAGCCGCCCCGGGCTGCACTTCTTCGTGCCGCTCGCCACGCGCGAGACCCGCGAGTACTTCGAGCGCCGGGTCTACGAGCTCGATGCGCGGGAGCTGCCGATCACGACGCTCTTCGGCCACGCCCGGCTCGCGCTCGAGGCCGCCGAGGTGGCCCTGGTCGCGAGCGGCACCGCGACGCTGGAGGCCGCGCTCGCCCGCTGCCCGATGGTGGTCACCTACCGCGTGAAGCCCCTTACGTACTGGCTGGTCAAGCGCAAGGCGCTCCTGCCGTGGGTGAGCCTGCCCAACATCCTCGCGGGGGAGTTCATCGTCCCGGAGCTGCTGCAGGACGACGCTACGCCCGCGAACCTCGCCCAGGCCCTGCTCAACTGGCTGGACAACCGCGCGGCGCGCGAGCGCCTGCGCTCGCGCTTCGCGGCGCTGCACCGCCGCCTCGCGGCGGGCCACGACGAGCGTGTGGTCCGGGCCCTGATGCCGTATCTTTCCGCACGTGATGCCTCGGTCCCTTCCTCCCCCGGTCCCGGGCTCCGCGCTGCTGTGCGGGGTTGACGAGGCCGGCCGCGGGCCGCTCGCGGGCAGCGTGTTCGCCGCGGCGGTGATCCTCGACCCGGGCCGCCCGATCGGGGGCCTCGCGGACTCCAAGGTGCTCGCCCCGGCGGTGCGCGAGCGCCTCGCGCGGCGCATCCGCTCGCGCGCGACGGCCTGGGCGGTCGCCTCGGCGAGCGTCGAGGAGATCGACACGATCAACATCCTCCAGGCGAGCCTCGCCGCGATGCGCCGCGCGATCGAGGCGCTCGGCGTCGAGCCCGAGGAGGTGCTCGTCGACGGCCTGCACGCGCCGCCGGTGGCCTGCCGCTGCCGGGCCATCGTGGACGGCGACGCCACGGTCGAGGCGATCTCGGCCGCCTCCATCCTCGCCAAGACGGCGCGCGACGCGGAGATGGCGCTCCTCGACCGGCGCTTCCCCGGCTACGGGTTCGCGAGCCACAAGGGCTACGGCACGCCCGAGCACCTCGCGGCGCTGCGGGCCCTGGGGCCGTGCGAGATCCACCGGCGCAGCTTCGAGCCGGTGAAGCTCCTGCTCCAGTGCGACCTGCCGTTCTGAGGTGAAGACCGTCTCCTCCCGCGACAACGCCGCCTTCAAGGCGGTCGCGCGGCTCGTCTCGAGCACCTCGGCGCGCCGGGCGAGCGGCACCTCGGTGCTCGACGGGGCGCACCTGCTCGCCGCCTTCCTGGAGGCGGGGCACAAGCCCGAGGCGGTGATGGTGAGCCGCGCCGGGCATGCGGACCCCGAGGTGGCGCGGCTCGTCGAGCGCTGCGGGCCCGCGCCGGCCACGCTGCTCTCGGACGCGCTCTTCGCCTCGCTCTCGACGGTCGATTCCCCCACGGGCGTGATCGCCGTGGTAAGGACGCCGCCGGGCGCGCCGGTCGCCGACGACGCGCCTTTCGTGCTCGCGCTCGAGGACATCCAGGACCCGGGCAACGTGGGCACGCTGCTGCGCAGCGCCGCGGCCGCCGGGGCGCGCGACGTGCTGCTCTCGCGGCGCTGCGCCTTCGCGTGGTCGCCCAAGGTGCTGCGCGCGGCCATGGGGGCGCACTTCGCGCTCAACATCGTCGAGGGAGCGGACCTGGCGGACTTCCTCGCGCGCTACCGCGGAATGTCGGTCGCGCTCGCGGGTGAGGCCGAGCGCTCGCTCTACGAGGTCGACCTGCGCGGGAGCGTGGCGCTCGTCGTGGGCAACGAGGGCGCGGGCCTCACCGCGCCGCTCCTCGCCTCGGCGCGCGTGCGCGCGCGCATCCCCATGGCGGGACCGGTCGAGTCGCTCAACGCGGGCACCGCGGGCTCGATCGCGCTCTTCGAGGCGCTTCGCCAGCGGCGGGAACGGGGAAGGGCCGCCCGATGACGACCCACGCGCGGCGCTCGTACAAGTACTACGAGTTCGTGATGGCGGCGTTCGTGGTGGTGCTCGTGTGCTCCAACCTGATCGGGCCGGCCAAGATCGCGCAGGTGAGCCTGCCCGTCGTGGGCACGCTCACGTTCGGGGCCGGGGTGCTGTTCTTCCCGATCTCCTACGTCTTCGGCGACGTCCTCACCGAGGTGTACGGCTACGCGCGCAGCCGCCGCGTGATCTGGGCCGGGTTCGGGGGGCTCGCCTTCGCGTCGTTCATGTCCTGGGTCGTCGTCGGCCTGCCGCCCGCGCCGTTCTGGAAGCACCAGGACGCCTACGAGGTCGCCTTCGGCTCCACGTGGCGCATCGCCTCGGCCTCGATGGTGGCGTACTTCTGCGGGGAGTTCGTGAACTCCTTCGTGCTCGCGAAGATGAAGATCATGACTTCGGGCCGCTGGCTCTGGACCCGCACCATCGGCTCGACGATCTTCGGCGAGGGCGTGGACTCGCTCATCTTCTACCCGCTCGCCCTCTACGGCACCGGCATCGTGCCGAACGAGAAGCTGCCCGTGGTGATGCTGGCGCAGTTCGTCGCGAAGGTGGGCGTGGAGGTGGTGCTCACGCCGGCCACCTACTGGATCGTGGGGGCGCTCAAGCGCTCCGAGCACGAGGACTACTACGACCGGCACACGAAGTTCACGCCATTCACCCTGAGGGTCTGATGCCCGCTGCGGCCGTCCCGGTGCCGCGGGCCCGTGCGGCTAGCGCTCGAGGCCGGCGCCGCAGGCCCAGCACAGGTCGAACGACGAGGGGTTCTCCTCGCCGCAGGCGGGGCATTTCACGGGCGCGCCCGTGCCCGAGCGCAGGTACTCGTCGATCAGCTTCCGGGCCCGGGCCGCGTCGCGGGCATCGTCCACCCAGACCTGGGGGAGCGAGGCCTCGATCGGAAGCTCCCCCGCGAGGCTCGAGGCGTTGGCGTTGAACACGCGCGCGCGGATGCCGCGCTGCGCGAGGAGGTCGAGCAGCAGGTGGGCTTCGGGCAGGTTCGCGGCGGCGTGGATGCGCTTCATCGGCATGGCGCCCCCATTATGGTCCGGCGCGCTATCGTAGGCGAAGGACAAGGTCGACGGGTGGCGAGATGGCCGAACGGGTGAAGGCGTGGCAATGCGCCGGATGCGGGCGCATCGAGGTGCCCCGGGACTGCGTGGGCGTGTGCGACTTCGGCCGCATCGAGATCGTCTACGGCTTCGAGCACGACGAGGCGCTCGAGGCCGCGCGGGAGCGATGCGCGCGCTACGAGGCGTTCCTGGAGCGGATCGCGCGCGCCGTGCCGCGCGGCGGCGAGTGGGAGCGCTCGTACCGGGCGCTGCAGGAGGAGGCGCGCGGCTTCCTCGCGCAGCGCCCCCCGGACGAGGCGCCGTAGCGGCCGCCGCGCCTCAGAACCGGTACGAGACGGTGCCGCCGAAGCCGTCCTCCTTGATGCCCGAGCGCCCGGAGACGTTGTAGTACGTGAGGCTCACCGCCAGCTGGTCCCCGAGATGGCCGTTCAGCCCGAGCGCGGTCGTCACGAAGCTCGTATCGGGCATGTAGGCCGGGATCGAGTAGCTGTTCCCGGTCGGGATCGACAGGGGCGAGGCGGTCACGAAGCGCGGATCGTCCTTCTGCTCCCTGTCGGCGGTCACGCGCAGCCACGGCGTCCAGCGGCCGAGCGCGTAGGAGGCGCGGATGCCGCCGCTGCAGATTTCCGAGCGCCGCGTCTGCTGCGCGATGTGCAGGTCCGCGGAGCCGGCGCCCGCCTCGTCGAACGCGTTCACCGTGACGTCCTGGCTCGTGACGGCCACCGTGGGCCCGATGGAGAGGTCCCCGAGGCGGAAATCGTAGCCGGCGCTCAGGAACGCCGAGCCATTGGCGCCGTCGGTCGTCGCGCTCGCGGTGCGCACCAGCGGCCCCAGGGCGATGTTGCGCTGGATGCCGTGGTAGTTGATGTTGCCGATCGAGAAGACGCCGGTGCCGTAGAACCCGCTCCAGTGCACGGCGCCGAAGAGCGAGTACACGTCCTCGCGCGTATTGAAGCCCCCGGCGTTGTCGCCGAAGCTCGCGTTCGCCCGGTCCTGGCCGAAGGCCGCCCCGAGGGCGAAGATCTCGGAAACGCGCACCGTGACACCCACGCTCACGGCCGAGTGGTTGCTGTCCATGCCGCTGTTGCCGGTCCCCGAGGCGATGTCGAAGTTCGCGCCGTCGGCGGAGGCGAACGCCTTGAAGCGGCCCACGGGCTCGGCCCCGCCCATGAGCAGGCCGTCGTTCAGCGTCTGCACGTGCGAGGCGCGGGCGCGCAGCGGCGTCTCGGCGAGCAGCGAGTACTGCGTCGGGCCCTCGATCAGCGACTCGGCGAACTGCGCGATGATCGCCTGGGCGGCGGTCGTCGGGTGGATGGCGTCGGCGAAGAGGTAGGTCTGGTCCGCGTTCGGCGCGACGAGGTTGGTGGGCCCGCAGAACTGCGCGCTTATGGTCGAGGGCGTCGTGATGGGTGGGAACGGCCCGCAGGCCATCGAGGTGACGTTGGTGAGTCCGTAGGCCGCGTGATTGGCGAGCACCTCGGTGAGGAGCGAGAACGTGTCCACCGGGATCGCCTGGATGCCGGCTTCCGCGAGGCCCGAGAAGAGCGTCGTGTTGTAGCCGGCGGAAAGCTGGGTCACCGCCGCCGCGTTGGCCGGGGAGCCCGCGAAGGCGAGCGTTCCCCCGATGTCGGGCAGCCCGAAGACCATGACGTAGCGCGCGCCCGCCGCGCGCAGCCGCCCGATCTGCGCCACCTCGGCGCCGGCGGCGCCGAGCACGTTGTTCTGCAGGGTATTCTGGTCGATGGCTCCGGCCTGCAGCAGCGCCAGGTTCTGGAAGATGTCGTTCGCGCCGATCCACACCGCGTAGAGCGCGTTGGGGTCCGCCTTGCCGCCGCTCGCCGCCAGGTACTCGTTCACCTGGGTGCTCACGGGCCGCTGGGCCGAGCCCGGCGGGGTCGAGGCCGAGTCCTGCGCCACGCGGGCGCCGCCTTGCGCGAAGATGAAGCCCCCGGCGTTGCTGGCTCCCGGGGTCACGCCGTAGAACTGGGACACGAGCTCCGACCACACGGGGCCGGGGTTGGTCGTGAAGCGCCCCAGCGTCGCGACCACCTGCGGGGGCAGCCCCAGGGCCGCGAGGAAGGGCCGGTAGTAGCCCGCGTCGGAAAGGCTGTCGCCGAACACGACGACGTTGCTGAACTGGGCGGCGTCGGCGACGCCCGCCGATGCGCCGGCGAGGGCCGCGGCGAGCAGGGCGGGGAGAATCCGCTTCTTCATCTTCATGGGTTCCTCCGGGGGGATTGGTCGTTCGCGGGCGGCTTCAAGCCGCCTCTCGGCAGCTATCTTAGTACACGCGCCGCACGAGGTGCGCCTCGTGCAGCATGTGCGTGGCGATCTCCTCGATCGACTTGGTGGTGGAGTCGAGGAACGGGACCTGCGCCTGGCGCATGAGCTTCTCGGCGGCCGCCACCTCGTAGCGGCAGTTCTCGAGGGAGGCGTAGCGCGAGTCCGGGCGGCGCTCCCGGCGGATGTGGTTCAGCCGCTCGGGCGAGATCGACAGGCCCCAGACCTTCTCCTTGAGCGGCAGGAGCGAGGGCGGCAGGCGGTTCGCCTCGAGGTCCTCGGGGATGAGCGGATAGTTGGCCGCCTTGATGCCGAACTGCATCGCCATGTAGAGGCACGTGGGGGTCTTCCCGCTGCGCGAGACCCCGATCAGGATGATGTCCGCGTCCTCGAGCCCGCGGTGGGTCACGCCGTCGTCGTGGGCGAGCGTGTAGTTGATCGCCTCGATGCGGTGGTTGTAGTCCTTCACGTTGCCGACGCTGTGGGTGCGGCCCACCGCGTGCATCGACTTCGCCCCGAGCTCGTTCTCGAGCGGCACGATGAAGCGCTCGAAGAGGTCGAGCACCAGGCCGTCGGCGCGGTTGATCTCGGCGCGCACCGCGTCGTCGACGATCGAGGAGAACACGAGCGGCCGGCTGCCCGAGTCGCGGTGCGCCTGGTTCACCTGGCCGACCACCTCGCGCGCCTTCTCGACGCTGTCGGTGAAGGGCAGGGTCACGCGGACGAGGTCCACGTCGGGGAACTGCGAGAGCAGCGACGAGCCGAGGCCCTCGACGGTGATGCCGGTGCGGTCCGAAACGAAGAAAACGCGCTTGCGATGGGGCATGGCCGGGTGGCGGAAAGGGGTGGGGGATGATGCGCCGCAACATTGTCGTATCCCGTTGGCTATAATTGCAAGCTTCGACCGCCCGTTGCCCCAAGACCCCGCCATGGCGAGCCGCTACGTCCGACCCCTCCAATCGCTGCGCATGACCGACGTGGCCGCCGTGGGCGGCAAGAACGCTTCCCTGGGCGAGCTCATCAGCCAGCTCGCCGCGAGCGGCGTGCGCGTGCCCGGCGGCTTCGCCACGACGGCGCAGGCCTTCGACGATTTCGTGGCCCACAACGGGCTCGCCGAGCGCATCGTCGCGGCGCTCGCGGGCCTCGACGTGGGCGACGTCGAGGCGCTCGCCCGCGCGGGGGCCGCGGTGCGCGCGCTCGTGGAGTCCGGCGCGATTCCCCCCGAGCTCGAGCGGGAGATCCGCGAGGAGTACGCGCGCGCGGCGGGCGAGTCGCCGCGGGCGAGCTTCGCGGTGCGCTCCTCGGCCACCGCCGAGGACCTGCCGGACGCCTCCTTCGCGGGGCAGCAGGAGACCTACCTCAACATC
The DNA here is from genome assembly GCA_035624355.1 of Usitatibacter sp. Taxonomy (GTDB): domain Bacteria; phylum Pseudomonadota; class Gammaproteobacteria; order Burkholderiales; family Usitatibacteraceae; genus Usitatibacter. The sequence goes on along the minus strand of DASPRQ010000012.1, from coordinate 19,992 downwards.
CGCGGCGTCGACAACGTGCTCGACGCCGTGCGGCGCGTCTTCGCTTCGCTCTACAACGACCGCGCCATCGCCTATCGCGTGCACAAGGGCTTCCGGCACTCGGACGTCTCGATCTCGGCCGGCGTGCAGCGCATGGTGCGCAGCGACCTCGGGGCGGCGGGCGTCGCCTTCACCCTCGACACCGAATCGGGCTTCCGCGACGTGGTGTTCATCACCTCGGGCTACGGGCTGGGCGAGACCGTGGTGCAGGGCTCGGTGAATCCCGACGAGTTCTACGTCTCGAAGCTGTGCCTCGCCGCCGGCAAGCCCGCGATCCTGCGCCGCGCGCTCGGGGGGAAGGCGATCAAGCTCGTGTTCGACGCCGACGCGAGGGCGGGGCGCTCGGTGAGGGAGGTCGACGTGGAGGCCGCCGAGCGCGACCGGTTCTCGCTCGACGACGCCGAGGTGGAGGAGCTCGCGCGCTACGCGGTCGCGATCGAGAAGCACTACGGCCGCCCCATGGACATCGAGTGGGGCCGCGACGGCGAGGACGGCCGCATCTACGTGCTCCAGGCGCGCCCCGAGACGGTGAAGAGCCGGGACAAGCGCAGGGACACGATCACGCGCTACCGCATCGGGCGGCGCGGCGAGGTGCTCGCCACGGGGCGCGCGATCGGCTCGAAGATCGGGCAGGGGCGCGTGCGCGTGGTGAAGAGCGTGGCCGAGATCGGCCGCGTGCAGGACGGCGACGTGCTCGTCACGGACATGACCGACCCCAACTGGGAGCCGGTCATGAAGCGCGCCGCGGCGATCGTGACCAACCGCGGCGGGCGCACCTGCCACGCCGCGATCATCGCGCGCGAGCTGGGCGTGCCGGCGGTGGTGGGCTGCGAGAGCGCCACGCGCACGCTCAAGGAGGGCGCCGAGGTGACCGTCTCCTGCGCCGAGGGCGACACGGGCTACATCTACTCCGGGAAGGCGGACTACGAGGCGGTGGACGTGTCCCTCGAGCGCATGCCCGCGATCCCCGTGAAGATCGCCATGAACGTGGGCAACCCCCAGCTCGCGTTCGACTTCTGCCAGCTGCCGAACGACGGCGTCGGGCTCGCGCGCCTGGAGTTCATCATCTCCAACACCATCGGGATCCATCCGAAGGCGTGCCTCGAGCACGGGACGCTGCCGCCGGAGCTCAAGGCCCAGGTCGCCCGCCAGTCGCGCGGCTACCCGGACCCGGTGCGCTTCTACGTGGAGAAGATCGCCGAAGGGGTGGGCACCATCGCCGCGGCCTTCTGGCCCAAGAAGGTGATCGTGAGGATGTCCGACTTCAAGAGCAACGAGTACCGCAACCTCATCGGCGGCACGCGCTACGAGCCGAACGAGGAGAACCCGATGCTCGGCTTCCGCGGGGCCTCGCGCTACGTGGCCGACTCGTTCCGCGACTGCTTCCGGCTCGAGTGCGAGGCGCTGCGCAAGGTGCGCGACGCGATGGGGCTCACGAACGTGGAGATCATGATCCCGTTCGTCCGGACGGTGGCCGAGGGCGAGAAGGTGCTCGCGATCCTCAAGGAGAACGGCCTCGAGCGCGGCAAGAACGGCCTCAAGGTGGTGATGATGTGCGAGATCCCGTCCAACGCGATCCTCGCCGACGAGTTCCTGCGCCACTTCGACGGCTTCTCGATCGGCTCGAACGACATGACGCAGATGACGCTGGCGCTGGACCGCGACTCGGGCCTCGTGATGGAGGCCTTCGACGAGCGCGACGCGGCGGTGAAGCGCATGCTGCACCTCGCGATCCAGGCCTGCCGCAGGGCGGGGAAATACGTCGGCATCTGCGGCCAGGGCCCGAGCGACTACCCCGACCTCGCCGAGTGGCTGATGCAGGAGGGGATCGAGTCCATGTCCCTCAACCCCGACACGGTGGTCGAGACGTGGCTGTACCTCGCGAAGGTCGCGGCCGCCGCAGAGGCCTCGAGCCGCTAGCGGCATCCGAGGCCCAAGCCGCCGGGACCCGGACGTGATCGCCTGGCGCCTCGCCCGCTTCGACGAGCTCGCCCCGCGGGAGATCCACGACATCTACCGGGCCCGCGCGGCGGCCTTCGTGGTCGAGCAGGCGTGCGCGTTCCAGGACCTCGACGGGGCCGATCCGGAGTGCTGGCACCTGCTCGGCCGCCGCGGCTCCGAGCTGGTCGCCTACTGCCGCATCGTCCCGCCGGGCGTGAAGTTCGCCGAGCCCTCGATCGGGCGCGTGGTGACGCCGCAGGCCGTGCGCGGCACGGGCCTGGGGCGCGCGCTCATGCGCGAGGCGCTCGAGCGCGTGGCCGAGCTCTGGCCGGGGCGCGCGGTGCGCATCGGGGCGCAGAGCCGGCTCGAGCGCTTCTACCAGGACCTCGGCTTCGTCACGGCCTCGGCGCCGTACGACGAGGACGGCATCGCGCACGTCGAGATGGTGCGGCCGGCCGCGGGTGCGGCGGACGAGGGCGGGCGGGCCGCCGGATGAACCCGCGCGGGCCGCGCACGCGGACCCGCGCAAGCGAAGGAGGAGGCACGGACATGGGCAGGCAGCTCGCGGGCAAGTCGGCGGTCGTCACGGGATCGACGAGCGGCATCGGGCGCGGCATCGCCGAGCGCTTCGCCGCCGAGGGCGCGAACGTGATGCTGAACGGCCTGGGCGAGGCCGGCGAGATCGAGGCCCTGCGCGGGGCGATCGCGAAGGAGCACGGCGTGCGCGCGCTCTACCACGGCGCCGACATGACGCGACCGGGCGAGATCGCGGCGATGATCGCCGAGGCCGCGAAGGCCTTCGGCCGCGTCGACATCCTCGTGAACAACGCGGGCATCCAGCACGTGGCGCCCGTGGACGAGTTCCCGCCCGAGAAGTGGGACGCGATCCTCGCGATCAACCTCTCCTCGGCCTTCCACGCCACGCGCGCGGCGCTGCCCGGCATGAAGAAGGCGCAGTGGGGGCGCGTGATCAACATCGCCTCGGCCCACGGCCTCGTCGCCTCACCCTACAAGAGCGCCTACGTCGCCGCCAAGCACGGGGTGGTGGGCTTCACGAAGTCCCTCGCCCTCGAGGTGGCCGAGCTCGGCATCACCGCCAACGCGATCTGCCCGGGCTACGTGATGACGCCCATCGTCGAGAAGCAGATCGACGACCAGGCGCGCGTGCACGGCATCGCGCGCGAGAACGTGATCCGCGACGTGATCCTCGCGCCCCAGCCCACCAAGAAGTTCATCCGCATCGAGGACGTGGCCGCCCTCGCGCTCTACCTCGCCTCGGAGGCGGCGGCGCAGGTGAACGGCGCGGCGCTCTCGATCGACGGCGGCTGGACCGCCCGCTAGCCGTGGACGCGCAAGCCCCGCGCCCGGCCGACGTGGTGCTCGTCACCGGGTTCGAGCCCTTCGCCGGCGAATCGCGCAACCCCTCCTGGGAAATCTGCGAGCGGCTTCCCGGCGAGATCGCGGGGATGCGCGTCGAGGTCTGCCGCGTGCCGTGCGAGTTCGGGCGCTCGATCGACGTGGTCGCCGCGGCGATCGGGCGCCACGCCCCGGCGCTGGTGGTCTCGCTCGGGCTCGCGGGCGGGCGCTCGCGCCTGTCGGTGGAGCGCGTGGCGATCAACGTGAGCGATGCGCGCATCGCGGACAACGCGGGAGCGCAGCCCATCGACGAGCCCGTGGCGCCCGAAGGCCCGCCGGCCCGCTTCGCGACGCTCCCGGTGAAGGCGATGGTCGCCGCGATGACCGCGGCGGGCGTGCCGGCGGAGGTCTCCAACTCGGCGGGCACCTTCGTCTGCAACCACCTCATGTACGGCGTGCTCGACCTCCTCGCGGCGGGCGGTGCGCGCGCGCGCGCGGGATTCATCCACGTGCCCTACGCCGAGGAGCAGGTGATCGACAAGCCCCTCGTCCCGGCGATGGCGCTCGCGACGATGGTGAAGGGCGTCGAGGCGGGGATCGCGGCCGCGCGCGCCCACGCCCGCGACGTGAGGCTCGCCGGCGGGGCCCTCGACTAGCTTATAGTTGCGACCATGACCGACCAGCCCCTCTGGAGCCCTTCGCCCGAGCGCGTCGCGCGTTCGCACGTGAGCGCCTTCATGAAGCTCGTGAACGAGCGCCACGGCCTTTCCATCCGCGACTACGGGGCGCTGCACGCCTGGTCGGTCGCGAACCTCGAGGCGTTCTGGAAGGCGATGTGGGACTTCGGCGGCGTGATCGGCGAGCCCGGCGAGCGCGTCCTCGTCGACGCGGGCAAGATGCCGGGCGCGCGCTTCTTCCCCGACGGCAGGCTCAACTTCGCGGAGAACCTGCTGCGCCACCGGCACCGGGGCGACGCGATCGTCTTCTGGGGCGAGGACAAGGTGCGCCGGCGCCTGTCGGGGGGCGACCTCCACGAGGCGGTCTCGCGCATGCAGCAGGCGCTCGCGGCCGCGGGCGTGGGCGAGGGCGACCGGGTCGCCGCGTTCATGCCGAACATGCCCGAGACGGTGGTCTCGATGCTCGCCGCGGCGAGCCTGGGAGCGACCTTCACCTCGTGCTCGCCCGACTTCGGCGTGCAGGGCGTCCTCGACCGCTTCGGGCAGGTGGAGCCCAAGGTGCTCGTCTGCTGCGACGGCTACTACTACAACGGCAAGGCCGTGGAAACCCTGGGCCGCATCGCGGAGGTGGTGAAGCGGCTCCCCAGCGCGAGGCGCGTGGTGGTCGTCCCGTACGTTTCCGAGGCGCCGAGCCTCGCGGGCGTGCCGCGCGCGCAGACGTGGGACGCGTTCACCACGCCGCACGAGCCGGCGGCGATCGCCTTCCGGCGCCTGCCCTTCAACCATCCGCTCTACATCCTCTACTCGAGCGGCACCACGGGCGTGCCCAAGTGCATCGTGCACGGCGCGGGCGGCGTGCTGCTCCAGCACCTGAAGGAGCACATGCTGCACGGCGACGTGAAGGAAGGCGACCGCCTCTTCTACTTCACGACGTGCGGCTGGATGATGTGGAACTGGCTCGCCTCGGGGCTCGCCTCGGGGGCGACGCTGCTGCTCTACGACGGCTCGCCCTTCGCCGCGGGGGGCACCATCCTCTTCGACCTCGCGGCCGCCGAGGACATGACCCAGTTCGGCACCTCGGCCAAGTTCATCGACACGGCCGCCAAGCACGGCCTCGACCCGATCCGCACCCACGAGCTTCCGGAGCTGCGCACGATGTTCTCGACCGGCTCGCCGCTCGCGCCCGAGGGCTTCGAGTACGTGTACGAGCACGTGAAGAAGGACCTGTGCCTCGCCTCGATCAGCGGCGGGACCGACCTCGTGGCGTGCTTCGCCGGCGGCTGCCCGATCCTGCCCGTCTGGAAGGGGGAGCTGCAATGCCGCGCGCTCGGGATGAAGGTCGAGGTCTTCGACGACGACGGGCGGTCCCTGGCGCCGGGAAAGAAAGGCGAGCTCGTGTGCACGGCGCCCTTCCCGACGATGCCGCTCGGGTTCTGGAACGACCCCGACGGTGAGAAGTACCGCGCCGCCTACTTCGACAAGTACCCGGGCGTGTGGCGCCACGGCGACTGGTGCGAGCTCACCTCCCACGGCGGCATGGTGATCTACGGGCGTTCGGACGCGGTGCTCAACCCCGGCGGCGTGCGCATCGGGACGGCGGAGATCTACCGCCAGGTCGAGAAGCTCGACGAGGTCGTGGAGTCGATCGTGATCGGCCAGGACTGGGAGAAGGACGTGCGCGTCGTGCTCTTCGTGCGGCTGCGCGAGGGGCTCGCGCTCGACGAGGCGCTCGCGAAGAAGATCCGCGACACGATCCGCGCGAACACCACGCCGCGCCACGTGCCGGCGGTGATCCTGCAGGTGCCGGACATCCCGCGCACCAAGAGCAACAAGATCGTGGAGCTCGCCGTGCGCGCCGTGGTCCGCGGCGAGCCCGTGAAGAACCTCGAGGCCCTGGCGAACCCCGAGGCGCTCGAGCACTTCCGCAACCGGCCCGAGCTCGCCGCCTAGGCCGCGGCCTCAGGCGCGGGCGTGGGCCTCCATGCCGAAGCGGGTCGCGGGCGAGGCGACGCGCTCCTCGACGAGGCGGCCGAGGAACTCGGGCTCGTAGACGGACAGCAGGTGCGGCTGGTGGCGCGGCAGCCAGTAGGCGAGCTGGGCGCGCAGGTCCGGCAGGGCGGAGAGCACCGTCCAGTCGCTCTCGTCCCACTGGAAGCGCAGCCCCAGCTCGAGGAAGGCGCGGTTGATCGATTGGCGGTCGGCGGTCATGGCGGCGGCATATCCTTGGCGTTCGGCGACGGGTCCAGCGTAGCCCCGGACGGCATTAAACGAAAGTAAAATGTCCTTACGGATTCGTTAAACGATCACTTAATGAAGAACGCCACGCTGCGCCAGCTCCGCGTGTTCGAGAGCGCCGCGCGCCACCTCTCCCTCACCCGCGCCGCGGAGGAGCTGCACCTCACTCCGCCCGCGGTGTCGATCCAGGTGCGCCAGCTCGAGGGCCACGCGCGCGCCGCGCTCTTCGAGCGCGTGGGTCGGCGCCTCAAGCTCACCCAGGCGGGCGACGAGGTCCTCGCGCACGCGCGCGAGATCCTGGGCCACATCCGCGCCTCGGAGGAGGCGATCGCGGGCCTGGGCTCCCTAGAGCGGGGGCTCCTCGACGTGGCGGTGATCAACGCCGGGGACTACTTCCTGCCGTGGCTCATCGCCGCTTTCCGGGAGCGCCACCCGAGGATCCGCGCGCGGCTCACCGTCGGCAACCGCGACGACCTGCTCGAGCGCCTCGCGGCCCACGAGATCGACCTCGCCGTGATGAGCCACCCGCCCACGCACTGCGACTTCGCCGCGCGGCCCTTCGCGCCCCACCCGCACGTGATCGTCGCCCCGCCCGGCCACCGCCTCGCGCGCAAGCGCAGCGTGGCGCTCGAGGAGGTCGCGCGCGAGGCGCTCATCACGCGCGAGCCCGGATCGGCCACGCGGCTGGCGATGGAGCAGGCCTTCGCCGAGTCGGACGTGGTGCCGCGCATCGAGATGGAGATCGCGAGCAACGAGACCATCAAGCAGGCGGTGGCCGCGGGCTTCGGGCTGGGGTTCCTCTCGGCGCACGCCGTTCAGCAGGAGCTCGCCCTCGGGCGGCTCGCGGTGGTGCCCGTGAAGGGCTTCCCGGTGGTGCGCCAGTGGTACGTGGTGCGGCGGCGCAGCCGCACTTTGCCGCGCATCGCCGAGGCCTTCGAGCGGTTCGTGGTGGAGGAGGGCGCGCGGCTCATCCGCGGCGCCCGCCCGGTCCCGCGCGGGAAGAAGCGGCCGTGAGCGCGCCCCGCGCCCCCGTCTTCTACGCGTGGCTTTCGCTCGCCACGTCGATCGTCACCATCGTGCTCAAGTTCCTCGCCTGGCACCTCACGGGCTCGGTCGGGCTGCTCTCCGACGCGGTGGAGGCGGTGGTCAACATCGCGGCGGCCCTCGTCGCGCTCGGCGTGCTCACCTACGCGGCGGCGGGCCCCGACCGCGAGCACAACTTCGGCCACGAGAAGGCGCAGTACTTCTCGAGCGGCATCGAGGGGGCGCTCATCTTCGTGGCCGCCGCGGGGATCGTCTGGAGCGCGATGCCGCGACTCATGCACCCGATGCCCCTCGAGCAGGTGGGGCGCGGGCTCGCGCTCTCGGTGCTGGCCGCGCTCGCCAACGTCTGGTGCGCGTGGGTGATGCTGCGGGCGGCGCGCGCGCACCGCTCCATCACGCTCGAGGCCGACGCGAAGCATTTGCTCACGGACGTGTGGACCACGGCGGGCGTCTTCGCGGGCGTGCTGCTCGTGCAGTGGACCGGATGGCTGCGGCTCGACCCGATCGTGGCGCTCGCCGTCGCGGTCCAGATCCTCTGGACCGGGTGGCACCTCATGAGGCGTTCCTTCGAGGGGCTCATGGACCGCGCGATTCCCGAGGCCGACCGGGTCGTGATCGTCGAGGTGCTGGAGGCGCTGCGCCATCAGGGCGGCGACTACCACGCGCTGCGCACGCGAGTGGCCGGGCCCAAGAGCTTCGTGGACGTGCACGTGCTGCTGCCGGGCGGCATGACGATCCAGGCGGGCCACGACCTGGTCGAGGAGCTCGAGCGCAGCATCGCCGCGCGCCTGCCCCACGTCGAGGTGCTCACCCACCTGGAGCCCATCGAGGACCCCCGGAGCTGGGATGACCCGAAGAGGCCCCTGGCGGGCCTCTGACGCTGCGGTGGAGGGGATTTTTCGGCCATAATTCCCGCCATGGCCGCCGTCACCCCGTCCTCCCGCGTCGATCGCAAGCTGCAGCTGCGCGAGGTGCTCGACTGGCTGGTCGAGGACGGCCTGGTTCCGGCCGACAAGGCCGCCAAGCTCCTCCAGGACTCGCGCTTCCAGCGCGGGGGGAGCCGCCACCCGATCGTCGTGATCTCGGAGGCGCGCTGGCGCTCGGCGAAGGCGCCGCAGCCGCTGCTCACGCCGGAGGTGCTCACCGAGTGGCTCGCGGGGCGCCTGCGCATCCCCTTCTACCACATCGACCCGCTCAAGATCGACCTGAAGGCGGTCACCGAGGTGATGTCCGCGGAATACGCGCAGCGCCGCGGCATCCTGCCCGTCGACGTGAGCGGGCGCGAGGTCACCATCGCCACCGCCGAGCCGTTCCTGTCGAGCTGGGAGTCCGAGCTCGCGGAGATGCTGCGCCTCACGATCAAGCGCGTCTTCGCGAACCCCCTCGACATCGAGCGCTACCAGGGCGAGTTCTTCAACCTCGCCAAGAGCATGAAGCGCGCGGAGGCGGCGGGCGTTCCCGCGGCCTCGGGGCTCGCGAACTTCGAGCAGCTCGTCGAGATGGGCAAGGCGGGCCGCCCGCTCGACGCCAACGACCACCACATCGTGCACCTGGTCGACTGGCTCTGGCAGTACGCCTTCGACCAGCGCGCGAGCGACATCCACCTCGAGCCGCGGCGCGAGGTGGGCGTGCTGCGCTTCCGCATCGACGGCGTGCTGCACGAGGTCTACCAGGTGCCCTATCCCGTGCTCACCGCGATGGTGGCGCGCATCAAGATCCTCGGGCGCATGGACGTGGTCGAGAAGCGCCGGCCGCAGGACGGGCGCATCAAGACGCGCATGCCCGACGGCGACGAGATCGAGCTCAGGCTCTCGTCGCTGCCCACCGCCCACGGCGAGAAGCTCGTGATGCGCATCTTCGATCCCGAGGTCCTGATGCGCGACTTCAAGGACCTCGGATTCACCCAGGAGGAGCACGAGACCTGGCAGCGGCTCATCCGCGAGCCCGGCGGGATCCTGCTCGTGACCGGCCCCACCGGCTCGGGCAAGACCACGACCCTCTACACCACCCTCAAGCAGCTCGCCACCCCCGAGGTGAACATCTGCACGATCGAGGACCCGATCGAGATGATCGATCCGCGCCTCATCCAGATGCAGGTGCAGGCGGACCTCGACCTCACCTTCGCCGCGGGCGTGCGCGCGCTCATGCGCCAGGACCCGGACATCATCATGGTGGGGGAGATCCGCGACCACGAGACCGCGGACATGGCGATCCAGGCGGCCCTCACCGGCCACCTCGTGCTCTCGACGCTGCACACCAACGACGCGCCGACCTCGATCACGCGGCTCCTCGACCTGGGGGCGCCGGCCTACCTGCTCAACTCGACCATCCTCGGCATCATGGCGCAGCGCCTGGTGCGCACCCTCTGCCCCCACTGCAAGCAGAAGATGGCGTTCCAGCGCGAGGAGGAGCACAAGGTCTGGAACGCGCTGTGCACGCCCTTCAAGGCGCCGCCGCCCGAGCACGTCTACCGGCCGGTCGGCTGCCTCGAGTGCCGCAACACCGGCTACCTGGGGCGCGTCGGCCTGTACGAGATCATGCAGCTCACGCGGGACCTGCGCTCGCTCGTCACCGACCATACCGACGTCGGGCAGCTCACGCAGGCGGCGTACCGCGCCGGCATGCGCCCGCTGCGGGTCTCGGGCGCGGCGAAGGTCGCGCAGGGCATGACGACGATCGAGGAAGTGCTCAAGTGCGCTCCCCTTCCGTAGCCTCGCCGACCAGGTCCTTCACCAGCGCCGACTCGCGCGCGTAGAACCCCTCGGTGTGGAAGGTCTCGGGCAGGCGGTAGAGCTCGTAATCGAGGTGATGGCAGACCTCGTGCGCCAGGGTGCGCAGGAACGTCCGGAACTTCACGACCTGCTCGCGCCGCGCGGTGCGCATCCAGACCGTGATGCGCGCCGTCCCCGCGGTCACCTCGTCGGGCTCGTAGAGGCCCTGCAGCTCGCCGCCCGCGTCGGCAGGCCGGCGCTCGAGCACGCGCACGCGCACCGCGGGCGTGGAGAGCCGCGCGTTCAGGGCGTCGACGAGCGCCTGGCAGGCCCGCTCGACCTCGGCGCGCGACCCGCCCGCGAGCGAGCTCTCGACGGCGCGGGCGACCGGCACCAGCGCGTCGATGCCGGGAACGGCCACCCGGCGGATGCCGTCGCTCTTGCGGTACGTGCGCTGCCTCGCGGCCGACAGCCGGTCGTAGTAGGAGAAGGGCACGCCCTCACGTCCTCCACTTGCGCATGAGGGCCTCGCGCACGGCGAGCGCGCGTTCGCGGTCGAGGTTCGGGCCCGCGCCGGCGCCCGATTGTCCCGACGCCGCGCGGTAGACGGCGGTCGGGCGGCCCGTGAACGCGAAGTCGTCCCGGCGGGTGAGCTGCAGCCAGAAGTCCCAGTCTTCGAACATCGGCAGGCTCTCGTCGAACCGGCAGCCGGCCTCCACGAACGAGCGGTGGAAGAGCACCGCATGGATCGCGAGGTAGTTGGAGTTGAGGAGCAGCGCCCGGTTGAACGGTCCGCCGAAGTCGCGCTGCGCCCGGCCGGCCGCGTCCACGAGCCGCGTCTGGCTGTAGGCCGCGCGCGCGCCCGCCGCGCGGGCCGCGGCCAGCAGCTCGGCGACGTGGCCCGGCGCGATCTCGTCGTCCTCGTCGAGGAACAGGATCCACTCGCCGCGCGCCGCCGCGAGCCCCGCATTCGCCGCGCGCGGCCGGTCCAGGCGCCCTTCGCGCACGACGCGCACCGGCACCCCGCGATGCTCCGCGGGCGCGATGCCGCGATCGCCCGCGTCCACCAGCACGATCTCGAGGGGCCGGTGGGTCTGCGCGGCCGCGCAGTCGAGCGCACGCGCGAGCGTCTCGCGCCCCATGGTGCGCACGATCATGCTCACGCAGGAAGGCTCGCGGGGCTCCGAAATCACCGCACGGGGCTCAGGATGTCCCCCGAGCGCATCGTGTAGGTCCCGAGCTCGCGGTCGGCGAGGAAATGCTCGAGCGTGCGCCGCACGACGGCGAACGCGAGCTCGTTCCACGGGATCTCCTCGGCGGACATGAGCTTCACCTCGAGGGTCTCGGCGCCGGCCCCGTAGTCCTCGTTCAGCAAGCGCGCGCGGAACATCATGTGCACCTGGTTCACGTGGGGCACCGAGTACAGGGTGTAGAGCTCCTGAATCTCGATCCGCGCGCGCGCTTCCTCGAGCGCCTCGCGCATCGCGCCTTCCGCGGCGGTCTCGCCGTTCTCCATGAATCCCGCGGGCAGCGTCCACAATCCGTAGCGCGGCTCGATCGCGCGCCGGCACATCAGGATGCGCTCGCCCCACACCGGAACGGCTCCGACGACGATCTTCGGGTTCTCGTACTGGATCGCGCCGCATGCGTCGCAGACCGCACGGGTGTGGCTATCGCCCGCGGGGACGCGGTGGGTGACCGCCGAGCCGCAGGAATTGCAGAACTTGATCAAGGACTTGCGACCGGACTGGGAGGCGCCGCGCAGGGCGCAGGGGCCGATTGCCCATGGTAACATAAGGCCCTGAAATTCAAGTGAAAACCGGCACCGGAGCGCGCGCCATCCCTTCTTGCCTGAGGGCATTCATGATCCATCGCCTCGCCGCATTGCTCGCATCGGTCGCTTCGCTCGCCTGCGCCGCCGCCCCCGGTCCGGCACCGCACGGAATGCCCTCGCGGCCCGCCCTGCCGATGGTGGGCGCGCTCGCGCCGTCGTTCCGCGCGCCCGGCCTCGCGGCGGTCGACGCCGTATCGCTGCCGGCGCTCGTCGCGAAGGCCGCGACGCCGCCCAATCCGCGCGGGCCCCAGCGCGTCGGCAGCGTGCGCGAGCTCGGCTCGCCCGTGCCCGTCGCCCGCTGGGTGCGCGTCGCCGGAGGCTGGGTCGCGAAGGTGCGTGCCACGTCCGACGGCGCCCTGGGGCTGCGCGTGCGCCTCGACCTCGGCACGATGCCGGGCGCGATGGAGCTGCGAGCGCAGGGCGGCGACGGCCGCATCGAGACGATGATGCTCGACCCCACCCTCGGGCCGCAGGCCTGGACCCCCTGGACCGAGGGACCGTCGCAGGTGATCGAGCTGTTCACGCCCGTGCGGCCCGGCAACGGCGAGGCGGTGAGCCTCGGGGCGATCGCGCACTTCGACACGCCCGTGTTCGCGAAGGCGGCGGGCTTCTGCACGCTGGAAGCGATGTGCGCGGCCACCGATTCCACGCTCGACCCGGGCGTGGGCGACGCGATCCTGGAGCGCCGCAAGTCCGTGGCGCGCATCTCCTTCGTGAGCGGGACCACCGCCTACGTCTGCTCGGCCACCCTCATCGACACGGAGAAATATCCGGCGCCGTACGTGCTCACCGCCAACCACTGCATCGGCGACGGCACGACCGCGGGCACCATCACGGCATGGTGGTCGTACGAGTCCGACAACGCGTGCCCGGACCAGGGGCTGCCGCCGACGCGCGAGCAGACGAGCGGGGGGATGCAGCTCGTGCTCACCAACTTCAACGTGGACTCGACGCTGCTGCTCATGAACCAGGCGCCCCCGAGCGACACGGTGTACGCCGGGTGGAATTCCTCGGAGCTCGGGCCGGCCACGTCCATCGTGAGCGTGAGCCATCCCCAGGGGGACACGACGCGCTACGCGGTCGGCACCGCCACGGCGCTCTACCCGCTTCCCGACTGGCCGCAGGAGTTCTACGTCGTAAGCTTCAGCCACGGCATCATTCAGGGCGGCTCGAGCGGCTCGGGGCTCTTCACGATGTCGGGCGGGAGCCTCGAGCTGCGCGGCATCCTCACCGCCACGACCACCAACAACAGCGCCGAAGGCCTGAGCTGCACGGACCTGAACGAGGTGGCGCTCTACAGCCGCTTCGACATCTTCGAGCCGGAGCTCACGCCCTACATCACGGCGGCGGGCAAGCCCGCCGACGACGCCCCGAACCGTCCCCAGGACCTCTTCGGCACGCCGCCCGACCCCACGGGCGCCGAGGTGCTCGACGCACGCACGACCGCCGACGAGCTCGACAACCGCCTCATCGACTACCCCGGGGACCTCGACGTCTATCGCTTCGTGCTGAATTCGTCCGCGTGGGTGAGCGCGTGGACCGACGCGCCGGGGGGCGCCAACCTCGACACCGTCGGCACGCTCCTCGATTCGAAGGGCGACGAGATCACCTTCAACGACGACGCGCAGACCAGCAGCAACCACTTCGGCTTCACGCAGCAGCTCGCCGCGGGCACCTACTACGTGCAGGTGGCGCACTGGGATCCGTCGGGCACGGGCGCCTACAACCTGCACATGCGCGCCGACCACCTCGACGCCAACTACACCGACCTGTGGTGGAATTCCGCCGAGTCCGGGTGGGGCCTCAACCTGAACCACCAGAGCAACATCATCTTCGCCACGCTTTTCACCTACGATTCGACCGGGGCGCCGATGTGGCTCGTCATGTCGGACGGCGAGCGGCAGGCCGACGGGTCGTACCTGGGCACGCTCTACCGCACCACGGGGCCGGCGTTCAGCGCGCAGCCCTTCAATTCCTCGGCCGTGTCGGCCTCCGCGATCGGGTCGATGCGGCTCACGTTCACCGGGTCCGCCTCGGCGACGCTCGTCTACACCTACAACGGCACGACGGTCACGAAGAGCATCACGCGCCAGCCGTTCTCGACGCCGCCCACCTGCACCTGGTCGGCGTTCGACCGCAGCTACGCGACCAATTACCAGGACCTGTGGTGGAATCCCTCGGAGTCCGGATGGGGCGTCAACATCGCGCACCAGGGCGACATTCTCTTCGCCACGCTCTTCACCTACGGCTCCGACGGGAAGGGGATGTGGCTGGTGATGTCCGACGGGGCCCGGACGGGCAACGCCTCGTACTCGGGCACGCTCTATCGCACCACGGGACCGGCGTTCAACGCCTCGCCGTGGACCGCGATCAGCGCAACCCCCGTGGGCACCATGTCGTTCCACTTCGCCGACGGAAACACCGGCACGCTCACCTACACCGTGAACGGCGTGACGGTGACGAAGTCGATCCAGCGCCAGGCGTTCGGCGTGATGAAGACGCAATGCGAGTCGTAGGGATTTGAGCGAGGCGCTCATCGAGGCCCTCGATCCCGAGGGCGCGGGCGTCGCGCACGTCGACGGCAAGGTCACCTTCATCGACGGGGGCGTGACCGGCGAGCGCGTGCTCTTCGAACGGCGGCGCAGCCGCGGCAACTTCGACCTGGGCACCGTGACGCGGGTGCTGCGCGAGAGCGCGCTGCGCGTCGCGCCCCGCTGCCGCTACTTCGGCACCTGCGGCGGCTGCGCGATGCAGCACGTCGAGGCGGCCGCCCAGGTCGCCGCCAAGCAGCGCGTGCTCGAGGACAACCTCGCGCGCCTCGGCAAGGTGAGCCCCGCCACGATCCTGCCGCCGATCGTCGGACCCGCCTGGGGCTACCGCAACCGCGCGCGCCTCTCGGTGCACTACGTGGCGAAGAAGGGCGGCGTGCTGGTGGGCTTCCACGAGCGGCGCTCGAGCTACGTGGCCGACGTGCTTTCGTGCGAGGTACTGCCGCCCGCGGTGTCGGCGCTCATCCCGGGGCTGCGCGCGATGCTCACCTCGATGCGGCTGCGCGACCGCATCCCGCAGCTCGAGCTCGCCGTGGGCGAGGCGGTGACCGTGCTCGTGCTGCGCCACCTCGAGCCGCTGCCGGAGGAGGACGCGGCGAGGCTGCGCGAGTTCGCCGACCGGCACGGCATCCAGTGGTGGCTGCAGCCCGGCGGACCGGAGTCGGCGCGGCCCTTCCATCCGCTCGATGCCGCCGCGCTCGACTATCGCCTGCCCGAGTTCGGCCTCACGCTCGGCTTCGGCCCCACGGAGTTCACCCAGGTGAACATGGGCGTGAACCGCGTGCTCGTGCGGCGGGCCGTGGGGCTGCTCGACCCGCGACCCGGCGAGCGGGTGGGGGACCTCTTCTGCGGGCTCGGCAACTTCGCGCTCGCGCTCGCCACGCGCGGGGCGCAGGTGACCGGCATCGAGGGCGCCGAGGCGCTGGTCGCCCGCGCCGCGGCGAACGCGCGCGCCAACGGCCTCGAGGGGCGGGCCGGGTTCTTCGCCCACGACCTGTACGCCGACGCGGGCGGCGCGCTTCGGCGCCTCGGGCCCGTCGCGAAGCTGCTCGTCGATCCCCCGCGCGACGGCGCGGCCGAGATCTGCAAGGCGCTGGGCGAAAACGGACCGGAGCGCATCGTGTACGTCTCGTGCAGCCCCGGGACGCTCGCGCGCGACGCCGGCATCCTCGTCCACGCGAACGGCTACCGCCTCTCCGCCGCGGGTGTGGTCAACATGTTCCCCCACACGGGCCACGTGGAATCGGTCGCGCTCTTCGAGCGCTGAAAAGGAAAGGGGCGGCCGAGGCCGCCCCTTCGCCGTGGCGCGGGAACGTCAGTCGCTGCTGCCGGAGGTGAACCCGAGCAGCGCGAGCAGGTTCACGAAGACGTTGTAGAGGTCCAGGTAGAGCGCGAGGGTCGCCGTGATGTAGTTCGTCTCGCCGCCCGTCACGATCCGGTTCACGTCGTAGAGCATGAACGCGGAGAAGATCGCGATCGCGATCACCGACAGCGCGATCATCATCGCCGGGATCTGCAGGAAGATGTTCGCGAAGCCCGCGACGATCAGCATGATCACGCCGACGAAGAGGAACTTGCCCAGGGCGGACAGGTCGCGCTTCACGGTCGTGGCGAGAGTCGCCATCGAGCCGAAGATCACCGCCGTGCCGCCGAAGGCGAGCGCGATGAGGTTCGCGCCGTTCGCGAGCCCCAGCACGACCCCCAGCATGCCCGACAGCCACACGCCCATGAAGAACGTGAGCGCGAGCAGCAGGCCGACACCCCAGCCGCTGTTCCTCGTCCTCTGGATGCCGACCATGAAGCCGAAGGCGACGGCGAGGAAGAGGATGCCGCTCATCGCCGGGTGCAGGCGCGCGAAGACGGCGAAGTTGAGCTGCAGGCCGAGCCATGCGCCGACCACCGTCGGCACCATGGACAGGGCGAGGAGCAGGTAGGTGTTGCGCAGAACCCGGTTCTGCGCGAGCGACGGCGCGGATGCGGTCCTCGCCTGCGCCACCATCGGGTTTTCCATCGGCATTGCGGTCTCCTGGGTCGAGGTTCGAGCCCCTGGCGGGCTTCTTTTAGAGTATGGGACGGATGTGGTGGTTTCAAGACCACGCCGCCCGGATTAAAATCCCTTGGGAATCATACCCCTTGCCGCAGCGTTTTTGGGGGGCGAGCACCGAGACGGAAGGTTGGCCGAGCGGTCTAAGGCACCGGTCTTGAAAACCGGCAGGGGTGAAAGCCCCTCGTGAGTTCGAATCTCACACCTTCCGCCAGTCGCCCGGTCCGCGGCCGGCGGCCGTGGTACCTTAAGTCGCCGAAAAAAAGAACCGTCGCGCACGCCGAATCGCGGAGGAGCCGCAATGCAACGGTGGGGAAGCTGGTTGTTCGCTTTGCTGGGATGGCTGTGCGTGGGCGTGGCGCTTCCTCCGCAGGATCCCGCGGCGTGGCTCGAGTCGCAGGGGCTCGAGGCGCGCGACACGAAGACGTACGAGGAATTCGAGGCCGTGGTCGCGCGCGTGAAGGGCGCGACCGATGCCGTGGCCGCTGCCGAGCGCGTGGTGCTCTTCCGCCAGGGCCGGCCCGTGTGGCAGACCAACCCGAAGGAAACCGACCCGGGATCGCGCTGGACGATCCACGCGCTCGGCCGCGACCTCGACGGAAGCGGGCAGCCGGACATGCACATCTCGAGCTTCTCCGGCGGCAGCAACTGCTGCACCACGCACTTCGTGTATCGCCTCAAGCCCCAGGTGCGGCGGCTCGCCGCCTACGAGGCGGGCGCGATGGGCGGAGGCGAGTTCATGGAGGTTCCCGGCCGCAAGCTCCCGGTGATGGTGTCGGCGGACGACTCGTCGGCCAACGCCTTCGCGCCGTACGCCAACTCGTACTTCCCGATGGTGATCCTGGAGGTGGGCGGGCACGGGCGGCTGCAGTTCGCCCTCGACCTCATGCAGTCGCAGCTTCCCGGCCAGCCGCCGCCCGTGTGCTCGACCGCGCTCGGCAAGGCGAACCTGTGGCTCCAGCAGCGCTGCGCCGAGTACCTCACGTCCCGGCGCCAGGCGCGCACCGCCGAGATCAAGGCGAAGCTCGCCGCCATCAAGTCGAACCGCTCGGGTGAGAAGCTCGAGTGGGACGACTATTTCGCGAGCGGCGTGCTCTCCGCGGTGTCGGCGGAGCTCAACCGCTACGCCTACACCGGCCACGGCAACGCGGGCCTGCTCTGGCTGGAGACCGTCTGGCCGGGCAACGACGAGGTGAAGGTGCGCTTGCTCACGACGCTGCGCCAGACCCAGGCGAAGAGCGCCTTCGCCGAGGACCTGAAGCGCCTCGCCCTCGACAACCGCTGACGGGCTCGAGGCCCGCCCCCGGGGCGGACCGCCCGCCGGCGCGAAGGCTCAATCCCCGGCCGGCGAGTCCTCGAGGAAGCGCTCCACCGCCGCGGCGTCCATGGGCCGCGCGAAGTAGAAGCCCTGGGCGCGGTGGCAGCCCAGGAGCCGCAGCTGCGCGAGCTGCTGCTCGGTCTCCACGCCCTCGGCCACCACGTCGACCCCGAGGCTCGCGGCCATGGCGACGATCGCGGTCACGATCGCGGCGTCGTCGGGATCGACCGTGAGGTCGCGCACGAAGGACTGGTCGATCTTCACGGTGTCGATGGGCAGGCGCTTCAGGTACGCGAGCCCCGAGTAGCCGGTCCCGAAGTCGTCGATCGCGATGCCCACGCCCAGGGCCGCGATCCGGTCGATGGTGTCGCGCGCGTCGCTCGCGCCCTCGATGATCACGCCCTCGGTCACCTCGAGCTCGAGCAGGCCCGGCTCGACGTCGGTCTCGTCGAGCAGGCGCCTCAGGCGGTCGACGAAGGAGGGCCGCGCGAGCTGGTGCGCGGAGACGTTCACCGAGACCATGAGCGGCCGGCCCTGCGCGTGCCAGGCCTTCGCCTGCGTGAGCGCCTCGCGCAGCACCCATTCCCCGATCGGCACGATGAGGCCGGATTCCTCGGCCACGGCGATGAACTGCGCCGGGGGCGCGAGCTCCCGCCCCGGGGCCTTCCAGCGCAGCAGCGCCTCGAAGCCGGTGACCGACGGGTCGCGCAGGTCGTAGATCGGCTGGTAGTGCAGCTCGAACTCGCGCCCCTCGAGGGCGCGCCGCAGCGCGGTCTCGAGCGTGAGGCGCTGCTGCGCCGTCACGTTCATGTGGTGCGTGAAGAACTGGAAGTTGCCGCGCCCCGAGTCCTTGGCGTGGTACATCGCGGTGTCGGCGTTACGCATCAGCGTCTCGGCGTCGCCGCCGTCGGCGGGATACAGGCTGATCCCGAGCGAGGCGCCGACGTGCAGGTCGTTGCCGCTCAGGTGGAAGGGGCTCGCGAGGACCTCGAGGATCTTGGAGGCGACGTGCGAGGCGTCCGCCGACGAGGAGATGCCCGGGATCACGATCACGAACTCGTCGCCGCCGACCCGCGCCACGGTGTCGCCCTCGCGCACGCACACGAGGAGGCGGCTCGCCACCGACTGCAGCAGCCGGTCGCCGAGCTGGTGGCCGAGGGAGTCGTTGATCGTCTTGAACCGGTCGAGGTCGAGGAAGAGCACGGCGAGCCGCGTGTCGTTGCGGTGCGCCTGGGCGATCGCCTGCTGGATGCGGTCGCGCAGCAGCACGCGGTTCGGCAGGCCCGTGAGGGCGTCGTGGTGCGCCATGTGCGCGATGCGCTGCTCGGCGATCTTGCGGTCCGTGATCTCCATCGCCACGCCGATCACGCGCTGCGCGTGCCCGTCGGGGCCGCGGTGCACCTGGCCGCGGTTGGCGAGCCAGTGGATCGAGCCGTCGGGCCAGACGACGCGGCCGTCGGCCTGGAAGTCGGCCCCCTTGCGGATCGCATGGCGCAGCGTCGCCTCGAGCAGCTCGCGGTCCTCCGGGTGCAGCCGGTCGCGGAAGACGCGGTAGTCGGTGAGCGGATCGTCGGCCCGGCCGCCGAAGAGCACGCTCAGCCCCTCGGAGTGGAGGAACCGGTCGGTGTCGACCTCCCAGTACCACATGCCCATCTGCGCGGCCTCCATCGCGAGGCGCAGCTGCTCCTCGCTTTGGCGAAGCGCCTGCTCGGCGATCTTGCGCCGCGAGATGTCCACGATCGCGATCATCGTGCCGATCACCACGCCGTCGGCCCCGTAGATCGGTGCCATCGAGAGCGACACGTCGATCTCCGTTCCGTCGCGGCGCATGCGGCGCGTCTCCTCGACGCGGATCGTCTCGCCCGCTTCGGCGCGCAGCCGCAGCGCCCGCGCCTCGGCACGCAGCCGCTCGGGCACCACCGAGGCGCGCGTCTCGAGGACCTCGGACTCGCGCCAGCCGAACATGCGCTCGGCCGCGGGGTTCCACATGCGGACCAGCGCGTCCAGGTCGCGGGCGACGATGGCGAGCGGGGCGGCGTGGATCACCGCGCGCAGGCGCTCGTGGCTCTCGCGGGTCTCCGCCTCGAGCTTCTTGCGCTGCGTGATGTCGACGAGCACGCCGACCAGCCCCGCCACCTCGCCGGAGGGAGAATAGAAGGTCGCCTTGTTCACGAGCACGTCGTGGCGCGAGCCGTCGCGCGCGTAGGTGAGCGTCGCCTCGTACGCCTGGCTTCCCGAGCGCTC
>DASPRQ010000071.1:0-6310 GCA_035624355.1 Usitatibacter sp. | reverse complement strand
GGAAGCCGACATTCGGGACGTCGTTGCGGTCGTCGACGTACTGCAGACGCCGGCATTCCTTTGCCGCCAGACGGATTTCATCCGCGCGGTGGCCCGCGCGGGGAAGCCCGTGAACATCAAGAAGGGGCAGTTTCTCGCACCGGAGGACATGAAGCACGTCGTCGCCAAGGCCCGCGCGGCAAGCGGCACCGACAACATCATGGTCTGTGAGCGCGGCGCGTCGTTCGGCTATCACAACCTCGTCTCCGACATGCGCAGTGTGGCGATCCTGCGCGAGACCGGTTGTCCCGTCGTGTTCGACGCGACGCACTCGGTCCAGCTCCCCGGCGGCGCCGGAACGGCGAGCGGAGGACAGCGGGAGTTCGTTCCGGTGCTCGCCCGCGCGGCCGTCGCCGCGGGAGTGTCGGGCGTGTTCATGGAGACGCATCCGGATCCGGACAAGGCACTCTCCGACGGCCCCAACGCGTGGCCGCTCGCCCGCATGAGGGAGCTGCTCGCGACGCTCAAGGAGATCGACGCCCTCGTGAAGAAGCGCGGCTTCGCCGAAGCGAGCCTCTGACGCAGGGACGCGAACCCGCATTCGCGTCCCAAACCATCTCGGCTTCAAGGGAGGAACCATGAGGCGCATCGCCGCCCTGCTGATCGCGCTCCTCGCCGCCGGCTGCGCCACTACGCGGCCCGCGAGCGAAGGCATCGGGAAGATCGAGCACGTGATCGTGCTCTTCCAGGAGAACTGGAGCTTCGACGGGCTGTTCGGCAAGTTCCCCGGCGCGAACGGGCTCGCGAACGCGGCGCACGCGCTGCCGCAGAGCGACAAGGACGGGCACGTGTACGCGGCGCTCCCGCCCTCGATCGGCCCGAACGGCAAGCCCGACTCGCGCATCCCGGCGAACCTGCCCAACGCGCCTTTCGACCTCGGGAAATACGTCCCGCCGGACCAGAAGACCGGGAACCCGATCCACCTCTTCTACCAGAACCAATATCAGATCGACGGCGGGCTCAACGACCGGTTCGTCGCCTGGACCAACGTGGGCGGCCTCGTGATGAGCTACTACGACGCGTCCGACCTCCCGCTCGGCCGGCTCGCGAAGCGCTTCACCCTCGCCGACAACTTCTTCATGGGCGCCTTCGGCGGCTCGTTCCTGAACCACTTCTGGCTGGTCTGCGCCTGCACGCCCGAATGGAAGGCGGCGCCCGAATCGATGCGCGCCGTCCTCGACGCCAGGGGCTTCCTCGTGAAGGACGGCGCCGTCACTCCCGACGGCTACGTCGTCAACACGAGCTACACGGTGAACGCGCCCCATCCGGCCAAGATCACCAATCCGTGGTTCCTCGTGCCCAGCCAGACGCTGCCCACGATCGGCGACCGGCTCTCGGAGAAGGGCGTCTCGTGGGCCTGGTACTCCGGCGGCTGGAACGACGCCCTCGCGGGGCATCCGGACCCGCTCTTCCAGTACCACCACCAGCCCTTCGCCTACTTCGCAGCCTTCGCCGACGGCACCGAGGCGAAGCGCGAGCATCTGCTCGACGAGGAGGAATTCTGGAAGGCGCTGAAGGCGGGGAACCTTCCGGCCGTCTCCTTCGTGAAGCCGCTGGGGCCGCTCAACGAGCACCCCGGCTACGCCGACCTCATCTCCGGCCAGGAGCACATCGCGAAGATCGTCGAGGCGATCATGGCGAGCCCGCAGTGGAAGAGCACCGCCATCGTCGTCACCTACGACGAGAACGGGGGGCGCTGGGACCACGTCGCCCCTCCGCCCGGCGACCGCTGGGGCCCCGGCACCCGCGTGCCCGCCGTGATCATCTCCCCCTACGCGCGCCGCGGCTACGTGGACCACACGCAGTACGACACGACCTCGATCCTGCGCTTCATCGAGCGGCGCTGGCATCTGGATCCCCTGGGCCCGCGCGACGCGGCGGCGAACGACCTCACCGCCGCCTTCGACTTCCACGCGAAGCCCTGAGGCCGTGAGGATCCTCGTCCTCGGCGCGGGCGCGATCGGCGGCTACTTCGGCGGACGCCTCGCCGAGGCGGGCGCCGACGTGACCTTCCTCGTGCGGCCGAAGCGGCGCGAGCAGATCGCCCGCGACGGGCTGCGCATCGAAAGCCCCCTGGGCGACGCGCGCCTCGAGGTGCGCACGGTCGAGGCCGGGGAGGTGCGCCCCGACTACGACCTGGTCCTCTTCACCTGCAAGGCGTACGACCTCGATTCCGCGATGGAGGCGATCGCCCCCGCCATGGGAGCGCGCCCGGACGGCCGCTCGTGCGCCGTGCTGCCGCTGCTCAACGGCATCGCGCACCTCGAGCGCCTCGACGCTCGCTTCGGCGCGGCGAGCGTGATGGGCGGCACTTGCCAGATCAACGCCACGCTGCGTCGCGATGGCGTGATCGTGCACGGCGACAGCCTCCAGCGCGTGCTTTTCGGCGAGCGCGACGGCTCGAGGTCGGCGCGCGCCCAGGCGCTCGCCGCGGCCTTCGCGGCGACGAAGATCGCCTGGAAGCTCTCCGACGACATCGTGCAGGACCTGTGGGACAAGATCGTCTTCCTCTGCGCGCTCGCCACGACCACGTGCCTCTTCCGCGCCAACGTGCGCGAGATCGTCGCCGCGCCGGGCGGCCGGGAGGCCATGGAACGGGCGCTCGAGGCCAACGCCGAGATCGCGCGCCGCGAAGGCCATCCGCCGGGCGCGGAGATGCTCGCCTTCGCCCGCGCGCGGCTCACCGACTCCGCAGGCCTCTGGAGCGCCTCGATGCTGCGCGACCTGGAATCGGGCGGCCGGGTCGAGGCCGACCACGTCGTGGGCTGGATGCTCGAGCGCGCGCGCGCCCGCGGCGTCGACGACTCCCTGCTTTCCCTCGCCTACACCCACCTCAAGGCCTACGAAGCTCGCCGCGCCGCCGGGCGCCTGCCGACCGAGCTTCCCGACGGCGCGCGAGCGCATCATCGCGAGACTTCCCGGTAGCGCGCGAGCGCGCACGCAAGCCTCCGCGCCACAACTCTCGTTGCAAACAATGTTGATTTCCCGGCGCACGGATGGTACCTTGTGCCGAAATCGTGGATCGCATGCCGAAAAACGATGAGAGGGGGAACCCCGATGAACGTGGGCTTCCACTTCAGCAACAGCCTGGATTCCAACAGCTCGGTGTCCGAGAGGGCTATCCAAGCGGCCCCACGTCGTCGAGCTGGAGCTTCGACGTCGAGTACAGCTTCTAAAGCTTCTAAAGCCTCCGGTTGAGGGGAGTTCGCCTCCCCGGGTGGGGCCGCATACGCGGCTCCTCCCCGGGGAGGGCTTTGTCCGATAACGCATCCTGAGCGCAACGCGTGTCCGCATCTGGGACGCCCCCACGCGGGCATTCCACTGGGACCGGGGCGGGCGCACCCGGAGCCCGCCCTTCGTTTCAGGTCACGAGCCGGTAGCCCACCGCGGTCTCCGTGAGGAGATGCCGCGGCTGCGCGGGGTCGTCTTCGAGCTTGCTGCGCAGGTGGCCCATGTAGACGCGCACGTAGTGGTGGTGCTCGACCCCTGCCGGGCCCCAGACCTCGCGCAGGATCTGGCGGTGCGTGAGCACCTTGCCCGCGTTGGCCACCAGAAGCGCGAGCAGCCGGAACTCCACCGGGGTGAGGTGCACGTCCGCCCCTCCGCGCTTCACGGTGCGCGCCTCCAGGTTCACCTCGACGTTGCCGAAGCGGAAGAGGGGCGAGGCCTCGCCCGGCGGCTGGCGGTGGCGGCGCAGCGTCGCGCGCACGCGGGCGAGCAGCTCGCGCACGCCGAAGGGCTTGGTGAGGTAGTCGTCGGCCCCGGCGTCGAGCGCCTCGATCTTGTCGTTCTCGGAGGCCCGGGCGGAGAGCACGATCACCGGCACCGCGGACCACGAGCGCACCTCGCGGATGAGCTGCGTGCCGTCCCCGTCGGGCAGCCCGAGGTCCACGATCAGGAGGTCGGGCTTGCGGGTGCCCGCGTCGATGATTCCCTGGCGCTGCGTGTCGGTCTCATGCACCGTCCAGCCCTCGGCCTCGAGCGCGGTGCGGAGGAACCGCCGGATCTGCGGCTCGTCCTCCACGAGGAGGGCCACCGGCGCGCTCACGGCAGGCTCACCCCGGGCGGCTCGGCGAGCGGCAGCGTGAACACGAAGCGCGCGCCCCGCGCGCGGCCCGGCTCGGCCCGGATGCGCCCCTTGTGCGCCTGCACGATCGCGCGGCAGATGGCGAGCCCGAGGCCCACGCCGGGCGTTGCGCTCTCCATCTGGCCCCGCGCGAACTTCTCGAAGATCGCCTCTTCCTGGCCGGCCGGGATGCCGGGCCCGTCGTCCTCGACGCTCACTTCGAGCTGGTCGTCGACCGCACGCGCGGCGACGGTGATCCGGGCCTCGGCCCCCGCGTACTTGACCGCGTTCTCGAGCAGGTTCGCGAGCACGCGCTCGATGAGCACCGCGTCCATCTGCACGAGCGGCAGGTCGTCCGGGAGGTCCGTGACGACCTTGCGCGCGCCGGGCATGCCCGCCGCCGAGCGCAGCGCCGCCCCGATCACTTCCTCGACGGGATGCCACTCGAGGTTGAGCTTCACCTCGCCGCTCTGGATGCGCGCCATGTCGAGCAGGTTGTTCACCAGCGCGATGAGCCGCTTGGTCTCCTCGGAGAGCGTATGCGCGATCTCCACCTGCTCGGCCGACATCGGCGGCTGCGTGAGCACCATCGCCTCCGAAAGTCCGAGCAGCGCCGCGAGCGGCGTGCGCAGGTCGTGGGAGAGCGCGGCCAGCAGCGAGTTGCGCAGCCGCTCGCTCTCGATCTTGATGAGCGCGTCGCGCGCGACCCCCACGTAATGCACGCGCTCGAGCGCGATGGCGGCGAGCGCGGCGAAGGTCTCGTACTGGCGCATCTGCTCGGGGATCATGAGGTCGCGCGCGCGCTCGGGCCGGATGGCGAACACGCCGCGGGTGCCCATCGGCGTCCTGAGGGGCAGGAAGAGATGGTCGTTGCCCGGGAGCGTGTCGGTGCCGGCGCCCGCGGGCTGCGAATGGTCGAAGGCCCACTGCGCCGCGGCGGAATCCATCGGGTTGTCGAGCGGATGCCCGGTGCGCGACACGAGCTTGCCGGCCGCGTCGGGCGTGAGCACCGTCACGCGCGCGCGGAAGGCGCGCGACATGAAGCCCTCCGCCGTCTCGATCACCTGCACGGGCGTGAGCAGGCCCGACAGGTCGCGCGAGAACTCGTAGAGCGTGCGCGCGCGCCCCTCGCGGTGACCGGCGACGCGCGCCTGGTAGCGCACGCCCGCGGTGAGCTGGCCCGTGATGAGGCCCACGGCGAGCATCACGCCGAAGGTGAGGAGGTACTGCACGTCGCTCACGGCGAAGGTGAAGCGCGGCGGGACGAAGAAGAAGTCGAACGCCGCCACGTTCAGGATCGCGGCGAGGATGGCGGGGCCCCGTCCCCATTGCACGCCCACCAGCGCCACGGTGAGCAGGAACACCATCACGATGTTCGAGAGCTCGAAGAAGGGGAGCAGGAGGGCGGCCGCGCCCGTGGTCACGGTGCACGCGACGATCGTGCCGAGGTAGCGCCGGCGCCGCTCGCGGGCCTTGGCGTCGCGCTCCGGCGGCTCGGGGCCCACGCGCGTCGCGATGGGCGCACCGGCCTCGTGGGAGCCGCGCCCGATCTCGATCACGTCGAGGTCGTCCTCGGCGAGCGCGATGGCGTCGCTCATGCTGCGCCGCCACGGCAGCCGCCGCTGCGGGCCGCGGCCCACGACCACGGTGCCGATGTTCTCGGAGCGCGCGTACTCCACGAGGGCCTCGACGACCTCGTTGCCCGTGAGAATCGCCGTGCCCGCGCCGAGGTCCTGGGCGAGCTTCACGATCCGCAGGATCCGCTCGCGCTCCGCGGCGGCCAGGCGCTGAAGCCGCGGCGTCTCGACGTACACCGCGCGCCACTCGACGCCCAGCTGCTGGGCGAGGCGCGCCGAGCTCCTCACGACCTGCTCCGCGCCGGGATTCGGGCCGATGCAGCACAGGAGCCGCGCCTGCGTCTTCCACACCGCGCCGATCGCCTTGTCCGAGCGGTATTCCTTCACCGCCCCCTCGACGAGGTCGGCGGTGCGGCGCAGCGCGAGCTCCCGCAGGGCGATGAGGTTGCCCTTGCGGAAGAAGTGCCCCGCCGCGCGCTCCGCCTGCTCGGGCAGGTAGACCTTGCCTTCCTTGAGGCGCTTGAGCAGCTCCTCGGCCGGGAGGTCCACGAGGACCACCTCCTCGGCCTCGTCGAAGAACGTGTCGGGCACGGTCTCCCAGACCTTGATGCCGGTGATGCCGCCCACG
>DASPRQ010000064.1:0-20729 GCA_035624355.1 Usitatibacter sp. | reverse complement strand
CGACCGCGAACACCGCCGCCGAGACGCCGGGCACGCGCGCCGCTTCCACCAGCATGGGAGGCAGCGCGAGCGTGAGGATCAGGATCATCGCGGTGCAAAACCCCACGATGCCCGCCCACGCGATGATCCAGCCGCCGGTCGAAGCGGCGAGCCCGACCATCGCGACGCACCCGAGGGCGCCGGTCACGACGAGGGGACCGCGCCGCATCATGAGCCGCCCGGAGAAGGCGAGGAGGGCCAGGGAGGCGGGCATCTGCGCCCAGTTGAGCGCGGACAGCGCCGGGCCGATGAGGTCCGCGCGGCCCAGGTGGCGCAGGTAGTCGGGAAGGAACGCGTTGGCGGCGAAGTACAGGCTCGAGCAGCCGCCCGCGATGAGGCCGAGTCGCCAGGTGAGCGGCGAGCGCCAGTCGGGTCGCCACTGCGCCGCCCGCGCGGGCCGGGCGTGCGCGCGCCGCTCCCGCGCGCGCGCGTGGACGACCGCCACGATCGCGATCGCGAAGAGCGGGACCGACCACGCGACGAGGCTCAGGCGCCAGTCCTCGCCCACCAGGGGAAGCACCACGGGAATCGTGAGCGAGGCGCTGATCGCCTCGCCCGCGAGCAGCCCGTTGGAGTACACCGCCGTCGCGAGCCCGATCCGCGCGGGGAGCCATTCGCGCACGATCGACGGGAACGCCGGCTGCATCACCGCGATCCCCATGCCCATCGCGAACGTGGTGGCGAAGAGCGTGGGCGCATCGAAGGAAGCGCCGCGCAAGGCCGAGGCCGCGCCCGCGAGGAGGATTCCGCCCGAGAGCACGCGCGCGGCCCCGAAGCGCGCGATGAGGAAGGCGCCGGGAATCGCGGCGAAGGACAGCAGGAGCACCGGCAGGCTCGCGAGCGCGCCGACCTCGGCCTGCGTGAGACGCAGGTCGCGGTGCAGCATCGGGATCACCGGCGGAATCGCGAGCACGGTGAGGCGGAGGCAGATGCCGCAGAGCCAGAGCACGCCGAGAGTCCGGGCATCCTGCGTACGCATCGCCGCATTCTAAAGCCGGCCGGAAAAGGGGACAGGCCCGAGAAGCAACCTGACCCCTTGTTTCGCCTTTTTCGCTAAGATGCGCGCCATGTTCCGAGAGAGATATCTGGACTACGCCGAGCTGATGGGGCAAGTGCGGGAATGGGCCGAGCGCCATCCCCGCTTCGTGAAGCTGGGCACGCTGGGGCGCACCGCCGAGGGGCGCGAGATCCCGCTGCTCACGCTGGGGCCCGATCCCGATCGCGCGCGCCCCGCGGCGTGGGTGGACGGAAACATGCACGCTTCCGAGCTCTGCGGCTCGAGCGCCGCGCTCGCGATCGCCGAGGACGTGATCGGCATCCACGAGGGCCGGGTCCCGCAGGGCCTGCCGCCGCACATGGCCGAGGCGATCGGCGACATGCTCTTCTACGTGGTCCCGCGCATCTCGCCGGACGGCGCGGAGGCGGTGCTGAAGACCGGACGCTACGTGCGCTCGAGCCCCGTGGACGAGCGCCGCCACAAGGGTCACGCGTACTGGGAGGCGCACGACTTCGACGGCGACGGGCGCATGGGCTACATGCGCCAGGCCTGCGACGACGGCGAGCTCGTGGAGCTCGCCGGCGCCCCGGGCGTGATGGTGCCGCGCCTTCCCGAGGATCCGCCGCCCTACTACAAGCTCTATCCCGAGGGGCGGATCGTCAACTTCGACGGGCGCCACGTCCCGGACCCGTACTTCCTCTCCGACAACCAGTACGACTTCAACCGCAACTTCCCCTACCAGTGGGCGCCGGAGCCGGAGCAGGCGGGCGCGGGCGACTATCCCGGCAGCTCGCCCGAGATCCGCGCGATCCTCGACTTCGCCACCGCGCACCCCGAGATCTTCGCGTGGATCAACTTCCACACCTTCGGGGGCGTGTTCATCCGGCCGCTCGGCGACAAGCCCGACCACAAGATGGACCAGGGCGACCTCGCGATCTTCCGCCAGGTCGAGGCGTGGGCGAAGGAGCTCACGGGCTATCCCACCGTGAGCGGCTACCACGAGTTCCTCTACGAGCCCGAGACGCCGCTGCGGGGCGACATCGTCGAGTACGCCTACCAGCAGCGCGGGGCGATCGCCTACGCCGTCGAGCTCTGGGACGTCTTCCGCAGGATCGGCGTGGAGACGAAGAAGCCCTTCGTCGACCACTACTCGAAGCTCGACCGCAAGGACTTCGCCGCGCTCGCCAAGTGGGACCGCGAGGAGAACCGGGGCCGCGTCTTCGGCGAGTGGCGCAAGGCGCGCCATCCGCAGCTCGGCGACGTGGAGGTCGGCGGCCTCGACATCCTCGTGGGCATCTCGAACCCGCCGTTCGAGAAGCTCGCCGAGGTTTGCGCGCAGCAAAGCGCCGCGTTCCTCCGGCTCGCGGCCCTCGCCCCGCGGGTCGACGTCGAGGTGGTGAAGCGCGACGTCCTGGGGCCGAACCTCACGCGGCTGGAGCTTCGCATCGTCAACCGCGGCTACCTCGGCACCTACGGGCCGTATTCGGCGAAGAAGCTGCCCCACGTCGAGCCGCTGCGCCTCACCGTGGAGTGCGAGGGCGGCGTGCAGCTGGGCGCGCCCGTGGGGCGCGTGATCGAGATCGGGCATCTCGACGGCTGGGGCCGCGGCCTCTACAACGGGCCCAGCATCTTCTCGCCCTGGACGCGCGGCAACGTGCACGAGAAGTTCGTGACGGTGGTGGCCGAGGGCCGGGGGCGCGTCATTCTGCGCGTCGGAAGCTGCCGCGTGGGATACCGCACGCTCGCGCTCGACGTGGGCTGAGGGCCCGCCGCCCGCGCGCCTCAGCGCGTGCGCGTCGCGCCGATGTCGACGGAGCTGACCTCGCGGGTGCTGACGACCACCTCGCGCCGCCCCTGGTTGCTCACGTTGTAGGAGAGCGCGAGGTTGTCCGGGATCACCACGACCACGTGGGGACCCGCCGCCACCATCGGGAACGTGAAGCGCCCGTCCGCGTCGGTGCGCGCGCCGAAGCGGCCGTCGAGGACGACGGTCACGTTGGCCGCGCCCGATTCGCCCGCGTCCCGGAGCCCGTTCTCGTTGTTGTCGTAGTAGATCGTGCCCGTGATCGTGCCCGCTCCCCCGCCCGGCAGCCCGCCCAGGGGCACCGCCGGCGTCCCGGCCCGGTCCTCGTAGCGCACGGTGACGAAGATCGCGCGGTCCCTCGGCACCACCGGCACGAGCGGCAGCGGCACGACGGGCGCGATCCCGGCGAACGAGAGGTCGGTCACGGTGCTGCGATTGTCGTAATAGCTCGCGATGAGCGACCACTGCTGCGAGATGCGCCATACCAGCCCGAGGTTCGCGTAGCGGCCGACCGTGCGCTGCGTCGAGTCGCGGTCCTGCGTCCAGTGCACGCTGCCTTCCAGGCTCAGGTCGGCGGTGAGGTCGATGGAGCCGTTGGCGGCGAATCCCACACGGCGCAGCTGCGGCGCATCGGGCGTCTTCTCGACGCCGAGCGAAAGCGTCGTGCTCAGGCGCAGGCCCACTGCCGTGGGCCAGGTGTGGTCGATGGTGACCTGCTTGCTGTGCTGCGCCGCCTCGGCGTCGACCACGTCCACCTGCACGCGCGTCGTGCCGAGGCTGCTCAGCTTGTCCACGAAGCCGTACACCTCGCCCGCGTTGGTCCCGGAGTGCCGCACCGAGGCGCCCCCGCCCACGCCGAGCGTGGTGTCCACCTGGTAGCGCAGGTTGCCGGTGCCGTAGAGGCTGTTGGCGCCCAGGGAGCTGACGGAGCTCGTGCTGTCGAATCCGCCCGACCAGGTCCATTGCTGGCTCGCGTAGCTCACCCGGTAGTACGAGCCCTGCAGGTCGCGGTTCACGGGCGAGTAGCCCCACGCGAGGTCGGGCCCGAAGCGGAAGGCGCCGAAGTTGTGCCGGTAGCGCCCCGTCGACATCTCGGCGTCGAACCACATCCCGACGTCGTGGTGGGCCTGGTTCACCTCGCTGTCCATCAGGTTGAACTGCACGTGCGTGTCGGAGCTCGTCCACGCGAGCGCCCCGTACCACGAGCGCGCATCCACCGACGCCGTCGGGTCGTTCGAATCGAGCCCCGCCCCGACGCCGATCGCGTCGATCCCCTGGAGGCCCACCTGCAAGTGCGGATCCGGGTTCCACTGGCCGCCCGCGGTGAAGAGGCTGCCGCCGAGGCGCGAGAATCCCGCGAGCCGCAGCCCGTCGTACACGCCCGGCTCGCCGACGCTCGCCTGGAACTGGAACCTGCCGGGCTGGATCCACTCGGTCTGCGCGCCGGCGATCGGAAAGGTCGGCATGAAGAAGCGGAACTGCTGGCGGCTGAGCTCGATGCCCGGGGTGTTGAGCATGCCTGCGCCGTTGTTGGCGCGCCAGCCGTTGTCGAACGGCAGCCCGCGCTGCCAGAGCGTGTACACGCCGGTGGCCGAGGGCCCGCGCACGTTGGCGTCGAAGGTGAGCGTCCCGTAGTCCGGCGTGTCGAGGCTGCCGTTCAGCACGACTCCGTTCTCGTACGTGACCGTGCCGCCTTCCTCGACGCGGCTGCCGAACCCCTCGATCCGCCACGAGCGCGACCAGCCGCTGGAATCGTAGTGGGCCTCCTCGGCCTCGGACGGCAGCGGGGCGAGCTTGCCGTTGTCGATGAGGCGATCCTCGTAGGGAGCGGGCGGAGGCGGCGGGGTGGCGACGTCGGGCACCGGGGGCGCGGAATGCGCGATGCCGGCCGGAACGGCGACGAGGAGGACGACGCGGGCGGCGCGGAGGAGGCGCCGTCCCATCACGGCTTGAAGGTCTGCTCGAAGGGCGTCTTGCCGCCGCTCCACTCGAGGTTGCCGCGGATCGTGATGGGATAGGTGATCGTAACGCGCGGGCCGCGCTCGATGTGCAGCGTGAGCGGGATCGCGCGCGTCTCGCCCGGAAGGATCGGCAGCGTCGACGGCGTGAACTCGAGGCTCTGGCCCGCCGCGTCGGTGCCCGAGAGGAATCCCGTGAGGCGCCCGTGGGCGTTTCCGGAATTCTTCACCAGCACGACGGGAAGCTTCTGCTGCTCGACGGTGGCGACCTTGGCGCCCACCACCTCGAGCTTGGGCGCGGCGGCGCCGATCTGCACGTAGATGATCACGCCGAGGCGCGCCGCGATGGGGAAGCTCGGGCCGCCGCTCAGCTCCACCTTCTGCTCGCCGCCCTCGATCAGGACCGCGAAGCGGCATTCCCCGGCGGCCGCTCCCGCGGGCGGCGCGACGTCGAACCGGTAGCGGTACTTCCCGCCCGGCGAGACGGTGATGTCGTGCGCCTCGAGGGCGACCCACGGGCGGCAGCTTGCCGGCATCAGCGCGTCGACGAACTTGACCGCGCCGTCGGGGCTGAGGGTCCAGTCCGCGGTGCGCACGTGGTACTTGGCGGCCTGCGCGCTCGCGTTGGTGATCTCGATCACCTCGCGGTGCGATTCGCCCGGCTTCACCTGCAGCTCGAAGCGCGGGGGCGAGACGAGCGCGGCGAATCCCTGGGCGCGCGCGGCGGGGATGGCGCAGGCGAGCAGGCAGGCGGCGAGCGCCACGGGCGCGGCATTGCGGATCATGGTTCCTCTAGTCGACGTCGATCTCGAAGTAGAACTGCAGGCTGAGGGGCGCGATGAGCCGCCTTCCGTCGGCCGAGAGCTTGAGCACGATCGTGTCCTCGAGCAGGCTCGAGCGGATGAGCCCCGAGTAGACGAGCGTCCGGTTGCCCGAGACGAGCTGGCCGGGAAGGAGCTTGCCCTGCGTGGACCACTCGGCCATCACCTGGCCGATCGGCTGCTCGGGCAGCACCATGTAGATCTTCCCGGTCTTGTTGAGCCACGGCGCGAGGTTGAGCCGCACCGTCACGATGTTCGAGCCTTCGACCATGTAGCCCATGTCGCGGCCCGGGGCGATCGAGCGCCACTTCATGGCGGTCGTGCTTTCCCGCGGCAGCGACATGGAATCGTCGATGCGGTAGGTCGCGGCCGACGCGAGGGGCGCGGTGCATGCCGCGGCCAGCGAGAAGAACAGGGCGGCGAGCTTCATGGCGCGCTCAGCGTGTAGGTAGCCCGGCCGGTATAGGTGCCCGCGGCCACGCTCGCGGCGTTCGCGTACGAGAACGTGTGGCAGCTCTCGCGCCAGGTGTTCACCGGGAAGCTGGCGAGCGTCTGCGTGCCGCCGGTGAACGTCCCGGCGGGGATGGGCTCGGCGCCGGCATCGCCGTTGCCGCTGCTCGTCCAGCTGATCTGGCTGAACGGGATCGTGTCCCCCGTCGCGTTCACCAGGTCCGGCGCGGAGGTGGTCACCGACAGCGTCGCCGTGCCGGAGTTGCCCGGCAGCCGGAAGAAGCCGCCGATGTAGATCTGCACCGGCGGATTGCAGAACGCGTAGTTGTCGTAGAAGCTGCGGCTCTGGGTGCTGTCGCTCGACATCTGCTGCGCCGCGCCGGTGCCCAGCGCCGCCGCCGAGACGCTGACCGACACCGTGTTGATCGTGGCGTTGTTCCCGGGCGTCCCCCCGCCCTGGTAGGTGCCCGTGAAGGAGCCGTTGCCCACCTGCAGGTAGATGGCGCGCGTGCCCGGATTGATGTTGACGGTGAAGGCGCGCGCGGGAAGGGCCGAGGCGCAGGCGCACAGCACGGCCGCGAGCGTCCTCAGCGGGAAGACCGATCCATCCATCGCGCCCTTCCTGAAAGTGAAAGAGGCGCCGCGTTCGTCGCGCGGCGCCTCGGTTGGGTCGACTTGCCTGTCCGCGCGAGCCGATTACGGCATCGACGCAGTATAAGTCACGCGGCTGTTGTTCGTGTTCACGCCACCGTACGTTCCGGGCGGGACCACGTTCTGGTTGAGGTAGGTGTACGTCCACTTGGCGTCGCGGTTGATCACCTTGCCGACGGCGGGCGTCAGGGTCACCGTGGTCGTCGCGCCGTCGGCGAGGGCCGGGTGGGCCAGGGCCGTGGCGGAAGTGAGGGTCGCCACCGCGGTCGCGATCTGCGCGAAGGAGATCGTGTCGCCCGCGCCGTTGCCGAGCGGGCCGGCCGTGGTCGAGGTGAAGGTGATCGTGCCGTTGTTGCCGATGACCTTGGCGGTGACCGTGCCGTTGCCCAGGTCGCCCGAGGCGACGGAAG
The DNA here is from genome assembly GCA_035624355.1 of Usitatibacter sp. Taxonomy (GTDB): domain Bacteria; phylum Pseudomonadota; class Gammaproteobacteria; order Burkholderiales; family Usitatibacteraceae; genus Usitatibacter. The sequence goes on along the minus strand of DASPRQ010000064.1, from coordinate 13,599 downwards.
CGTTGATGACCGAGCTGTCGCCCAGGTTGGCGCCGGGGACCGTGAACGCGATCTGGTTCACCGTGGCGTTGTTGCCGCCGGCCGTGCCGGTGCCGACCTGCAGGAAGAGCACTTTCGGGATCGTGATCTGGAAGTCCAGGTGCGCGGTCGCGGTGATCGGGGAGCCCGCGCCGGTGGTGAACTGCGATTCCGCGTTGGCGAGCATCGGGGCCGCGAGCGCGAGCGCGACGGCGGACTTGATCAGGATGTTGCGGGTATTCGTTTTCATGGTCGTCCTCTCTCGTTGCGTAACGTTGATGGGGGTCTGATGCATGGCCCGAACTGTACGCAGCGAGGAGGGCAATCCCTGTGAAGCGCATCACGGAATTCCTTGATTTGTGAGGTATTTCATTCAAACGCCCGTTTCAGGAGTAACCGCTCCGTAACGTGGAGCCGTTTCCTGTAATGAAGGGCCGGAAAGGCCCCGGGGAAGGCCGCGGACGGGTGCTTCAGCCCCGTCCGTGCATGAGGCGCTTGACGAACGGGGTGAGGACGAGGAGGAGAAAGCCCGCGCCGAAGGAGCTCGCGACGAGGAACCAATAGAGCGGGATCGCGCTGCCCTTGAGCATCTCCTCGAGGGTGCCCGCGAGGTAGTTCGCCGCCGCGTTCGACAGATACCAGATGCCCATCATCAGCGCCGCGACCCGCGCCGGGGCGAGCTTGGTCACCATCGAGAGGCCGACGGGCGAAAGGCAAAGCTCCCCGATGGTGTGCAGCACGTACACGAAGAAGAGCCACTGCGGCCCGACCTGGCCGAGAAGGTCGGCGCGGGCCTGCGCGATGGCGAGGACGACGAAGCCCGAGGCGAGGAAGAGCAGCCCCAGGGCCATCTTCGCCGGCGTGGGCAGCGCGAAGCGCGAGCGGTCGAGCCGCAGCCACAGCGCGGCGAACCCGCCGCCCATCGCGAGGATGCCGAGCGGGTTGATCGCCTGGAAGTACGAGGCGGGGATCATCCATCCGCCGAGGTTGCGGTCGGTGAGCTGGTCGGCGAAGAGGTTCATCGTGCCGCCCGCCTGCTCGAAGCCCATCCAGAAGAAGACGACGAAGAATCCCAGGATGAAGATGGCCGCGACGCGGTGCCACTCCTCGCGCGTGAGGAGCGCGGGCGCGGCGGACTTCCGGCCGCGAAGGTGGTTGGCGCCGAACCAGAGCGCCGAGATCGCGATCGCGACCGCCAGGAGACGCCCCGCCGGCGAAAGCGCGTCCCATGCGGGCCCGGCGAGCGTCCAGGCTCCCAGCACCGCGTACACGAGCGGGATCATGCCGACGCTGATGAGCGCTACCTGGATCCAGTCCCCCCGATCGAGGCGGTGCTTGCCCTGGGGCAGGCCCGCCGTGCCAAGCCGGTCGCCGCTCAGCAGGAACTGGGCGAGGCCGAGGCACATGCCCACGCCGGCCGACGCGAAGCCGTAGTGCCAGCCGACCCTCTCGCCGAGGGTCCCCGCCACGAACGGCGAGAAGAAGGCTCCGAGGTTCACGCCCATATAGAAGATGGTGAAGCCCGGATCGCGGCGCGCGTCGTGCTCACGGTAATAGGTGCCGAGCAGCGTCCCGATGTTGGGCTTGAAGAAGCCGTTTCCCACGACGAGGAGGCCGAGGGCGAGGTGCAGCAGCGCGGGGAAGGCCATGGCGAAATGCCCGAAGGCCATCGTGACGCCGCCCACGAGGATCGCCTTGCGCCGTCCGAGATAACGGTCGGCGAGGTAGCCGCCGGCGAGCGGCGAGATGTACACGAGGCCGGTGTAGGTGGCGTAGAGCTCGAGGGCGTCCTCGCGCGCGTAGCCGAGTGCGTGCACGAGGTACAGCACGAGCAGCGCGCGCATGCCGTAGTAGCTGAATCGCTCCCACATCTCGGTGAAGAAGAGCGTGGGAAGCGCGCGCGGCTGGCGCTCGCGCGCCTCGCCCGCCGCCGCGCCGTGGATGCCGCCGCTTGCGGCCATGAAGCGACCCCGGGGTCGGAAAACTGCCGCGAAGTATATGCCGCTCTTCGCGCCTTCCGGACCGGGCGATCAGCGCATGCCGCTAATGCTGCTCGTGGTCGTGCGAGTGGTCGTGCGAGTGGTCGTGCGTTTGGGGCGCTGGCGGTTCGTGATGCTCGTAGTGCTCGCGGACGACCGTGTCGTGGGGCTGGTAGTGGTAGTTGCGCTGCTCGTGCTCCCGCGCCTGCGCCTCGGTACGGGGATAGTGCTCACCGGAGTAATGGCGCTGGTAGGACGGCAGCGGAGCGGGCGCCGGCACGTGGTGCCGGTCCCAGTGGTTCCAGTCGCGATGATGCTCGGCCCAGTCGTGGCCCCAATGCTCGTCCCAGCGCGGGGGCGCGTTGACCGCCCAGCCGTGGAAGAACGGGGGCGGATGCCGGTAGTACCGTACCGGCACGCGGAGGACGTAGAGCGGCACGGCGTCGGGCGGGACCAGGGTCCACGGCCCGTTGTACCAGGGGCTCTCGTACCACAGCCCGTTCTGGAAGACCCAGTAGAGGCCCTCGTAGAAGAAATAGTTCGTGGGCAGCCCCGGCGCGTAGTAGACCGGGTAGCCGGGTATCCGCACGAGGTGGGGATAGACGGGCACGTTGATGCCGATGCTCACGCCGCCAGACGAGAAGCCGAAGCTCAGCTGCGCCGACGCGGGGCCCACCCCCGCGAGCGCGATCCATGCCGCCAGTAGCCAGTAGCGCATCCCGAAGCACCTCCGTGGCCATGAGACTACTTCATCGGCCGGGAAGTTGCTTGATCCGGGTCAGGTCACGACGAGCGTCCCGTTCATGGACTCGTGACCCTCGCCGCAGAAGACGTCGCACAGGAAGGTGAAGGTCCCGGACTTGTCGGGCGTGAGCGACAGCCGCTGGGTCCTGCCCGGCACGATGTCGCTGCGCACGCTGAAGTCCGGGACGTTGAAGCCCATGAATACGTCCTCGGTCGTGAGCTCGAAGACCACGGGCTCGTCCTTGCGCAGCTCGATGCGGTTGGGCGTGAAGACGAACCTTCGGGCGACGACCTTGATCACGCGGGGCCCGGATTGCGCGAGCGCTCCGGCACCCGCGGCGAGCGCGACGAGCCCCGCCGCGAGGAACAATCGGCGTTCCCGGCGCACGGCTCAGGCCCTCCCGATCGGCATTTCGGACAGGGCGAGCTTCGCCCCGCCATCCTCCGCCTCGATCTCGCGGAAGCCGAGGCCGCGATAGGGATGGTCCGCATCCCAGGGGATCGGCTCGCGCTTGGGCTGCGACAGCGGCGCGGGCAACGGGAAGATGAGCGACCTCGCGGAGTGGTGGGCGATGTGCCCCGTCATGTGGTGATTCTCCTGGTGGATGTGGCCGTAGAACACCGTCACGTTCGTGCAGGGCAGGAGCAGCTCCATCGCCTTCGCGCCGTCGCGCGTCGCCCAGTCCCACTGCGGCGCGAGGTCGAACAGCGGGCGATGCGCGAACACGACGATGCGCGCCTCCTGCGGCTGCGCGGCGAGGTCGGCCGCGAGCCACGCGAGCTGCTCGTCGCCCAGGCGCGCGGCGGGGTCCGAGACGTTGTCGAGCGCGATGAAGTGCACGCCCTTGTGGTCGAACGTGTAGTGCGTCGGCCCGAAGAACTCCATCCACGCCTTGCCGTGGTCGAGCGCGGCGTCGTGCTCGCCGGCCATGAAGTGCACCGTCTTCACGTCGAGCCCCGCAACGATGTCGCGGAATTCCGCCAGCCGCCGGCGGCGCTCGACGGGGTTGTCGGTCGTGTGCGTGAGGTCGCCCGTGAAGACGATGAAGTCGGGCCGCACCGGAAGGGCGTTCACCGCCGCCACCGCCTTGGGGAGCGTTCCCCGCGCGTCGGGATTCACCTTCGGTCCCTGGAAGCCCCAGTGGGAATCCGAGAGCTGCACGAAGTAGAAGTCGTCGTCGTCGGAGTCGGCCAAGGAGGCGCATCCGGCGAGGCCCGAGGCGAGCACGGCGCCCCCTCCGAGGGCGCCCAGCTGGAGGAACCGGCGGCGGTCGATCTTCATGAGGAGTCTCCTCGCGGGGAATGGAAGGGCCGGGGCGGACGGGCCCCGTTCCCGCAATACCGGCGCGGGCCCCGCGAAATTCCTGCTGCGGCGCGAATTTCCCGGGAATAGAATCGCGGCGCCGGAGGTCTTCTCCCCTGCGACGACCATGACCCTCCACGCCCGCTTCGAGAAGAGCGTCCTGCCCCACCTCGACGCCGCCTACAACCTGGCGCGGTGGCTCACCCGCAACGACCAGGACGCGCAGGACGTGGTGCAGGAGGCGTACCTGCGCGCCTTCCGCTATTTCGAGGGCCTGAGGGGCGGGGACGCGCGGGCGTGGCTGCTCGCGATCGTGCGCAACGCGGGCTACACGTGGCTGCAGAAGAACCGGCCGGCGGAAGTGCTCGCGCTCGACGACGCGGCGGCGGTCGCGGCGGAGGCCGAGGTCGCGGGCCACGCGGCGCCGCCCGAGACCAATCCCGAGGTGATCGTGCTGCAGAGCGTGAACCGCAAGCTCGTGAACCAGGCGCTCGAGGACCTGCCCGTGGCCTATCGCGAGGTGCTCGTGATGCGCGAGCTGGAGGACCTGAGCTACAAGGAGATCGCCGCGATCGCGGGCGTGCCCATCGGCACGGTGATGTCGCGCCTCGCTCGCGGTCGCGAGCTGCTGCGCCGGCTGCTGGAGATCCGGATGAGGAAGGCGTCCTGAGATGGCGACGCGCGAAGACGACGACGAGCCGATGATCGCGCGCGACGCGACCTACCATCGCGCCCCCGAGGAGCTGCGCGCACGCGTGCGCGCCTCGGTCGCGGCCGCGGCGCGGGAGGAGCGGCGCCCGGCGCTGTGGAGGGCCGTTGCGCTCGCCGGCGCGTTCGCGGCGGTCGCGGCGGTGAGCTGGAACCTCGCCCTCCTCGACGCGGCGCCTTCGGCCGAGTCGCTCGTGGAGCGCGACCTCGTGGCCGCCCACGTGAGGTCGCTCATGCCGGGCCACCTCGAGGACGTGGCCTCGTCCGACCAGCACACGGTGAAGCCGTGGTTCGCCGGCAAGCTCGACTTCTCGCCGCCCGTCCACGACCTCGCGGCCGCGGGTTTCCCGCTCGCCGGCGGACGTCTCGACTACGTGGGCGGCCGGCCCGTGGCCGCCCTCGCCTACCGCTATCGCCTGCACGTGATCAACGTCTTCGTCTGGCCCGCGCCGGGATCGCCGGACACGGCCCCGCGCGCGGCGATCCGCCAGGGCTATTCGATCGTGCGCTGGGTCCACGGCGGCATGGCGTTCCACGCCGTTTCGGATGCGGAAGCCGCGCCCCTCGCCGCGCTCGCCGAGGCCCTCGACCGGGCCGCCGACTAGCCCGCTGCCCCTTTCCCCCGGAGCCGTCTAGAATGGCCGGACGCACGGGGAGGGCACAATGTACAAGCGCATCCTGCTCGCTTACGACGGGTCGAAGCCCGGGCAGAAGGCATTGCTCGACTGCGACGAGCTCGCGCAGTGGTCCAAGGCCGAGCTCTTCCTCGTGGCGGTGATGCCGCCGCCGGCCGCCCTCATCGGCGGAGAGGGCTTCGTGTACGACAGCCGGGGCGAGGAGGAGGAGCGCAAGCGCTACGAGGCGATCCTCGGCGAAGGCCTGCACCGCCTCACGGAATCGGGCCACAAGGTGCGCGGGGAGGTCGTCATGGGTGATGCCGTGGACGAGATCACCCGCTACGCGCGCGAGGTGGACGCCGAGCTGATCGTCGTCGGCCACAAGCACCTGGACAGCTGGGCCGCGCGCTGGTGGCGCGGCTCGGTCTCGAAGACCCTGATCGAGCACTCGCCCTGCAGCGTCCTCGTGGTCATCACCCGCTAGCGGGTGCGACTGCCCGCCGGGCGTTGGCGGCGGTTTCCTGCGCTAGCGCCGGTAATGCCCGTCGTGGCGGACCGCGTAGGTGTGCCCGTAGTGATAGGGATAGGTCTTGTACACCACGGTCGGGCCGTAATAGACCGGCACCGAGGCGTAGTACGCCGGGGCGGGCGCGTAATAGGCCGGGGCGGGCGGAGAGTAGGCCGGCGGGGGCGGGGCGTAGTAACCGCCCGCGTAGTACGGGCCGGAGCTCGCCGCGATGCTCGAGCCGACCAGGGCGCCGAGCAGCCCGCCTACGGCCGCTCCCTCGTGGCCTCCGGCGCCGTGGCCGATGACCGCGCCGATGCTGCCGCCGATGAGCGCGCCGGCGAGCGGATCCGCCGCCGACGCCTGGGTCGAAAAGGTGGCCGCGGCCAGTGCCGCCGCGGTGCCGGCGATCGCCAGGGGTTTCTTCAGCATGTCGCTCTCCTTCCCGTTGTCGTGATGCGGGGCGCGCGGCGGGGTGCCGCTCGTCCCGTCACCCGGAACAACGCGCCGGGGAGCGAACGGTGGTCACGAAAAACAAATTGTTACACCGCGGCCGGCGGGCCTCACTTGCCGGCGAGCGGTCGCGCGATGGCCTCGGCCTCGCCGGGCGGGGGCAATTGCGGGCGATCGCGCTCCGCGGCGACGAGGCAGAGGAAACCCAGCGGCTCGTCGGGGGCCGCGCGGAACTGGTGCCACGTCATCGGCGGCACGCTCACCAGGTCGTGCAGGCCGATGTCGTAGGCCCGGTCGCCGACCAGGCACTGGCCCCGGCCGCGGATCACCATGACCGCGTGCACGTGCTCGTGGCGCTCGAGCGTGGTCCATCCGCCCGGCGCCACCTCGAAGTAGCGAAGCTGCGCGGGCAGCCCGCCGTCCTCGAACAGGACCTGGCGCGTCACGTCGCGGAAGGTGGCGCTGCCCTCGTCCTTGTAGCGCAGCACGTCCACCGCCTCCCAGCGGAACTGCCCCGTGTGGTGCCGCACCAGCGGCTTGCGCCCCTCGTCCATGGATCGATTCTACCGGGCGACGGCGGCGACGAACTCGCGCGCGCGCTCGAGGAGGCGCTCGCGGGCGACCAGGAGCCCCCCGCCGATGAGCAGCATCGCGTCCTTCCCGTAACCCTCGATCATCTCCGGCACGCGCTCGACGGTCATGCCGCCCGCGGGCACGGGCAGCGCGGGGCGCACGCCGCTCCACGGGCGGCGGGCATTCCCGGCGATGGCGAGGCAGGTGGCCCGGTCGTAGGCGAAGCGGCCGCCGTGGTTGGGGAATATGGCCGCGTCGGCGCCGAAGAGGCGGAAGAGGCTGCCCAGCAGCAGCGGCGGGGCGATTCGGGTCGCGCCCCCGAAGGCCGGATGCGCCATGACGGGAACGCCGAGCGTCGCCTGCAACTCGACGAACGCCGGGATGCCGACGAGCATGGGAGCGACGAGCGCCATCGCCACGCCGCACTCGCGCGCGAGGCGCGCCTGCGCCGCCAGCGCCGCGGGGCTTCCCGAGAACGTGGGCGCGTAGATCGTGTGTCCGCCCGTCTCGCGGTTGGCCGCCTCGATCGCACGCTGCACGGCGGGAACGCGCTCGGCGAACGGCGCGAAGCCCTGGTCGGCGAGGCCGTGGTCGTCCTTGATCACGTCGATGCCGGCGAGCGCGAACGTGCGGGCGAGCGCGGCGAGCTGACCCACGCTCGAGCCCTGGGGCTTGAGGGCCGTGCCGGTGAGCGCCCGGCCCGCGACGCGCGCGGCGCGGCGGATGCCCTCGATCCCGAAGCGCGGCCCGGCGAAGGCCCGCTCGTACCCTTGCGGGAAAGCGACGTCCACGAGCTCCACGTCGGGCTGCAGCGAGCAGTTGCCGAACAGCATGTTCATGAGCTGCGAGGCCTCGGGGCCGGTGGTCGCGGCCGCGATGCCGAGCACCACCTCGAAGGCGCCATCCGCCGGCCGGATCGATTCGACGCGCGCGGCCACCTCGTCGAGCACGCGCCGCTCGCCGATCGCCTCGAGCGGCATCTCGACGCTCTGCTCCACGGCGAGCGCCCGGGCGCGCGGCTCGACCGCGGCCTCCTCGACCTCCAGGCGATAGGTCGCGAGGATGCGGCTCACGCGGCGGTTCCGGCGGCGCCCCCCGGGGCGAAGAAGGCGAGGGCCGCCTCGTGCAGCGCCTGGCCCCGCTCGGCGAGGGCGTCGACGATGTTGAAGTGGTGCAGCCCCGGGAGCATCAGGAGCGCCGAGACCTGCGGTCGCCACGCCTCCGCGAGCACCCGGGACTGCCGTCGGAACTCGGAGGTCTCCGCGGCGCCCGCGGCGACCACGAGCGGAGCGGCGATCGCGCGCGGCCGGCCGGCGAGGTCGAGGCGCGCGACCGCGCCGGGGTCGAGGCGGAAGTCGGCGTTGAAGCTGAAGTGGCGCAGCGGCTCGAACTCGTACACGCCGCTCACCGGCAGCCCCCCGACGATGCGCGCCGGATCGAAGCGCAGGCGCTCGCGCGGCGCGGCGAAGACCGCCGCGGCGAGGTGCCCGCCCGCGGAGTGGCCGCTGAGCACCACGCGCTGCGTCGCCATCCCGTGGGCCGGCCCGTTCTCGAAGAGCCAGTTCACGGCGGCGATGGCGTCGTCCACGATCTGCTCGATTCCCGCGGCGGGAGCGAGGCGGTAGCGGGGCAGGGCGACGCCGATGCCGGCGGCCACGAAGGGCGCCGCGAGCCACGAGAACATGTCCTTGTCGAGCGAGCGCCAGTAGCCGCCGTGGATGAAGACGAGGGTGCCGCGCATCCCCGCGGCGGGGAAGAGGTCGATGCGCTGGCGCTCCTCGGGCCCGTAGGCAAGGTCGAGGCGCGCGGGCAGCGTCGAGCGCACGTACCGCGAATCCCGCTCCCAGCGGGCGAAGTAGGCCGGGTAGTCGGGCACGTGCGCGCGGTTGTTGTACTCGCGCTCGACGAAGTCGCGGTCCGGTTCCGGCATGATCGCATTGTCCCCGATTTTCCCGGCCGGTGCGGCGCGCGCGACGAAGCGCGCTTTCGGCGCCGCGAACCGTGAATATTCGGCAGAGCGGCGATCCCGCGGTCGTGCTATCTTTGCCTGCCCTTTCGTCCGAAGGAGGTCCCATGACCGACAAGAAGGACACGAAGAAGACCGGCGCCCGCGACGGCGAGCTCTCCGACCAGCAACTCGACCGCGTTTCGGGCGGCCAGGAGGTGCGGAAGATGGGGACCATCGTCGTCACCGCGCACCGCGAGCCCGAGAAGACCAAGGTGGTGAAGATGGAGACCATCGTCGTCACGGCGCAGCGGGACAAGCCGGACCTCGCAGGGGCGAAGCTCGCCTCGGTCGACCCGAAGTCCAAGAAGGACTGATTCAGGCCACCTGCCGGGCGAGGAGGGCCGCGAACGGCCCATCGCGCGCGGCGAGCTCGGCGAAGGTTCCCTGCTGGACGATCCGCCCCCGCTCGAGGACGACGATGCGGTCGGCCGCGCGCACCGTGTCGAGGCGATGGGCGATGACCACGCGCGTGGCCCGGAGCCGCGCGAGCGCTTCCATCACCGCCGCCTGGGAGAGGTTGTCGAGAGCGCTCGTCGCCTCGTCGAGCAGCAGGATGCGCGGCTCGCCCACCAGCGCGCGCGCGACGAGCACGCGCTGGCGCTGGCCGCCCGAAAGCGTGCTGAGCCCTTCGCCCACCAGCGTGTACATGCCCATGGGCATCGCCTCGATCTCGGCGCCGAGGCCCGCGTGCCGCGCGGCCGTCCACGCCGCCTCCACGCTCGCGTTGGCCGCCCCCGCGATGTTGGAGTAGAGATCGCCGGGCCATAGCCGTCCGTCCTGGAGCACCGTCCCGATGCGGCGCCGCAGCCACGGCACGTCGAGCGCGCGCAGGTCGCGGCCGTCGTAGCGCACGCCGCCTCGCGCGGGGCGCTCGAAGCCGAGGAGCACCCGCAGCAGCGTCGACTTCCCCGATCCGCTCGAGCCCACGACCGCGACGAATTCCCCGGGCCGCACCTCGAGGTCGATGCCGGACAGCACCTCGGGGCCGCCCGGGTAGGCGAACGCGACGCCCTCGAGGGCGATCGCGCCGGCGGGATCGTGGCGCTCGGTCCCCGCGGAGCCGTCCTCGGGCAGGACCTCGAGGATCGGCCGCGCCCGGTCCCACACGGGCTTGAGCTGGGCGAGGTCGAGCCCCGTGCCGACCAGGGCCTGCACGGCGCCCAGCAGCCCGAACATCGCCGCGTGGAAGCCGACGAACTCGCCGGCGGTGAGCGCGCGCGGGCCCCCCAGCGCGCGCCACGCGAGCGCCAGCACGAGCGCGGTGGCGAGCGGCTGCAGCAGGCTCACCAGCACCGTTTCGCGGTTGGTGAGGTGCGCCGAGTCGGTGTCGGCGCGGCGCAGCTCGTCGTAGCGCGCGCTCCAGCGCTCGAGCGCGCGTCCCTCCGCGGCGGCCGCGCGCAGCTTCGCGATCCCCGCGAACAGCTCGAACGCGAGGGAGGCCACGTTCGCGTCGAGCGCCTCGATGCGCGGGCCCAGGCGCGCGCGCGCGAGGCCGAGCCGCGTGGACACCGCCACGACCAGCGCGACGACGACCGAGGCGCCGAGGGTGAGCGCGACGCTGTAGGAGAGCATGACGGCGACGTTCGCGAGCAGGAAGAGAGAGGTGACGAAGGAGCCGATGGCCGACCCGGTGAGCGTGCGCTCGACGGCGTTGACCGACCCCATGCGCAGCGCGAGGTCTCCGCTCGAGAAGCCGCGGAAGAACGACGCGGGCGCCGAGACCACGCGGTCGACGATCGCGGCCTGCATCGCCACGCCGGCGCGTGCCTCGAAGCGCAGGATCGCGAGGCTGCGCAGCGCGTCCAGGGCGACGAGCGCGATTCCGGCCACGCCGAGCCCCGCGAGCACCGCGACGATGAGGCCCGGCGCGCGCGCGGGGATCGCGCGGTCGACGAGCCACCCGGTGGCCACGGGCGGGATGAGCCCCACGAGCGCGGCGGCCAGTCCCGCGCCGAGGAGCGCCGCGAGGTCGCCCGCGCCCGGCGCGAGCGCGAAGCGCAGGACGTCGCGGGCGCGGAGCGCGCGCGGCTCGAAACGCCGGTGGAACGCGAAGGCGAAGGGCGCGAGGCGCTCGGCGACGCGCGCGTCGACCCGCCATTCGACCGCGCGTCCCTCGAGGCCGATCGCCCTCATGCGGTAGCCGCGCGCGGCCGGCACCAGCGCCACCCATCCAGTGCCCGCGGCGAGGGAAGGACTTCCGGAAGGAGCGGTGCCGGGCTCGCGGGGGATGCGCCTGCGCTCGGCCACGCGGGCGATCATCGGCCCGCCCGCTTCGCGCCACCATCCCGCGTCGAGCATCGTGCGCCGCGAGCGCAGGCCCGCGGGAAGCGCGAGCGCCTCGATCGCCTCGGCGGCCTCTTCCGGGAGCTCGGGGCCGGCCTCGAATGCGACGCCGAGCGCGGGCGCGAGCAGGCCGAGCGCCGCTTCGAGCGTGGTGGCCTTGAGCGAGATGCCCGGGTCCGAGGGGGTCATCGGGCGCCCTCGGAGGCGACGAGGCGCGCGTAGCGCCCGCCGGCGAGCGCCATGAGCTGCGCGTGCGTTCCGCGCTCGACCACGCGGCCGCCGTCGAGCACGAGGATCTCGTCGGCGTCGCGCACGGTGGACAGGCGGTGCGCCACCACGAGGCAGGAGACGCGCCGGCGCCGCAGGTTCGCCTCGATGCGCGCCTCGGTGGCGGGATCGACGGCGCTGGTGGCCTCGTCGAGGACCAGGATCGACGGATCCTTCGCGAGGGCGCGCGCGATCTCGAGGCGCTGGCGCTGGCCGCCGCTCAGGTTCCGCCCGCCTTCCTGGAGCGGCGCGGCGAGGCCCGCGCCGCGCAGCGCGATGTCCTCCTCGAGGACGGCGTCGCGCAGCGCCGCGTGAAGCGACGCGTCGTCGGCCTCGTCCCACATCGTGAGGTTGTCGCGCACGCTGCCCTCGAAGAGCGCGATGTCCTGGTCGACCCAGGCGAGGGCGGTGGCCAGCCGCGCGCGCCCATGGCGCTCGCGGGGCTCGCCGTCGACGAGAATGGCGCCGCTCCACGGCGCGTAGAGGCCGGCGGCCAGGCGCGCGACGGTGGACTTGCCGCACCCCGAAGCGCCCACGAGGGCCACGCGCCCGCCGGGGCGCACGGTGAAGGACAGGCCCTCGACGAGCGCTGGCGCGTCGCGGTCGTAGCCGAAGGTGACGTCGCGGAACTCGAGCAGCCCCTGGAGCCGGGAGCGGTCCCCGCCATCCGGTTCGGAAACGGGCGATCCGTGCGCGATTCCGGCGATCTCCGCCTCGTGACGCAGCACGTCGTCGAGCCGCGCGAGGTCGCCGCGCAGCGACTGGAGCTGCTGCGTGTGGGCGAAGAGCGCGTGCGCGGGCGCGGTGAAGCCGGCGAGCAGCACCTGGAAGGCGACGAGGTCGCCCACGCTGAAGGCGCCCTGGACGATGCGCGCCGCGCCGATCCCCAGCACCGCGAGCTGCCCGGCGAGGGAGAGGAGCGCGGGCGCCTGGCCGACGGTGAGCATGAAGCGCCGGGCGCGCGTCGCCGCGTTCGCGAGGCGCACCTGCAGGCCGATCCATTTGACGAAGAGCGCGCCCTCCTGGCCGCCCGCCTTCAGCGTCTCGATGCTCGAGATGCCGCCGGTGGCGAGGCCCGCGAGGCGCCCGGCCTGCACGGAAAGCTCCTGGGACGATTCGGCGGTGCGGCGCAGGAGCGCGCGCCAGGCGGCAAGCTCGAGGGCGAAGCACGCGAGCGCCACGAGGCCGAGGGTTGCCTCGAGGTGGAGCATGAGCGCGAGGTAGAAGGCCGCCGTGACGGCGTCGAGCGCGAGGCGCGCGAGGTCGTTCGAGAGCGTCTCCACCGCCCGCTCGTTGAGGGCGACGCGCGCGGCGAGCTCGCCCGGCGAGCGCTGCGCGTAGAAGGCCATCGGAAGCGCGAGCGCGTGGGCCATGAAGCGCCGCGCGCTCGCGCGGGCGGCGCGGGCGAAGGCGCTCGTGACGAGGCCGGCCTGCAGGCGCAGCAGCAGCGCCCGTGCGAGCGCCGCAAGGACGAGCCCGCCGAGGAGCGGAGCCGCGACCGCCCCCGAGCGCGCGACGAGCACCTCGTCGACGAAGCGCCCGAGGATCCACGGGATCGCGAGCCCGGGCAGGACGAGGGCGAGCCCCAGCGAGAACGTGGCCGCGACCGCGAGCTTCAGCCCCTCGAGGTAGCGCGCGAGCGAGCGCACGGTGGAGGGCGCCTCGCCGCCGCGGCGGAAATCCGGCCCGGGCTCGAACGTGAGCACCACGCCGGTGAACATCTGGTCGAGCTCGGCGGCCTCGACGCGGCGGCGGCCGCGCGCGGGGTCGTTGAGCCACGCGCGTCCGCGGCGGAATCCCTCCAGCACCACGAAGTGGTTGAAGTTCACGAACAGGATCGCGGGCAGCGGCAGCTCCGCGAGCTCTTCGGGCTCCTTGCGGAAGCCGCGCGCGGTCATCCCGCGGGCGCGCGCGGCGCGCAGCAGCGCGCCCGCCTTGCTTCCGTCGCGCGTCACGCCGCATTCGATGCGCATGCGCTCGAGCGGGACGTGCAGCCCGTGGTGCGCGTACACCATCGCGAGCGCGGCCGCCCCGCACTCGACCGCCTCGAGCTGGAGGATCGTGGGCGTGCGCTCGAGGGGCGTGTCGGGAAGCCGCGGCGCCCCCGGCCCCGGGGCCGGGGGCGCCGCGGCGCCTATCGC
>DASPRQ010000056.1:0-34268 GCA_035624355.1 Usitatibacter sp. | reverse complement strand
CCGCCGAAGCCGAAGCCGAACAGCTCCTCGAACAGGTCGCTGAAGTCGGCGGTGTAGTCGGGCATGCCGCCGATGTCGCCCAGGCCCTGCTTGCCGAAGCGGTCATAGCGGGCGCGCTTGTCCGCGTCTGAGAGCACGCCGTAGGCCTCGTTGATCTCCTTGGAGCGCTCCTCGGCGTCGGCCGCCTTGTTCACGTCCGGGTGGAACTGGCGCGCCAGCTTGCGGAAGGCCTGCTTGATCTCGTCTTGCGAGGCATTCCGGGGCACGCCCAGGATTTCGTAATAGTCACGGTTGGTAGTCATAAATACCGTTCGTACGCAGTCTCAATAGGCGCTGCTGGTCGAGTAGGCGGTGTCCTTCCGCCGTATCGAGACCGGTCATTCAGTGGCATCGCTGGTCGAGTAGGACCGGGCGCTTTTTCCGGCCGGTATCGAGACCAGCAGCGGCGCTACGCGGACCCCGACTCGCCTCCGCCGCCTGCCTCGCTACCAGGCGGAGTACCCTCACCCTCGGGCGCGGGACCGGGCTCAGGGGGAGCGCCTTGCGCGGCCTGCTCCCCTTGGGCGTACATCGCGCCGCCGATCTTCTGCACCGCCTGGCCCAGGGCCTCGGTCGATTTGCGGATGGCCTCGGCATCGTCAGCCTCGAGCGCCTTGCGGGTCTCGGCCACGGCGGCCTCCACCTCGTCGGGCGACATCTGCTTCGGAAGGTACGCCTCGATCACCGAGATCTCGAAGCGCTCCCGGTCGGCCAGGTCGCGGCGCGCGGCTTTCTCGTACTGGGCGATCGAGTCCTTGCGCTGCTTGATCATCTTCTCCACGACGGCGATCACGCCCGCGTCGTCGAGCGTCACGCGCTCGTCGATCTCGCGCTGCTTCACGGCCGCCAGCATGAGGCGCAGCGCCGCGAGCCGGTCGGCTTCGCGGGCCTTCATCGCGGCTTTCAGGTCGTCGTTCAGCTGGTCGCGCAGAGGCATGGCAAGGCTCCTCAACCTCGGGGCGGGCAACGGCGTCGCGGGCCTCGCCCCGGAAGAAACCGCGGCGAGCGGGGCCCGAAGCCCGGCTCGCCGCTGGCGGGAATCGGGACCGGTCCTAGTACAGCTTGGGGGGCAGCATCTGCGCGCGCATGCGCTTGTAGCGGCGCTTCACGGCCGCGGCATGCTTGCGCTTGCGCTCGGCGGTGGGCTTCTCGTAGAACTCGCGGGCGCGAAGCTCGGTAAGGAGCCCCGTCTTCTCCACCGCGCGCTTGAAGCGGCGGAGCGCGACGTCGAACGGCTCGTTTTCCTTGACTCGGACGATGGGCATAGGACGACGGTTGAGTATTCGGTGGTGCCGGAAAACCACGCATAATATCAGGATTTTGGCCCTCGGGGAAGGTTCCCCCGCGCAAGGACTCCTCTCTGCTCATCCTCGGCATCGAAACGTCATGCGACGAAACCGGCGTGGCGCTGTACGACACGCGCTCGGGGCTCGTCGGCGAGGCGCTGCACTCCCAGGCGAAGCTGCACGCAGCGTATGGCGGCGTGGTGCCGGAGCTCGCCTCGCGGGATCACGTCCGGCGGCTGCTGCCCCTCGTGCGGCGGGCGCTCGACCAGGCGCGGCGGCGCGTCGACGAGATCGGCCTGGTCGCCTTCACCCAGGGCCCGGGGCTCGGCGGGGCGCTGCTGGTCGGCGCCTCGGTCGCCGCGGGCATCGGCCTCGCGCTCGGGTGTCCGGTCGCAGGCATCCACCATCTCGAGGGACACCTGCTCTCGCCGCTCCTCGGGGAGCCGCGGCCGGCGTTCCCCTTCGTCGCGCTGCTCGTTTCCGGCGGCCACACGCAGCTCATGCGGGTCGACGGCATCGGGCGCTACGCGCTGCTCGGCGAGACGCTGGACGACGCCGCCGGCGAGGCGTTCGACAAGACCGCCACGCTCCTCGGGCTCGGCTATCCCGGAGGGCCGGCGCTCGCTCGCCTGGCGGCCGGGGGACACGCCGCGCGCTTCCACCTGCCGCGTCCCCTCATCGCGAGCGGCGACCTCGACTTCAGCTTCAGCGGCCTGAAGACGGCGGTGCTCACGCTCGTGCGCGGCCTCGGCGAGCCCGACGAGGCGACGCGCGCGGACATCGCGGCTTCCTTCCAGGCCGCCATCGTCGAGGTGCTCGCCGCGAAGTGCGTGCGGGCGCTCGAGCGCGAGGGGCTCGACCGCCTCGTGGTCGCGGGCGGAGTCGGCGCGAACACGGCGCTGCGCGCCCGCCTGGAGGAAGAGGCCCGCGCCCGCGGAAGCGAGGTGTACTTCCCGCCGCAGCGGCTGTGCACCGACAACGGCGCGATGATCGCCTTCGCCGCTGCCCTCAAGCAGCCCGAAGGCCTGCTCCCGGCGGAGCCCGGCTTCACGGTCCACCCGCGCTGGGACCTTGCGCGCGCCGCGGCGAGCGCTCAGTCGACGCCGCGGCGGTAGGCCCTCTCGGCATCCTCCACGGCCTGCTCGGCGAGCTTCACCTCCTGTTGCAGCTGGTCGAGGCGCTCGTAGTACTGCTCGCTGGGAACGCGGCCCGGGCAGATCACCTTCCCGCCCTGCACCTTTCGGCAATTCGAACGGGGCACCTGTCCCGGACCCACCGGAAGGGAGAACTGCGTGACCTGCCACTCGTCTTCGTGAGGCTCCTGGGCGTCCGCGAGCGCCTTGCGGGCCTGGTCGAGGCGCGCACGCGCCTGCTCGAGGTTCGCCTCCAGGCGGGCGCGTGTCTCGCGTCGCTGCTGAAGCAGGTCCGGACCCGGCGCCGACGGCGCCTTCTCCTCCTTCGCGACCCCCGGCGACGGCGGAGCCGCGTACGCCCCGGGATCCACCTCGATGCGCGTCACCTGCCCGGTGAAGCCCTTCGGCGGGGCGTCGGCGTAGTGCGTGTGGCCGTCGGGACCGACCCACTTGTAGAAGACGCGCGGCGTCGCAGAGGCCGCCGTCGCGACGGAGAGCGAGAACAGCGCGCAAGCCACGGCCCCGAGGAACGGGCCGCGGAGCCCTCCATCAGTCGCCGCCTTCCAGCTTCTTGAGCTCATCTTTCGCCTCCTGCAGCGCCTTCTCGAGGGTCGCGAGCCGCTGCTGATACGCCTCGGTGGGCACCTGCCTCGTGCCTCCGCCCTTGTTGCCCACCCAGCGGATGTCGTCCGGGCCCGGGTTGTTGCGCGCCTCGTCGAGGGCCTTGCGGGCGTCCTCGACCTTCGCGCGGGCGGCCTCGATCTGCTGCTCGTGCCCCTTGCGCACTTCGGCCTCGCGCTGGGCGTTCTGCTCGCGCTGCCCCGGAGGACCGCGATCGCCGCCTACCGTCCCGCCGCCGAGCGAGGCCTTGTTGGCGTTCGGGTCGAGATCGATGCGGATCACCTGGCCGTCGAAGTCCTTGGGCGCGGTTTCCGAGTACGTGACCTTCCCGTTCCTGTCGATCAGCTTGTACACGGTCTGGGCCGCCGCCGTGGCGCTCGCCAGCAGGACGAGCGCGGCGAGGGACGCCGCGAGGACCGGGCCGCGCTTTCGCTCCATCGTCGTTCTCCTCCTAGGCCGCTGCCCGGGCCCGGACGCACACCGGGCAGCGGACGTCGCGCGCGAGGCGCACCTCGTGCCAGCGGCTCGCGAGGGCGTCGAAGAGCAGCAGCCGCCCGGCCAGCGACTCGCCGACGCCCGCCACCAGTTTGATCGCCTCGAGCGCCTGGAAAGTTCCGACGATTCCGGCGACCGGGGCGAATATTCCCATCGTCGCGCAGCGCTCCTCCGCGGATTGCGCATCCTCGGCGAACAGGCAGTGGTAGCAGGGCGCGTCGTCGCGCCGCAGGTCGAAGACCGCCACCTGCCCGTCGAAGCGGATCGCCGCGCCCGACACGAGCGGCCGGCGCGCGGACACGCAGGCGCGGTTCAGCGCGTGGCGCGTGGCGAAGTTGTCCGAGCAGTCGAGCACCACGTCCGCCCCGCGCACCAGCTCGTCGATGCGCCCGCCGGAGATGCGCTCCTCGAGCGCCTCGATCCGGATGTCGGGATTGAGGGCCTCGAGCGTGCGCGCCGCCGAGGCGGCCTTCGGCGCGCCGATGGACTCGAGGCGGTGGACGACCTGCCGCTGCAGGTTGGTGAGATCCACGCGGTCGCCGTCGCACACGGTGATGCGGCCCATGCCGCTCGAGGCGAGGTAGAGCAACGCCGCGGAGCCCAGGCCCCCCGCGCCGACCACGAGCGCGCGGGCCCCGAGCAGGCGCTCCTGCGCGCCCTCGCCGAACTCGTTGAGCAGCAGGTGGCGGCTGTAGCGAAGCCGCTGCTGGTCGTCCATGCGCGAGGCTCCCGGGGTTCCGGCGCCAGGCGGGACGGGCCCGCCGCTACTTCGAGGCGGCGACGGCGGACGTCGCGTTGATCGGCAGCCCCTTGAGGAAGTTGAGCGCCGCGTTGAGCTGCAAGTCCACCTTCTTGGCGTCGGCGGCCGCCTTGGCTTCCGTCGCCGGCTCGACCCGGGCGGCGGGCTTCGCGGCGGGCGGCTGGGCGCTCGCCGGCGCGGCGCTCGTCTTCCCGCTCGCGGCGGGACGGGCCTGCTTCGGCTGGTCGGCCGTGCCGCCCTTGTCGCCCTCCCTGGACAGGTGGTGCTCCAGGTCCGCCTCGCGCAGCAGCACCCTCTGGTCGGAGGCGTCCTCGACGACGATGTCGGGCGAGATGCCTTTCGCCTGGATCGAGCGCCCGCTCGGCGTGTAGTAGCGCGCGGTCGTGAGCTTCACCGCCTGGTTGTTGGGCAGCGGAAGGATCGTCTGCACCGAGCCCTTACCGAAGGTCTGCGTGCCGAGGATGGTGGCGCGGTGATGGTCCTGGAGCGCGCCGGCGACGATCTCCGAGGCCGAGGCCGTGGCGCCGTTCACGATCACCACCATCGGGACCGTCTTCACCGCCGCGGGAAGCCGCGCGATGTAGTCGTCGCTGAACGCCCCGCGCAGGTAGTCCTCCTTGTTCGCCGTGAGGCGCATCTTCGAATCCTCGGTGCGCCCGTCGGTGTAGACCACGAGCGCGTCCTTCGCCAGGAAGGCGGAGGACACCGCCACCGCCGAATTGAGCAGCCCGCCGGGATTCATGCGCAGGTCGAGGACGAGGCCCTTGAGGTTGCCGTTCGCCTGCTTGTAGAGCCCGTCGATCGCGTCCACCAGGTTCTCGCCCGTGTGCTCCTGGAACTGGGTGATGCGCACCAGCCCGTAGCCGGGCTCGATCATGCGCGCCTTCACGCTCTTCACGTGGATCACGTCGCGGCGCACGACGAACTCGAGGGGCTGGCTCTCGCCCTTGCGCAGGATCGTGAGCTTCACCTCGGAGCCGGGCTTCCCGCGCATGCGCTTGACCGCATCGCTCAGCGTGACGCCCTTGAGCGAAACGTCGTCGAGCTTGATGATGAGGTCGCCCGCGTGGATGCCCGCCTTGTACGCGGGCGTGTCCTCGATCGGAGCGACGACCTTCACGAATCCGTCCTCGGCGCCGACCTCGATGCCGAGCCCGCCGAACTCGCCCTGCGTGCCCACCTGGAGGTCGCGGTAGGCGTCCTGGTCCAGGAACGCCGAGTGCGGGTCCAGGTCCGTGAGCATGCCGTTGATCGCGCCCTTGAGCAGCTTGCGGTCGTCGACCGGCTCGACGTAATCGGTCTTGATGCGCCCGAACACTTCGGCGAAGAGACGCAGGTCGTCCACCGGCAGCTGCAGGGTCGTCGCCTGGCGCTCCGCCAGCGCGGAAAAATGCAGGCTCGCCGCGACGCCGAGCGCCGCGCCGAGAGCCACGAGACCGATCTGCTGCAGTTTCTTGCCCATCGCCGTTTCCTTCCAGGGAGCCCTTGCCGCGCTAGCGGGCGGTCCATTTCAGCGGATCGAAAGGTTTCCCGTCGCGGCGCAACTCGAAGTATAGACCCGAATCCCCGCTGGAACCGGAGGCGCCCACGTTGGCCACCGGGTCCCCGGCGCGGACCTTCTCGCCCACCCGGCGCAGGAGCCCCTCGTTGTACGCGTACAGGCTCATGTATCCCCCGCCGTGGTCCAGGATGAGCAGGTTGCCGAAGCCGCGCAGCCAGTCCGCGTAGACCACCAGGCCGTCGGCCACCGCGCGCACCGTCTCGCCCGTCGCCGCGCGGATGAACAGGCCCTTCCACGTGAGGCCGGTCGCCTCGCGGCGCTCGCCGTAGCGGTTCATCAGCTCGCCGCGCACCGGCAGGCGCAGCTTCCCCTTCAGGCTCGCGAAGGGCTTCGCCGAGAGCGAGGCGTCGGCCACCCGGTCGACGGGCTCGCCGTGCGCCCGGCCCTTCTCCTTCGGCGCGGCGAGCGCGCGGGCGATCTCGTCCACGAGGCGGGACAGGCGCGCCTCGTCCTGCTTCAGGCGCCCGATCTCGCGGCGGTTGCGCGCGATCTCGCCCGCCAGACGCTTCACCACCGCGGCGCGCGCGGCGCGCTCCTTCTCGAGGCGCGCGCTCTCCGCGGCCTGCTCGCGCTCGTTCGCCGCGAGCTCGTCGCGGCGCGCCTGCGCGTCGGCGCGCAGCCCCGCGAGCTCATCGCCCTTGCGCCGCAGCCCCGCGATGAGCTCCGCGCGGCCCCGCTGGATGTACCCGTAGTACTGGAGATGGAGCGCCGCGGTCGCCGGGTCGTTCCCCTCGAGGGCGAGGCGCAGTCGGTCGGGCGCGCCCTGGAGGTACTGCAGCCGCAGCAGCCGCGCCGCGAGCGAGCGCTGCTCGGCCAGCTCGGCGGAAGCCCGGGACTCGCGCTCGACGATCGAGGCGAGCTCGGCCTCGATCGCGGCGCGGCGCTGGCGCAGCTCGAAGAGCGCTCGGTGCGCCCCGCTCAGCGCCTTGTCGCTCTCGCGCAGCAGGCCCTCCGCCTCCCCGCGGGACTCCTCCGCGGCGGAGGTCGAGGCCTGCAGCTTCTCGATGCGGCCGCGCAGCTCGCGCAGTCGCTGCTCGCTCGCGCTCGCGTCGGCCGCGGTCGGCGCGCGCGCGGCCCCGACGAGCAGCAGCGCCGCAGCCGCCGCGCCGATCGCGCGCGCGGGCCACCCGGGCCTCATCCCGCCCGCTTCGCCTTGCCCTGGCTCGCCACCGCCTGCATCGCGCTCGCCACCGCCCCGGCGTCGCCGAGGTAGCGCCGCCCCGTCGCGCGGAGCGCGTCGTCGAACTCGTAGACCAGCGGGATTCCCGTCGGCACGTTCTCCTCCACGATCGCCTCGTCGGACATCGCGTCGAAGTACTTGATGAGCGCCCGCAGGCTGTTGCCGTGCGCGGAGACGAGCACGCGCTCGCCGGCGGCCACCCGCGGCGCCACCCGCTCGAGCCAGAACGGGACGACCCTCGCGACGGTGTCCTTCAGGCACTCGGTGCGCGGCACCTGCGACGGGTCGAGGCCCCGGTAGCGCGGATCGCGCGCGGCGTCGCGCTCGTCGCCCGGCGCGAGCTCGGGGGGCCGCACGTCGTAGCTGCGGCGCCACAGGAGCACCTGGCGCTCGCCGTACTTCGCCGCCGTCTCGGACTTGTTCAGGCCCTGCAGCGCGCCGTAGTGGCGCTCGTTGAGCCGCCAGTCCTTCTCGACGGGGATCCAGAGGAGGTCCATCTCCTCGAGCGCGAGGTTGAGCGTGCGGATCGCGCGCTTGAGCACGGAGGTGAACGCGAAATCGAAGCCGTAGCCTTCGCGCTTGAGCAGCCGCCCGGCGCCGCGCGCCTCCTCGACGCCTTTCTCGGTGAGGTCGACGTCGGTCCATCCAGTGAAGCGGTTGTCCTGGTTCCAGGCGCTCTCGCCGTGGCGCAGCAGCACGATCTGCTTCATGCCGCCATGGTAGCAAACCGTCGACGCGACCGGCCGCCTCGCCTACACTCACGGTTTTTGCTCCGCGCTCCTTGACCCACGCCAGCGCCTCGCCCCGCGACGAGTTCCTCGCCGGCAGCCGGCGGATGGCCCCCGTCCTGCTCGGCGCCGTGCCGTTCGCCTTCGTCGCCGGCGTGGCCGCCACCGCGGCGGGCATGACCCCGGCCCAGGGCATCGCGCTCTCGGCGCTCTCCTTCTCGGGCATCGCGCAGCTCATCGCGAGCCAGCTCATCGCGGTGCACTCGCCGGTCGTGGTCACCGTGGCCGCCGCCTTCGTCGTGAGCCTGCGCTTCCTCATGTACAGCGCCTCCATGGCCCCGCACGTCGCGCACCTCGACTGGCGATGGCGGGTGCTGCTCTCCTTCCTGATGACCGACCAGAGCTTCGCCGCCTCGGTACGCCACTACGCCGACGCGGGCGACACCCGGCATCGCCACTGGTTCTTCCTCGGCGCCGCGCTCACGCTCTACACGTTCTGGCAGGCCTCGGTCGTGGCGGGCGTGCTCGCGGGGGCGCAGGTGCCGGCCCGCTGGTCCCTCGACTTCGCGGTGGTGCTCACCTTCATCGCGCTGCTGGTGCCCGCGGTGCGCACGCGCCCGGACCTCGCCGCCGCGGTCGTCGCCGCCGCGCTCTCGCTCGCGGCGGCGGGCCTGCCCTACCGGCTCGCGCTCGTCGTGGCCTCGATCGGCGGGATCGGGGTCGGCCTCGCGATCGAGAGCCGGGGGCGGCGATGAGCGTCTGGATCGCCGTCGCGGGCGTCGCGCTCTCCACGTTCCTGCTGCGCGCCTCCTTCATCGTCTTCATCGACCCGCACCGGTTCCCCGGCTGGTTCCGCCAGGCCCTCAAATTCGTCCCGCCCTCGGTGCTCGCCGCCATCGTGGTGCCGGGGCTGCTGATGCCCGAAGGCGCGCTCGACCTGCGCCCCACGAACGCCCGCCTGCTCGCGGGAATCGTGGCGATCGTGGCGAGCCTGCGCCTGCGCAACGCGATGGCGACCATCGCCGCGGGCATGGTCGCCCTCTGGGGCCTGCAATGGGTCCTCGCCCGGCTCGCGTGAGCGGGCGCGCGCGCGGCGTCTGCTAAAATTGCCTCCTTTTCGGGATCGAAATCCCGCCGGGCTTGCGCAGTGGGCGAATTCATCATGCAGAACCTCTGGCTGGTTGCGCTCTTCGTGGGCAGCGGCCTGCTGCTCGTGTGGCCGGAGATCTCGCGGCTCATGGGCGCGAGCAACGAGATCGGCACGCTCGAGGCGACCCGCCTCATGAACCAGGGCTCGACGCTCGTCCTCGACGTGCGCGAGCCGGGCGAGTTCGCGGCGGGGCACCTCCCGCGGGCGCGCCACATTCCCCTGAAGGAGCTCTCCGGGCGCCTCGACGAGATCGGCAAGTACAAGGAACGCGCGGTGATCGTGACGTGCCGCTCCGGTCCGCGCGCGGCCTCCGCCTGCCGCGTGCTGAAACGCGCCGGTTTCACCGCGGTCTACCAGCTGAAGGGCGGCGTGTCGGCCTGGGAGCAGGCGAGCCTGCCGGTGGAGAAGTGAAGCGATGGCCAGAGTGACGATGTACGCGACGGGAGTCTGCCCGTATTGCCTGATGGCCGAGCGGCTGCTCAGGTCCAAGGGCGTGTCCGACATCGAGAAGATCCGCGTCGACCTCGAGCCGCAGCGCCGGGACGAGATGGTGCAGCGCACGGGACGACGCACCGTGCCGCAGATCTACGTGGGGGACCGGCACGTCGGCGGCTACGACGACCTCGCCGCGCTCGATCGCGCCGGCGGGCTCGACCCGCTCCTCGCCGCGCCCTGAGCGCCGCGGCCCCGCACCCATCCCGGAGGAAGCCCGATGAGCGAACCCCAGAGCAGCCAGCCCTTCTTCTCCATCGAGAAGATCTACGTGAAGGACCTCTCGCTGGAGATTCCGAACGCGCCGCAGTCGTTCCTCGAGCGCGAGGCGCCGACGGTGGACATCCAGCTCCACCACAACTCCACGGCCGTGGAGGACGGGGTGTACCAGACGGTGCTCACGGTGACGGTCACCGCGAAGGTGAAGGACAAGACGCTCTTCCTCGTGGAGGCGGCCCAGGCGGGCATCTTCGGGGCGCGCAACCTTCCCCAGTCCGAGCTCGAGGCCGTGCTCGGCATCGCGTGCCCCAACATCCTCTTCCCGTACGTGCGCGAGGTGGTCTCGGACGTCGTGACCCGCGCGGGCTTTCCGCCGGTGGTGCTCTCGCCCGTCAACTTCGAGGCCATCTTCCAGGCCCAGCGCGCGCAGCAGGCGGCCGCCGAGCCGGCCGTGCAGATCATCACGCCGGGCATGTCGCACTGACCGCCATGAGGGCCGCCATCGCCGCCGTGCTGCTCGCGACCGCGAGCGCGGCCGCGTGGGGCACCGAGTACCGCTCGCTGGGCGATCAGCCCGCGATCCTCTACGACGCCCCTTCCACCAAGGCCGACCGCCTGTTCGCCGTCACGCGCCACTACCCGTTCGAGATCCTGGTGAAGCTCGACCAGTGGACCAAGGTGCGCGACGCGAACGGCGAGGTGGGATGGGTGGAAAACGCTGCGTTCGGCGACCGCAACATGGTGGTGGTCACCGTGCCGCTCGCCGACGTGCGCGCGGCCCCGGATCCGCAGTCGCCCCTGGTCTTCGAGGCCTACAAGCAGGTGCTGCTCGAGGTCCTCGAGCCGCCGGCGAACGGCTGGGTGAAGGTGCGCCACCGGGACGGCCAGGAAGGCTACATCCGTACCTCCCACGTCTGGGGCGTCTGACGCGCCGATGAAGATCGCGGTGCTCGGCGCGGGCGCGTGGGGCACGGCGCTCGCCGTCGCGCTCTGCGCTCACCATGCGACGATGCTTTGGGCGCGCGACCCCGCGCGCCTCGCCGCTCTCGCGCGCCGCCGCGAGAACCCTTACCTTCCCGGCATCGCGATCCCGCCGTCCGTCGAGCTGGGCGCGGACCTCGGCGAGGCGGTCCGCGGCCGCGAGCTGCTGATCGCCGCCGTGCCCACGGTGGGCCTGCGCGCATTGCTCGAAGGGCTCGCGGCGCGAACCGACGAACGCGGCCTGCTGTGGGCCTGCAAGGGCTTCGAGCTCTCGACCTCGCGCCTGCCGCACGAGGTCGCCGCGGAGATCCTTCCCCGCTGGGGCCGGGTCGGCGCGCTTTCCGGCCCGAGCTTCGCGCTCGAGGTGGCGCACGGCCTGCCCGCGGCCCTCGCGGTCGCCTCGCGGGACACGGCGTTCGCGCACGAGGCTGCCGCCGCCCTGCATCATCCTCCGCTTCGCATCTACTCGAGCGGCGACGTGATCGGCGTCGAGATGGGCGGGGCGCTCAAGAACATCATCGCGATCGCGGCCGGCATCTGCGACGGACTGGGGCTCGGCGCCAACGCCCGCGCCGCGCTCATCACGCGGGGCCTCGCCGAGATGGCGCGGCTCGGCGTGCGCATGGGCGGCGAGCCCGACACGTTCATGGGGCTCACGGGCCTGGGCGACCTCGTGCTCACGGCGACCGGCGAGCTGTCGCGCAACCGCACCGTGGGCTTGCGCATCGCGGCCGGCGCGCCGGTGGAGCGCGTCGTCGCCGAGCTGGGCCACGTCGCGGAGGGCGTGCCCTCGGCGCGCGCCGCCCGCGAGCTTGCCCGGCGCCACGGCGTGGACATGCCGATCACCGAGGCGGTGTGTGCGGTGCTCTTCGAGGGCCGCGCGCCCATGGCCGCCGTGCAGGCCCTCCTTGCCCGCGAGACGCGCGCGGAATAGGGGTTTCCATGCCGGGGGGCATCGCTATAATGCGGCATCGTGCCGACGCCGCAGGCGCAGATCCCGCGCCCAAGCATGCCGCGAAGGATGGCCCGGCTCATCGGGGCGCTCTTCACGGCCCTGGCCGCAGCGACCCCGCTCGCGGCGAAGGACGTCTCTCCCTCGAGACAGGCCGTGCTGGAGGCGCGCGCCCGCATGCTGCACGAGGCGCGCGAGAGCGGGTACTGGATCGTCGCCCCCGGGGAGCACCTGCGGCTCATCGCGCGCCAGTTCCATCCCCATGATCGCCACGCCGAGGGGCGGCTCAGCAAGCGGCTCTTCGAGCTCAATCCCCACGCATTCGTCCACGGCGAGGCCGACCGGCTGATTCCCGGCGCGCGGCTCGAGATTCCGCCCGAGGAGCGCGCGCACGGCGCGATCCCCGCGCCCGGACCGAAGCAGGCCGCGGCGCCGGCGAAACCGGCGCCCCCATCGACGGCCGCGGCCCCGCCCGCGACCACGGTTCCCGCGCCCGAGTTTGCGTCCGGCGCTCCCGTGAAGCGGCCCGCCCCTGCCGCACCCGCGCCGTACGTCGATCAGCTCATCGAAGGCGCCGCGCCGGAATCGGAAGCCGCCATCCCAGCGGAAGAGGCCGCGCTCGCCCCGGGCCAGCGCTATCTGTCCGCGGAATACCGGGCCGAAGAGCGCGAGCCGCCCGGCGGCGGCCACACGCTGGAGCAGGGCGTGGCCGTCAGCA
Organism: Usitatibacter sp.; assembly: GCA_035624355.1. Classification (GTDB taxonomy): domain Bacteria; phylum Pseudomonadota; class Gammaproteobacteria; order Burkholderiales; family Usitatibacteraceae; genus Usitatibacter. The sequence continues at coordinate 21,953 of DASPRQ010000056.1, read as the reverse complement.
TGCGCCGCGAGACGCTCAACTACGGCGACTTCTACCTCGACGCGGCGATCCGCCATACGCAGCTCGCGCCCGGCGACCTCTCGGTGAGCCGGCCGGACGGCGGGCGCTTCACGCTGTACCAGGAGGACTTCCCGCTCGTGCGCGGCTGGCTCGCGAGCTCCACGCTCGGGGTGGCGAGGACGCCGCCCGGCATCGTGAACTCCTCGTATCGCATCTTCCTTCCCACGTCGCTCTTCGGCGGTGCGAGCTCGGTGATCACCGACGGGCGGCAGACCTTCATGGCCTACGGCGGCCGCCTCGGGCGCCTGGAGGGCTCCGCGGTGCAGACCTTCCAGAGCACGCCGGGCGACGTCGGCGGCTTCGGCTACGAGCGGCGCAGCGGCCCCTGGGCCGTGGGCGGCCAGGCGATCGCGCTGGAGGGCAACCCGCAGGTGCCCGATCACCAGGCCGCCGCGCTCGCCGCCGAGTACGGCTCGTTCGGCGCCCTCGTGCACCACAAGGCCGAGGTCGTGGTCGACAGCGATTCGCACTTCGGCGGGTGGTTCGACGGCGACATCACGACCGGCTTCATGCGCCATCGCTTCGGCCTCTACGATCTCGACCCAGGGCTCAATTGGGGCGATTCGCCGCTCGCGAACGACCAGCGCGGCGCGTACTGGCGCGGCGACTACCGCCTCCTGCGCTACACCGTGTCGGGAGGGCTGGAAGGCAGCCAGACCAACATCCGCGACGACCCCAGCCGCTCCGCGACGAGCTCCGGCACCGCCTACGGCACGTTCTCGCTGCGCATCGACCGCAACCTCACGGTCGGCGGGGGCCTCACCTACGAGCTTGCGCACACGCGCTTCTCGAGCTCCCCGCGGGGCTCGGCGCTCACGGCCGATGCGTACGCCGCCTGGAACGGCTCGCTCGGCGTGAGCCGTCTCGACCTCAGTGCGTACCGCGCCACCGCCACGGAGACGCCGAACGACACGATCGACACCGCCTCCTGGAGCCAGGAGTGGCCTTCCTGGGGCCCCGTCGTCCTCACCTCGACGGTCAACTATTCGCGCGAGAACTCGCTGGGCGCGCGCACCAACCGCTCGAGCGCCGGCCTGTCGGGCCGCGGATCGCTCTACAACGGCGCGTACTGGGACGCGAGCGTGGTATACGGCCGCGTGGAGGGAGCGAACGGCGCCGAGAACAACGTGAACGTGAGCGCATCGGCGACGTGGCCCTTCGCGACCCACTGGCTCGCGATGGCGCAGCTCAGCGTCACCACGTTCGACGTGCTTCCGGCCCTTCCCGGCGCGGGGGAGGTCACGGCCACCCAGCACGACAAGCGCTTCCAGATCGGCATCCGCTACGAGGAATCTTCCGGAGTGCCGTACCAGGCGCTCGGGCTGCGCGGCGGAGCCGGGGGCGGCCGGCTCTCGGGGGTGGTGTTCTACGACGAGAACGGCGACGGCGTGCGGCAGCCCACGGAGCGCGGCGCGCCGAACGTGACGATCTACCTCGACGGGCGCTTCCCGACGACGACCGACTCCCAGGGGCGGTTCTCGTATTCGGTGGTGACGCCCGGCAGCCACGGGCTGCGCATCCTCAACGAGGCGCTGCCCCTCCCGTGGACGGTCGACGAGGACCATCCGCTGGTCGCCACCGTGCCGCTGCGCGGCGAGGCGGTGGTCGACATCCCGCTCACGAAGATCCGGCCTTGACCGTCTCGTTCTCCGTGACCGTCGCGTCGATGTCCTGCCTGCCGCCGTCCCACTCGATGCGCCCGCGCAGGCGCAGGGGATAGCGGATCTCCGGAGCCTTCTTGTCCGGGCCCTCCTGCGCCCAGAGCGCGACCGCGCGGGTCTCGCCCGGCAGGATGGGGAACGGCGACACGATGAACTCGTAGGACTTGCCGGCGGCGTCCTTGCCGTCGAGGATCCCTTCCGGCCGCCCGTGGGAGTTGCCGGAGTTGTGGAAGGTCGCCGCGGGCGTGAGGCGCCCGTTGAAGCTCTTGAGGCCGATGCCCTGGAAGTCGAGCTTCGGCACGACGTCGCCCACCGCCACGTACACGATCACGCCGATGCGCCCCTCCAGGGGAAACTGGATGTTCCCCGTGCTGATCTCGGGCATCGTCTCGCTGGCCTTCTCGACCATGATCGCGAAGCGGCATTCGGTGGGCTTCGCGTCGGGCGGGATGTGGACCTCGAAGCGGAACTTGCGCACGGCGCGCGGCAGCATGCGCACCGTGCGCCGCTCGATGCGCACCCAGGGGCGGCAGCTTCCCTCCTGCAGCGGCTCCCGGAACTCGACGCCCCCCTTCTCGTTCAGGAACCAGTCGGCCGTGGACACGGCGAACTCGTCGGCGACCGCCGTGTCGTTGCCGATCTCCAGCACCTGGCGCACGACCTCGCCCGGCTTCGCCTTCAGCTCGAAGCGCGGCGGGCTCACGATCCCGGCGAAGGGGGAAGCGTCGGAGGCGGCGAAGAGCAGCGCGAGCGCCGGCGCCGCGGCGAGCCAGCTACGGCGCCACGAGGTCGATCTCGAAGACCGGGTCGAACTCAATGCCTCGCTCCGAGGTTCGTGCGTCGAGGAAGATCCTGAAGTCGAAGTAATCCGACATCACGGGCTCGGTAATCTTACCGCGATAGACCAGCGCACGGTTCCCCGGAGTGACCGAGCCGGGCGCGAACAGCCCCCGCGTGGTCCATTCCACGCGCATGGCCGTCGGGACCCGCAGCCCGCTCACGTTCTGCGGAATGGAGAGATAGATCTCCGCGGTCTTGCCCACGTAGGGCGCCGTGCGCAGGCGGAACTCCATCGCGTGCACCTCGGCGACCAGGGCGTTCATCTGGTCCTCGGTCCAGTCGCCCACGCCGTCGTAGAGCCACCGGGTGGTGGTCTCGACGCGCTGGCGCGGCGAGAGCGAGTCGTCGAGGCGGGTCGAGGCCGCAGCCGCGCTGCACATCGCGAGGCCCGCCGCGAGGACCAGCGCCGCGCGCATCAGGGCATCGCCAGGGTGTACGTCACCTGGCCGGTGTACGTGCCCGCGGAGACGACGTTCTGGTTGAGGTAGCTGAACTGCGCGCAGATGCAGGCGCGGCGCGATGTGGTGAAGGTGATGAGCGCCTGGCCCGCGGCTCCGGTGAACGTGCCCGAGGGAATCGTCACGGGCGCGTTCAGGCAGCCGTTGGGACCCCCGCCAGGGGTGCTCGAGGTCCAGGACACCTGCGTGAACGGGATCTGGAATCCGCCGGAAGTGAGCGGCGTGGAGGAATTGACCGACAGCGTCGCCGTCCGCGGGTTTCCGGCGGTCGAGCGCGCCTGGGCGTCGATCAGCACCGTGTTCGCGGGGCAGGTCGGGCTCGCGGGCGTGACGTTCGTGCTCGTGACCGCCGTCCCGTTGCCCACCGATGTGCCCGGCACGCTGAAGTTGACCGTGTTGATCGTGGCGTTCGTGCTGCCGATCTGGAGAATCAGGCGGCCGCCGCCGTTGCCGATCACGACCGTGGCCGCGTGCGCGCCGCAGGCCGCGAGGGCGGCGGCGATGGCGAGGTGCGATATCTTCATGGCATGAAAAAGGCCGGAGCGCTCGCGCTGCCCCGGCCTTCCGATGGTCCTGATCGCCGATGCAGCGCTTACGGCATGGAGGCAGTATACGTGACGCGGCCACCCTTGGCGCTCGTACCGTAGGTACCGGCCGAGACGACGTTGCTGTTCGCGTACGCGTAGGTCCACACCGCCGAGCGGTTCGTCACGTTGCCGGCGTTCAGCACCGGCTGGCTCGTGTTGCCGCCCGCGTCCGAAAGGACCGGACGCTGCAGGTTCGTGGTGTCGCTCGAAGTCGTCGTGATCTGGGAGTAGCTGATGGTGTCGGCCAGGGTCGCGTGCTGCAGACCGGTGCCGGTGCCGTTGTTGCTCTCCGTGATCGTGATCTGGCCGCCGTTGCCGAGGACCGAGACGTTCGCCGCCGAGCCGCCGCCGGCGTCGCCGCCCGTGCCCGCGACCGGGGTGGCGTTACCGACGTTGGCCGCCGGCACGGTAAACGTGATCTGGTCGATCGTCGCGCCCACCGTACCCACGCGGAACGTGAGGAAGCGGGGGATCACGATCGAGAAATCGAGGTGCGCGGGAGCGCTGAGCGCGCCGCCGCCGGTGACCGTCGTCGATTCGGCATGCGCCGGAAGCGCTGCGGAGAGGGACGCACCGAGACTCATCGCCAGCGCCGCTTTCAGGATCTTGGTTTTCATTGGGGAACTCCTTCACAAAGTTGGTCGGATGCGGCCTTGGGGGCCTTTGCTACGGTGCCCATTAGGCGCGCGCAGCCCTCCGAAAGCTGTGAAGTTCCGCACAGAAGCCCCTGTTTTGACTGGATTTTCGTCGGCCGCGGGATTTCAGCGGTAACCGCGCCGTAACAGAGCTGCCGTTCGTGGCTCTGAAGCGGCCGCTCGTCGGGATTCAGGCTCCGCCGGCAAAGCCGCGCTGGCGCCAGGCCTCGTAGACCACCACCGCCACGGCGTTGGAAAGGTTGAGGCTCCGGTTGCCGGAGCGCATGGGCAGCCTCAGGCGGCGCTGCTCGGGAAATGCGGAGAGGATCTCGTCGGGGAGTCCCGCGGTTTCGGCGCCGAAGACGAACGCGTCCCCGGCCGCATAGGCGACCTCCGCGTAGGGCACGGTCCCGCGCGCCGAAACCGCGAAGAGGCGCCGGCCGGCGAGGGCCGCGAGGCATGCATCCCAGTCGCGATGCACGACCACCGTGGCGAGCTCGCGGTAGTCGAGTCCCGCGCGGCGCAGCTGCCGGTCGTCCATCGAGAACCCCAGCGGCTCCACGAGGTGGAGCCGGGCGCCGGCGTTGGCGCAGAGGCGGATCACGTTGCCGGCATTCGGCGGGATCTCGGGCCGGAACAGGACGACGTCGAACACGCGGTTAGCGCTCGGCGGGCTCCGGCGCGCGAGCGAGCGCCCACACCGCGACGTGCCCGGCGCCCCGGGCCTTGAGCACCCGGGCGAGGGCGTCGGCCGTCGCCCCGGTGGTGACCACGTCGTCGACGATCGCCACGTGCGCCCCGCCGAGCGCGAGGTCGCAACCGAAGGCCCCGCGCAGGTTCGCCCGACGCTCCCGGCGCGTGAGGCCCTCCTGCGGGGGAGTCTCGCGGAGACGACGCAGGCCGGTCGCCGACGTGCGAACGCCGATGCGCCGCCCTATTTGCCGCGCCACCTCGAGCGCCTGGTTGAAGCCGCGCTCGCGCAGCCGCGCCGGCGCGAGCGGCGGCGCGACGAGCAGGTCCGGCCGCGGCTCCGGCCCCACGCGCATGGCGAGCTCGTCGGCGAGCCAGCGTCCCACGGCGAGGTCCCCGGCGTACTTGAAGCGCTGGACCAGGCGGTCCACGGGGAAGCGGTACTCGAAGCGCGCCAGCGCGGCATCGAATGCGAAGGGCCGGGTGCGACAACCTGCGCAGAGGCCGTCCGCGGCCGTTGCCAGGGCGCAGCCAGGACAGGCGCGCCGGGCCGCCGGAAGCCTCGCACGGCATTCCGGGCACACGAGCCCCTCTCCGGCGGGGGCCAGACACAGGACGCAGTCCTCCGCCCACACGGACGGCAGTGATGAAAAATGAGGCAGCTGCAAGGCTCCAACCCGGAAGAAATTTGACATCTCACGAAACAGTCAGAACAATCAGAGCCTTGCAAGAGGAGCTCGTGGATACCGTCGCCTTCCATCCCGCCCAGGCCCCCGACCCCCGCGTCGAGGAGCTGCGCGCCCGCGCGCTCCATCTATACGCGCTTCCCTTCAACGAGCTGCTCTACCAGGCGCATACCGTCCATCGCGCGCGCTTCGATCCGCGGCGCATCCAGCGCTCGACGCTGCTGTCGATCAAGACGGGGGGGTGCCCCGAGGACTGCGGCTACTGCCCGCAGGCGGCACGCTATCACACGGGGGTGGAGAGCCAGGACCTCCTCCCGCTCGATGAGGTGCTCGAAGCGGCGCGCATCGCGAAAGCGCACGGCGCTACCCGATTCTGCATGGGCGCGGCGTGGCGCGGGCCGAAGGCGCGCGACCTCGCCCCCGTGCTCGACATGGTGCGCGGCGTGAAGTCGCTCGGCCTCGAGACCTGCTGCACGCTCGGGATGCTGCGCGACGGCCAGGCCGAGCAGCTGCGCGAGGCCGGGCTCGACTACTACAACCACAACCTCGACACCGCGCCGGAGTTCTACGGCCGCGTGATCACCACGCGCGACTACCAGGACCGCCTCGACACGCTCGGGCGCGTGCGTTCCGCGGGACTCAAGGTGTGCTGCGGCGGCATCGTCGGGCTGGGCGAATCGCGCGCGGGCCGCGCGGGGCTGCTCGCGCAACTCGCGAGCCTCGATCCGCAGCCCGAGTCGGTTCCCGTCAACGACCTCGTGCAGGTCGAAGGCACTCCGCTCGACGGCAGCGAGAAGCTGTCGTGGATGGAGTTCGTGCGCACCGTCGCGGTCGCGCGCATCCTGATGCCCGCGAGCGTCGTGCGCCTGTCCGCCGGCCGCGCGGCGATGGGCGAGGCGGTGCAGGCGCTGTGCTTCTTCGCGGGGGCCAACTCGATCTTCTACGGCGAGAAGCTGCTCACGACGGGCAATCCCGACGTCGAGCGCGACGACGCGCTCCTCGCGGCGCTCGGCCTCGATCCCGCCTGAGGCCCATGGCCGCGTCGGTGGACGGGCTCGCCGGAAAGCTGGCCGCGCTCGAGCGCGACGACCTGCGCCGCACGCGCCGCGTGCTCGATTCGCCCCAGGGCCCGCGCGTGCGCCTGGACGGGCGCGAGCTCGTGAACTTCTCGAGCAACGACTATCTGGGCCTCGCGAACGATCCGGGGCTCGCCCGAGCCGTGCACCGCAGCCTCGACGAATTCGGCACCGGCTCCGGCGCTTCGCCCCTGGTGAGCGGGCACCTGCGCGCGCACGAGGATGCCGAGCGGCGCTTCGCCGCTTTCTGCGGGCTGCCGCGCGCGCTGCTCTTCGGAAGCGGTTACGCCGCCAACATCGGGATCCTCACGGTGCTGGGCGGCCCCGAGGCGGAGATCTTCGGCGACCGGCTCAATCACGCCTGCCTGCACGACGGCGCGCGCCTGTCGCGCTCCGTCTACACGCGCTACGCACACGTGGACATCGCCGCGCTCGGGCGTGCCCTCGAGGCGTCGAAGGCGGTAGTGCGCATCGTGGCCACCGACGCGGTCTTCAGCATGGACGGGGACGTGGCGCCCCTGCCGGAGATGCTCGCGCTGTGCGAGCGCCACGACGCCTGGCTCGTGGTCGACGACGCCCACGGCATCGGCGTGCTGGGCGCGTGCGGCCGCGGGAGCCTCGAGCACTTCGGCCTCGCCTCGCCGCGCATGGTCTACATGGCGACGCTCGGCAAGGCCCTGGGCGGCTACGGCGCGTTCGTGGGCGGCGCCCCCGACACGATCGAGTGGCTGCTGCAGCGCGCACGCACGTACGTCTTTTCCACGGCGCTTCCGCCCCTGCTGGCGGCAGCGGCCTGCGCGGCGCTCGATCGGGTCGAGCGCGATCCTGCCCTCGTCGCCCGGCTGCGCAGCCGCATCGGCGAGTTCCGCGCGGCATGCGCCGGGCTCGGGGTGCCGGTCCTGCCGTCGGATACCGCGATCCAGCCCATCATCCTGGGGGAGGCGGCCCGCGCCCTCGAGGTCTCGGCGCGCCTCCTCGAGCGCGGCTTCCTCGTCCCCGCGATCCGGCCGCCCACGGTGCCGCAGGGGACCTCGCGCCTGCGTGTTTCGCTGTCCGCGGGCCACGAGCGCGACGACGTCGAGCGGCTCGCGCGCGCGCTCGCCCAATCGCTCGGCTGAGGGGGCGCGCCGTGCCCGAAGGCGGCGTTCCCGACAAGCGCGCGGTGCGGCGCTCCTTCGGCCGCGCGGCCGCCGCCTACGACCGCCACGCCGTCCTGCAGGGCGAAGTCGCATCGCGGCTCCTGCAGCACCTCGAGCCCATGCGCATCGACCCGGCGCGCGCGATCGACCTGGGCTGCGGCACCGGGCTCGCCTTCGGCGGGCTGCGCGAGCGCTTTCCGCGCGCGCAGCTCGTCGGGATCGACGCGGCCCGGCCGATGCTGCTCGAGGCGCGCCGGCGCGCCTCGTGGTGGCGGCGCGTGATCGGCCGCTCCGCTCCGCTCCTCGCGTGCGCCGACGCCGAGCGCCTTCCCCTCGCGGCGGGCTGCGCGCAGCTCGCGTTCTCCAACCTCATGCTCCAGTGGTGCGACGCGGCGAAGGTGTTCGCGGAGGTCGCGCGCGTGCTCGAGGTGGGCGGCCTCTTCCTCTTCTCGACCTGCGGTCCCGACACGCTCAAGGAGCTGCGGGCGGCGTTCGCGGCGGCCGACGATGCCGATCACGTGAACGCGTTCGTCGACATGCACGACCTCGGCGACGCGCTGGTGGCCGCGGGCTTCGCCGATCCGGTCATGGAGATGGAGATGATCCGGCTCGAGTACTCGAGCGTCGAGGCCCTGGCGCGCGACCTCAGGGCGGGCGGCGGGCGCAACGTGCTGCCCGGCCGCCCGCGCTCCCTCGGCGGCCGGGCACGCTGGCGGCGCATGGCCGAGCGCTACGAGGGCGAGCGCCGGGGAGACGCGCTGCCCGCCACGTTCGAGGTGGTCTACGGGCATGCGTGGAAGGAGGCGCCGAAGCGCATCGCCGACGGCCGCCACGTGATCGCCTTCGAGCCCCGGGGCCGCCGATGAGGCGCGGCGTCTTCGTCACCGGCACCGACACGGGCGTGGGCAAGACAATCGCGGCTTGCGCGTTGATCCATGCGCTGCGCTCAGCCGGCGAGCGCGTGGCGCCGATGAAGCCCGTTGCCGCGGGTGCGGTGGAGCGCTCGGGCCTGCGGGTCAACGAGGACAGCGTCGCCCTCATGGACGCGGCGGGGCTCGCCCTCGACGACATCGACCGCGTGACCCCGGTGCTGCTCGCCGAGCCCATGGCGCCGCACATCGCCGCGGCGCGCGAGGGACGGCGCATCAAGCTCGAGCCCGTCCTCGCAGCGCTCGAGGCCGCGTCCCCGGGCGGCCGGTTCCTGGTCGTCGAAGGCGTGGGCGGCTTCCTGGTGCCGCTCGGCGACGCGCTCGACACGGCGGATCTCGCGCGCGCGGTGGGACTGCCGGTCGTGCTCGTGGTGGGATTGCGGCTGGGCTGCCTCAACCACGCTCTCCTCACGGCGCGCGCGATCGAAGGCGCGGGTCTCGCGCTCGCGGGGTGGATCGCCAACGAGGTCGATCCCGCGATGGCCGTGCCCGACGAGAACGTCGCGGCGCTGCGCGCGAGGCTGCGCGCGCCGCTCCTCGGGCGCCTGCCGTGGGGCGACCCGCCCGATCCGCGCGAGCTCGCCGAGCGCCTTGACGTGCGACCGCTCCTCGGCCGCGACGCATGATCGCCGCCCTCTTCGGCGCCGGCCGGCCGCCTACTCGAAAGCCGCGCTGAGCAGCGCCACGCCGTGGGCGCCGCGGCGGCGTGCCTCGGGGAGGTCGGCGCGGGCAAGTCCGCCGATGGCATACACCGGCATGGGACGATTGGCCGCGAGCTCGGCGAAACGCTGCCATCCGAGGGGCGTCGCGCCGGGGTGCGAGGCGGTGGGATTCACGGGTCCGAGCACCGCGTAGTCGAGGCCGAGGCGCGCGGCCTGCTCGAGCTCGGCGTCGTCGTGGCAGGAGGCGCCGGCGAGCGCCGCGCCAGGACGGCCCGCGGCCCGCATGAGCGCGCGCGAAGTGAGGTGCACGCCGTCGGCCTGCGGGAAGTCGCCGCAGTCGCTGTTCACCACGAGGCGCGAACCCGCGGGCTGCGTGCGAGCGAGCGCCCGCGAGACGAGGTGCTGGATGCGCTGGCGCGGCATCGACTTCTCGCGCACCTGCACCAGCAGCCGCTCCCCGGCCACGCGCGCGGCGAGCCGCTCGATCCACGCGTCGATGCCGAGAGCCTCCGCGCTCGAGATCACCATCACCGCCGGAAGCGCGAGCGCCGCGAGAACGGGCGCGTTGGCGGGAAGCATCGGGCTCACGTCCGGCGCCCCGATGCGCTGCCAGGCGATCGCCTGATCCTCGAGCGGCTGCGGCTCCCCCTGCCAGCGGCCGACCCGGAAGAAGTGCAGGCGCACCGTCGCGTGCGTGTAGGCGTAGACGCGCGTGATCCAGGGCGCGGCCTCGCGCACCACGATACCGAGCTCCTCGCGGAGCTCGCGCCCGAGCGCCGCGGCCGCGTCCTCGCCGGGCTCGATCTTGCCGCCCGGGAATTCCCAGTAGCCGGGATAGGGCTTGCCCGCGGGGCGCTGCGCGAGGAGGAACTCGCCGGGGCGCTCGATCACTGCCGCGGCGACCTCGGTGATCTTCCCCTCAGCCAAGCGCCGGCTCCACTCTTGGGCGGCTGGCGCTCGACGCTCCGCGTCTCCCCATGTCGGCGCCCGGGTGTCCCGCGTTCATCGTCGTTTATCGGCGGATCCCGTCTTCTGCCTGCCCACCCAGTCGCGCGCGAACTGCCACGCGACGCGCCCGCTGCGGAAGCCGCGCTCGAGCGCCCAGAGGAGCGCGGCCTTGCGCGACTCCTCGTCGGGCCGGCCGCCCAGGCGCTCGACCCAGTGGTCCGCGATGTGCAGGTACTGCTCCTGGTCGAAGGGATAGAACGAGAGCCACAGTCCGAAGCGCTCCGAGAGCGAGATCTTCTCCTCGGTCGTCTCGCCGGGGTGGATCTGGCCGCCCACGTGCTTCGCCTCGAGGTTCTCGTCCATGAACTCGGGCATCAGGTGGCGCCGGTTGGAGGTGGCGTAGATGAGCAGGTTGTCGGCCGAGCCCGCGATGGAGCCGTCGAGGGCGACCTTGAGCGACTTGTAGCCCGCGTCGGAGGCCTCGAAGGAGAGGTCGTCGCAGAACAGGATGAAGCGCTCGCGCCGGTCCGCGACGAGGTCCACGATCTCGGGAAGGTCCACCAGGTCGCGCTTGTCGACCTCGATCAGCCGCAGCCCCTTGGGCGCGAACTCGGCGAGCGCGGCCTTCACGAGCGAGCTCTTGCCGGTGCCGCGCGCGCCCGTGAGGAGCACGTTGTTCGCGGGCCGCTCCGCCACGAACTGCGCGGTGTTCTCGCGCAGCCGCCGCTTCTGCTCGTCGACGTCCTTCAGGTCCGAGAAGCGGATCGTGTGCGGGTGGCGAACCACCTCGAGCCAGCCGCCGCGCGCGTGCTTGCGCCAGCGGAAGGCGGTCGAGGCCTTCCAGTCCGGGCCGCCCGCCCCCGGCGGCATGAGGCGGTCGATCCGCTCGAGAAGGCCCTCGAGGCGGTCGGCGATGCGCTTGAGCTCGTCGCTCATCGGAGGGTGAACACGAGCAGCCAGTAGTAAGTGAGCGTCTCCAGGTGCGCCTCCCGCGCCACCGGCCGCACCGCCTCGGCGAGCTCCCTGGCGGCCGGGAAGTTCTTGAGCACCTCCTGCTGCTCGCCGTTCGGCAGCGCGCGGATCTGGTAGGTGTTGCCCTCGGAGTCGCGCCGCGAGATCGCCGTCGAGCTGCCTTCGACGTAGCGGTTGTCGAGGATGGCGACCACGGCGCCGGGCGCGAGCTTCGCGGCGAGGCTCGCGACGAAGCGGGCGATATCGCTCTTCCTCACGTGCGACCACCAGAAGCCCGCGAACGCCGCGTCGCAGCCCGAGGGCGCGCCTTCGAGCCTCACCGCGTCGGCCTTGAAGAACGCGACGCGGCCGGGCGGGATCGGCTTCTCGCGCGCGATCTCGAGCACGGCCTCGTTGATGTCGCAGGCGTGCACGCGCGCGGCCGTGCGCGCGATGAACTGCGTCCAGTAGCCCGTCCCGCACGCCACCTCGAGCACGGCGCGGCCGCGGAAGATCTCGGGCACGCGCCGGCGCAGCCACTCGAGCTCGTGCTGGCGCTCGGGCTTGTCGTAGACCTGCTCGTAGACGGCGGCGCGCTTCGCGTAGTAGCGCTCCAGGGGCGGCGCCGGGGGTCGCGATTCGTCCATGGCGCGGGCCTCTAGCTGCGGTAGTCGGCGTTGATCTTCACGTAGTCGTAGGACAGGTCGCAGGTCCACACGGTCGCGGTCTCGTCGCCGCGGCCGAGGGTCAGCCGCACCGCGATCTCCGCGGGCTTCATGACGCGCTGCCCCTGGGCCTCGGTGTAGGAAACCGCGCGCGAGCCGCCCTCGACCACCACCACGTCGCCCAGCTGCAGGCCCACGCGCGCGGGATCGAGGTCCGCGATCCCGGCGTTGCCCACGGCGGCGAGGATGCGCCCGAGGTTCGGGTCCGAGGCGAAGAAGGCCGTCTTCACGAGCGGCGAATGGGCGATCGCCTTGGCGACCCGGAAGCACTCCTCCCGGCTCGCCCCCTCGTCTACGGTGATGGTGATGAACTTGGTCGCCCCCTCGCCGTCGCGCACGATCGCCTGCGCGAGAAGCTGGGCCACCTCGACCACGGCGCCGGAGAGCTTCGCGAACTCCGCCGTGCCCTCCCCCACGATCTCGGGATTGCCCGCCCGCCCCGTGGAGACGACGAGCAGCGTGTCGTTGGTGGACGTGTCCCCGTCGATCGTGATCGCGTTGAAGGACCGGTTCGCGACGCGCCGCGCGAGGTACTGGAGCGCGTCCGGGCCCACCGCGGCGTCGGTCGCGACGATCGCGAGCATGGTCGCCATGTTCGGCTGGATCATGCCCGCGCCCTTCGCGATGCCGGTGACCGCGATCGCGCGGCCATCGATGACGACGCGCCGCGAGACGGCCTTGGGGACGGTGTCGGTCGTCATGATCGCCTCGGCCGCCTCGGCCCAGCGGCCCGCCGCGAGGTCGGCGACGCACTCCGGGATCGCGCGCTCGATGCGCTCCACCGGCAGCGGCTCCATGATCACGCCCGTCGAGAGCGGAAGCACCTGCGCCGTCCCGACGCCCAGCGCGCCCGCGGTCGCGGCGCACACGGTCTTCGCGCTCGCAATGCCCGCCTCGCCCGTGCCCGCGTTCGCCACACCCGTGTTCACCACGATCGCGCGGATCGGGAGCCCCGCCGCGAGGTGCTCCTCGCACACGAGCACGGGCGCGGCGCGGAAGCGGTTGCGCGTGAACACGCCCGCCACGCGCGTGCCCTCGTCGAGGGCCGCGATGAGCAGGTCGCGGCGGTTCGGCTTGCGGATTCCGGCGCGCGCGGTCCCGAGGCGCAGGCCGGCAACGGGAAGCAGGTCTTGGGCTCGCGGCGGCTCGAGGTTGACGGCCATCGTGGGCAATGCGCGCGGAAGGGGCCGGCGCGCGGCCGGCGCGCCGGGTCGATGGCGCGATTCTACACGGGCCCGGGCCGCGGCCCGGGGGGCGCCCGGAGCCGCGACTCAGGCGGCGAGCGACACGGCTTCCGGCTGGGCGGAGCGCGCGCGGCGCCACGCGGCCTCGGCCGCCGCCACGCCGCGGCCCGCCTCGATCTCGACCCCGCAGTCGAGCATCGCCATCTCGACGCCAGCGAGCGCCCCGAGCAGCATGAGCTCGTTCAGGTCGCCGAGGTGGCCGATGCGGAAGACCTTGCCCGCCACCTTCGACAGCCCCGCGCCGAGGGCGAGGTCGTAGCGGCGGAACGCCGTGTCGATCACGTGCGCCGCGTTCACGTGCGGCGGGACCACGACCGCGGTGACGGTATTCGAGTGCCAGCGCGAGGCGCGGCAGCAGGTCGCCAGTCCCCACGCGGCGACCGCGTCGCGCACGCCGCCGGCGAGGCGCGCGTGGCGCGCGAAGACGTTCGCAAGCCCCTCCTCGAAGAGCATCGCGAGGGACTCGCGCAGCCCGTGGAGCAGGGGCAGGGACGGCGTGTACGGGAAGTAGCCGTCCACGTTCGCGCGCCGCATGTCGGCGAAGCTGAAGAACACGCGCGCGAGGCGGGCCCGGCGCTCGGCCTCGAGGGCGCGCGGGCCTGCGCACACGATGCCCAGCCCCGCGGGCATCATGAGCCCCTTCTGCGATCCGGTGACCGCGAGGTCCACGCGCCACTCGCTGAAGCGGAAGTCGATGCTCGCAAGCGAGCTCACGGCGTCCACGTAGAGCAGCGCCGGATGGCCCGCCTCGTCCATCGCGCGGCGCACCCCCGCGACGTCGCTCGTCACGCCGGTGGCGGTCTCGTTGTGGACCACCATCACGCCCTTGATGCGGTGCTCGCGGTCGGCCTTCAGGGCCGCGGCGATGCGGTCCTCGGGAGCGCCCGCGCCCCACTCGACGTCGATCACCTCCACGTCGAGCCCGAGGCGCTGCATCATGTCGATCCAGAGGTGGCTGAACTGGCCGAAGCGCGGCGCGAGCACGCGGTCGCCGGGCGAGAGCGTGTTGGCGAGCGAGGCCTCCCACGCCCCGGTGCCGGTGGCGGGAAAGACGAACACCTCTCCTTCCTCGCATTGGAAGACGCGCTTGAGCTGCGGGAAGAGGTCGCGCGTGAGGGCCGGGAAGGCGCTCGAGCGATGGTCCTCCATCGCCACCATCATGGACCGCAGGATGCGGTCGGGAACGTTGGTGGGTCCTGGAACGAACAGGAAGTTGCGTCCGGCCATGGCTTTTCCTCGCTTTCCGGCGGGCTCCTCCACCCGCCCGGCCCTCGATGATCCCGTGGCAGAGATTGGCGCTTCGCCGGGGAAAAAGGAAAGTTTATTTTTATTGAACAGACGATCAGGAATTCTTATACTGAGCCATGCGACACATCACGCGCCGCCAGCTTCGGGTATTCGCCGCCGTCGTGACGGAGCAGGGCTTCTCCGGGGCGGCGCGGGCCCTCCACCTGTCGCAGCCGGCGGTCTCCCTGCAGGTGAAGCAGCTCGAGACCTCGTGCGGCCTGCCGCTGCTCGAGCGGTCCGGCCGGCGCATCCGGCCCACGGAGGCCGGGCGCGAGATCCTGCGCGCCGCCCTCGCGGTGGAGCGGGAGCTCAAGAGCACCGAGGACGCGATCGCCGCGCTCAAGGGCCTGCGGGGCGGCCAGCTCACGGTGGCCGTGATCAGCACCGCGCAGTACTTCGCGCCGCGGCTCCTGTCCGAATTCTGCCGCCGCCACGCCGACGTGAAGCTGCGCCTCGACGTCTGCAACCGGGAGGCCATGGTGCGCCACCTCGACCTGGACGACATCGACATCGCGGTGATGGGGCGCCCGCCCGACGAGATCGAGACCCGCGCGGAGCCCTTCGCGCCCAACCCGCACGTCGCCGTGGCGCCCCCGGACCACCGCTTCGCGCGCCGGCGGCGCCTGCCGGTGAAGAGCCTGCTCGACGAGCCCTTCATCGCGCGCGAGCCCGGATCGGGAACGCGCATCCTCACCGACGCGCTCTTCGCCAGGCATCACGTGCCTTTCTCGCCCACGCTCGTGATGAGCAGCAACGAGACCATCAAGCAGGCGGTGATGGCGGGCATGGCGATCAGCCTGCTTTCGCTGCACACGCTCGCGCGCGAGGTGGCGACCGGCGCGCTCGCCGTGCTCGACGTCGAGGACCTTCCCATCGTGCGCCGCTGGTACCTCGTCCACCGGGCCGACAAGCGCCTGTCGCCGGCGGCGCACGCGTTCCGGGAATTCATGCTGGGCGAGGCGGGCGCCTTCGTGGACGCCCTGATGGCTCCGGCCGTCTCGGCCGCGAAGCTCGTGCACCGCCAGCTGGCGAGCCGCTGAGCGAGGGGCGGAAGTCGGGGTCCGTCCCCGGTTTCCGCTACGCGAGGCGGCCGTGGCAGTGCTTGTACTTCTTCCCCGAGCCGCACGGGCAGGGGTCGTTGCGCCCGATCTTCTGCGTGGAGCGGATCATCGGCTGCTGCTGCGCCACGGCGCTCGCCGCCGCGGCCGTCGCGACCGCCACCGCCGCCTCCGAGGGGCCGCCGCCCTCGGCGAGCGCCGGGTCGTAGTCGGAGTGGTGGTACTGCACGTTCCTCACCGCGCGCGCGGCCTGCTCGGCGCGACGCTCGGCCTCCTCCACCTGCTCCTGCGTGCGGATCTGCACCGCCATCAGGTGGCGCGTCACCTCGCGCTTGATCGAGTCGAGCATCGCCCCGAACAGCTCGAAGGCCTCGCGCTTGTATTCCTGCTTCGGCTGCTTCTGGGCGTAGCCGCGCAGGTGGATGCCCTGGCGCAGGTAGTCGAGGGAGGCGAGGTGCTCGCGCCAGTGCGAGTCGATCGACTGCAGCATCACCGCGCGCTCGTAGTGGTGCACGGCCTCGCGGTCCTCGATCGGGGCGAACTTCGCCTCGTACGTCCGGTCCGCCGCCCCGACCACCCGCTCGACGATCGTCTCCCCGTCGGCGGACTCGTCCTCCTCGACCCAGCCGGCGAGCGGCACCTTGACGAAGAAGTCCGCCTCGAGCTTGCGCTCGAGCGCGGGCACGTCCCACTGCTCCTCGACGCTGCCCGGCGGGACGAACTCCTGCACGGCCGCCGCGAGCACGTCGGCGCGGATCGAGCGGATGGTCTCGGAGATGTCCTGCGACTCGAGCAGCTCGTTCCTCTGGGCGTAGATCACCTTGCGCTGGTCGTTCGCCACGTCGTCGTACTCGAGCAGCTGCTTGCGGATGTCGAAGTTGCGCGCCTCGACCTTGCGCTGCGCGTTCTCGATCGAGCGGGTGACCATGCGCGCCTCGATCGGCTCGCCCTCGGGGATCTTGAGGGAGCGCATGATCGCCTGCAGCCGCTCGCCGGCGAAGATCTTGAGCAGCGGGTCCTCGAAGGACAGGAAGAACCGGGAGCTCCCCGGGTCGCCCTGCCGGCCGCTGCGGCCCCGCAGCTGGTTGTCGATCCGGCGCGACTCGTGGCGCTCGGAGCCGACGATGTGCAGGCCCCCGGAGGCCACCACGTCGTTGTGCAGCTTCTGCCAGGCCTCGCGGATCCCGGCGATGCGCCGCTCCTTCTCGGCCGAGTCGAGCGTCTCGTCGCCCTTCACGAGCTGGATCTCGGGATCGGGGTTGCCGCCGAGGACGATGTCGGTGCCGCGGCCGGCCATGTTGGTCGCGATCGTGACCTGCGCGGGGCGGCCCGCCTGCGCGACGATCTCCGCCTCGCGCGCGTGCTGCTTGGCGTTGAGCACGTTGTGCGGGATCCTGTCCTTCTGGAGCATGCCCGAGAGGAGCTCCGAGTTCTCCACCGACGTGGTGCCCACCAGGATCGGCTGCCCCCGGGCGGTGCGCTCCTTGACGTCGTCGATGATCGCCTGGTACTTCTCCTTGGCGGTGATGAAGACCTGGTCGTTCAGGTCCTTGCGGATCATCGGGCGGTGCGTCGGGATGAGCACCGTCTCGAGGTTGTAGATCGTGGAGAACTCGAAGGCCTCGGTGTCCGCGGTTCCCGTCATCCCGGCGAGCTTGCGGTACAGCCGGAAGTAGTTCTGGAACGTGATCGAGGCGAGCGTCTGGCTCTCGCTCTTGACCGGGACGTCCTCCTTCGCCTCGACCGCCTGGTGCAGGCCGTCGGACCAGCGCCGGCCCTGCATCATGCGCCCGGTGAACTCGTCCACGATGATCACCTCGTCGTTCTGCACGACGTAATGCTGGTCCCGGTGGTACAGCGCGTGCGCGCGGATGCCCGCATGGAGGTGGTGCATGAGCACGATGTTCGACGGGTCGTACAGGCTCGCGCCTTCGGCGAGGAGCCCCGCGCTCGTCATGAGCTCCTCGGCGTGCTCGTGGCCCTCCTCCGAAAGCGTCACCGTGTGCATCTTGAGGTCGACGTAGTAGTCGCCGGGCCCCTTCTCGTCGTCCTGCTTCTTCAGGCGCGGCACGAGCTGGTTGATGCGCCGGTAGAGCTCGGTCGAGTCCTCGGCCTGGCCGGAGATGATGAGCGGGGTGCGCGCCTCGTCGATGAGGATCGAGTCCACCTCGTCCACGATCGCGTAGTTGAGGCCGCGCTGGAAGCGGTCGGCCACGCCCGGGGCCATGTTGTCGCGCAGGTAGTCGAAGCCGAACTCGTTGTTCGTGCCGTAGGTGATGTCGGCGCGGTACGACGCCTGCTTCTCGAGCGGGTCCATCTGCGGCACGACCACGCCCACGGTGAGGCCGAGGAAGCGGTGGATGCGCCCCATCCATTCGGCGTCGCGCCGGGCGAGGTAGTCGTTGACGGTCACCACGTGCACGCCCTTGCCCTCGAGGGCGTTGAGGTAAGAGGGGAGGGTCGCCACCAGCGTCTTGCCCTCGCCGGTGCGCATCTCCGCGATCTTGCCCTGATGCAGCGCGATGCCGCCCACCAGCTGCACGTCGAAGTGGCGCATGCCCAGCACCCGCTTCGAGGCCTCGCGCACCACGGCGAACGCCTCGGGCAGCACGGCCTCGAGCGGCGCGCCCTGCGCCACCTTCTGCCGCAGCTCCGGCGTCTTCGCCGCGAGCGCCTCGTCGGTGAGCTTCTGCACCGCGGGCTCGAGCGCGTTCACGGACTCGACGATCTTCCGGTACTGCTTGAGGAGGCGGTCGTTGCGGCTGCCGAAGATGGCCTTGAGAGCGGTGTTGAGCACGGGGAACGGAGAGCGAGGAAAGCGACGACCGGCCCGCGGAGGACCGGAAGCGGTCAATTATACGGTGAGATGGGGCCGGCCCGCGCGGGGGACAAGGCCCGCGGGACCGCCCCTAGTGGCGCACCGAAGCGCTCACGAGCACGTCGCGCTTGCCGATGGCGAGGAACTTGTTGGGATTGAGGGGGATGCCGTTCTCGCGCACCTCGAAGTGCAGGTGCGGGCCGGTCGTGCGGCCGGTGTTGCCGACCAGCGCGATCACCTGTCCCTTCATGACCACGTCGCCCACCTTCACGAGGCTCTTCGAGAGGTGCGCGTAGCGGGTGGTGAGGCCGTTGTCGTGGTCGACGTCCACCACCCGGCCGTACTCCGGCAGAACCGTGGACAGGGACACCACGCCGCCCGCCGCCGCCATCACCGGCGTGCCCGGCGCGGCGATGATGTCCACGCCGGTGTGGAACTCGGTGTGGCCGTTGATGGGATCGATGCGGTAGCCGTAGTTGGAGGAGTAGTACCCGCCCTTCACCGGCATCGTGGTGGGAATGGTCTTGCGCGCGAGGCGGTCGTCCATCAGGTAGGAATCGAGCACGCCCAGCTTGTCGCTGCGGTCGTCGAGGACGCGCGACATCTCGTCGAGCATCTGCCGGAACTCGGGCACGGTGAGGTCGTGGTCCAGGAGGACCGCGGGACCGCCCTGCCCCGGCTTCTGGTCGAAGTGGAACTCGTCCTGCTTCACGCCCACCGCCTTGGCGAGGCGCTCGCCGAAGGCGTCGAGGCGGAGGATCCGGGCCTGCAGCTCGCCCACCTTGGCGGCGAGCGCGTCGAGGTTCTCCTTCACCTGGGCCTCGGAGCGCTTCATCTCGTCCTGGTGCAGCGAGGCGAGGAGCGAGCGCAGGTAGGGGTTGCGCAGGTCCACCGCGAACCGCATCGTCACGACGTAGGTGACCGTGGCGAGCAGGAACCCGGCGACGAGGATGCCGAAAGCGATGAGCAGCACCTGCCCCTGCGACAGCGTCACCGACCGGCTCTTCGCGAGACTGTCGGAAACGAGAATAATGTTCACGCCAACCCTCCGCTTCCCATCATGGCCCCCGAACCCATCGCCAGGCTGCTCGGCGACAGCACCGAACTGAAGCCGCTCGCCGCGCGGCTCGCTTTCATCAGGCGCCTGCAGCGTCGCTACAGGACTCTCGCACCCGCGCCGCTCGCCGAGGCGAGCCGGGTGTGCGCCATCGATGGAACGACTGTCGTTATCTGCGCGGCCAGCGGGCCCGTCGCGGCGGTCCTGCGGCAGCTCGCGCCCCGATTGCTCGAGGGGTTGCGTGAAACGGCGCGAAGATCCCCGAAACACTCGGTGGATCAGGAGCTTAATTCAATCCGCATCGAAGTTCAAGTGAACCGCGTCACAGCTCCCCGGGCGGTCCGGCCGCGCGGCGAGCTGCCCAGCGAGAAGCTCGAGACGGTCGCCCGCGGCCTTGCGGACTCCCCGCTGAAGGAGGCCCTCCAGCGGATCTCCGGGCGCCGGCGCTAGGGAAGCCCTGGCTATTGCGGCTGGAGGGCGAGCTTCGCGAAGGCGCGCGGAAGCGCCTCGACGCGGTCGAAAGTGACTTCTTCCCACGCGCTGCGGCGGGCGATGAGCTTGCGCAGCAGCTGGTTGTTGAGCGCGTGGCCCGACTTGTGTCCGAGGAAGGCGCCGATCACCGGGTGCCCGAGGAGGTAGAGGTCGCCGACGGCGTCGAGCGCCTTGTGCTTCACGAACTCGTCGTCCATGCGCAGCCCCTCCGCGTTGAGGACGCGGAAGTCGTCCACCACGATCGCGTTGTCGAGGGATCCGCCGCGGGCGAGCCCCTTCTCGCGCATCATCTCGACCTCCTGCGTGAAGCCGAACGTGCGCGCGCGCGAGACGTCGCGGACGAACGAGGTTTCCGCGAAGTCCACCTCCACGCGCGAGCGCGCCGCGTCGAAGACCGGATGGCTGAACTCGATCGAGAAGGCCACCTTGAAGCCGTTGAACGGCTCGAGGCGGACCTTCTTGTCGCCCTGCTCGACCTCGACCGGCTCGAGGATGCGCACGTAGCGCTTGGCCGCCGCCTGCTCCTCGATGCCCGCCGATTGCAGCAGGAAGACGAACGTCCCCGCGCTCCCGTCCATGATCGGGACTTCCTCGCCGGAGAGGTCGACGAAAGCGTTGTCGATGCCGAGGCCCGCGAAGGCCGCCATGAGGTGCTCGACCGTGGACACGCGCGCCCCGTCCTTCTCGATCACGGTCGCGAGCGTCGTATTCGAGACGTTGAGAGCGCGGGCGGGAATGGCGGGATTGCCCTCGAGGTCGGTGCGGCAGAACACGATGCCGGTGTCGATGGGCGCGGGACGCAGCACCATCGTCACCTTGTGGCCGGTATGAAGGCCCACGCCGGTGGCGCGCACGGAGGTCTTGAGGGTTCGCTGGCGGATCATCGGGGGAATCGCGCGCCGCCCGGGCGGCTTCGATTGTTGAATTTTATCATGGTCTTGCTTCCGATGGGGGTTTTTGCGGCCCGCCCGGCCCCACCCGGGCGCGGACGGCGGGTTAGGATGGGCGCCCGGAAACCACCACGGAGCCCTTGCCGATGCGGTCCCCGACGACCATCCTCCTCGCCGCCGTCGCGGCGGCCGCAGCCTGCGCCTGGGCGCAGGCCCCGTCGGTCCCTTCGCCTGCGCCTTCGTCGGGCGCCGCGTGCGCCGACTGCGGCGTGGTGACCTCGGTACGGTCCGTCTCGAAGGAGCTGCGGCCCTCGCCCGCGGACGCCGGCCGGCCGTCGGGATTCGTGACCTCGGTTCCACTCGGCGGGGGCAAGGCCAGCACCGGTTCCTCGGTGAGCATCGGCAAGGAGGCGCCGAACGTGGTCACCCAATGGCAGGTGATCGTGCGCCTGGACGATGGACGCTACCGGTTGGTGCTGCTCGATGCGCGGCCGGAGGTCGCCGAGGGCGACCGCGTGCGCGTGGAAGGCAGCCGGATCGTGCGCCCGGCCGACGGGAAGGAAGGGGCGGGCCCGCGGTAGGCCCGCCCGGAGTGAATCCGGCGATCCCGGCGGGAGACGCGCCGGGACGCCGCTCGCCTCGCGGCGCGCCGCTTCAGTCCGCCTGCTTGCGCAGGAAGGCCGGGATGTCGAGCATGTCCACGCCCGAGTGGCGCATCGCCTCGATCGTCACGTCGCGCCGGCGCCGGATCGCGGTCGGCTGGTCGAGCTCCTCGTAGTTCACGCCCGCCGCATCGTCCGTGCCGGTGCGCGGCACCACCTGCATCACCGGCTGGCGCTGCGCCGCCGCCCCGCCCAGGCCCGTCGCGACGATCGTCACGCGCAACGCATCGCCGATCGCCTCGTCGATGACGCTGCCGTAGATCACCGTCGCGTCCTCGGCGGTGAACGAGCGGATCGTGTTCATCACCTCGTGCACCTCCTTGAGCTTCATGGAGTGGCCCGCCGTGATGTTCACGAGGACGCCCCGCGCGCCCGAGAGGTGGATGTCCTCGAGGAGC